>CAVVLH010000112.1:0-5406 GCA_963748805.1 uncultured Alphaproteobacteria bacterium | reverse complement strand
TGATCGGGGCAAAGATCACGAAAAGTCAGGAATTTTTGAATGAGCCATGGCAAAGGATTGACCGCCGCATTTTCCACGCTGGCGGTGCTCGCCTGTTTGAGCTCGCAAGCGCTCGCCGCCCAATGCGGCAACGGCCCTGGCGGCTTCGAGGCCTGGAAACAGCAATTTGCGGGCGAAGCCCGCGCCAAGGGCGTCGGCGGCGCTGGCCTTGCGGCTCTCCAGCAGACGACGTATGCGAGCGCGACGATCAACGCCGATCGCAGCCTGCACAGTTTCAAGCTCTCACTCGACCAGTTTCTCGCCAAGCGCGGTGCGCCGGCCATCGTGGCGCGTGGCCGCGCCATGAAGCAGAGGAACGCGGCGTTGTTCGCCTCGATCGAGCAGCGTTACGGTGTGCCGGCAGGTCCCTTGATCGCGATCTGGGGCATGGAGACCGGATTCGGCAGCCAGCACGGCAACCAGAACATGCTCTCTTCGATCGCAACGCTTGCCTATGACTGCCGGCGGCCGGAATATTTCACCGACCAGCTTTACGCGGCGCTAAAACTGATCGATCGCGGCACGCTATCCGGCAGCCAGCGCGGCTCGATGCATGGCGAGATCGGCCAGACCCAATTCCTGCCCAAGACGATGCTGGAATATGGCGTCGGCAATCTCGAAACCGCCTCCGGCGCGCTGTCGTCGACGGCGAATTTCCTCAAAGCCCATGGCTGGCGCGCCGGCGCCGGCTACCAGCCGGGCGAGCCGAATTTTGCGGCGATCGAGGAATGGAATGCCGCGCAGGTCTATCAGAAAGCGATCGCGCTGATGGGCCGGCAGATCGACGGCGGGGAGTGAGGGATAATACCGTGAACCTCATGGTGAGGAGGCGCGAAGCGCCGTCTCGAACCATGAGGCCGTCGCGGCCATCCTTCGAGACGGCGCTTCGCGGCTCCTCAGGATGAGGCCGTTTTGGCTTTGCTAAAAGGATTTTGTATGCACCGACTTCGCCTTGCCGCGATTGCCTGCGGCCTCTCTCTCGCCACCCCCGCTTTCGCCGCCCGCTGTGGCGGCGATTTCAACACCTTCGTGCAGAGCATGTCGGCGGAGGCCGCCTCCGCCGGCATCTCGCAGGCCACGATCGCGCAGGCGCTCAGTGGCGTGCAGCAGGATTTTGGCGTGCTGGCTTTCGACCGCCGTCAGCGCGGCACCTTCACCAAAACCTTCGAGCAATATGTTTCGACTCGCGTGGGTTCCGGCCGCATCAATGGCGGGCGGGCGATGTTGCGACGCTACGCGGATCTTCTATCGAACATCGAAGCCAAATACGGGGTGCCGCGGCAGATCCTGGTCGCGATCTGGGGTCTGGAAAGCGACTTCGGCAAGGGCGACATGGGAAAGCTGCCGGTGTTTCGCGTGCTCGCGACCATGTCGCATGACTGCCGACGCACCGAGCTGTTCCAGGGCGAACTGTTAGCTGCGCTGCAAATCCTGCAACGCGGCGATCTGCCGTTGCGCGAGATGATCGGCGCCTATGCCGGCGAGATCGGGCAGACGCAATTTTTGCCGTCGTCCTACATCAAATACGGCGTCGATTTCGACGGCGACGGGCGCGTCGATCTGCGCCACAGCGTTGCCGACGTGCTCGCCTCCACCGCCAATCTCCTGCACACCAACGGCTTCAAGATGGGCGCGCCCTACGGCGAGGGCTCGGCGAATTTCGAGGCGATGCGCGAGTGGAACCACGCCGTCATCTACCGCAAGACCATCGCCTATTTCGCCGATCAGCTTGTGGGGCGGTGAGGGGTGTCTCCGGGCCATCCTTCGAGACGCGGCCTAACGGCCGCTCCTCAGGATGAGGTCCAGCGAGCGGCGGACCCCTCATGGTGAGGAGGCGCGAAGCGCCGTCTCGAACCATGAGGTCGCGGTTTAACCGAACTACTTCCCCCGCTTCGACGCCTTCTCGATCCGCTTCGCCATCACGTTCCAGTAGGTGGCGGGGCGGAAGCGTTGCAGGAGGTCCATGAAGCGGGCGTCGCCGCCGATCAGGATACGCGGCTCGTTCTTCTCGATGCCCTTGATGATCCGAAGCGCGGCATCCTTGGCCGAAGTCCGGGCGATGGCGTCGAACCGCTCGATCGTCTGCACCCGCCGCTCGTTGTCGGTGACGCCGGAGCCCGCGCGAGAATTGCGCACGATGTTGGTCTTGATGCCGCCGGGATGCACGACGGAAAGCCGAACCGGGCTTTTCGCCATCTGCAATTCGTGGCGCAGCGCTTCCGAAAAACCGCGGACGGCGAATTTCGCCGCTGCATAGGCGGTCTGACCGGGTGGAGCGACGATGCCGAAAATCGAGGAGAGGTTGACGATGTGGGACACAGGCTGGCTTGCCAGATGCGGCAGGAAGGCGCGCGTTGCACGCACCGCACCCCAGAAATTGATGTTGAACAGCCACTCCATCTGCGCCTGGTCGATCTCGTGAAACTGGCCGAGCAGCGCGACGCCGGCATTGTTGATGACAATGTTCAGCGTCGGGTGGGCCGCGATCGCCTCGCGTGCAAAGGCGGCGACCGCCTCGTGATCGCCGATATCGACCCGGTGGAGACTGACTTTTTGCGTGGAGCCTGTTTGCGTGGTGGCGATTTCGGCAGCGACCGATTGCAGGCCGGCCTCGTCGCGATCGGCGAGCGCGAGATCGGCCCCGCGCGCGGCAAGCTCGATCGCCAAGGCCCGGCCGATGCCGCTCGCAGCGCCCGTGACGGCTACGGCAGCTCCTGGAATCGCGGTCATCTTCCGATCACTCCGGCATTCGAGGGATAGAATTCGCCATAAAAGGCGGATCGAGGAAGCAGGATCAGGGGGAAATCAAAGCCGGAATCGAAAGCCGGGAATCGAAAAGGCGAGTACAAAAAAAGCGAGCCTTGGGCCCGCCGCATCATCATCGTCCATCGAACAGGTGCCCGGGCAGAGCGAGGCTCCACCCGGGCTCTCGAAGCTACTTCTTCTTCTTGGCCTTCTTGGTCTTCTTCGCCTTTGCCTTCTTCGCTTTCTTAGCCATAGCATCCTCATTTGAGTTAATGGATTGAAACGCGACACGAGGCATGCTCGGCGGAGGGCCAGCCTCGCAATATCCTCGAAATGTAATCGAGCAGATTCGCGAGCGTCTGCCCCGTGTTGTCACGCTTGTGTCATCACGTTATCCACAGAAGTTACGCTTTTTTGGCGTGTTTTCGGTGCGAAGCTTTCGCTTTGCGCGTTCGGATCGGCTCGCAGGATCGAACAGGCGGTCGTGACGAGGCGTCTCGCCGTGGTGACTCCAGGGTTAACGCCGCGCCATCCGTCAACCATGGCGGTGTCGTAAATCGTCTTCAGTATTTCACAACCACACCGCGGATTTGGCTTCCGAGGTGAGACTCCATTAAGCGCCGCGGCCGCATGTTGCTCCGCAAGACTACGGGGGGTGGTCGTTGAGCTGGGCGGCTTGAAAACGGGGAGACAGAGCGATGCGCTCTGGGCTTTGAATAATGTTGAACGTTCCGACACTCTGGACGGCGTTCATCTTCAATTTTGTCGCGCTGGGCGTGATCTGGGCATACATCCTGCTCAGCTATCCGAGCCTTGAGGCGGCGCAATTCTGGACCGGCTCGGCATTCGCCGCGGTCGCCAGCGCCCTGTCGGCGATGGCGGCGGCGGTCATGGAGTCGATGGTCCCGCTGATGTTCGGCGGGACCATCGACTCCATGACCGCCGCCGCCATCGCCGACAGGGCGCTGGCGACCCCGGCGAGTGCGCGAGCCGGTCCAAAATCGCGCACCCTCAAGGCTCGGATAGCTGAGCAGGATGTATGCCCAGATCACGCCCAGCGCGACAAAATTGAAGATGAACGCCGTCCCCAGTGTCGGAACGTTCAACATTATTCAAAGCCCAGAGCGCATCGCTCTGTCTCCCCGTTTTCAAGCCGCCCAGCTCAACGACCACCCCCCTAGTGTTGCGGAGCAACATGCGGCCGCGGCGCTTAATGGAGTCCGCCTCGGAAGCCAAATCCGCGGTATGGCTGTGAAATACTGAAGACAATTTACGACACCGCCATGGTTGACGGATGGCGCGGCGTTAACCCTGAAGTCGCCCACCGCGAGACGCCTCGTCACGACCGCCTGTTCTCCTGCGAGCCGATCCGAACGCGCAAAGCGAAAGCTTCGCACCGAAAACACGCCAAAAAAGCATAACTTATGTGAGATAACGTGATGACACAAGCGTGACAACACGGGGCCGCGCTCGGAATCTGCTCGATTACATTTCGAGGATATTGCGAGGCTGGCCCACCGCCGAGCATGCCTCGTGCCGCGTTTCAATCCGTTAACTCAAATGAGGATGCTATGGCTAAGAAAGCGAAGAAGGCAAAGGCGAAGAAGACCAAGAAGGCCAAGAAGAAGAAGTAGCTTCGAGAGCCCGGGTGGAGCCTCGCTCTGCCCGGGCACCTGTTCGATGGACGATGATGGATCCGGCGGGCCCAAGGCTCGCTTTTTTTGTACTCGCCTTTTCAATTCCCGGCTTTCAATTCCGGCTTTGATTTCCCCCTGATCCTGCTTCCTCGATCCGCCTTTTGGCGAATTCTATCCTCGAATGCCGGAGTGATCGGAAGATGACCGCAATTCCAGGAGCTGCCGTAGCCGTCACGGGCGCTGCGAGCGGCATGGCCGGGCCTTGCGATCGAGCTTCCGCGCGCGGGGCCGATCTCGCGCTCGCCGATCGCGACGAGGCCCGCCTCAATCGGTCGCTGCCGAATCGCCACCACGCAAACAGGCTCCACGCAAAAAGTGAGTCTCCACCGGGTCGATCTCGGCGGTCACGAGGCGGTCCCGCCTTTGCACGCGAGGCGATCGCGGCCCACCCGACGCTGAACATTCTCATCAACGATGCCGGCATCACGCTGTCCGGCCAGTTTCACGCGATCGACCAGGCGCAGATGGAGTGGCTGTTCAACATAATTTCTGGTGTGCGGTGCGTGCAACGCGCGCCTTCCTCCGCATCTGGCAAGCCAGCCTGTGTCCCAATCGTCAACCTCTCCTCGATTTTCAGCCGTCGTCGCTCCCCTATGTCAGACCGGCCACGTGCAGCGGCGAAATTCCGCCAGTCCGCGGTTTTTCGGAAGCGCTGCGCCACGAATTGCAGATGGCGAAAAGCCCGGTTCGGCTTTCCGTCGTGCATCCCAGCAGCATCAAGACCAACATCGTGCGCAATTCTCCGCGCGGGCTCCGGCGTCACCGACAACGAGCGGCGGGTGCAGACGATGGAGCGGTTCGACGCCATCGCCCCGACTTCGGCCAAGGATGCCGCGTTCGGATCATCAAGGGCGTGCGAGAAGAACGAGCCGCCGTATTGCCCGATCGGCGGCGCACCAACTTCATGGACCTCCTGCAACACTTC
>CAVVLH010000111.1:0-62478 GCA_963748805.1 uncultured Alphaproteobacteria bacterium | reverse complement strand
AGAATGCATCGTGGCGATCAAATTGCGCCAGCGTATCCTGGTCGATGTGTCCAAGCGCGATACCTCGACGAAAATTCTGGGCGAACCGGCGGCCTTGCCGCTGATCCTCGCGCCGGTCGGCCTGACCGGCATGCAACATAGCGACGGCGAAATTCATGCCTGCCGCGCCGCGCAGGCCGCCGGCATTCCCTACACGCTGAGCACGATGTCGATCTGCTCGATCGAGGACGTCGCCGCCAATGTCGACAAGCCGTTCTGGTTTCAGCTCTATGTTATGAAGGACCGCGGCTTCATCAAGGCGCTGATCGAGCGCGCCATCGCCGCCAAGTGCAGCGCGCTGGTGCTCACCGTCGATCTGCAAGTGATCGGACAGCGCCACGCCGACATCAAGAACGGCATGACGGTGCCGCCGGAATGGTCGCTGTCGAAACTGGTCGATTTCGCCACCAAGCCCGCCTGGGTCGCCGGTGTGCTGCGCGGCAAGCGTCGTACCTTCGGCAATCTGGTCGGTCATCTGAAGGGCACCGACGACATCACCGCGCTCGGTACCTGGATCGGAACGCAATTCGATACCACGCTGAACTGGAAGGATGTCGAGTGGATACGCTCGATCTGGCCCGGCAAGCTGGTTTTGAAAGGCATTCTCGATGTCGAGGACGCCAATGAAGCCGTCAAGACCGGCGCGCAGGCGCTCGTCGTATCCAATCATGGCGGCCGCCAGCTCGACGGCGCGCCGTCATCGATCGCGGCCTTGCCGGAAATCGTCGATTCGATCGGCGGCAAAATGGAAGTGATGTTCGACGGCGGCATCCGCTCCGGCCAGGACGTGGTGCGCGCGCTCGCGCACGGCGCCAAGTCCTGCATGATCGGCCGCGCTTACGTGCACGGGCTGGGCGCCTATGGCGAAGCCGGCGTCACCAAGGCGATCGACATCATTCGCAACGAGATGCTGACCACCATGGGGCTGTGCGGCGTCAACACTATCGCCGAAATCGACGACCACGTGCTGGCGGTTTAACGCCGTCCATACGCCGTCATTGCGAGGAGCGTTAGCGACGAAGCAATCCAGTCTGGATTGCTTCGCTTCGCTCGCAATGACGGATGATAGACCGGAAATAGCAATTTAGACACTTCGCGTCACATCGGAGGCGCGATGCCGTCGCGGCCGACGCCGATACGGTTGGTCTCAAGCGAGCCGTCGTCCTTCTTCATCGCACCGAAGATGATGATCTTGGCGCCCGGCTTGATCTCGGACTTTTCACCGGTGACGAAAGCGACGATCGCCGTATCCGGCGTAACCACGACCTTCTTCTCGCCGTCCTTGTACTTGACGTCGATGATCTGGCCATCGACGCCAGCAACGCTCTGCGCGACGGTGGCGTTGGTCATCGTGGAGTTCGGACGCAGATCCCACGCCCGGAACCCTTCAGCCGCACCGCGCATGGCCTCGGGGAAGATATGGATCGCGAGCGCTTTCTGGCTGCCATCGGGTTGCGGCATGCCGGAGACGCCGATGTAGCTGCTTGCCTTGATGTCCGAGAGCGACGCCTTGGCGATGCCGATGACGGTGATATCGTCGGTCATATTGACCTTCACATCGGTGCCCTCACGGGTCTTGATGCTCATCGTCTTGCCATCGACGTTTTCGATGGTGCCGCGGATGCGCGTGGGCGTCGGCGACTGCTGCGCCCAGGCGCTGGATGCGAGCACGGACACGACGGCCAGCAGAGCTGCGAGCGAACGCGGCAGCCACGAAGAGATTTTCGGCATGGTTTATCCCTCAAGGTTTAGGTCGAACTGAAACTCTAAGACGATACCCCGCAGACGCGAGGTTATTCCGGCTTAAGCATGATGCTATGCGCCCCACCGCAAGTTACGCAGGGACCCGGGCGATCGTTACATCGGCGGGGTCAGCCCGTCGCGGCCGACGCTGATGCGGTTGGTTTCAAACGACCCGTCCGGCAGTTGCTTGATGAAGGCGATGATCTTGGCGCCGGCCTTGAGGTCGGATTTTTCGCCGGGAACGTAGGTTACGACGGGGGTATCCGGGCCGACCGTGACTTTCTTCTCGCCGTCCTTGTATTTGATCATCAGGTTCTGGCCGTCATTGCCGGCAACGGTTTGAGCCACCGTCGCGTTGGTCATGGTCGAGTTTGGCTTCAGATCGTAGGGCCGCGATCCCTCGCCGGTGCCGCGCATATCCTCGGGGAAAACATGAACCTCGACCGCGTTCTGCCGGCCGTCCGCGCCCGGCACCGTGGTGGTGCCGATGAACGAGCCGGGCTTGATGTCGGCGAGCGAAATCTTGATGATTCCGACGACCTTCACATCGGAGGTCAGGTGCAGCTTGACGTCCTCGCCGCTGCGCGATTTGACCACGAGCGTGTCGCCATCGACGCTTTCGATGGTGCCGCGCGCCCGCGTAGGCGTCGGCGGCTGTTGGGCGATGGCACCAAGCGCAGATGCAGCCACTATCACTGCTGCGATCAGCGGACGGGCGAGCGTCGAACGGACCATGGACATAGGGGAAGCTCCTCCGTGCGCGGCACCTTACCCGGGCATGCGGACAGTTCCATGATGGTCTTACTCACAAGCGCGCGATCAGCAAAAGTGGACGCCGGTTTTGCGTCCGATCGCGCGCCAATAGACCGAAAAAGCGCGATCAGACCCTGCTCGGGACGTCAGCCGGTCAGGCTCCGGCCAGGTCGGCCTCGACCAGAGCGCGCAGCTCGGGCGTCACTTGCGGCCTTCGGCCGAACCACAATTCAAAGCCGCGCACCGCCTGATGCAGGAGCATGCCGAGCCCGTCGGCGGTTTTTAGTCCCCGTTCCCGCGCGGCCTTCAGTAGCGCCGTTTCCAGCGGGACATAAACGAGATCGGCGACGATCGCGTTGGATGGAAGCAGGCCGATGTCGAGTTCCAGCGGCGGCTGGCCGCGCATGCCGAGCGAAGTGGTATTCGCCAGGAGGCCTGCGCGCGGCAGCACCTCGTTGATGGCGTCCCACCCGATCGCCTGCACGGAGCTTCCGAATTGATCGGCAAGCGCGCGCGCACGTTCCATGGTGCGGTTCGCCAGATGCACGCGCTTGATACCGCGTTCCATCAAGCCGAACACGACCGCGCGCGACGAACCGCCGGCGCCGAGCACGAGCGCGTCGCCCGTCGCGTCCCACCCTCTCGCACTTGCATCGAGATTGTCGACAAACCCTTCGATGTCGGTATTGGTCGAGCGCAACTCGCCGCCGTCGTACCACAGCGTATTGGCGGCGCCGACGGCGCGCGCCCGCGCGTCCGGCAAGCTCAGCGCCAGCGCGCGCTCCTTGTGCGGAAGGGTGACGTTGGCGCCGACAAAGCCGTGGCCCGACAAATGCTGGACGAATTCCGCAAAACCTTCCGGCGGTATCGCCTCGATCGTGTAGCCGCCTTCGATCGCGAGCGACCGCAGCCAGTAATGATAAATCAGCGGCGAACGCGAATGCGCCGCCGGCCATCCGATCAGGCATGCCGCGCGGGGTTTGGTCATGGATGCCATCGCAGATCCTGTCGGTGCATCATCGTTTATTCACATCGGGCAAGCCGGTTTCCGAGTCAATGCTTGTAAGTCAATGCGGATGCCTATGAGCGTGCCGTCGCTGCAACGATCCCGCTCAGGATCAGCGCGAACGCGGCGGCAAACCAGACCGCGGCAAGATTGATCCAGTGATAGGCCAGCGCGCCGCAGGCCGATCCCGCCACCATTGCCGCCCACAACAAAAGATTGGGCATCCAGTCCCAGCGACGGCCGCCGGTCAGTGCCACGGCCACGAGCTGGCCGACCTTCACCAGCGCGCCGGTCACGTAGGTAAGACCGAGACCAGCACCGCCCTCGATCTGGAACACGGCATTCTCCAATCCCATCGCGAGCACGATGAGCGCGATCGCCGAGTTCGAGCTAGTGAGCTGATAACAAAGCGCGGCCGCCGCCAGTAACGCGGCTTCAGCCAACAGCACCCCGGCCCGGCGATGGATGCCGCGTCCGAGAACGATGAGGCTGCCGGCCGCCGCACCGGCCACGAACAACGCGATCAAGCCAAGCGCAATGCCCGCGCTCTGCCAGTTGGCTTCCGCGAGACTTCACGCCCAACCGCGTCGAATTGCCGCTCATGAAGGACACGAACAGGCCGCCGAGATGAATGAAACCGATACCGTCGATATAGCCGGCGAGCCCGCTCAGCGTACAGGCCAGCACAATGTTGCGGCGGGAAATCGAGCATCAGTAAAAGCGGTTTGAAAGACGAGGGAAATCTCGACGGCAAACAATCAAGCGCGCCGCCCTTGCCGAGGCAAAAGCGGCGCGCCAAACACAACAGCAGAGATACTACGCCGCTACTCGATGCGCGGCGATGATCTGGTCGGCCGCCCTGCCCGTGACCTCCGCCATGCGGTCGAACTGCCGCGTGAAACTGCCGGCGCCGGCGGTGGCCGAGCGCAATTCCACGATCAGTTCGCCGATCTCGGCCTCCGGCATCATCGCGCGGACGCGATCCCATCCCACCCAGCCCTCGCGGGTATCGAAGCCGAGGATTTGTCCGCGCCGTCCCGAGAGAATGGCGTTGATCTTCGCCGTCGCCTCGGTCGGGCAAACGATATCGACAATATGGATCGGCTCGAGCAACACCGGCTGACACTGCGGCAACGCCTCGCTGACCCCGACCCGCGCGGCGGTGCGGAACGCAAGGTCGGACGAATCCACGCTGTGATAGGAGCCGTCGGTCAGCGTCACCTGCACGTCGATCACGGGAAAACCGAGCGGCCCGCGCAATAGCCCGTCGACGACACCTTCCTCGACGGCGCCGATATAATTCCGCGGCACCGCGCCGCCGACGACCTTTTCGTGAAATTCGAAACCACCGCCGCGCGGCAGCGGCCTGACCTCGAGCACGACATCGCCGAACTGGCCGTGGCCGCCGGACTGCTTCTTGTGCCGGCCGCGCTGGGTGATCGGCTTGCGGATGGTCTCCTGATAGCCGATCGCCGGCGGATGCGATTTGACGTTGACGCCGAAGCGATCTCGCAGGCGTTCCAGCGCGACGCGCAGATGCATCTCGCCCTGCCCCCACAGCACGCTGTCGTGGGTGCGCGGGTTCTGCACCATGGTCAGGGACGGGTCCTCCTCGTTCAGCCGCAGCAAGGCCTGGCCGAGCTTGACGTCGTCCTTGCGGTCGGCGGCTGCAACCGCCATCGCCAACACCGGCGGCAACGGTTCGACATGCACCAGCGGCTGCGGTGCGGTCTTGCCGCTCGACAGCGTATCGCCGGTCTTCACTGCGTCGAGCTTGCCGAGCGCGACCGTTTCGCCGGTTTCCGCGGACAACCGCTTGTTGTCCTGGCCGACATAGAGGGCGGAGACGCCGGATACCCGGCCGGCTTCACCCGACGAGGCGTGGAGTGTGGCACCGTCATCGAGACGCCCGGTCAGCACGCGGGCGAACGACAGCTTGCCGCCGTGTTGCAGATGCACCGTCTTGAACACATAGGCTGTCGCATCCTTCGAAGGGGTCACGCCGAGCCGCCTGACCGTCTCGGTGACGCCGGGCGCCTCGTGCCGCAGTGCCTTCATCAAGCGCAGCACGCCGTTCTCTCGCGCGGCAGAGCCGAGCAGCACCGGACAGATCAGCCCCTCGCGCAATTCGCGGGCAAGATCGTCGAACACCGCGTCGCGCGGCGGCTGGATGTCTTCGAGCAACTGTTCCATCAGCGCGTCGTCATGATCGGCGAGCTTCTCCAGCATCGAAAAGCGCGCTTCCTTCTCGCGGTCGAGATCGCCGCCTTCGAGCGTGACGACTTCGGACGCCTTGTGCTCGCGATAGACAAACGCGCGCTCCAGCGCCAGATCGACGAAGCCCGCGATCAGATCGCCATTCCAGATCGGGATCTGGCGCAACACCAGCGGAATCCTGGAGGCCGGCTGCAAGGTCGCCAGCGTCTCGCGAACGCGCTTGTTGGCGCGGTCGATCTTGTTGAGGAACAGAAAACGCGGAATGCCCAGGTCTTCCAGCTCGCGCAGGATAATCTGAAGTTGCGGCAATTTCTTCTCGTCGGCCTCGCAGACCACGACCGCCGCGTCGACGGCAGGAAGCGCCGCGCGCATGTCATGGGCGAATTCGATCGAGCCGGGACAATCGATAAATGTGTAACTGTCACCCATGAAGTTCGCGGTGACAGCCGTCAGCCCAACGCCCATCTTGTGACGGCGCGCTTCGGCGCTGGAATCGCCGACGGAGGTGCCGGCGTCGACGCTGCCGGCGCGCGAGGTCGCACCGAGGCGCGCCAGGATGGCTTCTAGAAGTGTGGTCTTGCCGCTTTGGAAAGGGCCCACCAGTGCGATGCACCGTGGACCGCGGGGACTTCTGACGTCTTGTCCCATTGCCGCCTCCTCATGTGGAGCTCGGCCCGTGATTGGGTCGGCAAGGGTGTATGCTCTTCCTCCGTTTTGGATTTGGCAAGGAAGAAAAATCGCTGCGGTGCGGAGCCGCGTGTCCCGGATGCGGTGCAGCGTCCTCCAGGCGACGCGAAGCGCCCGTCCGGTACCCTGCGCCGCCGAGCCGGGATCCATCAAAAAATTATCGATGCTCTCGGTGTGGACTTAGGATTAGCATCGCACCGCCATAGTGCGCCGAAGACGAGCGTGAACGCGCTTACGCCGTTGCGCTGTGTCCGGGGAACGTAACGCTACCTTCCCGGACGAAGTTCCAGGCTCTCGAGCCCAGCGGCGACGCTCAAGCCGACATTCCCTTGCAGGCTCAGCGGCTGCAACGCGATCGAATTGTTGGAGCCGCCGACCAGCACATTGCCGCCGGCTCCAACGCCGACCGCGGCGCTGCCGTGCGCACCGGCATAGTTGCCGGAGAGGTCGCCGGGTCCCAAGCGCCTCACCGGCGCAAACACGCCCCAGGCCAGCGCGGTTTCCTGGGTAATGCCGAGATCGACGCCGACTTTACGAATGGTCGCGACGTAACGATCCTCCGGCATGCCGTCAATGCGCAGCACGCAGCCGAGATTGGTGACCGAGCCGACGATGAAGCCAATGCTGGCGCCGCCGCGGCATTCGAGCACGCCAACCTGAACGCGTTCCGGCTGCTGGGCGTTGGCGCCAGCGACGGGCGCGACCAGCATGGTGGCGGCAATGCCGGCAAGGATGATCAAACGACGCATGATGAAATCTCCGACTGGAAATAAAGATGTGACGCGAGCCGAGAAAGATGAACACGCGCGCCGCTCTATCCCGGAGCCGCGCGCGGGTTCTCTATGGCATATCTTCCGAGGCGGTGCCAGATTTTGCGGCGTTGGAAGTCCCTAGGCCGTCATTCCGGGATAGTCCCGGAATGACGTTGTAGGCAAGATGCCGCCGCGAAAGCGCTTGCTACCGCAGATTGCCGCAGAAACGCTGGATGCGTTTGCAGGCATCTTCGAGGTCGGAGGTCTTGGTGGCGTAGGAGATGCGGAATGCCGGGCCCAGGCCAAACGCCGACCCCTGCACCACCGCGACGCCTTCGGTCTCCAACAACTCGGTGACGAAGTCCTGGTCGTTCTCGATCACCTTGCCCGACGGCGAGGTCTTGCCGATGGTGCCGGCGCAGGACGGATAGACGTAGAACGCGCCCTCCGGCCGCGGACAGTTGATCCCCTTGGCCTGGTTGAGCATCGACACCACGAGATCGCGCCGCTCCTTGAACACCTTGTTGTTCGCCGGAATGAAATCCTGCGGACCGTTGAGCGCCTCGACGGCGGCCCATTGCGCGATCGACGACGGGTTCGAGGTCGATTGCGACTGGATCGTCGACATCGCCTTGATCAGCGGCACCGGGCCGCCGGCGTAGCCGATGCGCCAGCCCGTCATGCAATAGGCCTTGGAGACGCCGTTCACGGTCAGCGTGCGCTCGTACAATTTCGGCTCGATCTGGGCCGGCGTGGCGAACACGAAGTCGTCGTAGACCAGATGCTCGTACATATCGTCGGTCATCACCCAGACCTGCGGGTGCTTCACCAGCACGTCGGTGATCGCCTTCAGTTCAGCGCGCGTATAGGCAGCTCCGGTCGGGTTCGACGGCGAGTTGAGGATGATCCACTTGGTCTTTGCTGTGATCACCTTTTCCAGTGCGTCGGGCTGCAGCTTGAAACCATGCTCCGCCGTGCACACGACCGGAACGGATTCCCCGCCGGCCAGCGCCACCATCTCCGGATAGCTCACCCAATAGGGCGCCGGGATGATCACCTCGTCGCCGGGATTGATGGTGGCCATCAGCGCATTGTAGAGCACCTGCTTGCCGCCGGTGCCGACGATGATCTGGTTCGGCTTGTAGGACAGGCCGTTCTCGCGCTCGAATTTGGCGATGATCGCCTGCTTCAATTCGGGAATGCCGTCCACCGCGGTGTACTTGGTCTTGCCGGCCTCGATCGCGTGGATTGCCGCCAGCTTGATATTGGCCGGCGTGTCGAAGTCGGGTTCGCCGGCGCCGAGACCGATGATGTTGCGTCCCGCCGCTTTCAGCTCGCGCGCTTTATCCGTGACCGCAATCGTCGCGGACGGCTTCACACGGTCGAGCGCAGCAGACAGGAAGGGCATTATCGGCTCCAGGTTTTCGGTTGAAAAATGCGGCCGGCACGAACCGCTCGGCGCAGTCATGTTTCTAGGACCGTTGCGACGCAGCGGCAAGCAAAAACCAGCGATTTTACCGATACTTTGTCGCGCACCGCCGCTTCCGATTAACGATCCGCAAAGGCCGCGTTGGTAGAGCAATATCCGGAACGTGAAACGCAGCTTTTCGAAAGATCGTGTGCCACTTGTGAGGCTCGGGTCGATGATGGACAATAATCGTTTGCGGCGTGCCGATCTCGTGATCTGGGGCACGATCGGCCTGATCGGCCTCTTCGTGATCGCCGCGACCTTTCTCACTCCGCTGCGGATCGAATGGCGCTCGTTCCTCGCCCCCGTCGCCTGCGGCGCGCTCATTGCCGCGGCCGGATGGTTTTATCGCTCCGTCCGCAACGAGCCGCGGCTTGCCGCCGTGCTGACCGCCACCTCGCACATCATCGCCTTCGCGGCCGTCGGCGCGCCGCTGTCCTATCTTGCCGCAAGGTCCGGATTTCCGTTGCAGGATGCGCTATTCGATTCCTGGGATCGCGTGTGGCTGCATCTCGACTGGACCCCGTTCATGCAGCTGATCGCGGAGCGGCCTCACCTGCGCCTGGTGCTGCTGCTCGCTTATTCCAGCTTTGCGGTTCAGACGGTGACGACCGTGTTCGCGCTCGGCGTGGCCGGCCACCTCGCCCGTCTCACGACCTTCATCGTGGCTTTCATCGCCACCACCTTGATCACGATAGCCGTCTCCGCCGTCCTTCCCGCGGTAGGTCCCTGGGTCTTCCTCGATCTTCACCCCGCGATGGCGAACGGTTTCCTGCCGACCTCATCGACCAGCTGGCCGGTTTTTCTCGGGCTTCGCGACGGCACGTTTCACACCATCAACGGCATGAACTCCGAGGGCATCATCACCTTTCCGAGCCTGCATGCGGCGCTCGGTATTCTGTTCGCCGCAGCGCTCTGGCGCGTCCGAGGCATCAAGTGGGCCGCGCTTGTGCTCAACACCCTGATGCTGGTCGCAACGCCCGCCTATGGCAGCCACTACTTCGTCGACGTCATCGCCGGGGTACTGCTCGCAGCTCTGTGCTGGATCGCAGCCGCGCGATTGTTCGGAGCCGATCAAGCGGCCACAGATGATCTCGTGGCCGGTTCAAGGCATAGCGCCGGCGTGGCCGCGGCCAACGCTTCCATCGCGCAAGCGTGAACGATTACAAGCCGCGCCCCCGCACTGGCATGATCTTCTTCATCGTTGCAGTGCAGTAGAGGTTTTCGACCTATTCCAGCCTGGGCCCTTGCGAGGCTTTCATATCGGCATCATTGTTTGGCCAAGTTGCGAGCGGAAAAGCCGCCCGCTTTCACGGGTTGAACTGTTTCTCAATGTACAAGCTCTATTCCATGCAGCGCTCGGGCAACAGCTACAAAGTCCGCCTGGCGCTGGCCTTGCTCAACGCGCCCTATCGCGCGATCGAGATCGATATTCTGCGCGGCGAGAGTCGCACGCCGGAATTTCTGGCAAAGAATCCATCCGGCCAGGTTCCGCTGCTTGAAGTCGCCGAGGGTCGCTACCTCGCCGAATCCAACGCCATCCTCTGGTACGTCGCCGGCGGCACATCGCTTGCGCCGGATTCCCGCGTGGAACGCGCCGAAGCCTTGCAATGGATGTTCTTCGAACAACACGCGCTGGAGCCGAACATCGGCGCGGCGTATTTCT
Source organism: uncultured Alphaproteobacteria bacterium (assembly GCA_963748805.1). GTDB lineage: Bacteria > Pseudomonadota > Alphaproteobacteria > Rhizobiales > Xanthobacteraceae > Bradyrhizobium. Next base: position 52,147 of record CAVVLH010000111.1, on the reverse strand, counting down.
GGCTGGCGCTGGTCAAAGGCGGCCGCGACCTGCAAACCCACGCGCTGGACGACTGGATGGAGCGTGGCTATGCCGCGCTTCAGGTGATGGAAAATCACCTCAAGACCCATGACTATTTCGCCGCGGGCCAGTTCACGGTCGCCGATATCGCGCTCTACGGCTACACCCATGTCGCCGACCGGTGCGACTACGACCTCTCGCCGTTTCCGGCCGTTCGCGCCTGGCTGAGACGCGTCGAGCAAACCCCCGGCTTCGTCCCAATGGATTGGCAACCCGCGGAAGCCGCTGCGGAGGCCTAGGACAAAAAGCGGGGATGAATTGCCGGGATAACGGGCACAACGGCGTTGCTGCCCTGATTTTGCCGTTTTTAAGCGAATCCCCGCCCCAATCTTGCCGGCGAAAATTGTCATAAAACTTAACACGCGGGTGATTCGCCCGTCCGGTGCTGCGGGCGATTAGCCCGCTTGAGTTTCAGGGATTTGGATCATGATCCGGTCTTCAGGCACGGCAGGCTTTACCAGCCCGGCGGTTGCGGTTGCATCGCCCCGGCTGAGGGACGCGGTTGCGGCTTCGCTCGCGATCGCCTCGCTGTCGCTTTGCCTGATCGTCACCATCACGGTGCTGTCGAGCAAGTTCGGCACCGCAATGCCCATCCCGGCATAGCCCACGAATCTTTTTCATAAAGCCAAATTGGTTTTGCGCAGGCTTTCGCAGGCTCGGCTCACGCGATGATCCGCATCGCGACTGGATGACGATGAAGACTCCGGCTGCGCTGGTCACGGCGGCGCTCGTGACGGCCATCCTGGTGGCGGCGTCGTTCCTGATTGCGGCGGGAACGCGCGGCGACGACACGCCGCTGCTGCATCTCGATGTGCCCTACGACCATTCGTGAAACATCATGAGATTGGACAGACCCTGACCATCCGGCGCAATGGGGGTTTACGGCCTGGGCGTTTCGCAAAAAGACCGAACAGTTTGACGCAAGCGGTCAACGGTTTTTTAAGGTTAGGGCAAGAAAACCCGCTGACAACGCGCCACAATCGATCAGACTATCCGCCTTATTCTCGTGTACCCACGAGACAGCGGAGCGAATTTGACATTCGACTGGCGTGCCATCTTCGGACCGGCCCTCACCGCAGTAACGGCATTGATCGCGCTCGCGGCCGATCGCCTGCTGCCGACGGTCCCGAACCCCGCACCATTGTTTGTTTGCATCGTGGCCCTTGCGGGCTCGCTCTCCGGCCTGCGCTCGAGCCTCGCCAGCGTGGGCCTCGCGCTGGTTTCGTCCGCGCTGTTTTTTTCCGCCCACGGCGTCCCGATCGGCTATTCCGCTTCCGACCTTACCCGCCTCTCGATGCTTGCGGTCGCAGCGATCGGCACCGCGGTTCTGACTGGCCTGTTGCGCAAACGACTGGTCGATACGCTCGCCTGGGAACGCCGTCACCACGCCACATCCGAACGGCTTTCAGCCGCACTCGACCAGGTCGATATCGGCATCGTACTGCTTGATTCCGACACCCGCGCGGAATTCATCAACCGCGCCTTTCGACAGTATTTCGCACTGCCCGACGAAAAGGCCGACAGCAAGCCGCCTTTCATCGCGCTGATGTATCACGGCCGCGATATCGGCGCCTATGAGATGCCGGAAGAGGAGTTGAGCGCCTTCATCACCGAACGCACGGAAATGATGCGCACCGGAGACTCCACGCCGATCAATATCAATCTCAGCGACGGCCAGGTGCTCCGTTTCAGTTGCACGGCGTTGCCGGACGGCGGGCGGATGCTGAGCTATACGCCGGTCACCGAACTTGTTCGTCATACCGACGATCCCGCCCGCGCCGACCATTTCCGCGCGATGCGCGGCAAGCGGCTGCTTGGCCCCTTCAAGAATCTTCGCGCGGCGGAATAGAAGCAAGCGCCAACCGGATTGATCGGCCTCCCGCATCGCGGCTTAAATCGGCCAATCGATTCTTTCCTCTTTTTTCGCAAGAAATTGGAAGCTCCCGCGAGGCAATTTCAGATTGAAGAACGCCTGTGGATAAATCCCAGTGTCATGGCTGCGTTACAATGCGGGACTAGCCTTTCACGTGCGCTTGATCAGGCCCCCCGTCGACGATCATCCGCGCCCCCAGCGGTCCCCGTCAGTCGCCGCGTCTGACCGGGGCCGCACTTTTTTGTCCGGATATTTCCTGTACTTTTGCCGTTCCGCCACCGATCGGGGCGTTGGCCGACGTTTGGCCTGCCTTGCGCGAAAGCCCCATAACGTCACAATAGGGGCGAGTTTGCTAAACGAGCACAGGATCATCCATGGAAATTCGCAATCTCGGCGGCTCAGGTCTCCGCGTCTCCGCCGTTGGCCTCGGCTGCAATAATTTCGGCCAGCGCATCGACCTCGAGGCCTCACGCAAGGTGATCTACAAGGCGATCGATCTCGGCATCACGCTGTTCGATACCGCGGACATTTACTCCGGCATGGGCGGCTCCGAGACCGTGCTCGGCGAGGTCCTGGGCGACCGGCGCAAGGACATCGTGCTGGCAACGAAATTCTCAAAGCCGATGAGCGAGGACGGCACCAGGCAGGGCGCGTCGCGGCGCTACATCATGTCCGCCGTCGAGGCGAGCCTTAGGCGGCTGAAGACCGACTACATCGATCTCTATCAGCAGCATGACTACGACCCGCTGACGCCGATCGACGAAACGCTGCGGGCGCTCGACGATCTGATCCGGCAGGGCAAGGTGCGCTACATCGGCAATTCGAATTTCCCGGCGTGGCGGATCGCCGAAGCCGAGCATGTCGCGCGCGCCATGAATCTCAGCCACTTCGTCTCCTGTCAGGACGAATATAGCCTCGTCGTGCGCGAGATCGAAAAGGATCTGTTACCCTGCGCGCAGGAATACAAGTTGGGACTGCTTCCCTTCTTTCCGCTCGCGAGCGGTCTCCTCACCGGCAAATACAAGCGCGGCGAAGCCGCGCCCGACGATACGCGCTTCAACAAGATACCGCGGCTGCGCGATCGCTATGTCACGCCGCGCAACGAGGAGATTGTGGACAAGCTGCAAGCGTTTGCACAAACGCGCGGCCGCACCATGCTCGAACTGGCATTCTCCTGGCTGGCAGCGCGGCCGCAGGTCGCAAGCGTGATCGCCGGCGCCACCCGCGTCGAGCAGGTCGAACAGAACGTCAAGGCGATCGGCTGGAGCCTAAGCGCCGACGAGATGGCAGAAATCGATAAGATTACGAAGTTGGGCGCCTAGCCGATCAACCCCTGCATCGGTTTCACCTGAGCGCTGTCGGGAAACACATTCTTCGCCAGCACGGTTTCTCCAATACCGAGATGATCGCGCAGAATGCCCTTGAGCGCGGCGCGCAGATCGGTGGTCGGTGCAAGATCGCGCCCTTCGTAGAGATTGGCCGGCTTCAACCCGGGCCAATCCGAAATCACCCGGCCGCCGCGAACCGCGCCGCCCGCAAGCAGTGCGATGGTGCCGGTGCCGTGATCGGTGCCTTCGGTGCCGTTGATGCGCGCGGTGCGGCCGAACTCGGTCGCGACCACCACGACCGTATCGCGCCAGCGTTCGCCGAGCCCACTCTCGAATTCGGAGAGCGCGCCGTCGAGGCCCGACAGCAATTGCGCCAGACGCCCGACCGGGCCGCCTTCATTGGCGTGGGTGTCCCAGCCGTCGAAAGCGAGCGCGGCGATGCGCGGGCCGTCGTCGGCCGCCATCACCTTGGCTGCGCCGCGCGCCACCAGCCGCATCGCACCGGCGTTGTTGCCCCCTGGCTTCGCCTTCATTTCATCGCCGGTCGCGGTCTTTTCCAGTTGCAGACCTTGCGACAAGGCAGACGCCAGCGCCGGATCGCGATGCTGGTAGAGATCGAGCAGGCGCGCCGCGGTATCGTCGGCCGCCGGCGGCAAGCTCACCGGCGCCCAGCCGACGGTTGGCGCAGCACCTCGCAGCACCAGCGGCGTGGTGGCACCGACCGCAAGGCCGTTCATCACGCGGGCGCCTTTCGGCAAACCTTCGAGCGCGCGGTTGAGCCAGCCGGACTGCACGCGGCCCGGGCCGGCAAAGCCGCTCTCGAGCACGTCCTGGCCGTCGAAATGCGAGCGGTCGCGATAGGGCGTCGACACCGCATGGATTACGGCAGCCTGCTTGTCCCGGTACATCCGCGCAAATTCAGGCATCGACGGATGCAGCGCGAAGAACGAATCCAGCATGGTCGCGGCGTGCGGACCGTCCGAGACGAGCGCGATCGAGCCGTGCAGCCCGGCGTAGTCGGGATCGCCGACTGGAGCTACGGTCGCAAGGCCATCGAGCGCGCCGCGCAGGATGATGACGATCAGGCGCGGGTCGCGCCCATCGGCCGCGCGTGCAAATTTCGGCAGGTAGGCCCAGGCGGCAAACGAGGCGCCGCCGAGCAGCAGCGCGCGGCGCGACGTGACGACCCGGCTTTGGCTTCCGCAGCAATCCATCATCGTTTCCATGGCTGTCATCTCCTCTGGAATTCCGGCGACATCAGCAGCAGCGCCAGCGCCTGCTGCCGCGATTCCGCGCGCTCGATGGTGCGCCGCGTCTCCTGCGACGACGCGTCGGCGGCGACCAACTCCAACAAGTCACGCGGATCGACGTTGTCGCCGAGGCGCGAGGCGACTTGCGCTGCGATATCGAGCCGCAATTTCATCCCTTCCGGCGCAGCCCAGGCCGCGTTGGTGTCGGGGAATCCATTCGGTCCAGACGGCGTCCACAACGGCTGGCCCAGGAGATTGAGGCCGCCGAGATAACGGCCGGGATCGTCGGGAATTTGACCCAGCAGACGCCCGGCGGCGACGAGGTATTCGTAAGGGCTTCGAATTTTGGTGAGCGGCGCGGCCCAGGCCTCGTCGGAATCGACCAGCGTCGTTGCAAGTGCCAACAGATCGCCATCGGTCTTGCGGAAGGTTTCCTGCAACCGCGCAGTAAGCGCCGGCGGGGGTTCGTCGGCGACAAAGTGACGGGCGAATTTGGTGGCGATGAATTTTGCGGTCGAGGGATGGCGCGCAATATCGGCGAGCGCCGCCTCGCCTTGCGACAGGCCGCTGTCCTCATAGGTCTTGCCGAGCAGCATTTGCGGCCCCGGCTGATGCGCGTTGGCATTGAACACAAACGTGCCGGGCGTTCCCAACTGACCTTGCCTTCCGGCGAAGGTCCAGCCGGTGATGATGCGCGCCAGCGACGTCACATCTTCCTGCGTATAGCCGCCGCCGACGCCGATCGTATGAAGTTCCATGATTTCGCGTGCGAGATTTTCGTTGAGGCCGCGCTTGCGGTTTTGCCCGGCGCGCGAGTCCGGGCCCAACGACTGCTGGTTGTCGAGAAAGAACAGCATCGCCGGGTGCTGCTCGACCGCCATCAGCATCTCGCTGAAGCGCCCGAGCACATGCGGGCGGATCGCCTCGCGCTCGAACGCGCCGGCCCAGATCCGCGCCAACTCGCCCTTGGCCGCCGAGATGCAGAAGTGATTGGACCAGAAGGTCACAAGACGTTCGGTAAAGCCGCAGTCGGCCATCAAGGCCCGCTGCAACCGCGCCAGGGCTTCAGTGCGGAAGGTCTTCTGGATCACGTTGAGCGGCTTGGCGGGAGCTGCGACTTGGGCCGCCTGCATCGGCGCATCCACCGCTGACTTTTCCATGGGCTGGTTATCCATGGGCTTGTTCTCGAGCGGCTTGTCGGGCGCGTCCATCGCGGCGGGCTTTTCCGATGCCGACATCTCGATCGGGGGATTGGCCTTGGCGGCCTCGCGCGCAGCCTTGACCTCAGCCTGATAGGCGAACACGGCCCGCGCCAGAGCGGGCGTCGGCTGCAATCCGGGCATTTCCAGCCGCGCGTTGCTCGGACGAGCGAGGTCGGCCTTGACGAAGCCGCGCGGATCGGACGCTGCGCCAGCCCAATCGCCCGATGCGCCGCCGCGGGCACCAAATCCAAAACGGTTGAGCGCTATCAGGGCAGCTTGCGGATCGCGGGCCATCGAATGCTCCTGGCAGACTTTCCATCAAGTGGCGTGCTACGTATGTTACGCTTGGATCAAGCACTTCAAGCGATGAACCGGACGTGAAAAACGCGGCCAAGTTTCGATACCGTTCATGACAAATCGTTTAGAAATGCCTCCGCCTCGCAACGTCGTCTGTTCCCGATGCGGAACGGAATTCATCTGCGCACTGTCAGGACCATGCTGGTGCGCCGAAGAAGACGTGCGGCTGCCGATGCCGCTCGACGGCGAGGATTGCCTGTGCCGCGAATGCCTGCGCAAGGCGGCCGCGCAGGCCCGGTTTTGAAATCCATTCGCCATCGCCAAAGTGATTTTTCTTGCTGGAGATTGCCGTCGCCTTTTTGACGCTCTTCGGCCATAAGGCTCTTGAGGCTAGGGACATCGGACGATGCCGGCATTGTATAAAATGCCTGACATTTTCCTTCAGCGGCTAAGGGACGAGCGTTACATGCAACTTTCATCGAAGCTTTTGCAACAACCAAAATTTGGCCGCTGCCTGATCATCCTCGGAGCCGTTTGTGCATGGCTCGGCCCTGCGGCGCTGGCCCAGAACATCGACGAGGGCAAATCGGCGCAGCGGTTGTTTGCGGATACCTGCGTGAACTGCCATCGCAGCGCCAATGGACTGGCCAAGGGCCGCTTCAGACCGACCCTATTCCTGTTCCTGCAGGATCATTACACGGCGAGCAAGAGCGAGGCCTGGGAGCTCTCTTCTTATCTGGCGGCGGTGGATACGTCGCAGAGCGGCCGATCGAAAAAGACCAAGACCAGCAAGCGCCCGCCGGCGCCGTCAGCTCAATCGAATTGAATTGGATTTTGCGGATCAATCAGCGTTTTGCTGGGCCAGTATCATGGCCTTCACGCTGGTAACGACTGCAATGTGAGAAAACTGGCCGTCGTTGAAGGCCTTGAGAAACCGGTCATATTCTCTGACCGAGATGCAGCCGTTGGAATCGCCGTTGGGACCGAGCATGTAGCTGTGCACGAGCAGTCCCGAGCGACCGTAGATATCGCTGCCGTCAACAGGCGTCATGCGTATCGCGGCAACGCCGTGAAAATCCTTCTCGCGCGGCTTCAACGAATAGACGGCGGGCGGTGTCGCCCCGAGGTTCGGCACGGAAACATGTTCCAGGTCGTCGCGCAGGCTGCCCATTCCCGAGTGCGCCTCCAGCACCGTCCCGTTCGGCAGGTAAACGGCGTGCGCCGCGAGATCGTAGACGGCGGTCTCATTGTCATAGCCGAGCGCGGCCAGATCCGGCGCCTTGCCAAGCCCCAGCGAAGCCAGCGTCACGCGGGTCTTCAACATGTCGGAGAACTTCTGCATCGCCGAGCGCTCGGCCGGCCGAGGTGGCTGGCTGTCGGTTGATGTCATTGTCGGCAGTGTTGTCGGTACTGCGCTTGCCAGGGCCACGACCTGGCTGGTTTGCGCTAGCTGGTCCGCCGCGGCAGGACGGGATCTCGGGAGCGGAATTCCGTCAGTCGCTTGCGGCTTCGTGACGGCGACCGCGACGCGGGGCTCTTCCTCGGCGGGAATTGCGGGACGAAAATCCTGAGGCAGCCACCTGAGATCAAGCGCTTCCTTGGCGGTTGTAAACTCCGACCGCACGGCGGCGAGCGCGGAGCGTTTCAGCTGTCCCAACGCCGCGCTACTGCTGGGCATCGGCGCAAGAAAACGATCTTCGAACGACGTGGCATTTCCCGGCAGGGCCGCGGAGGCAAGCGTGGGAACAGTGGAATCGGTAATCCACGCGGCAACAGCCAGCGAGCACCCGATTGCCGCCAGGGCAAGCAAGGCTGTCTTTGGCCATCTCGAACGCCGGGACGGCCTGCTGGCTTTCGCGGCGGTTGAAGCCACCGAGCCCCCAATTCCAACTCGACGAGGTCGCACCAAATCCCCCAAGGATTAGTCGAGCAGTCGTTAACGCACTATAAACTAACGTATTTGGAGCCCAAAAGTAAGGCATAATCGAGACGATTGGTGAAGCACCCCTGAGGTATCCCCACGGGGCTGTGGACGCCTCGGCTGCCGGGACAGCCTTAGGCGCCCGGCAAGTCGGCCCGGAAAGGCCGTTTATAGCTGAATTCCCTCGTGTGGCGGTTCAGAAGTCCGCATCGGTTATGCCGCAGGCTGGTCATGCGGACTTCTGAACCAAAGCCACACGAGATCAATAGCTTCGCTAGTGTCCTTTCGATTCCGAAGTTCGAAACGTGGCTCCGTAAAATGATACGAACTTCGGAATCGGGACACTAGTAACCTAACGCCAACCCAGTGCCCCGGCGAGGATCATTCGCCCCATAGAATCTGTTCCGGCCAACCGCCTTTCCTTCCAGACTGGGCGCACCGACCATGATCGCAGCAACGTGGTTGGCGGGCGGCGAATCACCAAAACGGTATCCCATTGCTTCCAGCAGGCGGCGGGTATCCGGCGAAAGACCGTACGGCTCGACATTCGTCACATCCGGCAGCCATTGATGGTGGATGCGCGGGGCATCGACGGCTTCCTGAACGTTCATTTGAAAATCGACGGCGTTCAGGATGGTTTGCAGCACCGTCGTGATGATGCGCTTGCCGCCTGGCGTACCGAGAATGAGGACCGGTTTATTGTCCCTCGTGATGATCGTGGGACTCATCGAGCTCAAGGGTATCTTGCCCGGCGCGATTGCGTTCGCTTCGCCTGGCACGACGCCGTAACTGTTTGTCCGGCCCGGATTTGCAGTGAAGTCGTCCATCTCGTCGTTCATCAACACGCCGCTGCCTGACGCGACGACCCGCGCGCCAAACCAGTCGTTCAGCGTGTAGGTCAATGAGACGGCGTTGCCGTCGACATCGATGATCGAGAAGTGCGTGGTGTTGCTGCCTTCGTGAGAGGCGACGTCGTCCTTGCCCAGTTCGCTGGAGATCCCGGCCTTGTCGGGCTTGATCGAATCCCGGATTTTGGCTGCGTAACTCTTGTCGATCAGCCTCTCGACGGGATTGCGAACAAAGGCCGGATCGCCAAGCAGCGTGTTGCGATCGGCAAACGCGTGGCGCATCGCCTCGATCTCGTAATGCAGCGCCTGCGCCGATCCCCAGCCGAATTGACGAAGCGGATAGCCTTCCAGGATGTTCAGCATCTCGCAGATCGCGACACCGCCGGAACTCGGCAACGGCGCCGAGATCACGTGATAGCCGCGGTAATCGCACTCGATGGGGCTGCGTTCACGCGTCCTGTAGCTCTTCAGATCTTCCAGCTCGATGATTCCGCCGCCGGCCCGGCTCGCCCGCACGATGGCGGCGGCGGTCTTGCCGCGATAGAAGCCATCGGCGCCCTGCTTTCTGATCAAGCGCAGTGTGTTGGCGAGGTCGCGCTGCACCAGTCTCTGGCCGGCAATAAAGGGCTGTCCCTTATTGAGGAAGATGTCGCCGGTCGATGGAAATTTTCTGAAGTCATCGGTCGCCGTGGCGAGCATGTCGACATCGCCCTGATCCAGGATGAATCCGTCTTCGGCGAGTTCGATGGCCGGCCCGATCAACGCTTCGCGCGTCATCGTTCCGTATTTCTTGCGCGCATATTCCAGACCCGACACGGTGCCGGGGACGCCAGCCGCGAGCCAGCCGATCGTACTCAGGCCGTTGATGACGTTTCCATCCTTGTCGAGGTACATGTCCGGCCTCGCGGCCCGCGGCGCCGTCTCGCGAAAATCGAGGAACGTCTTGCGCCCATCGGCAAACCGGATCGTCATGAAGCCGCCGCCGCCGAGATTGCCGGCGGCCGGATAGACCACCGCGAGCGCATATCCCACCGCGACCGCGGCATCGATCGCGCTGCCGCCACGCTTGAGAACGTTGACGCCGACTTCGGTCGCAAGATGCTGGGCCGTGACCACCATGGCCTTTTCGGCGGCCACCGGCCGCACCGAGGCGGCACTAGCGGCTGGAACCGCAGCCACCGACCCGAAGCAAGCGAACAGGCAAACGATCACGGCGTCAAACCGCGCCAAACCTCCAAAAGCGATGCCAGATCGATGGAAGCGAGTTTTCAACCCGGCCCTCAAAGCTCGCAATGACTCGTCCCTTCCGATTGGCTATCCTGTGACCCGACATCCGACCACCGGTTCCAAGGTACATTAGCAAGGTTTATATCCGAATGCTTCCTGGGCGCTGCTTAGCTGCCGCTGTCACGGCGATCTCGCTGACCACAGTCGGTTTTTTCCAGATGTCCCCGGCGCTGGCGGCGTCCGACGCCTGCGGCGAAGTCACCGTCTTGCCGGCGCCGTTCGCGCCCTGGACCGGCGCGCCGTTGCGCGTCATGGTCATCGCCGACAAACCGGTCGAGGGCGCCCTGTCGCTGACCGCGCCCGACGGAAAGGTCGCGGTCAAATCGACCGACCGGCACGAAGGTCCGCCCTATTCCTGGTTTGCCGAGGTCGCTGCCCCCGCCGCCGGCACCTGGCACGCGACGCTCGAACGTACATCGGCGGATTGCAGCCCGGTCACGCGCGACATCACCGTCGGCGCGCGCAAGCCGGAGCCTTTCAAAATTCCGGCGGGCAGCATCTGGCAGACGCGCAATAACTGGAACAGCACCAACGAAGCCTTGTTTTCGGCATGGATCGAGAAGTTGTTCGACGCGCCGCCCGACCAGGATCTGAACTGGAAGGTCTGGTATGAGGTGCTGCGCGACCCCTCGCGTAATTTCCTGCACAACTATCTCGGCCGCAACGAGGACGCGACGCAAACCGGGCTACGGCCGGACTGCGCCGACTTTGTCTATTTCCTGCGCGCCTATTTCGCCTTCAAGATGGGGCTGCCGTTCGGCTATTCGAATTGCTCGCGCGGTTTCGGCGGCAAGCCGCCGAAATGCTACCAGTGGTTCGACGTCGAACATCCCGAAGTCACGCGTCCGCCTCCGCCGCCTGAGCAGGATGCAGGCGTGCCGGCAGCGGATGCCCCGCCCGCCCCTCCGCCGCCGCAGAAGCCGAGCTTGCTGCGGCTGTTCGGCCAATCCTCCGAGCCGCCGACGGATGCGCCCGCCACCACAACGCCGCCAGCCAAGGCGCCGCCGCCCAAGCCGAAGCGTCCGACGAACTTTGGTGAATATCTGCGTGACGTCGGCGACGTCGTGCATACCGGCGCGGTGCGCGCCGGCGACGACAATGCCGATTTCTACATCGTGCCGCTGACGAAAGAGACGCTGCGCCCGGGCACGGTGTACGCCGACCCCTACGGCCACGTGCTGATGCTGGTGCGTCGCGTGCCGGAAGTGAACGGCACGCCCGGCGTGTTCCTCGCCGTCGACGCCGAGCCTGACGGATCGATCACGCGCAAGCGCTTCTGGCGCGGCAACTTCCTGTTCGTGCACGAACCTGCGCTCGGCACGCCCGGCTTCAAGCATTTCCGTCCGATCCTGCGCGAGAATGGCGGCCCGTTGCGGCGGCTGAGCAATGCCGAGATCGCCAAAAATCCGCAATACGCCGATTTCTCGCCGCAGCAATCGCAGATGACGGCCGAGGATTTCTACGACCGCATGGACGACGTGATGTCGCCCGAGCCGCTGGATCCCGGCCGCGCGATGTCGGACGCGATCACGAGCCTCAGCGAACAGATCAAGACCCGCGTCACCGCGGTGGAGAATGGGCGAAAATATCAGGCCAAAACGGCAGGCGACACCTCGATGCCGGATGGCCCTTCGATCTTCGAGACGACAGGAGCCTGGGAGGACTACTCGACGCCGGCGCGCGATCTTCGCCTGTTGATCGCCATCGACGTGGTGCGAACCTTTCCCGATCGCTTCGCGCGCCGCTCGGACCGTTATGCGATCCCGCCCGGCAAGAGCGTAGCCGACATGAAAGCCGAGTTGCAGGGCGTACTCAATTCCGAGCTTGCCTCGCGCAAAGTGACGTATACGCGCAGCGACGGCTCGCCGTGGACGCTGTCGGTCAAGGACGTCGTCGATCGGGCCACCGATTTCGAGATGGCCTACAACCCGAACGACTGCGCCGAGCTTCGATGGGGCGCGGCCGAAAACAGCGAAGAGGCCTCGACGTGCAAACGTCATGCACCGCAGGCGCAGCGCGCGAAGATGTCGGGATATCGCGGCTGGTTCCGCGACCGGCACTGGCCGGCACACACCTGAGGTCACCGGGAGATCCGTGCTTCCCGGAATAACTCTGCGATTCCACCACGAATGAGGTGGCGTCTTCGCGTCAACCGCCAACCTAAGGCTTGTGCTTCAACAGGATTTACCGCTTAAATAATCAAAATCGCCAATGTGAAGCGAACGGGGCTCGCGCGAAAGCGTATCTGCGGGCGATCGAAATCGCGGCGAAGTTTCTCGGCCCTTCGTTCCAGGGATAGCCGAGGGGAGGAAATCATGATCCCGTCTCGTCGAACCGTTCTTGCGGGCCTGGGCGGCGCGAGCCTCTCGATGCCTTACATCGCGCGCGCGGTCGCAGCCGACTATTCCTGGAAACTCGGCCACGGTTTTTCGGCCACCCATCCCGTCAATACATTCGCGATCGAGGCCGCCGCCAGGATCAGGCAGGATACCGGCGGCAAGGTCGATATCGGCGTTTTCCCGAACAGCCAGCTCGGCGGCGACAGCGATCTGTTGTCACAGGTGCGCTCCGGCGCCATCGACTTCTTCTCCACCGGAGGGCTAATCTTCGCAACGCTGGTGCCGATCGCCGCCATCAATGGAACGGGTTTCGCTTTCAAGAACGCCGATGCGGTGTGGCCTGCGATGGATGGCGAGCTTGGCGCGCTCATTCGCAAGGGTTTTGAGAAAGCGGAGCTCTACGCGTTCGAGAAAATCTGGAACAACGGCTTTCGCCAGATCACCACCAGCAAGAAACCGATCAGGGATCCGTCCGACCTGGAAAGTTTCAAGATTCGCGTTCCGGTCAGCCAGGTCTATGTGTCGCTGTTCAAGGCGCTCGGCGCCGCACCGACCAGCATCAATCTCTCCGATGTCTATACGGCGCTGCAAACCGGCGTGGTCGACGGACAGGAAAACCCGCTGGTCGTTGCCGAGACGTCCAAGTTCTACGAGGTGCAGAAATTCTGTTCGCGGACCAACCACGTCTGGGATGGATCGTGGATCGTGACCAGCAACCGGACCTGGCGCAGCGTACCGGACGATATCAAGGCGAAGGTCGCGAGAGGCTTCAACGAGAGCGCCATCAGGCAACGTGACGCGGTGACCAAACTCAATGACGACCTGGCGAGCTCGTTGCAGCTGAAAGGTATCACCTTCAACGATACCGACCCGGCGCCATTCCGCGAGGTTTTGAAGAAGGCAGGCTTCTATGCCGAATGGAAAGGAAAATATGGCGCGGAGGCGTGGAGCCTGCTGGAAAAGGCTACCGGGCCATTGGGCTGACGGGCGTCGTCAGGCCGACGATATCCGTTCAGCGTAACAACGCAGAGCTTTCAATTGTTGGGTCGCTTCTGCTTTGGCACAAGCTGGCCTCGCTTTGTTATTGCGTGAAAGCGGAAGAACAGTGCGTGGCTTCCGGCGTACACTCGTGCGGTGGCGCGTTCATCATTAATTAGTCATTACAATTAGCGAAAATTTTAAGCACCTCGCTTTCACGCGTTGTCCATTCATCAACGCTAGTGTCCCGGTTCTGACATTCGTATCCTATCGCGGGGCCACTTTTACGAATGTCAGAACCAAGGGACACTAGCAACCATATGATTCTAGTGTGGCTTTGACTTCTGACGTTCCTTCGAAGAACTCGCTGCGGTCCTGAAAGGAACGTCAGCGTCGCCACACTAGGGTCGGTACGGACACGCGGAGATGGACTAATGACGGCGATGCTCGGCCAAGCGGCGAAATCGATGGGCCGGCTTCTCGTCGTCGAAAATGATCTGGTTCAGCGGACCTTGATCAGCAAAATCGGTGAGAAGCTCGGCTATGAAACTCTGATTGCCTCTTCGTTCGAGGCTGCCGCCGCGCTCCTTCGGCAACAGCCCTTCGATATCATGACGCTTGATCTTTCGCTCGGAGAGCGCGACGGGGTCGAGCTGCTTCGGCTTGTGGCCGATATCGGCCTTCGCTCCATGCCCATCGTTATCATCAGCGCATGCGACGAGCGGATCGTGAACTCCGCAAAGCGGGTAGCCAAGGGGCTCAAACTTTCTCTCAATGGATGCATCACAAAGCCGCTCGATCTCGATCGTCTGAAAGAGGCACTTTATCTACCGCACAGCATAGCGAGCGCCCGGGACAGCGAGGCACCCCCGATTAATCTCACGCGGGAGCGGATCACGTCCGGTCTGGCGAGAGCGGAATTTTTCGTGGAGTTTCAGCCAAAGGTCGATCTCCGCAGCGGAAAAGTCGTCGGCGCCGAGGCGCTGGCACGCTGGCGGACGCCCGAGCTCGGTCTGGTTTCGCCCGAGCTCTTCATTCCCATGGCCGAACAGTTCGGCCTGATGCCCGAACTGACCGATCAAATCCTTTCGCTGGCGATAAAGAATGGCCGAAGGCTGGTCGAGAGCCATCCTGGCTTCACCATTGCCGTCAACGTTTCGGCTTCGCTGATGTCCGACCTGACCCTGCCCGATCGGATCGAGGATATCCTGCGCAGCGAAGCCATGGCAGCCAGCGCTCTGATCGTCGAGATCACCGAAGGCACCGCGATGTCTGACGTCGCGCGGGCGATGGATATCCTGGTCAGGTTGCGGATCAAGAATATCGGGGCCGCTATCGATGATTTTGGCACCGGCTATTCGTCGCTCTCGGCGCTGGCGCGTCTGCCCTTCAGTGAACTCAAGATCGACCAGTCCTTTGTCAAAGGGTGCAAAGCCGATCCGGACATGATGAAGATTGTCGACGCCTCGGTCGCGCTCGCCCGAGCATTCAACATGAAAGTCGTCGTCGAAGGCGTCGATCATCCGCAGGTACTGGCAAGAATGCGCCAGGCCGGCTGCGACGTCGGTCAAGGTTATCTCTTCGCACGATCATTGGAGCTGGAACACGCCGAGGATTGGATTGCACGGCACAATTTGCAACAAGCACCTACCATTTCATAAAGCCTTACGCGGAGCCGATGGGAACAATTTTGGCCTGACGATTTCGGCCTGAAGGCTGGCGCCGATCCGTTCTATTGCGCCGGACTGGCCGGCTTATGGCCGCGCACAATATATTTTTAAACCGTGAATACTCGTGCGTATTTGATTTTAATCAATCCAGACGCCGACTGTCTCCGCTATCAACATCTTTTGACCGTCGCTCTGGCGCGAGCCACGACGATTTATTTCAGAGGCTCGGACCCGGCGAGATGAATGCAACCGACGACGAGCTTCAGGAATCGCTCATTGCCGAACTTGATACCGCGGTTCGCAGCGGCTCGTCTGAAGTTCGCGTCAACAAGCTCCGACGGGTCACGGCTCTCTTTCTCGCCGGTTCGACGTCCTTGACCGATGACCAGGTGAAGGTTTTCGACGACGTCTTGTGCCGCCTGATGGCCAGGATCGAAACAACGGCACTGGCCGAGCTTGGCAAGCGCATTGCTCTCGCCGATAACGCACCGGAAGAGACGAGCAGACGGCTCGCCTGGAACGAGGCAATCACCGTGGCAGGACCGGTGCTCACGGGATCAAAGCGCCTGTCGACGACCGATCTGACGGAGATCGCTCGCGTGCGCGGTCAGGCTCATCTGGCGGCGATCTCGAAGCGGGAAAGCCTGGCGACTGTGGTCACGGACGTGCTGGTGGAACGCGGCGATCGCAAGGTGCTTCACACCCTTGCCAAGAACGCCGGGGCGCGGTTTTCGGACACCGGTTATGCCGTTCTGGTCGAAAAAGCGGACGGAGACGACATCCTGGCCGAGGCCATCGGATCGCGTCGCGATATTCCGATGCGGCTGCTGAGGGATCTTCTGTCACGCGCTACCGAGGCGGTGAAGACGAAGCTTCTTGCGCTGATCCCGCCCGAACAGCGCGAGCAGCTCGTGCAAGTCCTGTCGAACATATCGACGACCATCAGCGGAGCCGGCAAGGATAACAGATACGCGAATGCCGAGAGGGCCATCCAAAGGCTGCGGATCGCGGGGCGCCTTGACGGTACGACGATTTACGACTTCGCCGCCGCTGGCCAAATGCCGCAGGTCATTGTCGGCATTGCCGTTCTGACGTCGTCAAAGATAGATGTCATTGCGGAAATCCTGACGGGTGTTCGAAATGATGCTGTGCTCGTCCCCTGCAAAGCGGCGGGGCTGGCTTGGGGTGCGGTTGAGGCCGTCTTGCGTAATCGCCTGCGGGCGCAGCCGACATCCCCAGAGGTTCTCAATCTGGCGAAAAACGACTATCAGCGGCTGTCGGTTGAGACGGCGCAGAAAACGCTGCGCTTCCTGCAGGTTCATGCGACCGTCAAGTAAAGGTCGCCGGATCGTGTCATGCGTTCGGGTGGCCTGGTATTAGTTGAATGCGCATCCGCCGCGTAATCCGATTTTCCTGAATACCATCGCCGCCGGACAGAAACCGGTGATCGATGCCTGGATCATGTTCAGCCCGGCAAAGGCCGTCAGCAGATACCAATACGCATTGACGTAGGCGCCAAGCGCAAGTCCAAGCAGCACAACGCATCCGGCAAAGGCCAGAACAGCTTTATCGATATTCATGCCATGCTCCTTGCGGAAAATCCGTGACATTACGAACGGGCAGGATCGGCGTTGGTCCAGCGGCGATAGGGGGTCCTCACGTGCCCGTTCTGACCTCCTTGATCTTGGCGATGTTGAGCCTGTCGAGCAGGAAGCGTTCGTAGAACGGCTCGCTCTCGCCGCGCCGCATCTTGCGGAGGAAGTATTTTTCGAAACCCACCTTGGCGTAGTGGACCCAGTCGCCCTTCGCCGACCAGTTGACATTGCGTGGCGGAATCTGCGGCTGCGCCAGGAAGGCAACACCGGAATCGCCGAAATCGGCTAGACAGATCGCGTTCCAGGTCGGCTGCGCCTGGGGCGTCCCGCCGCGAAGCAGCGCGCCGATATTCATCGCGGTCGCGGTGACCATCAACTCGATCATGAAGCCGGTCTTCGGCACACCAACCGGAACCGGCGTCGCCCCGACCGGGGCGATCGCGACGCACACGCCGACCGCAAATACGTTCGGAAAGGCCTCGCTGCGCTGATGCTTGTCGACGATGACAAAGCCGCGCGGATTGGTCAGCTTCTCGATGCCGCGAACCGCTTCGACGCCGCGGAACGCCGGCAGCATCATGGAATAGGAGAAAGGCAATTTGTGCGTCTTGTGGACCGTGCCGTTATCGGCAAATTCCTCCACGCTCATCACGCCGGGCCCGACGTGATCGACGCGGGCATTGACGATCCACTTGATGTGCTTCTCGCGCATCTCGCTTTCGAGCAGGCCCTTGGTATCGCCGACGCCATCAAGGCCGAGATGACCGATATAGGGCTCCGACGTCACGAAGGTCATCGGCACTTGATCACGCAGCTTGCGGCGGCGCAGCTCGGTCTCCAGGATGAACAGGAATTCGTACGCCGGCCCGAAACAGGACGCGCCCTGCACCGCGCCGATCACGACCGGGCCGGGATTGGCGGCGAGCTTTTCAAATGCGTCCCTCGCGTTTGAAGCGTGGTCGACGTGACAGATCGATTGCGTGTAGCCCTGCGGGCCCAGTCCCGGAATCTCGTCAAAGGCAAGCTCAGGGCCGGTCGCCACCACAAGGTAGTCATAGTCGATGAACGAGCCGTCGCCGAGCTCGACACGATTGTCGTCCGGATGGACGCGCCCGGCACCTTGAGTCAGCAGGCGAACACCCTTGCGCTTCATGATTTCAACGAGATCGATCTCGATATCGCTGCGCTTGCGCCAACCGACCGCCACCCAGGGATTGGACGGCACAAAGTGATAGATCGTTCCTTGCGAGATCACGCTTAGGCGGTCACCCTTTCGCAACTGGGGCAGCATTTCATAGGCCATCAGCGTTCCGCTGAGACCCGCTCCGATTACGACGACTTCCGCCATGGCCACCTCCGTTATCGCTTCGCCGGTTAACCCGGTAGCTTCGCACCTGCTTGACTTCATATTCATATTTTCGTATATACGCAACTATGAAAATAAGCGTCAAAATGATGGAGCGGGCCGCGGATCAGGCGAGTGACCTTTTGAAGGCGCTTTCCAGCCGGCACCGGCTTCTCATCATCTGCCAGTTGATCGACGGGGAGCGTTCGGTCGGCGAACTGGCTGAACTTCTTGGTTTGCGGGATTCCACCGTTTCTCAGCACCTGGCGCTGCTTCGCAGGGACGGCCTGGTGTCAGCGCGCCGCGATGCGCAGACGATCTATTATTCGATCGCGAGCGAACCGGCGCGGGACATCCTGAAGACGCTCTATCAGGCATTCTGTGTTCCAAAATCCAGGGCTGCGCGCGGCTCGGCGCGTTGAGTGAGATCAACGCGCATCCCGAAATTGTTAGCGAGATGAAACGAGACGCCACGCTGTGCTGATGGATATTGCGATGATAAGGCGAGTTTTGTATTTTTGGGCGGCTGCCGCAACGCTCTCTTTGACGGCGAGCGTCGTTCGTGCAGAGACGTTAAGCGTGGAGCGGCGTTCGATCGCGGACGAAAAGGCCGTGTTTGCGACCGCGGAAAGTATCAGCGTGGTGCCGGCGCGCAGCCGCATCGGCGGCACGGTGGCGCAGCTTCATGTCAGGGAAGGCGACGCCGTCACGCGCGGCCAGGCGATCGCCGTTGTGGGCGACGAGAAGCTCGTGCTCCAGATGAAGTCGCTGGATGCGCAAATGGAGGCGCTGCAAGCCCAGGCCGACCAGGCGCAGACCGATTTTGATCGCATCGAGGGACTGGTCGAGCGTGGCACGCTGCCGCGCACCAGGCTTGATGAAGCACGAACGGCACTCAATGTGGCCCAGAACAATCTTCGCGCCAGGACCGCCGAACGCGGAGTGATCCAGCAACAACAGGCCGAAGGTCGAGTTCTTGCTCCGCAAGACGGTCGCGTCCTGAAGCGCCTGGTGACGGTGGGTTCGGTGGTATTGCCCGGCGATCCGGTCGTGACGGTCGCACAACAGCATTTCAAGCTGCGTTTGAGATTGCCGGAAGAACACGCCGGCTTCCTGAAGACCGGTGATCGCATTCGCCTTGATGGCAGCGAATTCGGCCAGGGCACGGCCAAATGGGGCATTGTCGATCTTATCTATCCCCAGATCGAGGAAGGCCGCGTCATTGCGGATGCAACCGTCGAAGGGCTCGGCGAGTATTTTGTCGGTGATCGCCTGCGGGTCTGGATTTCCGGCGGCACACGGGCGGTCTTCATCATTCCGGCGAGTTTCATAAAGACGCGTTTTGGTATCGATTACGTCCGTCTACGCACCGGCCAGGCTTCCATGGAAGTGCCTGTGCAGCGTGGACGCGAGATGCCGACGCCTGCCCTTCCCGACGGGCTCGAAATCCTGTCCGGCATTCGTGACGGCGATCAGCTGGAGCGGCCGTGAATCTCGGGCTCTCAGGCCATCTGACGAAGGCGACCGTCAACTCACCGCTGACGCCGTTATTCCTGCTGGCCGCCCTTGTCGTCGGCTTGATCGCACTTGCCGTGATCCCGCGTGAGGAAGAGCCGCAGATCAGCGTGCCGACGGTAGATATTCGCGTGAACGCGGACGGATTGCGCGGTCCCGATGCCGTCGAGCTCGTCACCAAGCCGCTCGAAGCCATCGTCAAGGGCATCGACGGAGTCGAGCATGTGTACAGCCAGACCGAAGACGACCGCGTAATGGTCACTGCGCGTTTTCTGGTCGGCACCAAATTCGACGACGCGATTCTGCGCATTCACGAGAAGATCCGGGCCAATCTCGATCGCATCCCCGTCGGCATTCCGGAGCCTCTGATCGTCGGCCGCAGCATCAACGATGTTGCCGTCACCGTGTTGACGCTGTCGCCGAAGCCGGAGGCCGCCGAACGCTGGACCGAAATGGACCTGTTCGAGCTCGCCGACAAGCTGCGCGCCGAACTCATGAAGGTCGACAACATCGGATTGACCTACATTTCAGGCGGCGCACCGCAGGAGATCAGGGTCGAGCCCGATCCGGAGAATCTGTCGCTTTACGGCATCACGCTTCAGCAACTTGTCGCCAAGGTGAAAGATGCGAACCGGTCGTTTATGGCCGGTCAGGTGCGAGATGCCGGCACGGTGCGCAGCGTCGCGGCAGGTCAGACGCTGTCGGGGATTCCCGATATTGGTTTGCTGTTGATTTCAGCCCGCGACGGACGCCCGGTTTATGTCAGGGACGTGGCCGCCGTGGTGGTCGGGCCGAGCACGATCGATCATCGGGTCTGGAACGATGCGCGGGACATCAAAGGACAATGGGCGCGCGTGCCCGCGGTCAGTGTCGCGCTCGCCAAGCGAGCTGGCGCCAACGCGGTGGAGGTGTCCACCGATGTCGCCCGCCGTATGGAAGGACTGAAATCGAACCTCATTCCCGGCGACATCCAGGTGACGGTGACCCGTGACTACGGCGAGACGGCCAATGAAAAGGCCAATGAACTTTTGTACCATCTCGCGCTGGCGACGGTTTCGATTGTCGTGCTGATAGCCGTCGCTATCGGCTGGCGCGAGGCGATCGTCACCTTCGTCGTCATTCCTACAACCATCCTGCTCACGATGTTTGCCGCCAACCTGATGGGTTACACCATCAACCGCGTCAGCCTGTTTGCGCTGATCTTCTCGATCGGCATTCTCGTCGATGATGCGATCGTCGTGGTCGAGAACATCGCGCGTCACTGGGCCATGGGCGACGGCCGCCCTCGCCTTCAGGCCACCATCGAAGCTGTCGCGGAGGTCGGTAACCCGACCGTCGTCGCAACCCTGACCGTGGTTGCCGCGCTGTTGCCGATGCTGTTCGTGTCGGGGTTGATGGGCCCGTACATGGCGCCGATACCGGCCAATGCTTCCGCGGCGATGCTGTTCTCGTTCTTTGTAGCCATGGTGGTCGCGCCCTGGCTGATGCTGCGGCTGGCGCCCAGGACCGGCGCGGTTGCGGCTCACGCGGCGCACAGCGAAGGCCGGCTCGGTTCGCTCTACCGCCGCTTTGCCACGCCGATCGTGAGCAGCAAGCGCTCGGCGTGGAAGTTTCTGCTCGGCGTAGGCGTGGCCACGCTGGCCTCGATGACGTTGTTTGCGACCAAGTCCGTCACCGTCAAACTGCTTCCCTTCGACAACAAGTCCGAAATTGCGGTCATGGTTGATCTGCCGGAAGGCGCAAGTCTCGAAGACACCGAGCGCCTGCTGTTCCGTACGGCGGAGATTGCACGGCGGCTGCCCGAGGCGACCTCGTTGCAATCCTATGCCGGCACGGCGGCGCCGTTCAATTTCAACGGCCTGGTGCGTCACTATTACCTGCGCGAGCGACCCGAATTGGGAGAGCTGCAAGTCAACTTGACCTCCCGCGCCGAACGCAAACGGGCGAGCCACGAAATCGCACTTGAATTGCGGCGGCAACTGAAGGCGCTCGATGCTCCTGCCGGCACCAGCATCAAGGTAGTCGAGGTGCCACCGGGGCCGCCCGTGCTGGCGACGCTTCTCGCCGAGATATACGGCCCCGATGCTGCGACACGTCGGGCGGTCAGTGCCGAGTTGAAGAGGATATTTGCCGAAGTTCCGTTCATCGTCGACATTGACGATTCGATCGGCGAGAAGCGGCCACGGCTGCGGCTGTCGATCGATCAGGACAAACTCGAGTTCTTCGGCGTCGAACAACGCGACGTCTACGACACCATTCAGGCGCTGTTCGGCGGCGTCTCGATCGGTTACTCGCATCGCGGCGAGGACCGTAACCCGATCGAGATCGCGGTGCGGTTGCCCAAGCGCCACCTTGTCTGGGACGAGGCGCTCGCCTCGACGCCGGTGCCTGCCAATGCGCTGCCCGGCAGCAAGACCGTCGTCGAGCTGGGCCAGGTCGTGAAGGCGACCATGGAGGCCGGAACGCCCGTCATCTTCCGCCGCGACGGCCGCTTCGCCGACATGGTGATGGCGGAGCTCGCCGGGCGGTTCGAGGCGCCGCTTTACGGCATGCTGGAGGTGGACGACCGGATCAATGCGCATGATTGGGGCGCACTGCCGAAGCCTGCGATCAGCCTGCACGGACAGCCGGCGGACGAGTCGCACCCGACGCTGCTATGGGATGGCGAATGGGAGATCACCTAGGTGACGTTCCGCGACATGGGCGCAGCCTTTGGCGCCGCGATTCTTGGCATCTATGTGCTCGTCGTCGCACAGTTCAGGAGTTTTCGCCTGCCGTTCGTGATCCTGACGCCCATCCCGCTGACCTTGATCGGCATCGTGATCGGGCATTGGCTGCTCGGAGCGCCATTCACCGCAACCTCGATGATCGGCTTCATCGCACTCGCCGGCATCATCGTGCGCAACTCGATTCTGCTGGTCGATTTCATCCGTCACAGTGGCGCTGAAGGCAAGCCGCTGCGCGAGGTGGTGCTGGAAGCCGGCGCGGTCCGCTTCAAGCCGATCGTGCTCACCGCGCTTGCCGCCATGATCGGCGCGGCGACGATCCTGCCGGATCCGATCTTCCAGGGGCTTGCGATCTCGCTTCTGTTTGGCCTTGCCTCTTCGACATTGCTCACGGTGCTGGTCATTCCCGCAATCTACATCGCCTTGCGCGCGCCGCGCGAGACGTCCGCCGTCACCGTCAAACTGAAGTGAGGACACGATGGATAAAAGCTATCCCGAAATCACCAGGAATATCTCCGCGAACTTGCGCAAGCTCCGCACCGATATTCCCGATGTCATGAAGGGGTTCTCCGCGCTCGCACAGGCCGCAGGCCGGGACGGCGCGCTGGGCAGCAAGACCAAGGAACTGATTGCGCTTGCGCTTGGCGTAGCCGCGCATTGCGATGGCTGCATCGGCTTTCATGCCGAAGCACTCGTCAAGCTCGGTGCGACGCGTCAGGAAGTCGAGGAAGCGCTCGGCATGGCCGTCTACATGGGCGGCGGGCCGTCGTTGATGTACGCCGCCGACGCGATCGCCGCGTATGAAGAGTTCCAGAACAACGCTCTGGAAATCGCGACTTGACTGCCCGGCCACAGCCAATCACGTGGACCTGCCGGCGTACCGCCTCAATGAAACCGGTCGCGCGGGCGTTCCTGTGGTCCACCCGTCGGTTGCGGAGTGGTTGCCGCCTTCAATTCATCGGGCGTAACGCGGCAGTCGCCGTTCCTGTCGAAGCGCAGGATCAACACGCTCGGCTTTTCGACAAATTCCTTGCGCGTGATCTTGCCGTCCCGGTTCTCGTCGAAATAACCGAAATCGGCATCGGCTAGGCTGGGATCGGCTTTCTTGATCGCGTCGAATTCCTGCGGAGTGAGAAAGCCCTTGCGGCCCTTGTCGCCGGACAAGAACAGCTGCTCCATGAACTTCTTCCACTCGTCGCACGTGAAGATACCGTCGTGGTTGGTGTCCCATACCGGCGGCCCGTTGTTGAGCAGAGGGTCGGTACGAACAGCCGATTGGGCGAGCGCCAAAGACAGGCCGAGCGTATTGCCGGTCACCAGCACGGCCAGGGCCACACCGATGCGAAGCGCCAAAATTCCGTCACGCAAGTTCTCGTCTCCTGTCGTCACACATGCACAGAGACATTCGTCCCGCCGCGATGATCCATATTGGATGATCGTGGCAGGCTTGTCATCGACAGGACACGCAAAGTTGCGCGTCGTTCCTGGCTATTAAAAAGTTATTTTACCACTGCCGCCGTCTGTCCGAACAGAAGCTTGCGCTCTTCCTCGGTGCGAATCGAAGGCTGTCCGAAATTCGGATTGACGTCCTTGGCAAGCGCGTAAGCGCGCACCGTGGCCGGCCGCTCGCCGATGGTCCCGAGCCAACGCTTGAGATGCGGAAACTGCTCGATGTCCTGGCCCTGATTCTTGTAAGGCACGACCCAGGGATAGCAGGCCATGTCGGCGATCGAATATTGGCCACCGATGAACTCGCGGTCAGCGAGTCGCTTGTTCAGCACGCCATAGAGACGGTTGGTCTCGTTCACGTAGCGGTCGATCGCGTACGGAATCTTGTCCTGCGCATAATTGCGGAAGTGATGGTTCTGTCCGGCCATCGGCCCGAGCCCGCCCATCTGCCAGAACGTCCACTGGATAACATCATAACGGCTATAGAGATCGGCATGCAGGAACTGGCCGGTCTTCTCGGCGAGATAGAGCAGCATCGCACCGGATTCAAAGATCGAGATCGGCTTGGTCCCGCCTTTGGGCTCGTGATCGACCAGCGCCGGAATCCGGTTGTTCGGCGCGATCGCCAGAAACTCCGGCTTGAACTGATCGCCCTTGCCGATGTTGATCGGGAAGATCTTGTACTTCAGCCCGGTCTCTTCGAGAAACATCGTGATCTTGTGACCGTTCGGCGTGGTCCAATAATACAGATCGATCATCGCTTGAGCTCCTGAGAAACCGTCGAATTGAAAAAGATGCGACTGCATGGAGTTCACCGCAAAGGCCGGCCTGAGTCAATCAGGCCTTTTGGCCATCGCGGCGAAGTGAAGTGATGTTCGGCCCGGTGATGAGGCGCAAGTTCACGGTGCCGGCGTCACCATAATCGTCCGCACGTCGGTCTGGATCAAGTTCTGTTCCATGCCGCGAAATACCGTCTTCGAACTCTCGGCGACCTTCCGCGTCATGCCGCTCTCGACCTCGAATTCGGCGCGCTTGTCGAAGGAGAACACCATCGAACTGACGAGCTGACGCACCCGTTCCGGCGTGACGCTGTCGCCGGAAGCCGCCAGCAAACTCCGCGCAAAGGACTGCATGAACGCGTCCATGTCGGCGGCGTCGACGGAGGTGACATTGACGAATTTGAGCCGTGTCGCCGCCGCATCGGCATCGACCAGTTCGAATCGTTCGGTCGATTTCAGCGCGTCGCCGCCGAGCGGATTTTCCGCAGGCCTGGTGACTTGCCTGAATTCACCTGGCTTCATTCCGGTATTCTGCGCCACCGCCAATACCGCGAGCGCATCGACGTAAACCGAGGCGGCGCTGCCGGCATCGACCTCGACCAGCTCCGACATCAATTGATCGAACAGCGCACGCGCCGCCGGCCGGCGGTCGAACTGCTCCACAAGCCCGCTCGCCGCAACGCGCATCGTCGCCTTTGCCTCATCGAGATTGTCGATATGCAACGGCTTTCCGGAAAGGTCGGTGCTGGCGCGGATCACCACATTCTCAAGCACCTTCATGTAGGCGCGGCGGAGCGGCACGCTCCGCGCGTTGCCTTCGACAGTGGCGTCACGCTGAACGTAGGAAATTCGAAATCCGTCCGCCGTCTTCTGCTCGATGGTCGCCTCAGCGCGGGTCCTGATCACGGACGTCGCCGTCCCGTCCGGCCTCACCTCTTGGCTGCGGGCCTCGGTCTCGACGATCCATCGGCTGCCGACTTGCGGATCGTAGACCGGCTCGGCGGCGAATGCCGGCGCGACGTCCAACATCGCAACTGCCGCAACGGCAATTGCGAGCGCCCCGGCCCGCGCGACCCTCCAGATATACATTGTCCTGACCTCTGACTACCGCTCAGTTCAAACGGCCGTGCGCGCGCAGCCATTGCCTGCCGCCCTCGGTGACCACGACCATGGCGCCGGTGGCGCGAGTGACATAACCGGCATCAACCGCATCCTCCCAGATCGTCAGCCGCGGGCACGACGTCCGCCAGGTCGCGATCACCTCCGAATAAGGGCGCGGTTCCCGGGCAATCCACTCGACAAGGTCAAGGACCAGCGAATCGGCCGCCTCCACCATCGAATTGCTCCTGTTTGTGCAGCGCCTATATAGGCCGCGAAGCGGATTCCGGCCAACTTCTCCCGAAAGTGTGAACCAGTTCACAGTCATCCGGACCAAGACGTGGTTTCTTGATGCGTCTCGGATCGGCGGGGACATGACAAACATGACCTATTCAGGCTTTCAAATTGAGGCTTTCGAAGCCGGCAAAGGGCTTTGGCATGCCAGGATCAGGCGCGAGGATTGTGAGCCTGTCGTCATCGACGGCGTGTCATTTCCCGAACTTGAGGTCGGATTCGCATGGTCCGATGCGCAAGCGGCGATCGCCGACGCCAAGACCCGCATCGACTACCTCAACCGGCGATCGGTGACATCAGAGACTTCAGGGCAAAAGCGGAAGACTGCTCATGTATGACTCAAGGACCAATTCCTCCGCCTCGATCCGGTCCAACTGTCCCGATTGCGACGGCCAGCTCAAGGTGCTGCGCGTGATCGAAGGACGTGCGAGGGCCGAATACTGGACCATGCGATGCACCCGGTGCGGCGGGATTCATCTCGACATCGTCAACAATCCCACGCCCGCGCCGTCATCGGCGGCGTGAAAAACGCGAACCGCAGCTATCCCGCGAACGCGCGCGCGATGGCAGTTCGTGCCTCGTCCTGGATCTGGCGCAGGTGTTCCTCGCTGCGGAAACTCTCCGCATAGATCTTGTAGACGTCCTCGGTGCCGGAGGGCCGCGCCGCGAACCAGCCGTTGTCGGCCACGACCTTGATGCCGCCGAACGATTGACCGTTGCCCGGCGCCGCCGTCAGCGTCGCCCGTACCTGCCTCGCCGCCCAATTGCTTGACCGCGAGCTTGTCGCCCGACAGCGTCTTGAACATGCTCTTTTGTTGCGGCGTCGCCGGCGCATCGATCCGCGCATAGAACGGCACGCCGAGTTCGGCCGTGAGTGAATTGAACAGCTGGCTCGGGTCGCGCTTCGTCCGCGCGGTGATCTCGGCTGAGAGCAGCCCCATGATCAGGCCGTCCTTGTCGGTGGTCCACACCGATCCGTCCTTGCGCAGGAACGAGGCGCCGGCGCTTTCCTCGCCGGCAAAGCCGAAGCCACCGCCAACGAGACCATCGACGAACCATTTGAATCCGACCGGCGTCTCGACCACCTTGCGGCCGATCTTTTTCGCCACCCGATCGATGATCGCGCTCGACACGATGGTCTTGCCGATGGCGCTGTCTTTCCGCCATTGCGGGCGATGTTCGAACAGGAACGCGATCGACGCCGCCAGAAAATGGTTCGGATTCATCAAGCCGTTGGAACGGGTGACGATACCGTGGCGATCGGCGTCGGTATCGTTGGCAAAGGCGACATCGAACTTGTCGCGCATGCCGATCAGCTGCGCCATCGCGTAAGGCGACGAGCAATCCATCCGGATCTTGCCGTCCCAGTCGAGCGTCATGAAGCGGAAGGTCGGATCGACCTCGTCGCGGATCAACGTGGCGTTTAGGCCATAACGCTCGATGATCGGCTCCCAGTAGCGCACCGCCGCGCCGCCGAGCGGATCGATGCCGATCTTGACGCCGGCGCCGCGGATCGCCTCCATGTCGAGCACGTTGGCGAGATCGGCGACATAGGGCGTGATGTAGTCGGTGCGATGCACGCATGAAGCTTTGCGCGCGCGTTCGTAAGGGATGCGCTTGACGCCATCGAGACCGGTCTCGAGATATCGGTTGGCGGCGCGCTCGATCGCACCGGTGATGTCGGTGTCGGCCGGGCCGCCATTCGGCGGATTATATTTGAAGCCGCCATCTTCCGGCGGATTGTGCGAGGGCGTGACCACGACGCCATCGGCGAAGCCCCCGGTTCGACCCTTGTTGTAAGTAAGGATCGCGTGCGAGATCACCGGCGTCGGCGTATAGCCATCGTGCTGATCGATCATCACCTCGACACCGTTGGCGGCGAACACTTCCAGCGCACTGGCCAGCGCCGGCTCGGCCAGCGCATGGGTGTCGATGCCGATGAACAGCGGGCCGGAGAGATTTTTCTCGGCGCGGTGATCGCACAGCGCCTGGGAAATCGCCAGAATATGCGCCTCGTTGAAGGCGTCGTTGAGCGCGGAGCCGCGATGGCCGGAGGTCCCGAACGCGACCCGCTGCGTCGCGACTTTGGGATCGGGCTTGCCCGCGAAATAGGCCGTCACCAGCCGCGGGATATTGGCAAGCATCGACGGCTCGACGGGCTGGCCGGCCTTAGGGTTGATGTCGGGCATGGGGGTCCTTGTTCCTTGTCATGGCCGGGTTTAGCCCGGCCATCCTACGTCTTTGGGGCCGATGAGAGCAAGACGTGGATGCGCGGGTCAAGCCCGCGCATGACGCGGATAAATCAACCTGTACTGACAACTGCTGACAGTGCAACGGACCGTCGCAAGAGCAGTTCCCGGCCCTTTTCTCGGCAGCGGACTCGTCCCATATTCCGGGCATGGCGAAGACTCCCACCTCCCCGAAAAAGCCCGGCAAAGCGCCCAAATCGAAGGCCCATCGCCCCGATGTGCAGCCGATCGGGCCGGCGCTGGCCGAATTGCTCAATCCCGCGATCAACCGCGGCGACGCCGGCATGGGATCCGGCACCGGCTTGCAGCCGCCGCCGGACAATTCCTGGGACCGCCGCGCCGGCGGCGAGGCGGCAGCGCACCGGGCCCGCGCCTCGACCAAGGGATTCGAGGAGGCGCCACAAGCCAATTACGGCACCGCTGCCACCATTCCGACCCTCGATCCGGAACTGGCGCGGCAACTCGGTTTGCCGACCGCCGAGGACGACGAGGCGGCGCTCGCCCGCCCGCCGCGCAGCAAGATGGAAGCGCTTGGCGTACAGGCCACGGCGGAAGCGCTGGAAGCGCTGATCCGCGACGGCCGCCCCGAATTCAAAGGCGACGACGGCGCGACGAAGATCTGGACGCCGCACCGGCCGCCCCGCCCGGAGAAATCCGAAGGCGGCCAGCCATTCGTGATCAAGTCCGAATACGAGCCCAAGGGCGACCAGCCCGTCGCCATCAAGGAACTCGTTGAAGGCATCAACCGCAACGACCGCACCCAGGTGCTGCTCGGCGTCACCGGCTCGGGCAAGACCTACACCATGGCCAAGGTGATCGAGGCCACCCAGCGTCCCGCGCTAATTCTCGCGCCGAACAAGACGCTCGCCGCCCAGCTCTATGGCGAGTTCAAGAGTTTCTTCCCCGACAACGCCGTCGAGTATTTCGTCAGCTATTACGACTACTACCAGCCCGAAGCCTACGTGCCGCGCACCGACACCTATATCGAGAAGGATTCCTCGATCAACGAGCAGATCGACCGCATGCGCCATTCGGCAACGCGCGCGCTGCTCGAACGCGACGACGTCATCATCGTCGCTTCGGTCTCCTGCATCTACGGTATCGGCTCGGTCGAGACCTATACCGCGATGACCTTTGCGCTGAAAAAGGGCGAGCGCATCGATCAGCGGCAGCTGATCGCCGACCTGGTCGCGCTTCAGTACAAGCGCACCCAGGCCGATTTCACCCGCGGCACCTTCCGCGTTCGCGGCGACGTCATCGACATTTTCCCGGCGCACTACGAGGATCGTGCCTGGCGCGTGAACCTGTTCGGCGACACCGTGGAAAATATCGAGGAGTTCGATCCGCTCACCGGCCACAAGCAAGATGAGCTCGAATTCATCAAGATCTACGCCAACTCGCACTATGTGACGCCCCGGCCGACGCTGGTGCAGGCGATCAAGTCGATCAAGGGCGAGCTCAAGCTGCGTCTGGACCAGCTCAACAACCAGGGACGCCTGTTGGAAGCGCAGCGGCTGGAGCAGCGCACCACCTTCGATCTCGAAATGATGGAGGCGACCGGAAGCTGCGCCGGCATCGAAAACTATTCGCGCTATCTCACCGGACGCCGTCCCGGCGAGCCGCCGCCGACGCTGTTCGAATACGTGCCGGACAATGCGCTGGTGTTCGCCGACGAGAGCCACGTCACCATTCCGCAGATCGGCGGCATGTTCCGCGGCGACTTCCGCCGCAAGGCGACGCTCGCCGAATACGGTTTCCGCCTGCCCTCCTGCATGGACAATCGCCCGCTGCGCTTCGAGGAATGGGACATGATGCGCCCGCAATCGGTCGCGGTGTCCGCGACACCTTCCGCGTGGGAGTTGAACGAATCCGGCGGCGTGTTCGTCGAGCAGGTGATCCGCCCGACAGGTTTGATCGATCCTCCCGTCGATATCCGCCCCGCACGCACGCAGGTCGACGACCTCGTCGGCGAAGTCCGCGCGGTGGCGCAGCAAGGCTACCGCTCGCTGATCACGGTCTTGACCAAGCGGATGGCGGAAGACCTCACCGAATATCTGCACGAGCAGGGGATTCGGGTCAGGTATATGCACAGCGATATCGACACCATCGAGCGCATCGAGATCATCCGCGATTTGCGGCTAGGGGCGTTCGACGCGCTGGTCGGCATCAACCTGTTGCGCGAGGGCCTCGACATTCCCGAATGCGCGCTGGTCGCGATCTTAGACGCCGACAAGGAAGGTTTCCTGCGCAGCGAGACCTCGCTGATCCAGACCATCGGCCGCGCCGCGCGCAACGTCGACGGTCGCGTGATACTCTATGCCGACCAGATGACCGGCTCGATGGAGCGCGCGATTGCGGAAACCAACCGCCGCCGCGAGAAGCAGGTCGAGTACAATACGGCGCACGGCATCACGCCGGAGAGCGTCAAGAAATCGATCGGCGACATCCTCAATTCGGTCTACGATCGCGACCATGTGCTGGTCGAGGTCGGCGACGGCTCTCTGTCCGACGACGTGATCGCGATCGGGCACAACTTCGAAGCCGTTCTCGGCGATCTCGAAACGCGGATGCGCGAGGCCGCTGCCGATCTGAACTTCGAGGAGGCGGCGCGGCTGCGCGACGAAGTCAAGCGGCTGCGCGCCACCGAGATGGCTGTGGTCGACGATCCCACCATCAAGCAGCGCGGCGTGGCGTCGAAAGCCGGCGCCTATGCCGGCAGCAAGAAGTACGGCGAGGCCGCCAACCTGCCGGTCAGTGCCATGAAGAACAAAGGTGTGTCGTCCGCCGTCAAGGCGAGCCGCAGCGGCAAGACCGGCTCCAAGGTCCATAAACCGCATCTCGACGAAATGCATGGCCCTGAGTTGCTGCCGTTTCGCGCGAGCCGCGCGCTGCCGGAAAAACCGTTCGGCGAGGCAAGCAAAATCGTCCAACCCAGCGACTCGCGCCAGTCCGGCCCGGAGTTCGGACCCTCCCCGCGCTCGAGCGGCGGCGCGCCCGGGCATCGGGGCGGCTGGAAAAAGCGGTAGGCCCAAAGCGGCGGACGCTTGAGATCCGCAACAAAGGCATTTCCGGCCCGATCCGGAATGGACCGGGCCGCAAGCCGACGTCGCCTCAGGCCGCCTTCACGGTGTTGAGGAAGTTTGAAACTTCCGCGCGGAGCAGTTCTGACTGTTGCGACAATTCGCTTGCCGCCGCCAGCACATTGGACGCAGTCGACCCCGCTTCGCTGGCTGCCTGCTGCACCTCTTCAACGCTCGTTGAAACGCTCTTGGTCCCCGTTGCGGCAAGCTGCGCGTTGCGCGATATCTCGCTCGTCGCCGCGCTTTGTTGCTCGACGGCGGCGGCTATCGCCGACGACACCTCCGTCATCGACCTGATGACGTCGGTGATTTCGGAAATGGCCTTGACTGATTTGGTCGTCGAGCCCTGGATATCTCCGACCTGACTGGCGATTTCCGCGGTCGCCTTCGCAGTCTGTTCGGCAAGACCCTTCACCTCGGATGCGACGACGGCAAATCCCCGGCCGGCTTCTCCCGCCCGCGCCGCCTCGATGGTCGCGTTCAGGGCCAGCAGGTTGGTCTGGGATGCGATGTTTGTGATCAGATCGACGATGTTGCCGATTTTCTGGCCGGCCGCCGTGAGCTGATCGATTTTCCTGGCAGCCTGGTCCGCGCTTTCGGCCGCCTTGCCTGCAATCGCTGAAGATTTGTTGACGCGCCGGCTGATCTCCGAGATCGATTGGGCAAGCTGTTCCGAGGCTGCGGCGACCGCGTTGACGTTAGCCATCGAGTCGTTCGAAGCAGCGGCCGCCGCACTCGATCCCCCTGCCGTGATATCGGTTGCTCCCCGAAGGCTCTGGGCCGCGGCCTGGAGTTCGGTGGCCGCCGACGCCACCACGCTGACGACACCTCCGATCGCCGAGTCGAATTTGCTGGCGAGCCCGTCGAGCGTAGCCCGCCGGTCGCGGCGGCCGGCCTCGATGTAGACCGATATCGCGATGTCCATATCGAGCAACGCCGCTTTGACAAGCGCCTGCGACAGCGCCAGCCGCCTTTCCGGCGATTTCCGGTCGAACCGGCCCGTCGGCATTTGGGTTGCGACCGCCCCCATCAGGTCGGTCACCAGCGCGTTGTAGCCGCCGATGTACCAGCGCGGTTCGAGGCCGAGCTTGTTGTGAACTTCGCCGATCTTGTTGACGGATGCCTCGTAAGACTTCGTCGAACTTGCCGTCGAGTATGATCGCCCAATGCTTCAGTTGCATCGCCTTGGCGTGCATCATCTGATCGCGATTCTTGAAGAAGCTCGAAGTCGTCGCATATTTGCTGACATGGTCGTAGAAGCCGTCGAGGATCGCCGGCATGACGGCGAGTATGAAGGACTTTCCGGCGCGAAGCGCTTCGATCGCTTCGGCATCGATACGATTGAACGAAATGCGTTCGGAAATATCTGATTTAGCCATGTTGGTTTTCCATCAGCTTGTTTGAAAAATGGGTGAGCAATGCCACTTTCGAGCGTACAAAATCGATCTGACCCGGTAGTGCGCGCTGCCGCTTTCCTTTGAGGCCGCCAGGAAGCAACAGCAATTCGCCCACCATCCCTCCCGAAACTCATGTGATCGGCTGGCTGAGGATTAAGTGAGCGCCGATATCGGGATGGATTTTAGAAATGCCGCCTTTACAGAGATTAAACTCTGATATCGGAATCGTTCAGGGCCGTATTCTTACGGATTAACGCGGTCCGCAGACGGCGTGAATCATGCCATCGGATGTGGATTTCGCCGGCGCGCTCGCACGAGCAGCTTTCATCCGAAGTTTCCGGTTGTGCGGCTGGATCTGCCTCGGGCCGTGTTCAGAACACGATTTGCCCGCTTTGAGTTACTCGCTCTGAGCCGCTGTTTTCCAGCTTGTCGTATCGTGGACCTGCCAGAAACGCAGGGTACGCTGGGCCGTCCTTGTTGATAATTTGCCGTAGTCCTTTGCTGCAATCTGAAGGATTTCATCGCCGATTTTTTGCTTTGCCGAACGATTGCACAAGATGCTTGCAACGGCCGGCCAGCCCAATGCGGCAGCCTTGCAGGGAATAAGGATCAGGTCGGATCGCTGCCCTTCCAGCACTTTTGCCATCATCTGAGTGGGAACGCCGTTGAGCAGCGCCAGCGATGCTGCGACCTCTTCTAATTTTCGGCCGACAGCGAATTTGGTGATTGCGTCGTCGTCGAGTTCGGACTTTTGGTGGAGCAGCCCGACCAGTGCCTCCGCACGAGTGAAGTCGGGCGCGTTTGGATCCGCCGCGCCTGCGATAGCCCTGATGACCCGCTGAATCTCCTCGCGCAGTTCTGGAGGCGCCAGCGACATCAGTCGTTCCCGCACGGCGTCGGTCGCGCGCTTCAGCAGGTCACGCAGATATCTGACAGGCAGATCGACGCGGAGACCAAGGATTTCGACCAGTTCGGAATCCGCCTCGGAATGCGCCACGATCTTGGAGTAGCCGGTATCCGAAAAGCGAGCACTGGCATTATTGGCAAGCTTGCGAATGACCTTGCCTTCACCACGGTCGACGATCACGTCGGTGACAGCTTCCGGCAGGTCGGTCCGGCCCGAAATGGCCAACAGATGTTCCTGTCCCTTGCTGCTTGCGATCTCCACGAGGTCTGAGGTCCTCAATCGGCTCGAAGTGGCCAGTACGCTGCCGGCTACCGCGATTTCGTTGTCGCGGGCGAGGTGCTGGATGACTTCGAACGGAGCGTAGTCGACCGGCGCCAGACGCGAGCTGAGTTCGGCTCTTGCCCGGCTCTCGACCCGGGTGACGAGAAGACACAAGACGTCGTCGAAGACCTTGACCTGATCTTCGCTCAGGCGTTCTCCACCGTTCAGGAAAAGATCGGTTACCTGTCGAAGAGTCGCGACGCGCTTGTCCGACGAACCGCTTCTAACCGCGTCTTCGAGTTCGGCGATAAGGGAATTGGATTGCAACACAAGAGGCTCCCGGCAGGCAATAGCGATCAATATTCGCGGGTCAACCAACGCCGCGTGATCCGCAAAGCTACGGAACTTTGGTAACGAACCCCTGAAGGCGGCAATTGGATTTCAAAAAATTGAACCGACTGCGTCGATTTGGCTTCTGCGGTTAAGGGATTACCACGTAGAAATACGGGTAAGGGCGGCCCCAGATACCTTCAAACCGGCGCGCAGTCTCGCCGGACAACTCTTCGACGAGATTGACCCGGCCAGATTGCACCGTGTCGGCGCCAAGTCATTCGAGCTCATGATTCACGCTCGCGATTCCCGCTCGACCGCAGCGTGTTTATTCATCGATGGGCAACTTCGGCGGCCGAATCCTGGCTAGGGAGAGGCCGGTTACTGCTCCGCCGACAGCCGGGCGACCTGACGTCCGCCGTTCATCTCTTTCAGACGATTGACGTAATTCTCCGGCCGCAGCCAGCGGCTGGGAGTTTTCAGTCCCATGTAGTTTGCGATGTCGCCGATGAAGGACGTGCAATTGAACGTCTCGGCATTCCAGACCGGCGAACTCGCCTGCAACTTCTTAATATAGGCAAACACCCGCTTGGCGTCGGCTTCGTTCAAATAGACGCGGTAGTTCGCCGTCAGGTATTGCGGATCGAGATCGCCGTAGCTCGCGCCGGTCTCGGACGGTACCAGGGT
Organism: uncultured Alphaproteobacteria bacterium; assembly: GCA_963748805.1. Classification (GTDB taxonomy): domain Bacteria; phylum Pseudomonadota; class Alphaproteobacteria; order Rhizobiales; family Xanthobacteraceae; genus Bradyrhizobium. The sequence continues at coordinate 17,382 of CAVVLH010000111.1, read as the reverse complement.
CACGTAACCGAGGACGTACTCTGCCTCGTCTCCCTTCGGAGTAAGGCCCGCGACCTCAACCTGCCGCTCGCTGGTCTTGCCATACCAGACGAAGGCGTGTCCCCAGCTCGCCGCCGTCCTGGCGCGGAAGTCGACGTAATAAGGGCCTTTTACCGAGGCGCGCTTTGTCGAGGGCGCCGCCGGCTTCGCTTCAGGGGCCACGTCCCCAAGCGCGCTCGCGTCAGCGATGCGCTCGAGGACCCTCTCAATACTCAAGCCTTCCGAGCCGCCCCGCGCATCGGCCGCTTGCGCGGAGGCCGACGGGAGATGGCACCCAAACAAAGCCGCAAGCGCCAGTCCCGCAAGCAGGCTAGCTCTTGTCGGACCAAGTCTTGTAGGACCAGGTCTTTTCGAACCAGGTCTTGTAAGGACAAGTCTTGTCGATCGGTTGGACACGCTTCGCCCCTCCCGCAATGCAGCGAGATCGCTCAGTAGCGTGCGGCGATCGGGGCCTTGCCGACAGGGGTCTTGCCGATCGGGGCCTTGCCGATCGGCATCTTGCCGACGGGCGCCTGCTGATAGACCGGCTGCGGACGGGGCAGGTCGGCGGCGCTGGCGGCAGCCACCATGGCAACGGTCAAACCCGCCGCAATCACGAACTTCATCATCTTGATCTCTCCTTTGCGAGGGAAAACACAGCAACGATTCCTGTCTATCCCGACCACGTCGTGACCATCAACGCCGGAATGTGCCCAGAGTGCGGCAGATGTGGCAGGTTCACGAGATTGCGTCGAGCTGCGACCAATATGCCACAGCGGGTTCCATTCCGTGGAGCCCCCGCTCCCCGATGGGGGCAAACCGCACGCTGGCAATCCGGGTAAGTCTGGCTACGCTAGCCCCCATGAAACTCGGCTTCGAAGAGTCCCAAACGGCTTATTCCAGCGGCTCCCAGAATGCGCGGACGTGGACGGAAGCGTGGGTCAAGGCGTGGGCATACTGCCCGCACTGCGGCCATGCCGAGATGGCGCAATTCCCGAACAATAGTCCGGTCGCCGACTTTCTCTGCGGATCGTGCAACGAGGAATTCGAACTCAAGAGCCAGAAAGGGAAGTTCGGCACAAAGGTTGCTGATGGCGCCTACAAGACAAAGTGCGAACGCCTAGCTGCAAGCAACAACCCAAACCTTTTGCTCATGAACTACGACCTAAAATCACTCGCGGTCGTAAATCTCTTCATCGTTCCAAAGCACTTTTTCGTTCGCGACATCATCGAAGAACGCAAACCTCTCGCAGCAACCGCGCGCCGCGCCGGCTGGATCGGATCGAATATTCTGATCGGTAAAATCCCCGAAGCCGGCAAGATTTCACATCGTTCACAACGGCATTGTCCGTCCCAAGGAGGCTGTCCTTCAGGAATGGCAAAAAACGCTCTTTCTGAGAGATGAATCTCTTGAGGTGCGCGGCTGGCTGCTCGATGTCATGAAATGCGTGGAGGCCTTGGGCAAGCGCGAATTCACGCTCGACGAAGTTTATGGATTTGAGCGACACCTTGGCGAACTATATCCCGGCAACCAGAATGTTCGGCCAAAGATTCGCCAGCAACTCCAATATCTCCGCGATCAAGGATTCCTCGAATTCGTATCTCGTGGTAACTATCGTTTGCGATCCTAGGAAACTCGCATGGCCTGGTTTCTCAATTTCTACGACTGTGATCGGTGCAATCGTGAATGGACAGATGAATGGTCCTGCACGTGCGACGACGATTGCCCGCATTGTGGCGCACGGCACATGTGCCCTACAAAGAGCGAAGACTTAACTGACTTGATTGAACAGGACCGCGGTGAATTCGTCGTCATTCGCTCCCCTGATACTGCCGAACACGATCCAGACTATCGTGAGCTTGGTCGCTTTCCGACGCGAGCCGCCGCCGAAAAGTTTCTTAATACGTATGACGCTGGTTAGCCGCACCATGGATTTGGGGTTCGCGCTTCGCGCGCCCCGGAATGACGAAGAAGTCTCCCACCGTCATTGCGAGCGCCAGCGAAGCAATCCATAAAATAAGAAAAAGGTGGATTGCTTCGTCGCATACGCTCCTCGCAATGACGAGACCGGCGATCCCGCTTCACCTCACCACGCCTTCACCGGGCGCTTCGCGTGGCTCGACTGCGGCACGCCTCGATTGAGCGACATGTGCGAATGCGTGCACAGCCAGCCGTCAGCGTATTTTGAAAACACCATGGTGGCGCGGCCGGGCCGCGGAAACGGTTTGCCGTCCTCGTGATATCCGGTGCTGGTCCACGGCGCGATCACGATCGCCATCGCACCGTCAGGCGAGGCCAGCACCTCGGTCTGCTCCAGCGTGAAGCGAAAGTCGCTCGTCTTCGGCCAGACATTGTCCCATTGCGTCTTGATCCACTGATCGATGCCGGGAATGACGTCGTTGTGGGTGCCGAAAGCCAGCACCGCGGGGTGAAACAGCGGCCGCGCGGACGCGTAATCGACATCACGGACATAACTGGAAAAGGTTTCCAGCCATTGCTGGAAGAAGCGCGCGGTCTCGGCAGTCGCGGTCGGCAAGGAATTCACGGCCGGCTCCCTGTTCGTTGTTGTGATGCCCAAGCTTATGGCGACCAACGCAAACGGGCAACCAAGTGCCGGAAGCTGGAACTACAGGTTCGTCAACAATAAGCGCTGGTGGTTATGGGTCCCCGCCTGCGCGGGGACGACAAAGAAATCTTCCGCAACAAAGCAATCTTCCGAAACCAAACGGTAAGCTGACAACGCAGCGCGCCTCATCTAACGATTTTAGCCGGGAATCAGCGGGAACAATTTCATAGTGCCGATAGCCATGAGCGGACACATTGTTTCCGGACTTGGCGCTGCCGCCAATCTGCTCCTTCTGCAAAGACCCTTGCTGCGCAGCTTTCTTCCCGACATCGAGAATTGCCGGATCGGCACCATCAATGTGCAGCTCGATCATGCGCTCGATATCAAGATTCCGGATATCGTGACACCGCCGCTGCAATGGGAGCCGAATTCGAGTGTCGGCGAGCGGTTTGGTTTCACCAGCGTCAAGCTCGAACTGGGCGAGAAGACGCACGACGCCTGGGTCTATGGCGCCGAATTTTCGCCGCACCGTTTCAACTACACGGTGGTCGAGCTGCTCGCGCCTCCGATCGACGGGATTGCCAGCGGCATGCGGTGCACGCTGCATCTTGAGCGCTACACCGGCTATATCGTGATCTGACGTTTAGTGCTTGACAGGCGCCTTCCGGCAATCAGGCCTTTCGCAGGTGATTTGCCCGTCGTGCCATCGTGTCGCAGGTCATTTCGCTTGCGACGTCGGGCAAATCACCGGCACTTGTTCGCGCATCCCGCGCTTCCTACGAGGGGCGTTTCGCGATCGTCACGGACGTTGGGCGCGGGAGGCGATGGACGCTTTTGGTGCACAAGACGAATGCACCAACAAGCGGACGGCGAAGTCGTGTGGGCCCGATATCCCGACGCTGATATCAAGTTTCGTGACGATGCTAACGCATCGCACTAGACGACGGAGGCAAGAAAGCCGGTCTCCGGGGCGAGCACGAAGGAAGCCGTTAAAACCATTCGCGCAGGGAATGCCGGAATGTTTCGGCGAACCTGTGGTGACTTGCTTGCGTGCTTTTTTCATTTGCACGCAAGGCTGCGGGTGAGCTGATCACCCGGCATTCCCTGCGCCCTCTGATTTCTGGGGCGGATGATTCTTGCAACAACTCGGAGGCAATTGCCTTGCGGGAATACCTGCGTGTGTCCAACATCGCCCGCCATTGCGAGCGCAAGCGAAGCAATCGACAACCTTTCATCCGTCATCACCGATGCTGGATGCAGGGAGCAGTTGGAGCGACATTTTGCTTACTGACGTCGGCCTGTGGTTATGGGTCCCCGCTTTCGCGGGGACGACGACGGAGCCCCATCACTAGCACTTTACAAATTACGCCCGTCAAATCCCGCTAATGATGTGTTCGACCGATTATTCGTCCTGGTTCTGCGTCTGTTGCTGCTGGCGCTCCTGCTCCTTGGCGCGATGACGCCCATAGAGGCAGCCGGCGGCCGCACCGAGCACGCCATGGTGACCGGCGTAGTGACCGGCGACGCCGCCGACCACGGCGCCCTTCAGGCAGCCCTTGGCCTCGGCGGCGCCAGTGGCCGCGAAAGCGAGCGCTGCGGCGACAGCTAAGGTGGCGATGATCTTCATGAGAACAGTCCCTTCCGAGAATTCGTACAGCAACGCGTTATTGATCCCCCTAAACCCCGCAGTGGCCGATTCGGTTCCATTTCCATCGTCACCGCGCCGCACTTTGTGTCACGCCGTCCAGAAACGCGGTGGTCTCGCGGTTGAGGAATTCAACGTCGGCTGGAATGGCGCCGCCGGCGGACGCATGGCCGGTGACGGTGCCGGGACTGATCGTCAGCAGCTTGACATCAGCGATATTCCTGGCCGCGGCGACCGGCTCGAATTCCGGATTGAGCAGGTCCTTGGTGCCGGTCATGATCAACGTCTTGGCCTTGATCGAGGCGAGCGCCCTGGCGGTGTCGCCATTGAAGCCCGGCGTGGTGCCGACGTCGTGTCGTTCATAGGCCCAGGTCTGGTAGATCCAGTCATCGGCGTCCATCGCCTTCAGCATCGCGGTCTCCTGCGCCTCCATCCAGGGCAGCGCATCCATGCCGTTGGCGAATTGCGCCGAATACATATCCGGCGTGCGCGCCGACAGCAGGTTGAGGATATCGCGCATCAGGCGAATGCCTTTTTCGGGCGGCGCGTCGTAATTGCCATCCTTCCAGGCCGGGTCTTCCATGATCGCCTTGCGCGTGGCTTCGACCACGGCGACGCTCCAGGCCGGCGTCTTCGCCAGCGGCACCATCGCCACCAGCGCATCCATGAAGCCGGGATGGCTGACGCCCCATTGCAGCGTCTGCATGCCGCCCATCGACGGGCCGATCACGGCGATGACATGGTCGATGCCGAATTTCTCCTTCAACAGGCGGTATTGCGATTCCACCATGTCGCGGATGGTGAATTTCGGAAAGCTCATCCGCGGCTGCGATTTCGAATTGCTGGGCGAGGTCGAAAGCCCGTTGCCGATCGCGTCGGTGCAGATAATGAAATATTTCTCGGGGTCGAGCGCCTTGCCGGGGCCGATCATGAAGTCGATGCGGTGATGATTGCCGCCGATCGCCGTCACCATCAGGATGGCGTTGGATTTTTTCTCGTTCAATGTCCCATGGGTGACGTAGGAGATCGAGAAGTCCTTGATCGCCTCGCCGCTTTCGAGCTTCAGGTCGCCTTCGCCGTAGAGCTGATGCGGCGGTTGCTGCGGCGTATGCGCATCCGCCGGGAACGACAACAACAGACCCAGACCTGCAACGAGGCCGGCCATTTGGACGATGCGTTTCACGCGTGTTTCCCCTCTAAACTGATGCTTGTTCATTCCGAATTGTTCGATCGGTTGCGCGCGACGATAGACGGGCGAACCGGTGCTGTGAAGCCTTCGCGCCTTCTTCATCAGGCGGCGCAACGAGCGGATCGCCGAAAAGGCCGGCGAGAACATGTGGACGACATCCGGATTTGGCGTTGCGCGTTGAACCTCGCCGCGTCCGGCGGCGACCCAATACCGGGCTGCCTCTGTTTCGGATCGAGGGTCATGAAAATCGCGTTGTTCGCTTTGCTTGGCCTGTTGTTGGGAGCGGTTGGAGGCGCGGCGCTCGGCATCGGAGCCGGGCTCGCCTGGGTCGAAATCTTCAAAACCACCGATTTCGAGGGCTATAGCGGCATGCTGGTATTCTTCACCTTCATGCCGGCCGGCGCGATGCTCGGAGGGCTCGGCGGCGCGGCGTTGTTTGGCATCCTGGCGGCCCGCGACGACGAAATCGCCGTGGAATCCGAATCACCAATGCATCAGCAGGGCAGGTCGCCGAAATAGGCCGCATTTGTGCAATGCAAAAATGCATTTGCATTTCGACGAACCTCGACTACCTCAGGCTTTAAATATCGGTACAGCGCTCCAGTACGGCGAATTTGAAGTTCCCGTCGGTGGCGTCGCCAGTGACGCCCATCAGGGCCGGTCGCTGACCAACAAATCCAGTCAGGAAACAGATGTCATGACAGAGCATAGTCTCTGGCGTTTCTCTCGTGCTTTGCATCGTGCGATCAATGAACGCCAGCCCGAAGATCTCGAAGCGTTGATCGACGACGATGTCGACTGGGCCGTCTACGGCCCGATCGACATGTTCCCGTTCTTCGGCGCGCGCCGCGGCAAGGCCGCCGTGCTCGAGGTGATCCGCGAGATCGCGGACAATGTCAGGGTGCACCGGTTCGACCGGGAATCGATGATGCTCGGCGCGGAATCCGCAGCCGCGATGATGCGCTATTCGCTCACCATGCTCGATGCCAACAAGCCGATCAGCCTGCGACTGGCGCAATTCGCGCAATTCAAGGCCGGCAAGCTGGTCAGCATCCGCATCCTGGTCGACACCTTCGACCTGGTGGAGCAGGCGCTGGGCCACCCGATCCATCTGCCGCGAATCGCGTAAACGACATCCAGCAATCGTCAGGCCTTCGCGTCCACCTTCCCTCCACCTTCCCTTGCGCGAAGGGGCCCGGCACGCCACATTTCTGTAACGATAGACACTCATCGCTCAAGCGGTTGGCTGGCGGTCGGGGCATATGATTTCGAAGGCTTTACTTGGTTTGACCGGGTTTCTTTTGCTGGCGGGGGTCTGCGGCATGGATGGCTCGACGGCGCACGCGCAGCCGGCATCCTTGCAGGATGTGCCTTTGCAGACCCCTCCGAAAATTTCGCCATGGCCCGGAGCTTGGCCTGACTCCGCCGATCCCCAACCGGAAGTAACCGATCCACCGGCGACGGAAAACACCGCCGCCGCCCCAAGCGAAGATACTGAAATCGCCGGTCTCGACATCGACTGGAGCCTGCTCGACGTCGATGCTTCGACGTTGATGACGGCCAACCCGAAGCAACTGCACGGCGGACCGCGCACAGCGCCGTCCAGCGAGATGATCTGGTCCTCGCAGGAAAAAGCCTACGGGTCCGCGGTCTCGGTCAAACGGCCGATTTCGCCGTTTCTGGATGCACGGGTGGGCGCCGATATGACGGTGGTCCGGCAACCGCAGACGCTTGCGGAATTGCTGACTGAGAAGGCCGCCAATGGCGGCAACGAGCCGCAATCCTCCGGCACGGCGTGGGCCGCGGTCACCGCACCGGGCGTCGGTTCGATCTGGGACAAGACGGCGCTCGAGGCGCGGATTGACCCCGCGCAGGACCAGGGCAAGCTTGGCGCCTCCATGAGCAAGTCGATGAAACTGAGCGATCAGTATTCGCTCACGCTCCAGAACGGTTACAACATGACCCAGGGGTTTGCGCCGATGCCGGCGGCGGGCCACACCAACTATGCGACCGAGCAATCCGCCAAGTTCGGGATCACCGATACCGGCACCAGCTTTTCCGCCGGCCAGACGCTGTCGACATCAGACGAGAAGTGGCTGCGCCGGATCGGCGCCGAACAGAAAATCGTCGGTGGCTTCAATATCTCGGGCTCGATCGCGGAAACCCCGCTCGGGATCGCCAACAAGAGCATTTCCGCCGGTTTCAAGCAAAGCTGGTAGCGCGTGGCGCCACGCGAAAGCACCGGCATTGCCGCATATTGGCCGCGATGCAGCCAAAATCGGAAGCCCTGATGGCTCTGTCAAACATCGTCGTGCGGGGGGACACCCGCGCTCGCTACCGACGCGAAACAGGGAAAACAGCCGATGAACGCCATTCGTCCCGAGAAGATTGAATCGACCGACGAGGACAACGACCTCGCCGTGGCCTCCGAAGTCGAGGCCGGCATTCGCGATTTCGTCCGCAACGACATCGCCTATCTGCGTCGTCCGGCCCCGGCCCCGAGCATGGTGGCCGGCACCGATGTGGCGGCCGATCCGAACACGGAAGCCACGGTGAACAATGTTAACTCGCTGATCCAGCGCGTGGCCGGGACTTCGCTTGCGGAAATCGAAAATCTGATTTCAGAGCTTGAGAGCCTGCGCGATATCCTGCATGCCGAGGGACAGCGCGTTCAGCGCGAGATTTCCGGCTATGCCCAGTTGAGTCAGGCGGCCATGAAATCGACCCGCATGATTGCCGACAACGTGGCGCAGTGGAAGCGCGCGGCTGACGGCTTGCGCCACAGCTGACTTTATCCGAGATGATGAGCGGTTTCGGGCCGGGTTTCCCGGTCCGAAACAAGCCGATTGCGGCGTCATTTACAACGACGCGATCTGAACCTACCCGGCCCGCTACGCGACCAAGTGCAGGTAACTTTGGGGATTTCCTGCATGAAGACCGTTCGGCCCGACAACAGCGATCCGATTCCGTTGCAAACACAGCCCCAACATGTCGGCACCATCATGATTCGCTTTGTCGGATTGCTGGTGGCGGCGATTGTGGTTCTGGCGTTGATCTGGAGCCGATAACAAGCCGCGCTTTGGCAGGTTGGTTTTCCGGACAGGTCTTTTACGTTTGCAGGTCTTTTGCAGATATGGTTAGCGGACTCTCACTTATTGGGCCGCGACCTGCTCGCTCTCGAGCGAATACGCGCCCTCAGCATAGCCCTTCACCACCATCGTGGTGGCGAACATCACCGCGATCGTCACGGTGGCAAAAATAAAACCCAGCAATTTCAATCCGCGGCGGTCGGCCATGGTGATCCCCCTCGTGCGCCCCGCCACTATGTGACAGGCACTGGTTCACAATGCGTTAGCGCGGATTTGGTTTCCGTTCGCCCGTTCAGCCGCCGCCGTTTTTCCGCGGCACGAATGCCGTCGCCAGCATCGAGAACACAGCCTCGCCGCGCTGGTTGGTTCCGCTGTGGCGGGCTTCCAGGATTCCCCATTCAGGCCGGCTTGCAGAGGTTCGCAGCGTTTCGACCTCGCTCGCGAAATGGATCGTGTCGCCGGCCAGCACCGGTTTGATCCAGCGCAGATCGCGAAAGCCCGGCGATGGGCCCCAGACCGCGACTGTTTCACCGCGGGCTGTCATTTCACTGGCCTCGCGCTGGCCGTGGGCGACCAGTAGTTTCATGCAAACCGATCCGACATGCCACCCCGAGGCCGCCAGACCGCCGAACAGCGACTTGCGCCCCTCCTCCTCGTCGAGGTGAAAACGCTGCGGATCAAATTTTGCCGCGAAAGTCTTGATGGCGTCGGCGGTGAAGGTGAACGAACCGAGTTCGCGCCGCTCCCCGATCTTGATGTCTTCGAAGAAATGCATCGGCGAGCCTGTCAGGTTGCAGCTTCGCCGCGGCGCTGGACAATGATCGGCGAGACCATCTCGCACAACGCCTGTCCCGAGGAATTGCTCGCCACCATCTTGAACATGACGATGCCGGTCGTCGGGCGGCTGCGCGAGACGCGCGCTTCGACCACTTCAACGTCAAGCATGATGTCGTCACCGGGCCGGAACGGCGCCAGCCAGCGCAATTCATTGACGCCCGGCGAACCCAATGACGCGGTGCGGCCGATAAAACCGTCAAACATCATGCGCATGGTGATCGAGCAAAGATGCCAACCCGATCCGGCAAGCCCGTTCAGCATCGAATGCGAGGCAGCCACCTCATCCAGATGCATCGGCTGCGGATCGAACTCGGCGGCGAAGGCACGAATTTCCTCCGCCGTGACGTGGCGCGGTCCGAAGCGGCCCAAAGGGCCCGGCTTGAAGTCTTCGAAGACAAGGGTGCTCATCGCAGGGGGCATCCGGCAGGAAGCCCGATTGTGGCCGTACTTTGCGGCAATCTCAACCCATCCACGCGCATGGTCGCCTTCGACTTGCCCGGACCCGCATTCGGCGCTAGCCCTTTTACGAAAGAGACCGATCGCGCGAATCACATCCGACTTGCCCGGAGAAAAAACCGATGTTCGATTTCCAGGATCTGTTTCAATGGGATCGCTTCATTACGCCCACCATTATCAAGACGTTTTACTGGCTTGTGATCGCTCTTATCGGCTTGTTTGGCATCGCCGGCATTTTCTCCGGCCTGGCGGCGATGGCGATCAGCCCGTTCGGAGGCTTCATCCAGCTGTTGTCTTCGATCGCCAGCGTCGTTGTCGGCATCATCTTCTCGCGCATCGCGGCGGAATTTGTCCTGATCGTGTTCCGTATCAATGAGCATCTCGGCGCGATCCGCGATCAGGGCACCGGACACTAGAGTTCGAATTTCCTAACGACGTCAGTTGTTGAACCTGAAATGCATCACGTCGCCATCGGCGACAACGTACTCCTTGCCCTCCAGACGCAGCTTTCCGCCGTCGCGGGCGCCGGCTTCACCGCCGAGCGAGACGTAATCGGCGTAGGCAATCGTCTCGGCCCGAATGAAGCCTTTCTCGAAATCGGTATGAATGACGCCGGCCGCCGCAGGCGCCTTGGTGCCGCGATGGATGGTCCAGGCACGCGCCTCCTTCGGGCCGACCGTAAAATACGTGATGAGGTCGAGCAGCTGGTAGCCGGCGCGGATCAAGCGGTCGAGGCCCGCCTCTTCAAGGCCCAAGGTATCGAGGAAATCCTTGCGCTCCTCGCGCGACAGCGTGGCGATCTCGGATTCGATCTTGGCCGAAATCACCACCGCGACCGCGCCTTCCTGTTTGGCGCGCTCGAATACTTGTCTCGAGAAATTGTTGCCGTCCTTTGCCGAGCCTTCCTCGACATTGCAGACATAAAGCACGGGCTTCGACGTCAACAGCCCGAGCATGCCGAAGGCGCGCTCTTCATCCGGCTTGCGCTCGAGCGCACGCGCCGGCTTGCCATCGCGCAACAGCACCAGCGCGCGGTTGACGAGATCGAGCTGTTCCTTGGCGTCCTTGTCGTTGCCTTTCGCCTTCTTGGCGAGATTGTCGACGCGCTTTTCGAGACTGTCGAGATCGGCCAGCATCAACTCGGTCTCGATGGTCTCGATGTCCGCCAGCGGCGCGATCTTGCCTTCGACATGGGTGATGTCGGAATCCTCAAAGCAGCGCACGACATGCGCCACCGCGTCGACCTCGCGGATGGTGGCGAGAAACTGATTGCCGAGGCCCTCGCCTTTCGAGGCGCCTCGCACGAGGCCGGCGATGTCGACAAAGGTCAGCCGCGTCGGAATGATCTGCGCGGATTTGGCGATCTCCGACAGTTTATCGAGCCTTGGGTCGGGAACGGCGACTTCGCCGACATTGGGCTCGATGGTGCAGAACGGATAGTTCGCCGCCTGCGCCGCCGCCGTTTCCGTCAACGCATTGAACAGCGTCGATTTGCCGACATTGGGCAACCCGACAATCCCGCATTTAAATCCCATGATCTGTCCTGAAAACCGATTAAGCGAACCGCAGCACGTCAGACCGCGTCACCGTTATCCTTGTCGAAAAAACCCTTGGCTTGCATCGCCAGATGCACCTTGTTCTGGAACGTCGAGTCCTTACCGCTTGCAAGCAGGCCGGCGTTATCGGCAATCGCCGCACACAGCGCTTCGACCCACGGGCGATCGTCCTTGGCGAAGTCCGACAGCACGTGACCATGCACCAGTTCCTTGATGCCGGGGTGACCGATGCCCAGCCGCACACGGCGATACTCGTTGCCGATATGCGCGGAAATCGACCGCAAACCGTTGTGGCCGGCGATGCCGCCGCCAACCTTCACGCGCAGCTTGGCGGGCGGCAATTCGAGTTCGTCCTGAAACACGATGATATCGTCCACGCCGAGCTTGAAGAAATTCGCAGCCTCCTGAACCGCACGGCCGGATTCGTTCATGAAGGTTTCCGGGCGAAGCAGGACGACCTTCTCGCCATCGATGCTGCCTTCCGCCGTCTGGCCCTGAAAGCGGCGGCGCCATGGTGCGAAACCATGACGCCGCGCGATCTCATCGATGGCCATGAAGCCGATGTTGTGACGGTTATGCGCGTATTTCGCGCCGGGATTGCCGAGACCAACAAACAGGCGCATGGCGCGGCATCCCGTGCTAGCGCGCGATCCGCAAAAGTCGAAACCGGTTTTGCGTCCGATCGCGCGCCAATCCAATAGTTAGCGCACGATTGTTCGCCAAACCGCTCACACTTCGGCAGATCATGCGCGCCTTACTTCTTCTTGTCGCCACCACCGGCAGGAGCCTTGGCACCGGCCGCAGGCGCGGCAGCGCCAGCCGCCGGAGCAGCCGCACCGGCCGCCGGAGCGGCAGCCGCACCAGCCGCCGGAGCAGCGGTCGCGGCAGCAGCCGCGGCCTTCAGTTCTTCGGCGTAACCGGACGGCGGCACGATGGTGACGAGGGTCGCGTCCGCGCGCGTCAGCGACTTCACGCCATCGGGCAACTTGACGTCCGACAGATGGAGCGAGTGGCTGATCTCGAGGCTGGAGACATCGGCCTCGATGTACTGCGGAATGTTGTCGACCTTGCACTCCAGATCGATGGCGTGGGTCACGATGTTGACGGTGCCACCGCGCTTCACGCCGGGCGAAGCTTCGGCCTTCAGGATGTGCAGGGGAATGCTGACGCGGATCGTCGCGCCTTCGCCAAGCCGCATGAAATCGACGTGGATCGGGAAATCACGCACCGGATCGAGATGGAAGTCGCGCGGAATCACGCGGTGCTTCTTGCCCTCCAGATCGATGTCGTAAATCGTGGTCAGGAACCGGCCCGCGAGAATGCGCTGGCGCAGTTCCTTGTCATCGATCGAAATGGTCGTGGGGGGCTGGTTATTGCCATAGATCACTCCGGGTACTTTCCCGGCGCGACGCTCGGCCCGGGCGGCCCCCTTGCCGCTCTTCGGACGCGCGGTCGCCTTCAATTCCTTGACGGTCGCCATCAGCTTAAGTCCTTGTTTTCAAAAAGTTAAAGGCCGCGATCCGCGGCCCGTTTGGTGTCCACAGCAAGCCTCCAGGGGTGCGGGGGCTGCGGACGTGGCGGGGTTCTAGCCCCAAAGGGCCGAAATGACAAGGAAATGAAGCGATATTTCTCGGGCGGGCCGGCCTCCCAAAGGGGACGAAATCACCATCCATGAGCGCAAGACCACGCGTTCTCGCGACGAATTTCGCCCGAGCTTTAAGCCTGTTGTCGTCCCTCAATCGCAGAGGGAGCAGGGAATGCCGGGCGTCTGGCTCGCCCGCAGCCTCGTGTGCAAAGGTAGAAAGCACACGAGTTAGTCACCACAGGTCCGCCGAAACGATCCGGCATTCCCTGCGCGAGGGCTTTACGACTTATTCCGCGCTCTCTCCGGCGATCGGGCTTTTTGTCACCGTCCTCCTTTCGAAGCGTCAGCTTCTTAAGGAGTTCGCGCCAGCGTCGAGGCGTTAAGACCACGCGGCTTCGTCGTCCGCGAGACAAGCGCATTCGTCTTGTGCGCATCCCGCGGCCATCGCATCCCGCGCTCAACGTCCGTGACGATCGCGATACGCCCCTCATGGTGGGCACGGGATGCGCGGAGAAATGCTTCTGATTTGCCCGACGTCGCAAGCGAATTGCCTGCGACACGATGGCACGACGGGCAAATCACTTGCCGCGCGCGAAATGGTGTCAAGTGAAGAGCAATTGCTTCATCCCTGTCATTGCGAGCGATAGCGAAGCAAGCCAGCATTCACCGCGTCATGCTTGAGTTCGGGAGACGAAGCCTAGCGGGACTTGATGGAACTTAACGCCGTCGCTAGGACGCAACATTGATCGCTTATACGACGTAGGGACCGATCCAACCGTCGGTCTTCCCCATGCGGTTTTGAATGAAGCGCAGTTGCTCGTCATCAGTGCCCCAGACATAAGTGCGCGCCTGGCGCACAACTCTATCGTTCAAAGCCGCCATCACGTCGAGCGGCTCGAGCCTCAGAAATTCCTCCTCGGATTTTTCCGTAGCGCAAGCGATAAACACATGTTGGGGCGTAATCGGCAGACATATGTGGTTCGCACCGAGCGGAAATAGATTTGAAACGACCGCTCGATCGGACGTAAGTAAGTTATGCTGATAGTTTCTGCACTTTAGAACGCCCCAGTGCATACCGAAGAGGAGGCGTCCCATCTTAGAATCCTGCATCAAATCCATCAGAAGCCGACCGTGCCCGCGCCCCATGTCGTTAGTGGCGTGGCATTCGCCAGGCCGAAACAAAATGCCTGCAATACATCGTTCCGGTCCCATTGAACAAAGAGGACCTTCTTTAAGCTTGAACCACATCTCGATCCTTTGCCTGGCCATCGGGCCGCGTTTTTGCCGCTTTCATTTTTAAAAACATGATGTGTCTTTGATTGGTCAAAAATTTACACGTCTCGCAGCCGACGCAGCCAGCCGTTGAGATACAAAACCTCGGAACGTCCCGGCTTTTCTTCAAGGCAGCCCTGCCAATCGCCCCGGGGAAAGCAACGTGACGTCGCCAGCCGTGTTTTCAACCGCCGTTTCGATGCCGCCGCCAAAAATCCAAGTCACGATCAGATAGAACTCCCCCTGGCCGAATATGGCGTCGTCGAAGTCTCCGTGAGTGACAGGCGTCCTCAGTAGGTGTCGGATTGCTTTTGCCAATTCGGTCATCTGCTAAGCGAGCGTGTTTGATCGCATCTCCAGCCCAAAGAAAGCGGGTGGATGATGCACGCAATGATCAGCTCGTCGCGCGTGAAGGAACGGTGCACACCGTGGCCACCGCCCCGCGTAGCCTTGGTTGCGTGAATGACCCCTTTGTCCGCCCAGAACTGGACGGTGCGCCGTTTCAGCCCGGTCGCCTTGATCACGTCCGCGACGGTGTATGTCACGCTCTGACGCATATTGAGCCATGCCTTGTATTTGTTCTGTCATTACACCACCGGAGCGACCTTGTAAAGACACATTGCGTTTTTCTTTTGTAATGCTATTATTGGGACGGTTTGCAGGAGATCACCATGGCCGAATTGAGCACCCACACCCGTTTCCCGCGGTACATCCAATTTCGCGCGCCGGCAAAGCTGCCCGACGTGATCGCGGTTGTGGCCAGCCAGAAGCTGACGACCGCGTCTGAATATATGCGACGGGCAGTCATCAAGGAATTGGTAGCAGACGGTATCGATGTTGGGGAATTGAGCGTCGCTTAAGCGAAGATGGGGCATCGCGAATGACATACATGGCGGCGGCAATCTTGGGTGGAGCCGCACTTAGTGCCGGCGGCAGTCTCGCCTCCGGTCTGATCGGCGCGAACGCCGCGACCACGGCGGCGAACGATCAGTCGCAGGCCGCAATGCTGAACAATCTCATCCAGCAGAAGGTCAAAAGTGTCTTTCATAGATAGAGACGATCTTCATAGCTTTTATAAAGAATTTGGCCTCAGCGCGGTTGCCGTAAGGCGTATTGCAGAGGATGTATCGGACCTGATCGAAGCGATAAGTGAACTTTATGAAATTGGTAATTCCTCAATCGATGGCCAAGGCGTCTTTGCACGCAAACGCATGCTCTCAGGGACCTGCGTTGGAAAGGCGCGGATTGCGGATAAAAGAACTCCGCTAGGCCGTTTCGCAAATCACGCCAAACAGGCCAATGCGAGAATGTTATTCGACGGAAAAGGCGATGTCGTCATGATACTTGCGCGAAATGTCGATGCTGGCCAAGAACTCACCGTGAATTACCGGCAGGTCGCCAGCGACATCCAGAATATGGTGCCCTGCGCTACGACGATGGTGCAGCCGCGTGGTTCTAACGGCGGTGGTGCAGAGCGCAGAGGACCTTAGCAATGTCCGTTACTTCGACCAGCAACGGCTACGCCGACCGCCGCTCCGGTCCAGTTCGATCCTTCGACCGCCAAGCCGGTTGCGGAAAAGACCGGCGGCATTCTGCCGAATTACGCCGCGGGTTTCGGCGAGGGTGTCACCGGAGGTTTGGATCCCCTCGAAAAGGCGATCAATCCCTATCGTCAGGTCGCCGACATATTCAATGCGGGCGCGCACGCTGCCGGAATAGACGCTCATGCTCCGGTGGCCGATCAGGCGTTCTACAATCATCTGCTCGGCTATCTCGGGATGAACCCGGACGACGTGCGGCGCGGACCTTGCCGGAACGATTGGCGCGCTATGCCGGTCAAGGTTCGAGCGCGGTACTCGTGCCGGGTCCCGGCGAGGCTGGGCTGGTAGCCGCAGGCGGCAGGGCATTGACCGGCGCGGCGTCGGGCGTGGCCGGGGGGCTTGCCGCCGAGAACGCTCCCGATCGGGTCAAGCCGCTGGTTTCGCTTTTCGCTTCGATGGCGGCGGGAATTCCGTTTTCCATGGGACTGTCCGCTGCCCGGCAGGCTCCCGCCGCGGTTGGTCGGGCGAGCACGCTGGCGCGGGCCGGCGCTTCTTCCGACGTCGCCGAACAGGCGGCCGGCAAGGTCTTGGCGCAGAACGCGACCGACGTGACAACCGTCAAGGACATGCTGGCCAAGGGCGTTGCGGAAAAGGTGCCCGGTTCGGCACCGACGACGTTCCAGGCAACCGGGGATATGGGGCTGGGTGCGCTAGAGCGATCCGTCGCCACGAAAAACCCCAACTGTTCCGGGCGCGAGAGGCCGAACAGAACGCCGCCCGCATTACCGCTCTTCAAGGTATCCAGTCCGAAGCCGATCCCATGGCGGTTGCGGATTATTTCCGGACGCAACTGCGCGATCTCGACGCCCGGACCGCGGCCCATATCGAGGATCGGCTCAATACCGCCCGGCAAGCCTCCGCAGGCGGGGACATCGCCCCCGAAACCTTGGGACAGACCATCCGGGACGCCGTGGCGACCGCTGAATTGCGTACCAGGGAGGCTGAGCGCGGTCTATGGCAGGCCGTCGATCCCAACGGCGACCTGACCGGCAACATGAAGACCACGTCGACTGCGGCCAAGGCCATTGCCGGCAAGATGCGCGACACCGAGAAGCCGATGTCCGGCGAGGAAGCCGCCGTCTTCAACCATGCGCGTAACCTGGCCGCGATCGCCCCGGTAGGGGACCTGATCGCCTTGCGGAGCCGCGTTTCAAGCGCGATGCGGGACGAATTGATGACAAGCGGCCGCAGCCCGAGCTATGCACGTCTCGCACAATTGCGTGGGGCCATTCAGGATAATCTGGCAAAAACGATCTCGGATGTTGCTGTCAAAGAGGCCCCAAAAGTTGCGGATGGCCGCGTCATCCCATGCTTCGATCACTGCGCGCATTGCGCAGTGGCGGGCGAACCTAGAGACAGATCGTGACCGATTCCTCGAGCAAAGGAAGGCCCGGACTGGCGGCACAGCCGGTGTTCGCGGACCTGCCGATATCGGAACACTGCGCCTCCTGGAACTGGCGGAACGGGACTTCCGCCGAGGCGGGGGACCTGGAGGCGGTGGAAGCCCTGCGGGACTACCGGGAAATGCTCCGACCTTCAACGCCGCGGCTGCGTCTCGTCTAGCCGC
>CAVVLH010000110.1:0-86135 GCA_963748805.1 uncultured Alphaproteobacteria bacterium | reverse complement strand
CCTGGCTTTTTGTCATGGAAATTTATCTTGATCGCCATAGCTCCGATTGCGTCGAAGCTTGTTCTGAATACCGGAGACGCTCTCATGTTTATATTTGAACCAGAACTCGATTTTCTCAATCCAATAATTAGGTTTATAGCATTATCATTGCTTGTTTTAGCCTCGTGCTATGTGTTTGTATTTCTATTTCGGCGGCGGTTTATTGAGTGCGGCTTGCTTGTTGTAATTATTTGTCTCGTTATTCTAACGCCTCGCCTGACCTTTGGATCAGGATACTTCAGATTTCTTTTGAATAAAAAATTGTATTTAGAGAAAATTGCGGCTGACCCATCCCCTAGTCCGAAGTTTCTTTTTTTTAAAATGGCACAGATTGTTGGATTTCCCGCTGGAGGAACGTATTTTTATGTGATTTATGATGAAACCGATGAAATTGCAAAGCCTGTGCGCGACAGATCAAGCACATGGCTCGCGGCCCATGGCGGTTTCTCGAAGCCGATTTCTCCTGCTTCGCGAATAGAGGTAACTCCTCTTGGTGGTCACTTCTATCTTCATGAAGAAACGACATAGCAAGTGTAGCCCGGATGAGCGACCTCTTGGTCGCGATATCCCGGACGGCCGTCCCGCATGTCGCTGCGATCATGCGGGCTACGGCGCTACGGCGCCGATCTCGGTGACCTCCAGCGGCGGCGTCATCACGCTGCCGACCGACGATAGCGTGGCGTTGACCAACGGCGTCACCTCGGAGAGCGCGGCCAACTATTCCGGCGAAGGGCGAGCTTACCAGCAGCGGCACGGTCGGCGCCGAAGCGCGCATGATCGGAGCCCCTCACCCCTTCTTCATCGCATAAACATGCTCCGGCCCCGGGAACGTGCGGCCCCGCACCTCGGACGCATAGCTGGCGATCGCCTGCTCGATGGAGGGCCCGAGGCTGGTATAGCGCTTGACGAATTTCGGCACCCACGGCGACAGCCCGAGCATGTCTTCGAGCACCAGCACCTGGCCGTCGCAGGCCGGGCTCGCCCCGATGCCGATGGTGGGGATCGCGATCTCGCGGGTGATTTGTGCCGCCAGCGGCTCGGCCAGCGCCTCCAGCACGACGGAAAACGCCCCGGCGTCGGCGACCGCGCGGGCATCGGTCTCGATCGCCCCCCAATCGGCGGGATCGCGCCCCTGGGCGCGGAAGCCGCCGAGCGCATTGACGGATTGCGGCGTCAAGCCGACATGGGCCATCACCGGTACCCCGCGCTCGGTGAGAAACGCGATCGTTTCCGCCATCCGCCGGCCGCCTTCCAGCTTGATGGCGCCGCAGCCGGTTTCCTTGAGCACGCGCGCCGCCGCCATGAACGCCTGCTCCTTGGAGACTTCGTAGGAGCCGAACGGGAGATCGACCACCACCAGCGCCTGCTTGGAGCCGCGCATGACGGCGTGGCCCTGCAGGATCATCATGTCGAGGGTGACCGGAACCGTAGTCTCGAACCCGTGCATCACCATCCCGAGCGAATCGCCGACCAGGATCACATCGCAATAGCGGTCGACGAGGCGCGCCGTGTGGGCGTGGTAGGACGTGAGCATCACGATCGGCTCGCCGCCCTTGCGGGCGCGAATGTCGGGGGCGGTGAGCCGCTTCGGCGCTGCCTGGTTCTGCGCGGGATGCGTCGACATCTTCAGGTTCCGAACGCTGACCTGCCGAACACCGGTAGACCCACCACCAGCGGATGGAACACGAGGCCGAGCGCCAGGTAGAGGATCGTCCCGACGATGATGGCGGCAATGTCGTTCCTCCGCCCACCGAGCGGAATCAGCGGTCCGCCCGGATCGGTGCGGTGCTTGAGCGTGATGCGGTCATAGACCGCCCAGGCCAGTACGGTGCCGAACAAAATGATCCCGCCGAGATCGCCATTGGCGAGGAGATGCCCGAGCGCCCATAATTTGACGCTTACCAGCACCGGATGCTTGAGCGTGCGCTTGATATCGCCGGGCAGATAGGCGGCGACGAAGCAGATCGCGGCCGGCCACATCAGCAGCTGCGTGATGTAGCGCATCATCCGCGGGGGCGACCATATGGTAATTTCGCCCTCCGCGCGGTACATGCCAAAACCCTTGCCGGTGAGGTAAAGCCCCGCGATCGTCACCACCGCGAAGGCGATCTTATAGGGCCATTCGCCAAAACTCCCCACGAGGGCGTCGCGCTGCGGCCGCATGGTGACGAACACATGCGGGCCGAGAAACAGGATCAATCCGAAGAATCATCACCAAAAGGCCCATCAGGGTCACTCCACCAGGGGCTTGAGTTGTCGGCCGCAATAGAGGCGAATGCCGGGGCTAAAGCAAGCGGAGGGGCGGGGCGGGTGGGGCGGAGAATTTTTACGTAGGGTGCAACAAGCGAAGCGCATTGCGCCATTTCTCTGCGCACGGCCCAAGGGGTGCGCACGTCCCCTCTCCCCACGGCGTTCTTCACGCTGTGGGGAGAGGGCTAGGGGTGAGGGGCGGGGGCTCGCGATCGCCTCGGGGGAGCCATTACTTTAGCCGCGCTACGGAAAAGATCGGTTGCGCCGTCGGTGCGAGCCCCTGCCCCTCACCCCGACCCTCTCCCCATCGTGAAGAACGATGGGGAGAGGGGGATGCGCGTCCCTCTCGGCGCCGCGTCGCGGATGCTCGCACCCTTTTGCGTGCCGGTCCCAGGCCGCAAGCCTACCGCGGCGGCGTGCGGATCAGCTCCTTGAGCTGGGCATCGCTCAGCGGTGCGCGCAAATATTTCAGCTTCACGGCATCGCGAAGAATGCCCGGCATGTCGGCCATGCGCTCGGTCTGCAGCGCTTCCTTGGGGTAGAACTCCCGGATGGTGTCGCGCACGAATTCCGCCGGCCGGTCGATCTTCTTGGCGTAGAGTTCGATCGCCTTCGGATCGGCGTACATCCAATCGACCGTCTCGCGATACGCGGCCATGAAGCGGGCCGCCACATCGGGGCGCCGGCGCAACAGATCGGCATTGATGACGGTCGCCCGCACGGTCTGGTCGCGCAGCGACGGGGCAGCCGACCCGCGGGCGAGGATGCGCACCCGGCCGTCCGCAATTTCCCGCACGGCGATCGGCGGCGCCGACCAGCCGATGTCGATCTGGCCAGACATCACGGCGGTCAGCGTCGCCGGCGGGGTGCCGGTCGGCGTCGGCTTGGCCTTGAGGCCGAGTTCATCCACGAAGGCAAGCACCAGATTGTGCGAACTCGAGCCGTTGGTGGAATACGCAATGGTGTTGCGCGCGGTGGCATCGGCGAGGCTTTTTAGCGGCGAATCGGCGCGGACATACCAAAACAGGTCGGCGGTGCCGGTGAAGGCGGGGGCCAGAATCCGCACCGGCGCTCCGGTCGAGAATGCCCGCATCACGCCGGCGACACCGACCCCGATGCCGATATCGGCGCTGCCGGCGATGATCGGCTGCAGGGTTTCGCCGGCGCCGGCGGTGCCAAAGGTCTCCAGCACCAGGCCGTGCTTCTTGAAGATGCCGGCCTCCTGGCCAAGCGTCGGCGGCTGGTTCTCCCAATTGTTGATCTGACCGATCGCGACCTTCAGGCTCTCCGGCTTCGCGTTCGCTTGTGCGAGCACCGGCGGCACCCGGAACGTGATCGCAACAAGCGCGAGCGCGAGGCTCGCCAGATAGGCTGGTCGCATGTGCCGATCCTCCCTTTTGGCCCTTTTTAGCCCGGTTTTGCCGTTATGTGTAACCCAATCGGTGCAGGCGTTGCGCCGAACGCAAGGGCCATCGCCGCGGCGCATGCGGGTGTGTTTCCAGCAAGCGCGACGGCGTACACACCCTCAGTTGAAAGCGCGCGGCGCCGGCGAGACGACTTGTCCGCCCGATGGCGTCACCCGCAGCACCGCAAGCCCACGCTGATTGGTCCCGTCGGCGCGGAACCGGAACGCGCCCTCGATCCCGTGGAAGCCCGCCGGATCGGTCAGAACCTGGTTCGTAATCCGTTGCGAACCCGCAGTCCGCACCAGCGTCCCCAGCATGGCGACCGCGTCGTACGCGAGCGCCGCCTGGCGTGGCGGGTCCTGGCCGTAGCGGGTGCGGTAGCGATTGGCAAAGCCGCGAAAGCCGGCAGGGTCGGGAGCGGGATAAAGGGCCCCCGCCAGAAGCGGATTGGTGGCGATTTTCGGATCGTCCCACAACTGGGTGCCCAGCAGGGCTAGGCGGCGCGGATCGACGCCCCCGTCGGCCAGCGCCGCGACCGCGTCCGTGACGGCATCGCCGCCGCCGGGCATGAACAGCGCGTCGGCGCCGGCGGCAGCGGCGGCGATAAGCTTGGCGGCTTCGGCGAGCCGCTTGGCGGGGTCGGCAGTATTGCTGCGATCCTCCTTGTAGTGTTCGATCGCCAGCACCCGGCCGCCGTCACGCTTTACGGTCTCGGTAAACGCAGCTTCAACCACCATTCCGTAAGGGGTCGAGGGCACCAACGCCAGGAACGAACGCTTGCCCTGCGATATCGCGAAGGTTGCGATCCGCTCGGCGTCGGCCGCCGGGAAGAAACCCAAGAGGTATGCGCCGGGCGCGGCGGCGGTCGCGTCGGTCGAGAAGGCGATGATCGGAACCCCGCGGCCGGTGGCGATCTGCCGGACGGCGGTGACGGAGGTGGCGAACACCGGCCCCAAAATCACGTCGACGCCCTCATCGAGGGCCTGCTGAACGGCGAACCGGGATCCCTGTGCGGTGCCGCTATCGTCCTTGACGATCAGCTGAATGCTCGGCGCCGCCATCTCGGCAATGGCCATTTCGGCGGCGTTGCGCATCACCAGCCCCACCGTGCTGGCATTGCCGGGCGCGGACAACGGCAGGATCAGGCCGACCTTGGTGCCGGCGGTGACCGGGTTCGCGGCCGGCACCGTCGCAGCCGGTGGAGCGGTGGCCGGTGGCGCGGTGGCGGGCGCGAGGGGGCCGGGATCGACGACCCCGCTGCAGCCCGCAGTGCCCACCGCCAATACAAACGCGCCTGCCCGCACGCACCCTGGCATGCGCGATCCGCGGGGGCGCAGAAGACCGTCCCAGTCCATCCGACTTAAAATCTCCACGGCGAGGCAACCGAAATGGGCCCGCATGTCCGGCCGATGTTCGACGGCACCTTGTAGCCGAACGCATTCCATCTGTCATAATGGTGGACCTTGCAAAGCCGCCGCGATCGCCGAGACGGGATTTCGATCGGGCCGAACTGCCCTCTCGGCGTCATGCCGGCGCTGTCGCGGGCATCTACGTCTTGCCGGCCACGGTGCTGCAAGGAAGACGTGGATGGCCGGGACGAGGCCGGACGAGACCGGACATGGCTCGAACTGTTTCGACACCGTCGGAACATGGTCTAAGATGCCCCCATGACGGTCTCGGCGCATTCCCCGGCTGCAAGCCCGAAGTCCAGACATTTCGCCATCTTCGGGCAGACCTTCGAGGCCGGCCCGGTGCCGGCCGGGCTTTACCTGGTGGCGACTCCGATCGGCAATTTGGGCGATGTGACGCTGCGGGCACTGGAAACGCTCGCCGGTGTCAACCTGGTGGCGTGTGAGGACAGCCGGGTGACCCAGCGCTTGTTGGCCCGCTACGCCATAACAACACCGCTGACCCCCTATCACGACCACAATGCCGAGGCGGCACGGCCTAAGATTTTGGCGCGGCTTGCCGATGGCGCCGCGGTCGCCCTGGTGTCGGACGCCGGAACCCCGCTGATTTCCGATCCCGGTTTCAAACTGGTGCGCGCTGCCGCCGCGGCCGGGCACGCGGTGACGCCGCTGCCGGGCGCAAGCGCCGTGCTGGCGGCGCTGACCGCGTCCGGCCTGCCGACCGACCGCTTCTGGTTCGAGGGATTTCTGCCGCCCCGCCCGGCGGCGCGGCGCGCCCGCATCGAGGAACTGGCCACCGTCCCGGCGACCCTGGTGCTGTTCGAGACCGGACCGCGCATCGCCGCCATGCTGGAAGATTTGGTTGCCGGCTTCGGCGACCGGACCGCGGCGGTGTGCCGGGAACTGACCAAACTGCACGAGGATATCCGCCGCGGCGATCTCGGGCTCCTGGCGCGCGCCTGGCACGACGGCGCCGAAACCCGCGGCGAGTTCGTGGTTGTGGTCGGCCCGCCCGCTGCGGCCGTGGTCGAAGCGGCCGATCTTGACGGTATGTTGCGGCGCGCGCTTGTCGCCCTGTCGCTCAAGGAGGCGGTGGAAGCCGTGACCGCCGCCACGGGCGAGAAGCGGCGCACGGTCTATCAACGCGCCCTCGCGCTTGCTCAACAGGCCGGCGCCGATGCCGCCGATTGACCGGATTCCCGCCGGTGATCGTGAGCCGGAGCATTCCGGGCAACACCGTCGCCGCGTCGCGTTCCGGCTGGGCCTTTCGGCCGAAACCCGCGCCACCGTCTATCTGATGCTCAAGGGCTACCGGATCCGCGCGCGCCGCTTCCGCACCCCGGTGGGCGAAATCGATATCGTGGCGGTACGGCGCGGCGTGCTGGTGTTCGTCGAGGTGAAGGCGCGCGATAGTTTCGCTGCCGCGGTCGAATCCATCGGGCCGCGCCAGCGCAAGCGGATTATTGCCGCGGCTGAATTCTGGCTCGCGGGCCATCCGCGGGATGCCGGGCGGGACATGCGTTTCGACGTGGTACTGGTGGTGCCGCACCGCCTGCCGCACCATCTGCCAGCGGCGTTCGATGCCTCGGCGTAATCCCTGACGGCGGCTGGTGGGGAGCTGAGACTGCCGTGCGAAGAGGGGATGCCGCGGCTGCCGCCGCCGGCGCCACCATCCTGATGACCAATCAGTCGGAGTTCGACATTGCGGCTTCGAAGATCAGAATGCTGGCGGCGCGCCGCACCCGTTCGACCTCGGCCCCGATGCGGTGCAGCGCTATATGAAAATCTTCGACGAGTGTGCGCAGGTGGCGCGGATGAAGCTGCTATAGCGAACCAGGCACACGGAGGCGCCGCATTCCGACGGCTGGGGCGTTTGCGAACTCCGTTCGATGCGCGCTTCGGCGCGATCGCGCGAAACCAGGCTTGAGCTTCGGCGGATCCGTCGGCACGGTACCCCCACGGGCGACGCCGCGCCGGGCGTCATGGCAAAAGTTCGGCGCAGCCTTTTGGCAACGCGGGCCGACCCATTCAGGCCTTGGGGCAATTCCAGCGCCGCCGAATTCCTTGGCTGTTTCCCTCTCGCTGCTTCCAATCATCCGGGCGACTGCGTACGATGTTTCCGGCTGCAAGCTGCCGATCTCGTCCGAGAGCATCACAAAATGCGCGTCATC
This sequence comes from uncultured Alphaproteobacteria bacterium, assembly GCA_963748805.1. Taxonomy (GTDB): domain Bacteria; phylum Pseudomonadota; class Alphaproteobacteria; order Rhizobiales; family Xanthobacteraceae; genus Bradyrhizobium. The sequence goes on along the minus strand of CAVVLH010000110.1, from coordinate 78,860 downwards.
GCCTTCATCGTCGCCATCATGGCCGCTACCGCACCCGCCGGTGCGCAGAGCTGGACGGAATACGCGTACCCGAACGAGGGCTTTACGGTCGCCTTTCCGGCCGAGCCCAAGGTCGAAACCACGTCTTACCAAGCCCCCCGCGGCCGCATGGTGGAAGCGCGCGTCTATTCCGCTGTGCAGGAGGGCGGTGTGTTCAAAGTTATGGTCGCCGACATATCGGATACCGAGGTCTCGGAAGGCAACCTGATGGCCTATGCGGTCATGATGCTGTCGCGCGGGGGCGAGGTCAATTTCGACATTCCCCATAGCACGCGCCGCATCATCGGCCGGCAAGCCAGCATCGCCGGGGAGGACGGCAGCCAGACTTATGCTTCGGTTTTCTTTCACAATCGGCGCCTTTATCAAATCGCCGGGACGGTGCCCGCCGGCGGCTCGAGCGCAGACGCCATCCGCTTCCAGCAATCATTCGACTTCACCGATGGGTGGAGGCTGCCCGATGCGCTGAGCAATGAGCTCAGGGGGCGATAACAGGATTATCCGCCGCTATTGCAAGTGTTGCTCGATTTTACATCATACGTCGTATTCTCCTATGATTTCAATAGCTTGCGCCATACAAAGATACGTGCGAAAGCGCCGTCGAATTTACCGTTCGGATCACTTTTCGCAGAGCCACTAAGGCGTCGGCTTAGCGCGTAGCCGTAGCCGTCGGTGGTTTGGACGTGACCGAGGCGGGCATAGCGATATGCCGGCGCGCGGGCGATGGCCGGCTCGATCTTGCCGGATGGAAGACCTTGGCAATGGTTTGATCGCGGGGGCCGCTGGCGCCGAGGAGCGCCGCAAAAACGGTGGCGGTCCGGTCCAGGTCACCGGTGAGGAACGCGGGGTTTTGCACCTTCGCGGCCGGGGCCGATAGCCGGGCTTCCAATTGCTCTTCATCCGGTGCGGCTTCGGAATTCCCTCAGGGATTCCCTGTTCTCAGGGAAACCCCGGGAAATATCCTGATATGCCGGCGGCAGGGGTGCGACTGAGGGAATTGCGTTTTACCCTGACCCTCTCCCCGTAGCGCAAGCTGCGCTACGGGGAGAGGGGACGCTCCCCCGCGACGCTCCCGCACGCTTGCTTTCACAGCTTTGCGAAATCGATCGGCTTGTCCTTGTCGAGCGTGCGATGCACCGGGGGCAGCGGATATTTCAAGCCCGTCGCGCAATTGAACAACACGGCGCGCTCGTGGCGGCCGATGCGGCCGTCGGCCAAGCTTTGCTTGTAGGCCGCGTAGGTGGCCGCACCTTCCGGGCACATCAAAAACCCTTCGGTGCGGGCGACTTCGTCGAGTCCTGCCGTAATCGCCTCGTCGCTGACCGCGATGGCAAAGCCGTTGCTCTCGCGCACCGCGCGCAGGATCAGAAAATCCCCGATCGCCTGCGGCACCCTGATGCCGCTCGCGATGGTGTGAGCGTTCTCGAACCGCGGGGCATGTTCCACGCCGGCCTCGAAGGCGCGCACCATGGGCGCGCAGCCTTCCGCCTGCACGGCGATCATGCGCGGGCGCTTTTTGCCGATGAAGCCGATCGCCTCCAGTTCGGCGAACGCCTTCCACATGCCGATGAGACCGGTGCCGCCGCCGGTCGGATAGAAGATGGCGTCGGGCAGTTCCCAGCCGAGCTGTTCGGCGAGTTCGAGCCCCATCGTCTTTTTGCCCTCGATCCGGTAGGGCTCCTTGAGGGTCGAGACGTCGAACCAGCCGGTCGCCGCCTTACCGGCGCCGACGATTTTGCCGCAATCGTCGATCAGCCCGTTGACCCGGTAGACGGTCGCGCCCTGCAATTCGATCTCGCTGACGTTTACTTCAGGCGTGTCTTCCGGGCAGAAGATCGTGGTCTTGATGCCGCAGCGGGTGGCATAGGCCGCAAGCGCCGCACCGGCATTGCCGTTGGTCGGCATCGCCATGTGGGCGATCCCGAACGCCTTGGCCATCGACACCGCCATGACCAGGCCGCGCGCCTTGAACGATCCGGTCGGCAGCCGGCCCTCGTCCTTGACCAACAGTTCGCCGCCGCCGAGTTTTGCTGCCAGCCGCGGCAGCGCCACCACCGGGGTCATCGCTTCGCCGAGGCTAACGATATCCCGCGTGTGGCGCACGGGCAACAGCTCGCGATAGCGCCACAGATCCGGCGCGCGTGCCGCCAGTGCCGGCTTGCTCAGCGCCTTGGCGATGGCAGGGAGATCATAGCGCACCAGCAGCGGCTTGCCGGCGCGCGAGAGGTTGTGGACCTGGTCGGCCGGGTAGCGTTCGCCCGTATAGGCGCATTCCAGGTGGGTCACGAAGGTCGGCCGTTCGGCCGTCAGATTGTCTTCGTAGCGCAAAACGGCGATCTCCCGGTGCAAGGTGGATGAGCCTCACCTGCAAGCCACACCGTGCCGCGCAATGCAATGCCGCTAAGGGCTCCCACCCATCCGATCGGAAGCCGATGCGACCTCACTGGGCTCGATGCAGACCGATCCGGTCCCCTGCATGCCGATCGCCTTGGCGGCGCCCAGGCTGAGGTCGAGGTTGACACCGGACACAAAGGGACCGCGGTCGTTGACCGTCACGACCACGGATTGCCCATTGCGCGGGTTGGTGACGGTCAGCTGCGTACCGAACGGCAGCGTACGATGTGCGGCCGTCATGCCGCGGGGATTGAACGGCTCGCCGCTCGCCGTGTGTCGGCTTTCCCAATAAAAGGCGGTAATGATGCGCTCGCCGCTATCGCACGTGGAGATGGTCGTGCCGGGTTTACCGCGGCGCTCCGCGGCGCGTGAAGAGGTTTTTAACGGTGGCGGCAATACGGTGACGGTGGTGACACGCCGTGGCCCGAGGCTGAGCAAAACTTCCTCTTCGGCTGCGGCGAGGTCCGGTAATTCGATGGCCCGCGTTGCCACCACGGTGGACGCCGCCGCGATGGCCGGCTTGCTTGCAACAGGCGCGGACAGCGGAGCTGCCACGGCGGTCCCTGCCGGCACGGAGCCGGTAGCGCCGGCAGCTTTCGCTACAGCCGCGGCAGGTGTCCCTTCTGTTACGGTATTGTTATCATGAGCGTGCGCGGTCTGACGCGGTTCCCACTCCCGGGACCGGTGCGATCGCGCGTGCTCCCGATGTTCGTGCCGCGTGGTGGGCGCTTGGCTTGCCTCGCCGGCGCCGAGCGCCGCGGCCATGCGCTGCCACAGTGTCTGGTCCGCCTCCGCGGTTGAGGCCGCTGCAATAACCGGATATTGGACGGTCATAAGACCAAGATACAGGATGACGAGCCATCGCTGCATAATCCGTTCCCCTTAGTGCCTGTGTTGCCACAAGCCGCCCCTCGCTGGCGCGATCGCCCGGTGCCAACGAACCCCGGGGGCGCATCAAAACGAATTTATTGTCAATTCTTTGTCAACGGCACCGACTGCATGCCCGACCTGGAAAGGCCAAGACACTCAGATGAAGAGAGCCCCATGACGATCCGCCTGCACCGCGGCGACCTTCCCGACCTCTCCCGGTACCGCGATAGCGCGGCCATCGATACCGAAACCATGGGGCTCGACCACCGCCGGGACCGGCTCTGCGTGGTCCAGCTTTCGCCCGGTGACGGCACCGCGGATGTCGTACAGATTCCGCCCGGCGCCGGTACGCCGGTCAATCTGCAGGCCTTGCTGGCGGACCCCGGCGTGCTGAAAATATTTCATTTTGCCAGGTTCGACCTCGGCATCTTGCAGCGGAGCTTCGGGGTCATGGCGGGGCCAGTCTATTGCACCAAGATCGCCTCGCGGCTGGTCCGCACCTACACGGACAGGCATGGCCTGAAGGATCTGACACGGGATTTGCTCGGTATCGAAGTCTCCAAGCAGCAGCAATCGACCGATTGGGGTGCCGAAGAACTGACATCCGCGCAGGTCAGCTATGCGGCCTCGGACGTGCTGCACCTGCACGCGCTTAAGGCGAAACTTAATTCACTGCTCGCCAGGGAGGGCCGCGAGGACCTTGCGGCAGCGTGTTTTCGCTTTTTGCCCGATCGCGTTCGCCTCGATCTCGCCGGCTGGGCGACCGAAGATATTTTTTCGCACAGCTGATTGCCCTGCGGCGGCCACATTTGCGCTGCAGCTTGCTCGAACTTGGTGGACGGAAGGGACGCCGCTTGGGAAACTCTCGGGGGAGGGTTGCGGCGGTTTCGGGGGGCGCGATCGATGTGTCCGCGCTCAGTTGGATACGACGGCAGGTTCGCTTTTAATTAAGGCGTCCTGTGGCATGCTGTGATATGCATGGTGATTCGTCGTCGATCGATCTCGGGGGGGCAATCTGAGCTACATCTCGACCATGGCGGAGTCCGACTCGTCCGCACCGCGCCCGATCGGCCGGAGCGACGGCGACCGTGTCTTCCGCGCCGCTGCACGGCATAGCCGGTTCGTCCGGTTTCTGCGGCGGGCCATTCCGGTGGCCATCGTGACGGTCGGGACCGTCATCGTTGTGGCCGCTTTCTTCAATCCATTCCGTTTGATCGCCGCATTTCCGATCGATCCTGGCAAACTGTCGCTGTCAGGCACCAAAATCGTGATGGAATTGCCCCGGCTGCACGGATTTACCAATGACTCGCGCCCCTACGAGGTGACGGCGCGCGCCGCGGCGCAAGATGTCACCAAGCCAGACCTGTTGGAATTGAAGGAAATCAGCGGCCACTTGGACATGTCCGATGGACAGCGCGTGGCCCTCACGGCGATCGACGGACTCTACGATACCAAGGGCGAGCTCTTGAAGCTCAACGACCATATCCAGCTCAATTCCACGACCGGCTACGAAGCACGCTTGTCGGAGGCGACCGTGAACATGAGCACCGGCTACGTGGTTTCCGAAAGTCCCGTGGATGTGAAACTCATCAACGGCACGCTTACCGCCAACCGGCTGGAGATCATCCACAACGGCGAACTCGTTCGCTTCGATGGCGGCGTCGAGCTGGTACTCAACAACCCCAACGCCGACAAGCCGGCCGCGGCGAAGCCCAATACGAGCAAACCGGTCGCAGATCGCATCGTTTCGTCCGAACGGGTGGCGGCGGCGCCGACTTCGCGGACCGCAAAACCCGGGCTGCAGGCATCAGCTTCGCTCGCTCCAAACCTCCAGACTTCGGGTCGGCACGGATTGGCCATACCATGACGACGCAATCCCCAGCGCTTGGCATCCTGGTCGTGGCGCTGGCCACGGTGAATCTAGGCGTTGCAGCTTTGGCGCAGACGCCGGCCGCCGGTCCGCCCAATGCGCTGCAGGGATTCTCGCAGAACCGGGACAAGCCGATCAAAATCAATTCGGCCTCGCTGGAGGTGCGTGACAAGGACAAAATGGCGACCTTCGCAGGTGACGTGCATCTGGTCCAGGGCGATACCACGCTGCGCAGCCGGACGCTTGTGGTATTCTACGAAGACGATGCGGCAGCGAAGTCGGAGGCGAAACCGTCGCCCGCACCAGCCGGGGCCCAAGGCGGGGCCCAAGCCGGTGCTCAGCAAAACCAGCAGATCAAGCGCGTGGAAGCCAAGGGCGATGTCATCGTCCAGCAGAAGGATCAGACCGCCACCGGCGAGAGCGGCATCTTCGACATGAAGGCCAACACCGTCACCCTGCTTGGCAATGTGGTCATTTCGCAGGGCCAGAGCGTCGTCAAGGGGGATCGTTTGACGGTGGACATGACGACGGGCGTCTCTCGGGTCGAATGCGGCAAGCCGCCCTGCCGGGTGCAGGCGCTGCTGAATCCGGGCGCGATGAAGGACATGAAAGACGCGAAGACGCCAACCGGATGGGCGTGGTCAAAACGCCACCGCGGCGCCGGGCGCCGCGCGCGATGCGCAGCGGCCCCGTCCGCCTCAGGCTGCTGCCTCCACAAATACCAGCACCATCCCCCGTTGAGATATAAAAATTGCAGTGCCTGGCGGGCCAAGCCCCCGGCACGCTCTCAGCCTGGTTGAAAGCCGCGGGTCGGGGCATTATGAGTTGGCAAGACCCCCGTACGGCTGGATCCTCGTGGTCGATCTGATAGGTTTTTTAAAACGTCTTGACGTGCGGCGGCTGGTGCCCGCGCCAGCGCGGTCGGTTGCCGTGGGGATAGCCCCAGGCCGTACCGCACCGTTATTGGCACAACCGGTATCGCCATCGAAGCGCGGACCGGCACCAACCGCACCGAGTCTGTCGGCACGCATCCGCGGCAGCACGCCAGAAATCCGTGCCGAAAATATTGAAGCCCCAAACATCTGCACGCCAAACATCCGGACCCCAGAAGTTCGTACCCAAGACGTTCGTGCCCAAGATCTACGCAACCAAGATCGCCGCGCCTCGGATCCGCGCGGCAGCCAGGGCGGTCGCGACCAGCAATACCGCAAGCAGCCCGGGGATTTTCTTGCCGTCAGCGGCATCGAAAAGAGCTACGGCACCCGCAAGGTGGTGCGGGGCGTCAGCCTGCATGTCCGCCGCGGCGAGGCGGTCGGTTTGCTCGGCCCCAACGGGGCCGGCAAGACCACGGTGTTTTATATGATCACCGGGCTCATCAAGGCGGACCGGGGCGGCATCCAACTCGACGGCTACGACGTGACGGCCCTGCCGATGTACCAGCGTGCCCGGCTCGGCATCGGTTACCTGCCGCAAGAAGCCTCGATCTTTCGCGGCCTTAATGTCGAACAGAATATCCGCGCGGTGCTGGAAATGATCGAGCCGAACCGGCGGCGCCGCGAATCCGAACTCGACAGCTTGCTGGAGGAGTTCAACATCGTCCGCCTGCGCAAGACCCCGACGATTGCGCTGTCGGGCGGCGAACGGCGGCGCGTCGAGATCGCGCGGGCGCTGGCAACGCGGCCGAACTACATGCTGCTGGACGAACCGTTCGCCGGCATCGATCCGATCGCGGTGGGCGACATCCAGCAGCTGGTTCGCCACCTGACCCGCCGCGGTATTGGCGTGCTTATCACGGATCATAATGTCCGCGAGACGCTGGGGCTTACCGACCGAGCCTACATCATATATTCGGGCGAGGTCCTGATGGAGGGCGAGCCCGCCGAGATCGTCAACAATCCCGATGTCCGCCGGCTCTACCTCGGCGAAGAATTCCGCATGTGACCGGAACTGCTCCGCCGGCCTCCCGGCGCCACGCCGTCAAGCCAATCCGAAAGGCTTTGACGCCGCCCGGCTCTCGCGATAGTTTAACTTTATGGTTAACCATCCGCCAGATTTGCTCGACGGCATCTTTGCGGCGCTCGCGGATCCAACGCGGCGAGCAGTGCTGGCGCGCCTGAGCGCAACGCCTGAACTCTCCGTCACGGCGCTGGCGCGGCCTTTTGCGATGTCGCTACCCGCCGTGCTCAAGCACCTCGATGTGCTGGAAGGCGCGGGCCTGGTCCAGCGGCACAAGCGGGGCCGTACGGTCTCCTGCCGGCTTGCCCCCATGCCGCTGCGGGAGGCGCAGCGCTGGCTTGCCGCCTACGAACGGTTCTGGACACGCCCGCTCGATGCCCTCGAATACGGTCCTGCGCAAGAAGGCGAGCCCGCCATCGCGACGGCCGCGCAGCGCTTAAACCAGCGATCCGCCATGCCGCACACGTTCGTGGGGTTCATCCCGCGCGCCGCACCCGACTTGTCGGGCGGCGATGCCACACCCTCGGCGACCGCAAGCGCTGATCCGAACCCGCCGCCCGATCCGCCTCCACCGCCGGTGAACAGTCCCGCCGCACGCTCACCCGGACGCTCCCGGCGCCGCCGCAGCGCTGGTTCCCCGCGGCGCGTAGCCGCAAGGCCATGAGATTCCAAAACCGCCATGCCGCACGATACGCGCTTGCAGGAAGCGCTATGTACGGAAATATTTTCCCAAATTCGCGCGGATGCGGACGAGCACCGGGATCGTCAGGTCCGGCAACGCGAAGGCTTGGCCGGTGATGGTTTCGAAAGCTTTAATGTAGATCCCCACGGCCTCCAGCACCACGTCCGGCGGGATGTCGGGGATCGCTTCCCGATAGGGGTCGCAGCGCGCCGCCACCCAATTGCGGATGTGATCCTTATCGAGGCTTTCGGGGCGTTCGCCGGCCGCGAAACGGCGCGGGTAGCTGTCCGCCATCCAGTAGCGGCTGCTGTCGGGGGTGTGGATTTCGTCCGCCAGCACGATATGGCCGTCGCGGTCGAAGCCGAATTCGTATTTGGTATCCACCAGGATCAGCCCGCGCCGTGCCGCCATCTCGCGGCCGCGCGCGAACAGCGCCAATGCCAGCGCCGACACCTCCTCCCACCGGGCGGGCGTCAACAGCCCCTGCGCGATGATGTCTTCGGGCGTCAGCGGCTCGTCGTGGCCGGACTGCGGCGCCTTGGTGGTCGGCGTGATGATGGTGTGATCGAGCTTCTGGTTATCGCGCATGCCGTCCGGGAACGTCACCCCATAGAGCCGGCGCTCGCCCTTGCGGTACATCGACAGAATCGAGGTCGAGGTGGTGCCGGCCAGATAGTCGCGCACCACCATCTCGACGGGCAGCATGTCGAGCCGGCGCCCGACCACCACATTGGGATCGGGGTATTCGACCACGTGGTTGGGACAGATGTCCCGCGTGGCCTCGAACCAGAACCGGGCGATCTGCGTCAACACCTGCCCCTTGAACGGAATGGCGGCGAGGTTGCGGTCGAACGCGCTCACCCGGTCCGACGCGATCAGGATGCGCACGTCGCCCGGCAGGTCGTAGTTGTCCCGCACCTTGCCGCGGTAGTGGTTCGGCAGCTCCGGAATCGTAGCATCGGAGAGGATATTGTCCGGCGTCAGCGCCAGTCTGCGCAGGTCGATCATGCTACCATCCAAAAAAGGGCCGGACGCTGGCCGGCAATTTGCGTCGTTGCACCGCTTGCCGGCCATTTTCAGAACATCGCGCCACCCCGGGATCGAAAGGCCGTATAATGCGGTTTGAGAAAGATCAATGCGGAGAAAATCGTCATGCCGAACCAGGTCGTCTCCCGGGAGGAATGGCTCGCCGCACGCGTGAGGCTGCTGGCGCAGGAAAAGGAATTCACCCGGCGCCGCGATGAACTGAGCCGGCGGCGGCGCGAACTGCCAGGGTGCGGATCGACGATTATGGTTTCGACGGTGCGGCCGGGCCGGTGCGGCTCACCGACCTGTTTCGCGGCCGCTCGCAGCTCATCGTCTACCATTTCATGTCGATCCCGATTGGAACGCCGGCTGCAAGAGCTGCGCTGGGCCGACAATTACGACCGGGTGGTGGTGCATTTGCGCGGGCGCGATACCAATCTGGTCGCGGTGTCGCGCGCGCCGATCGCCAAGCTCGAAAGTGCCAGCGGAACCCGCGCGGGCGACGCGGCAGGCGCACGCCGTGCGAAGCCAGCCTCAGCACCCTCGTTGCGGCGCGGACTGGGAGGATCAGAGCGCCTTGCGCAAATCCGCCAGGGTCACCATGAGGGTCATGGGTTCGAGCGGCGACGGATCGCAGCCGAGCGCCTGATAAAATGCTCTCGCCTCCGCCGAAATCGCATGGACGATCAATCCCCTAATGCCGAGCGTATCGGCTGCATAAATGATCCGCTTAGCGCCATCCCGGAACATGGCGCGCCCCAACCCGCGGCCTTGATAGGATCGATCGACCGCCAATCGGCCCAGCACGGCGACGGGAATTGGATTTGGCATATTGCGCCGAAACCGGCCAGATGCCGCCGCGACGGTGATACCGCTGGCGGCCAGTGCGTAGTAGCCGACGACGCGTCCGGCGCCCGTCACCACATAAGTACGCGAGGCGTCATCCCGCTGATTGCTGAGTGCGCGCTTTCCGAGCCAGATGTTCAAGTCGGCAATACCGCAATCGAAGTCCGCGATATGATGACCGGCGTGCAGCGGTTCGGGAGGCGACAGCGTCACGGCTGCTCCCAGGGTGCCGGAGTCTGCATGGTGCGTCGAAGCCGCTCATTCGGTTGCGGTGGGGCGTCGAGCCGCGCCAAAAATTCCGCATAGGTTTCGGGGCTAACGGCGAGCACCGTTCGGTCGAGCAGAGCTTCTTGCGCCGCCCGCCGGGCGGCATCGAGAATAAAATCCGTGCGGTTCTTACCCAGGCACTGGGCAGCCTGATCGATCAGGCTGCGCTCGTCGGGTTTGATCCGCAGGTTCAGCGTGTCGCGTTTCGTGACCGGGCTCATGGCAATTCTCCACAATGCAGAAATCCGATAACATGGCGTAATGACTTTGTCATTACCGTGTGTCTCCGGGGAAAGCCCTCGCGATGCATGACAAAGCCGGCGTCTTCAGATACACGAAAGCGCAAATAACACCCGTTGTTCCAAGGGCTGTGCCGGGTCGTCCGGCGGGGAGGATCGCGATGAGCAAAACGGTCACAATCGGATTGTCGCTGGCGGTGGGAGTGGCCGTCGGTTTGGCGGCGAACAGCCGGGTCGTCAATCGGCCGGCGGAAGCCCAGACCGCGGCGCCTGCCGCCTCGGCAGCGGCATCCACCTATGTCAGCACGCTGCCGACGGCCATCGGGGACGAGGATGTCTCCGGGCCGTACGAGGTGGTGCGGAACTGGCCGCAGGATCTCGCCACGCTGCCGGGCCACGAGAAATGGACCTATGGCGGTGCCCGCGGCATTTTTGCCGAAAGTCCGAACCGGGTGTTTCTGCTCGGCGGCGGCGAGTTGCCCAACATCAAACGTCCGGCGCTGCGGCTGTTGCCCGACATCGGGCCGAACGTGCAGTTCCCGGTTCCCGGCCTGCCGTGGCGCAACGCCAATACCGCTACGCCGCCGGGCAATGGCGGGTCGCGCCAGGATCCGGCGAAGGGTATGGAAGCTTGGCGCGGCTCCGCGCCGCCCTACCGCGAGATGGGGGTCGATGCGCGCTGGGAGCACTGCATCGTCGTGGTCGATGCCTCTGGCAAGATCATCGAGGAATGGACGCAGTGGGACCACCTCTTCAAGCGCCCGCACGCCATCTACATCAGCCCCTATGATCCGCAGAAGCATGTGTGGGTCGTGGACGACCACACCCATGCGATCTACAAATTCACCAACGACGGCAAACAGCTGGTGCAGACCATCGGCACCCCCAATGTGTCGGGCGCCGACGCCACCCATTTCAACCGGCCGACCTTCATCGCCTGGCTGCCGGACGGCACCTTCTTCGTGGCCGACGGCTATAACGGCACGCGCGTCGCCAAATTCGACGCCAACGGCAAGTTCTTGCTCGACTTCGGCAAGGCCGGCGAGCCCGAGAAGGAAACCCGGCCGAGCTACATGAACAACGTGCACGGCGTCGCCATCGATTTGCCGACCCGGCGCGTGTTCGTCAACGACCGCGACAACCACCGCATCCAGATTTTTGACGAGAACGGCAACTATCTCTCCGAGTGGAAGATCGCCGTGCGTCCGTCGAGCCTGCATCTGGTGATGATCGGCGCCGACCGCACGCTTGCGACCTTCGATCGCAACACCCACAAGGTGCTAAAATACGATCTCGACGGCCACCTGATCTATTCCTGGGGCACCATCGGGGACTTCCCAGGCACCGTGTGGGGCGTGCATGGCATGGCGACCGACCAGGAGGGCAACCTCTACGTCGCAGAGGTCGATTCCGGGCGGTTCCAAAAGTTCCGGCCGCGCCCCGGCGCCAATCCGGCGACCCTGATCGGCAAGCCGGTCTATTCGGCATGGCAGTGACTTTGTAAGACGGTGTAGGATTGGCAAAGCGAAAGCGTGCCCACCGCAGGCCGCCGGTGGGCACGGCGCGAAAGCGCGCGCCTTTGCCCACCCTTGCATGGGGATTTATTTGTCAAGCGGGTTTTTTACCCACTGTCTTGATGGCCCTGTTGTGGCCGCGGCGGCCTTTGATGCGGTGGTATTGGAGATGCCACAATCCATCGCCGCCGCTCCCCATCGAATCTATCCGACAATCAGATCCCCGCACACGATCCGGAGACCCATCATGCCGATGAACAAGCCGCATCTCGAATTCCATCCCGTGGACATGACCACCGGGTGGCACACGCCGCCCGGCTATCCGGCCGGCATCAAGCAGAAAATTTTGGCAAGCGATCTCGACGAGGCGGCCAAGATGGGCAGCCGGTCGCGGCTGTTGCGGTTCGATCCCGGCGTCTACACCATGGCACCATTCGTCCACGATCATTGGGAAGAGGTCTACCTGATGACGGGCGACCTGATCGTTGGCAACGATGCCCAGGGGCATGGCGGCGAGGCGTTCCACGCCCCCACCTATGCGTGCCGGCCGCCGGGCGTGCATCACGGCCCGTTCAAATCCGAGACCGGGTGCATGCTGTTCGAGATGCATTATTACGACGAAAGCGGGAAGTGATTATTTGCCGGGGATAGCGGCTTCGAAACCGTCATGCATCAGTTCTTGGCGAATGTTGTCCGCCAGTTCGTCCATCACCCGATGAGCGGCAGCGCCGCGCCGTGACGCAGCACGGCGTCGGCCGCGGGGGTGGGGGCGCCGGCCTCGGTGGTCAGCACGAGGCCCGGCAGGATCGCGGCGGCGGCGCGGCTGCCCTTGACCGCGGCGGCGATGACGCGAATGGCCTTGGCGCCCGGTTTGCCGTGGATCGGCAGCAGCGTGATGGCACCGAAATCCCGGCAAAGCGCGCGCAAGAGTTCGGCTACCCGGTCGGCGCGGAAGATGACCGTCACCATGCCTCCCGGCTTCAGGAGGCGGGCCGCGGCCTCGATCCAGCGGTCAAGCGAACGACCTTCCAACGCATGGGCGGCACGGCGCAGCGGGTCGGCGGAGACGCGGTGACGGTCCGGATCATTGAACGGCGGGTTCATCAGCGCGTGGTTGCAGCTGCCGGGCGGTAGCCCCAAGGCCGCGAACGCGGCGGCCGGCGCCGCAACGTCGAGGACGACCGTAACGACCCGGTCCGCCAGGGCATTGCGCACGGCGTTTTCGCCAGCAAGTTCCGCCAGCCCGGCGTCGATCTCGACCAGCGTGACGCGCAAATCCGGTACCCGTGCCGCAAGCGCGAGGCCCGCTGCGCCGACCCCCGCGCCGAATTCCACGGCGGTTTGGCCGGCGAGCGCCGGGGTCGCGGCGGCGAGCAGGATCGCATCATGTCCGAATCGGTGACCGCGGCGCGGCTGCAAGAGCCGCAACCGGGCGTCGAGAATAGCATCGTCGGTAAGATCAGGGCGTCGTGGGCAAGGCCCATCATCCGCCATCTTGGCGCAACTCGCCGGCAAGCCCCGCATCTTCCAGCAGACGGCGCGCCACGTGCGACTTGCCGTCCTCGACCAGCACGCGGCGGGGCAGAATGCCGATCGAGCCCTCGAGCACGCTCATGTTCTGATCGAACACGAGATGCGGAATACCGGCGCTGTCCAAGAGCGCCTCGACGGCGGACACCAGGACGGCATCGTTGGTACGCAGAATTTCCTTCACTCCGCCCCCTACTTGGCCACGCACGCGTCCCCGGCGTTTGCGGCGTCGATCGCTAAAGGCAACGGCCGGAAGCGCCGCCGCCGATCGATGCCTATCGAGCACGAGACCGCGGGAATTAGCAAGCTGCGATGAAGATCTGCAATGAGAACGCGCACGCGTCGCCGGTCCGACCCGAACTCACGGACAGCCACCACCGCGTCGTCCGTGGTTCGTTGAGCGTACTCTCCACGATGCACCGCGAGCGGGTATTGGGCGGTCCGGCGCCACATTGACTGTCGTTCCGGGCGCGCGCAATCTGTCGTTCGCGTGGCGTTTCGAGCCGGCCGCACCAAGCCCTACGATGATCCAGGCGGGCGGCTGGATTTGGATTCGATCAGACGCAACATCCTGACCGACCGGCATCCTGGCGCCGGCGCCGGATGGAGCGCCGCGCCTGATCGCTCAGCAGGCTGGAGGAGCCGCCCATGACCTTCTACGAAAAAGGCCCCGTTCGCATCAACTATGAGGTGGCCGGTTCCGGCTTCCCGTTATTGCTCATCGCCGGCGGGGGGCTGAACTCGGCGATCTCCGGGTTGCGCGCCCCCTTCAATTCGATCGAGGAGTTTAAGGGCGAGTACCGCTGCGTCGCGGCGGACCTGCGTAACGCCAATACCGGTCAGTCATCCGGGCCGCTGGAAGTCAACAGGCCATGGGATACCCACACCGACGACCAGCTCGCGTTGCTGGATCACCTCGGCATCAACAAGTTCATGGTGATGGGCTTTTGCATCGGCGGCCCGTTCATCTGGAACCTCATCAAACGGGCGCCGGATCGCGTGGTCGCCGCCGTGCTGGCGCAGCCGGTCGGTTTCCGTCCGGAAATGCCAACCCTCCTCTATGACGGCAGCATGACCGGCTGGGGTCCGGAACTGGTCAAGCGACGGCCCGACATCACGATGGCGATGGTGGAAAAATATCTGACCAAAATGTATCGCACCAATGCGGACTTCGTCTTCACCGTGACCCGCGATTTCGTGCGCAATTGCCAGACGCCGGTGCTGATCCTGCCGGATGATGTGCCGGCGCATCCTTATGCGATCGCGATGGAATCCGCGATGCTCGCCCCGAAGGCCGAAGTGAGTATCTATCCGTGGAAAGAGCCCCCGGAGCGGATTCCGCTGGCGGTCCGTCAAATCCGCTCGTTCCTGCGCGCGCATCGGCCGGCTTCGGCCTGAGCTGGAGGTGATCGGCGGCATAGAGGCGTAGCGGCGTAGAGCGCAATTAGCGCAGCGCATTGCGCCGCCACCCCCCGCCCGTAACCACGCGCGGGTGAAATACCATCGGCGCTACGGACGCACGCTTGCGCGAAATAAACGGGAGATCGGCATGAACACGATTCTTAACGCGATTCGCGATCGGTGCCGAGCGTGGCGCTCGGGTTTTCGACCGCCGCCCTGGCACAGTGGTCGATCGGCCAGCCGGGCACGCGGGAGGCCCCGCAAGGTCTCAACCGTTATGCATATATGGTCATGGCCGACCCGTTTCCCGGCATGGAGGCGGAATTCAACGATTTCTATCAAAACGTGCACATGGGCGATCTGGTCCAGCTGCCCGGCTGGATGGGCGCGCAGCGGTTCCGCCTGGTGCCCACCGTCACCCCGCGCCAGATCCAGCCGCTTTACCGGCGCGGCAATCTGATCATCTGGGATCAGGAAGGTGCCGATCTCGGCAAGCTGCAAAGCGCCTCGCGCGACGCCATCGCGGGCGGCAAAAGCCGGCTCATTCCGGGCTTCGACTATGCGGAAGGCGCCGGGGTTCGCGCGACCTATCAGGTGATCGGGGCGCGCACCACCCGCCCCGACGGCAAGAAGCCGTTCATTCCCGACAGTGCCGACAACAAAACGCCGCGGCCCAACCGCTACATTTTGCTCGAGGTGGTCGATCCGGCGGCCGGTGTGGGCGAACCCGATTTCGAAGCAGCGCTCTCGCGGCGCGTGACCGAGGTGCTGGCGCTGCCGGGCTTCATGGCGGCCCAGCGCTTCCGCCTCGCCCCGCAGCCGCCCGCAACGGCGCGGCCGGGCCTGCCGTTTCCCAAATATCTTGTGATCTGGGAAACCGAAGGCCGCGATGCCCAGGGCCTGCAAAACACGCTCTTGGCCGCTACCCAGGCCGGGCAGGTCAAAGCGCTTGCCGCCGATGCCGCGACGGCGCAATCAAGCTGGTGGGTGCCGACCTCGCCCTACATCACCAAGAACGATTTCCAGCGGTAATCTGAACACGACGTGGCATAGGCCTTCGCACCGATGCGGATGGTCTCACCCGCGCGCGATGGCATGAAAGAACGTGCCGGTGACGCGGCCGCGCCGGCCGCCGGCGGCGTCCACTGATCGCCCCTGCGCGTCCGTAAGCGCGAGGAAACGCTCGTCGGTTCTTGGCGCAATCACCGTCGCATAATGAAACTCATGCCCGCGAATGATCTCGCCGGCCGTCCCCAGCGGACTGTCGGCGAGAAGCCGGGCTTCCCGGTAGCCGAGATGCAGTTTGCGCGTGGCGAAACTGGTGGCATGCCCGAGCAATCCCGCCATGGCGTGGCGCGCGCCTTGGGCATCCTCCAGGCCCTCGCCCAGCACCATGTAGCCGCCGCACTCGCCATGCACCGGGCGGGTTGCCGCGAACCGCCGCAGGCCGTCGCGGAATCGGTTGGCATCGGCCAACGCGCCGGCATGGAGCTCCGGGTAGCCGCCGGGCAGCCAGCAGGCGTCGCAGTCTTCCGGAGGCGGCTCGTCGGCGAGCGGCGAGAAGGTGACGATCTCGGCGCCGGCCCGGCGCCAGCCTTCGAGAACATGCGGATACACGAAGGTGAAGGCCGCATCCGCGGCGAGCGCGATACGCTGGCCCGGCGGGGGTAGGGCGAGGTGACGAGCGCCGTCGTTCCGGGGCTCGGCCGGAGGCCGAGAGCCCGGCATCCATAACCGCAATCCGTCGTGGTTATGGATTCCGGGATCGCCACTTCGTGGCGCCCCGGAATGACGGGAAAATCCGCCGGGCAAAGGCGATTGCCCGGTCAAGCCCGGCAATGACAGGCCAACGGGACCGCAACGTGCCTGGAAGTTCAGCGGCGCCGCCAGGGCGGTGATCCGGTCGAGCTCGAGATGGCGCTCGGCCATGTCGGCGAGGCGGTCGAACCGCGCCGCGAGGTCGGCGTGCTCGTTCGCCTGCACCAGCCCCAGATGCCGCTCCGGTATCGTGAGCGCGGCGTCGCGCGGCACCGCGCCGAGCACCGGCATGCCAACGTCCGCAATAGCATCGGCCACCAGCGCGCGGTGGCGTTCGCTGCCGACGCGGTTCAGCACGACCCCGGCGATGCGCACATCCGCGTCATGGCTGGCGAGCCCGCGCACCACCGCGGCCGCGGTCTGCGATTGCCCGGAGACATCGAGCACCAGCAGCACCGGCAGGCCGAACCGCGCCGCGATATCGGCGGTCGCCCCGGTGCGGCCGCGCGGCCCCGGCACCCCGTCGAACAGGCCCATGACGCCTTCGACGATGAGAACCTCGGCATTGCGTGCGGCTTCCAAAGCCAGCGCGTCCAGCAGCGGCGGCGGCATCGCCCAGCTGTCGAGATTGACGCTCGCCGCGCCCGTCGCGGCGGCATGGAAGGCGGGATCGATGTAGTCCGGCCCGACCTTGGCGGCGCGCACCGCGACGCCGCGCCGCTTGAGTGCGGCCAGCAGGGCGAGCGCGATGGTGGTCTTGCCAGAACCCGACCGCGCCGCCGCGACGATGAGGCCGCGCGCCGTCATGAAGCCGCTCCGCTAACGCGGCGGCGAAAATCCCTCCCCGTCTTCGGGGAGGGTGGCCGTGCGGAGCGCGGCCGGGTGGGGTTTGCTGCAAGGGCCGTGTGGGATCGTTCGAACCAACCACCGTGCCGCGGAAAAGACCCCACCCCGGCCCTCCCCGAAGACGGGGAGGGAGACGGTGCCCCCGGCGGCGGTGAAAATTGCTCCCTCCTTCGGTTCCGATGGAGCAGGAAGGAGTAGGAAAACCGATCCAAATCCGATCGCCCCGGAGCGCAGGGGAACGCCCTGGAGCCAGAACCTCTATACATAGCCCTATGACCAAGCCCGATCGCCCGCTCCGCCGCGGATGGACCACCGGCACCTGCGCGACCGCGGCCGCCAAGGCGGCCTACACGGCGCTGCTGACCGGCGCGTTCCCGGACCCGGTCGCAGTGACGCTCCCGCGCGGCGAGCGGCCATCCTTCGCGCTCGCGATGACGCGCCGGGATTGCGACGGCGCCACCGCAGGCGTCGTGAAAGATGCCGGCGACGATCCGGACGTAACCCACGGCGCGCTGGTGCTGGCGACGGTGCGGCTGGGGGCCCCGGGAACCGGCGTCAGCTTCCGGGCCGGCGCCGGCGTCGGCACGGTGACAAGGCCGGGCCTGCCGATTCCGCCGGGCGAACCGGCCATCAATCCGGTGCCGCGGGCCATGATCCGCCAAGCCGTCGCGGAAGTCGCCGCGGCGGCCCGAGCGGGCGGCGACGTGGAAGTCGAAATCGGGGTTGCGGACGGCGAACGGCTGGCCGAGCGCACGCTCAACGCCCGGCTCGGCATCCTCGGCGGCCTGTCGATCCTCGGTACCACCGGCATAGTGGTGCCATACTCTTGCGCGGCCTGGATCGATGCGATCCATCGCGGCATCGATGTGGCCCACGCAGCGGGATTGACCCATATCGCGGGGGCGACCGGTTCGGCCTCCGAAGTCGCGGTGCGGGCGTTCCATCAGTTGCCCGAGATTGCGCTCATCGACATGGGGGATTTCGTCGGCGGCATGCTCAAATATCTGCGCCGGCACCCCGTGCCGCGCGTCACCATCGCGGGCGGCGTCGCCAAGATCACCAAGCTGGCGCAAGGCATGCTCGATCTGCATTCCAAGCGCGGCGCCGTCGATCTCACGGCCCTGGCGGCGTTCGCTACGGCAGCCGGCGGCTGCGATGCGCTGGCCCGGCGGATTCTGGAATCCAACACCGCGGCCGAAGCGTTCATTCATGCGGCGGCGCAAGGCGTGGCGCTCGGCGACCGGGTTGCGCACGCCGCGCAAGGCGTCGCCATGGATGTCGTGGCGGGTAGCAACATGACGATTGAAATCCTGGTTTTCGACCGCGACGGCCGGCGCATGGGGTGGGCACCGTTCGGGAAATCATAGGGCTCATCCTGGTGGCCGCAACACCGAGCAGGCGACGCGGAACGAACGATGGTGCGACGGCGGCTGCGCAAGACCAATTTGGTTAGCGCGCCA
The DNA here is from genome assembly GCA_963748805.1 of uncultured Alphaproteobacteria bacterium. GTDB lineage: Bacteria > Pseudomonadota > Alphaproteobacteria > Rhizobiales > Xanthobacteraceae > Bradyrhizobium. The sequence goes on along the minus strand of CAVVLH010000110.1, from coordinate 60,165 downwards.
CCATCAGGCCAGAAGACAACCCCTGCGGACCGGTCCGTTGGCGCTTCTCCACTCCCAACGTTGCTGTCGCAGAATGATCCACGACCTGCCATCGCGGTACTCCGACTGAAATAATGAATAAGCGTTGTGTGATCCTGGTTACAGACCCGGCGCCATTCCGCGTTTACACATAATGGCGGTGATACAAAACAGAAGGGTTCGTGACATGGGTGACCTCGCCTTCTTAAACCTGCTCAGGGAAAAAGTTCGGCAAATGGACGCCGAGCAAAAACGTGCCGTTGCGTTCGGCCCATCGCGTTCGGCGACCTTCGTGCCGTGGATCATGCCGGCTCAAGGTGTCGGAGGTGGCGACCATCGCGACGACATCGGCGCGACGGCGATGCGATAAATCTCCGTCCCACGCACGTGGCGCCCTGGCACGCCGTTCCGGATCATCTCACGCCGGGTCGCCGCCACGGAACCGGCGCCGATAGTCCGGATCGTAGAGCGCGCTGTCGCGAAAACCGTGCGCGGCGAGCACCCGGCCGACCAGGACCAGTGCGGTGCGGTCGATCGGCTCGGCCGCGACGGCGGCGGCAATGCCGCCGAGCGTGCTTCTGACGATGCGCTGGTCGGGCCAACTCGCCCGCACCACCACCGCGACCGGGCAGTCCTCGCCGTAGAGCGGCGTCAGTTCGTCCACGATCCGGGCGATCGACGTGATCGCAAGGTGGATCGCCAAGGTGGCGTGGGTTGCGGCAAATCCCGCGAGCCGCTCGCGCTCCGGCATCGCGGAGGCGCGGCCCGGCATCCGCGTCAGCACGACGCTCTGCGCCAGCTCCGGCACGGTCAGCTCGCAACCGAGCGCCGCGGCGGCGGCCGCGAACGCCGGCACGCCGGGCGTGAGCGTGTAAGGAATGGCATGACGGTCGAGCCGCCGCAGCTGTTCGGCAAGCGCGCTGTAGACCGACAGGTCGCCGGAATGCAGCCGTGCCACGTCGCGGCCGGCAGTGTGCGCGGCGACGAACTCCGCCTCGATGGCGTCGAGCGTCATCGGCGCGGTATCGACGATGCGGGCATCGGCCGGGCAATAGGCCAGCAGCTCGCGGGGCACGAGCGAGCCCGCGAAGAGGCACACCGGACAGCGCGCGATGAGATCACGCCCGCGCAGCGTGATGAGGTCCGCGGCACCGGGGCCGGCACCGATGAAATGCACCGTCATGCATACACCATCATGGGTTCTCCCGGGTGTCCACGAGTGCGCAGGTCGCGGGTCCGACCGCGGTCCGCGGCGCGATGAGGCGTGCCGCCGGGCCGCCGGCCGCGAGCGCCGCCGCTTCCGCCACCGATGGCACGCCGAACAGCGCGATCACGCGCTCGGATGTGGTCACGGTCCGTGCGCCCGCAGCCTCCAGGTCGGCCTGCGGCACCAAGATGAGCGGCACGCCGATTGCCGCCGCGGCTGCCGCAATCCCCGGCTCGCCGCCCTTGAGGGCCGAGGTGGCGATGAGGGCCAACTGTGTCGGCGCCAGCCCGGCGCGGGTCAGGGCGGCGGCTATCGCCGCCGCGATATCGACACCCCGCGCGCCCTTGCGGCAGCCGATCCCGGCCACGATCATGGCGCGGCCCGATCCGGTTTGCCGCAACCGGACTTGATCCGGCCTGGCTTGACCCACGTCCATTGGGTGACCGGCATGGCGGGCCGCCATCCGGTCTTGCCGCCGACGCCGCCCGCGCGGGCGATCGCAATCCGAATGAGGGTGCCGCCGAGCGCGGCATGGCGGGCAATCAGCACGGCTTCGGTTTCAAGCGTCACGGCATTGACGACGAGGCGTCCGCCTGGCCGCAGCGCCGCCGCGGCGGTGTCGAGCAGGCCGGGTCGGCTGGCGCCGCCGCCGACGAATATGGCATCGGGCATGTGCAGCCCCTGCAGCGCTTCCGGAGCTTGGCCATCGACGACCTCAAGCCCTGGAACGCCGAGCGCCGCCGCATTGCGCCGGATGCGCGCGGCGCGGTCCGGCCGATGCTCGATCGCGACGGCGCGCAAGGAAGGATCGGCCAGCATCCATTCGATCGCGACCGAACCGGCCCCGGCGCCGATGTCCCACATGAACTCGCCGCGACGGGGCGCAAGCGACGATAGCGTCAGCGCGCGGATTTCCCGCTTCGTAAGCTGGCCGTCATGTTCGAACAGATCATCCGGCAACCCCGGCGCCCAAGCTATGAGGCGAGCGTCCGGCCCGGCAGCGACCACGATGGCGACGATGTTGAGATCGTCGATCTCGCCCAGATCGAAGGCGGCCGCCGTTGCGCTGCGAATCCGCTCGCGCGCGCCACCCAGCGCCTCCAGCACGGTGAATTGTGAGCCGCCGAATCCGGCTTTTGCCAGCAGGCCGGCGATCTGCGCCGGTGCGGCACCGTCCGATGTGAGTGCGAGAATACGCGCGCCGGGATGCAAATGCGGGCGGATCAGATCGAGCGAGCGCCCGTGCAGCGACAATTGCGTCGTCTCGGGCAGCGGCCAGCCGAGCCGCGCCGCGGCCAGGCTGAATGACGACGGCGCCGGCACCACCAGCATCTCGCCCGGATCGACATGGCGCGCCAAGACGGCACCGACGCCGTGGCAGAATGGGTCACCGGACGCAAGCACGCAGACGGGCCGTCCGCGCAGCGCCAGAACCTCATCCATCGCGGAATCGAACGGCGACGGCCACGCCCGCGCGGCGCCGCGGATCAGGTCCGCGGCCAGCGCCAGATGCCGTTTGCCGCCGAACACGGTCTCGGCATCGCCGATGAGCCCGCGCGCTACCGGAGTGAGCCCATCGGCGCCGTCCTCGCCGATGCCGACGATGGACAGCCACCGGTTTCGCGCGGCACTGTGCGGCCGGACCGAATCCATTTCCCTCGCATCAGGGCGCGGCATGCGCATTCTCATTCTCGGCGGCACCACGGAGGCGCGCGAACTGGCCGAGCGCTTGGCCGGCCGGCCGGACGTTGCCGTCACGCTGTCGCTCGCCGGCCGTACGGCCGCGCCGTTGCGGCAGCCGGTTCCGGTGCGGACGGGTGGGTTTGGGGGGGCCGAAGGTCTCGCCAGCTACCTCGCCGATCACCACATCGATCTGTTGATCGACGCGACCCACCCCTACGCGGCCATCATGTCCGCCAACGCCGCAACCGCCGCCCGCCAGGCCGGGATTGCGCTGCTGGCGCTGCGCCGTCCCGGCTGGGTTTCCGTTGCCGGGGACCGCTGGATCGAAGCCGCTGATCCGCTGGATGCAGTTCGCGCGCTCGGTGCCGTGCCGAAGCGTGTTTTCCTGGCGCTTGGCCGCAAAGATATCGCGCCATTCGCGCAGGCGCCCCAGCATTTTTATCTTATCCGCAGCGTCGATCCGGTTGAGCCGCCGCTCGCGGTGCCGCGCGCGCGTTACATCATGGCCCGCGGGCCGTTCGATGCCGACGCCGACCAAAAATTGCTCGAACAGCATGACATCGGAGTCATCGTCGCCAAGAACAGCGGCGGCAGCGCGACCTACGGCAAGATCGCGGCGGCCCGCGCTCTGGGTATTCCGGTCATCGTGCTGCGGCGCCCGGTACTTCCGCAAGCGGAAACCGCCGAAACCGTTGACGCAGCCATGGCATGGCTCGATCATTGGATCGGCCCCCCGGCAACGCGCGGTGTGTAGACCAGCACAGTGCGCCCGTCGCGCCTGACGACGCGGGTTTCCACCGAACCCACGATCACCAGCGTCGCCATGTCGGCCGGTACGGACTTGGCGGCGCCGAGTTCGGCGACCGCGATGTGTTCATCGAGGCGCCCGACCGCACGTCCGAAGATCACGGGCGTCGATGCCGGTAACAGCCCGGCCAGTCGATCGAATGCCGCACCGAGTTGCCACGGCCGTGCCCGCGAAACCGGATTGTAGAGCGCAATCACGAAGCCGGCGCCCGCCGCGGCGTCGAGCCGGCGCTCGATCAGGTCCCACGGCTTGAGATTGTCGGAGAGCGACAGCGCACAGAAATCATGCCCGAGCGGTGCGCCCACTCGAGCCGCCACCGCCAGCATGGCGGTGATGCCCGGAACGATGGTAAGCTCGAGCCGGCGCCAAGCCTCCGGCCCGGACTCGATCGCGGCGCAAACCGCCGCCGCCATCGCGAACACGCCGGGATCGCCGCCGGACACCAGCGCCACACGCACCCCCTCGGCCGCATGGCGCAACGCCGCGGCGGCGCGATCATTCTCCTCGCGATTGTCGGAGGCGTGGCGGGACTGGCCTGGCCTCGCCGGTACCCGGTCCAGGTAGGCACCATAGCCGTAGAGGGCATCGGCCGCCGCAAGCTCCCCGTCCGCTTCGGGTGTGATCCAGCGGGCGCCGCCGGGACCAAGCCCGATCACCGCGAGCCGACCATTAGTCCCAATACCGTTCACCTCAGGACCCTCCAGGTTTCTTGACCGGAGGTATTATATAACCGGGACGCCGTCCCCGGGTTTCCGGCGCGGGTCGCGGATCGCGCGCGGATAACGGCCGCGCGCCTCCAACCCGGGCTACGAAGGAGCGTCCGCGTAGCCCGGGTTGGAGGCGCGTAGCGCCGCAAATCCGGGGCCGGGACAAAGGGCATGCCCCCCAGGGGATCGTTCACGATCGCCCCTCCCAGCCCGCCACCAGCACGATGGCGAAATAGGGCGCCGCGTCATCGGCCTTGTCGGCGAGGCGCACGACCTTCCCATGCGCCATGGTGCCGCGTTCCACATAAACGGCGCGATCCAGCCGCCCGGCGCGGGCAAGCGCGCGGCGAACTTTTGGCAGATTGCGGCCAAGCTTCATGATCACGGCGGCGTCGGCCTCGCCCAGACGGCGCGTCAGTTCGTCCTCGCAGAGCGTTCCCGGCAGCACCATGAACACGTCGTCGCCCTGGGCGATCGGCATCCCCGCCGCCGACCAGCAGCCCGACATTCCGGTCACGCCGGCAATCACTTCGGTCGGATAGCGCGGGGCGAGACGCACGTGCAGATGCATGTAGGAGCCATAGAACAGCGGGTCGCCCTCGCAGATCACCGCCACCGAGCGGCCGGCATCGAGATGCGCCGCAATCGCGGCCGTGCTGGCGTCGTAGAATGCCGCGATCCGGTCGCAATAGGCGGCGGAGTCCTTGGGCATTTCCGTCGTCACCGGATAGAGCAGCGGCAGTTCGGCTACGTCGCTCCGCAGGTGGCAGGCGGCGATATCGCGCGCATGGCTCGCATTGCCGGCCTTGGCGAAGTGCGCCACCACGGCGGCCTCGCGCAGCACCCGCAGCGCTTTGAGGGTTATTAGTTCGGGATCGCCCGGTCCGACGCCGACGCCGATCAGCCGTGCGGATGCGTTCATAGTCCCGCTCTCGCCAGCGCATTCACGGCCGCCGCCGCCATCGCGCTGCCGCCGATGCGGCCGCGCACGATAAGGTACGGAATGAAGTGGGCATTTGCTGCCAGCGCCTCCTTGGATTCGGCCGCCCCCACGAAGCCGACCGGAATGCCCAAAATGGCGGCGGGGCGCGGGGCGCCGGCATCCAGCATGCCGAGCAGGTGGAACAATGCGGTCGGGGCATTGCCGATCGCCACCACGGCGCCGGCCAGTCGGTCGCCCCAAAGCGTCAACGCCGCCGCCGAGCGGGTGGTGCCCAGCCTTTGCGCCAGCTCCGGCACGGCAGGATCGCGCAGCGTGCAAATGACCGCATTGCCGGCCGGCAGCCGCGCCCGCGTGACGCCATGAGCGACCATTTCGGCGTCGCACAGGATCGGCGCGCCGCGATCCAGCGCCGCGCGCGCCGCCGTGACGACGCCATGACCGAAGGCGAAATGGCGCGCCGCCTCCACCATCCCGCAGGCATGGATCATCCGGACCGCAACATCGGTTTCCTCGGGGCTGAAGCGCGAGAGGTCTGCTTCCGCCCGGATGATCGCGAATGAGCGTGCGTAGATCGCATCGCCATCGCGCAGATAGGTTTCAGCCATGGGGCCCCCCAGGGGGATCCCAATGGATGTCGCGCCCCCCGGAATCCGAGCGTCTTTCGGACTCATCCCGCGGGGCGGTTTTCTTTACCTCGCCCCGCAGGGGAGAGGTCGGAATGGGCGCGTCAGCGGCCATTCCGGGTGAGGGAGCTTCGGACGTGCGCGACCGCCACTGCGGCTCCCCCCCGCCCGGATCGCGCCGCGGCGCGATCCGGCCTCTCCCCTCCGCACGGCGCTTGGGACGCGCACGTCCCCTCTCCCCACGGCGTTCTTCACGCCGTGGGGAGAGGGTTAGGGTGAGGGGCAGGTGCGCGCGAGAACCCTGAGACACCGTTGTGTTCCCCACAGCTACAAAGGACGAAAAGTCCAACCGTTCGAGCGTGCATCTGCCCCTCACCCCAACCCTCTCCCCATCGTGAAGAACGATGGGGAGAGGGAGATGCGCGTCGCTCTCTGCGCGGCGCGATGTCCGCACGAGCTTGGTCGCCGGACATGACAGCGTTTGAAACACTTGTTTCTCGGAGTTGCCTGAGCCTCGTCCACCCTCATTCCGAGGAGCCGACCGTAGGTCGGCGTCTCGAAGGATGGATGCACGGACAGAGCTGGGGCCATCCTTCGAGACGGCCGCTACCGCGGCCTCCTCAGGACGAGGTGGAGAGTGTTTTGCAGACACTCGGCTAGATCGCCGGGATCGATATAACGCTCCGGTGTTACGCGCGCGGTGCCGTCGCGGATGATGCCGCAGCCGCGTTCGGTGCCGACGATGGTCAGCGGGGCGGCGGCCGGATGGGCACAGCCCTTGGGGCAGCCGGAGATATGGATGATGGCGCCACCGGAAGGGGCACGCTGCTCAGGGGGCAGAAGCGGCGCCAGCTCCGCCGCAAGTGCACGGGCCGGGATCAGCCCGGAAGCGCAGGACGGGGCGCCGGGGCAGGCGGCGATCAGCCGCCGCGGATCATCGGATCGTGACCACGAAGCCAAGTTGCTCGGCCCGAGCAACCAATGCATCGGCGCGCGGCGCCGGAACGCCGAGCAGCAGCAAGGTGCGGTCGGGAGCCGGCCGCACGCCCTGCGCCCCATAGGCAGCAGAAACGCCGGCAAGTTCCACGAGCGCTTCGGCTTGCGCGTGGCCGAAGGCAAGGCCGATACCGACCGCAATGGTGCCGTCGAAATCCGGATGCAGGCCGACCATGTCGGGCAGCTTTCGGGCGGCGGGAGCGGCGGGGGCGTAACAGCGGCAAAAGTCGAGGCAGTTCGTTCGTCATCGCCGGGCTTGTCCCGGCGATCCCGTTCGGGAAGGCACGGTGTGCCGCTTTTCGGGATGGCCGGGACAAGCCCGGCCATGACCCGGGAGACGGACCGCCTCGACTTTTGCTCCGGTTACGCGAGGGCGCGATAAGGCACGGAGAATTCACGATCGCTTCGATTGCCGTGCTGAGACGTGCGGCGGGGGGCTCCCTCCCCCGCAACCGGGGGACGGAACGATATCATCGATGACGGCGCGAAACGCCCCAACACCGTCATCGCGAAGCACGTCGGATGCGCGCGCGGCCGGGCCATGCGCCGCGATAATTCCAAGCAAGCCGATGACGGCATCGACGGCCGATTCCGGCAGGACGGTTCCTATCCAGTCGGCAGAAGCACCGTCGCCCGCCAGTCCGACATGAAATCCCGGCCGCGATCCCGGTTCGGTCGCGCGCAACCGGATATCGGCCGGCACCGCATCGAGATGCAGGCCGCCGCAGCCATCCACCACCACGGAAACCTTCGGCGACAGCGCCAACGGCGAGCTTCGCAGCGCCCGCCGGAGTTTCGCCGCGATGTCGGCGGGATCGACCGGCGCAACGTCCGCTCCGGCCAGCGGACCGGCAAGGACCGGCACGCCGTCCTGGAGATCGATCGCAAGCCTGCCCACCTCCGCGGCAAACAACGGCGCCGAGGAACTCGCTGAGCCCGCGCACCTGCAGGCTCCCCCGTGCGGTCACCTCGATGGTCCCGTTGCCATGCCGCCGGGCACTGGCGCAGAGCGCGCGGAAGGCGTCGAGCCGAACCGGACCGGTGGGCATTAGCCGCGCCAGCAAGCCGTCGCCGGTCGGCATCGGCACCGACAGGCCCGGACAGGCGCCGCGGCGGCGCGGCGCGCTCATGGCGCTGCCTCCGCCATCGGTTGGCCCATCAGTTCGCGCAAGTCCGCATCGATATCGTTGCGCCGCGGATGCCACCAGCCGTGACGCCGCGCCGCTTCAAGGCGGGACGCGATGCTGTGTGCAGCGGCGGGATTTTCGCGCAGCAGGAAGTCGCGCACCTGCGGATCGGCCACATAGGCGTCGTGGATGAGATCGATGAGGTGGCTTGCAACCGCGTCGGTCGTCTGCGCAAAGCCGATCAGCCGGTCCACGGTCTCGGCGAGTTCCGCGGCGCCGCGTGGGCCATGGCGCATCTGCCCGGCGATAAACCGCGGATTGATGGCGCGCCCGCGCACGATGCGCGCCAGGGCGGCGGCGAGCGGACGCGCGCGCGGACGCTGCGGATCGGTCACGTCGAGCATAATGAGATCGGGCGCACGGCCGAGCGCGACCGCCGCCGCCGCGAAACCGCCGATAAAAGCCACATCCTCGGCGCCCTCGAGCAGGTCGTGCCCGGGGTCGTCACCGGAATGCAGCAGCAGGTCGGCGTCGGCAACCCGCGTGCTGAAGGCCGGTGTTGCAGTGCCGGTGCCCTCAGGACCGCCATAGGCATGGGAGGTTGCGGCCAGATAGGCGGCACCGATCGCGGCACGATCCGTGTCGGTCCCGATCAGGTCGGCGACCCCGGCCCCGTAGGCGCCGGGCGCAGTGCCGAAGATCCGCACCGGCGGATCGCCGCTCGGCGCGGCGCGGCAGGCCGCCGCGAGCGGATTTTCGTCGGCAGGCTCCTCCCGCGCCGCGACCGCCCGCACCGCCGCGTCGATCAACGCGATCTGCGCCGGGAACAGATCGCGGAACAAGCCGGAGATGCGCCACGTCACGTCAACCCGCGGCCGCCCGGCCGCGGCGGGCGGCAAAACCTCGATGCCGGTGACGCGGCCGGTGGCGGCGTCCCAGGTCGGCCGGCATCCCATCAAGGCGAGACCGTGGGCGATTTCCTCGCCGCCGGTGCGCAGCGTCGCGCTGCCCCACAGGTCGATCACGGCTGCGCGCGGCATCTCGCCATGCGCCTGCAGATGGCCGCGGATCACTTCGTCGGCGGCCAGGCGGCCGAACTCCATCGCGGTCGGGGTCGGCAGCATGCGCGGGTCGGCGGTGTAGAGATTACGCCCCGTCGGCAGCACGTCGCGCCGGCCGCGCGTGGGCGCCCCGGCCGGGCCGGCCGGTAGGCGGCGTCCATCCAACGCAGCGAGCAGGGCATCGCGCTCGGCGACGGCGCTTGCACGCCAGGCGGCATCGACCTCGGCGGCGCTCGGCGCTCGGCCGTAAACGTGAAGGCCGTCCTTCACCGCGAGATCCTTGAGGTCGCAAAGCCAAGCGTCGATTCGGCGCAGGACTTCATCGGGCGCCGCGCCATCTGCGACGCCGGCCTCGCGCCCAAGGCCGGTCCGCCGGGCTTCCGCGACGATGAGCGTGGCAAGCCGTTCGCGTCGCTTGCGGTCGAGGCCGTCGGCGCCGGCATATTCGTCAACCAAGGCTTCGAGTTCGCGTGCCTCACCGGAAAGCGGTGTGGTGGCAAGCGGCGGCGGCAAGTGGCCGATGGTCACCGCGGCGATCCGGCGCTTGGCCTGGGCCGCCTCGCCGGGATTGCTGACAATGAACGGATAGAACACCGGAAGCGAGCCCAAGACCAGTTCCGGAAAGCAGGCGGCCGTGAGCGCGACCGCCTTGCCGGGCAGCCATTCCGCCGTGCCGTGGGCGCCCATGTGCACGACCGCATCGACCTTGGCGCCGTGCCGCAACCACAGGCCGAAGGCCAGGAGCCCATGACGCGGCGGCAATGTCGGGTCATGGTATTCGGCGCGGCGCGCCGCAGAGCGACCGCGGTCCGGCGGCAGCGCGACGATCACGTTGCCGCATGGGATGGCGCGAAACCGGAACGCACCGTCCCGGACATCCGGATCGTCAGACGGGTCACCCCAGGCCGCGCGGATCCGTGTGGTGGCTTCCGGAGGCAAATCCGCCAGCCAATCCAGGTAGGTAGCGACCGGGAGGCGTGTAACCTCCGGCGGTGCGATCTCTTCTCCCTCCCCGTCTTCGGGGAGGGCCGGGGTGGGGTCCTGTCCACGGCACCGCGTCTGTTCAAATGATCCCGGCTGGTCCGTGAGGGGATCCCCACCCGGCCGCGCGGAGCCTGTCATCGGGCCGGCCGAAGGCCGGACCCGTTGGCGCGGCCACCCTCCCCGAAGACGGGGAGGGATATCCGCCGCGTCAGCGGCGTGCGCCAGAGGGGCGAAGCCGTGTAGGGTGGGCAAAATCGCGTTGCCCGGTGCCAAGTCCGGCGCGGTGGCTTGTGACAATTTTGCCCATGCGGTCCCGTCCTTCGCCGTCGCCCGCGTGGGCAAAATGGCTCGCCGGTTTGGGGACACCCATGCCGTCGGGGCTGGGCGATTTTGCCCACCCTACGCGCTCGAGCAGCGCGCGCGGCGTCTGCGGCGCATCGCGCACCACATACCCTGCCTCCGCCAAATCACCGAGCAGAGCCACTATGCTGGCCGGCACGTCGAGGCCGACCGCATAGCCGGTGCGGCCGGGCGCGCCCGGATAGTCCGGCATCAGCACGGCGATCCGACGCGCCGCCCGCGGCTTCTTTCACGCAGCGACGCCAGCGCGGCCACGCGATCCGCAAGCATCGCGATGCGGTCCGGTTCGGGGCGGTTCGCCAGTGCCGCGAACCCCAGTTCGAGATGCGGCGGCAGCGTATCCTTGAACGCGATGGCGCCCGCCAGCACCCGGCCGTCGAGTTCGGGCAGCACCACATGCATGGCGAGATCGGCGGCGGCGAGGCCGCGCGGACTCTCCTGCCAGGCGCTGCGCCGGGTGGTGGCGATCACGGCCTGCAGCACCGGCACGTCCGGTCCGTCGAGCGGGGTCGGCGCGCCCGGCTCCCCGCCGGCCGCGAAGGCTGTCGTCGTCACGATCACGGCCGGCCGCAACCGCGCCAGGGCATCGCGGATGAACGCCGCCGCGGCACCGTCCTTGAGGCTCGTGACCGCGAGCGGGGCCGGCGCTAGGCCGCGTGCAGACAAATCTGCGCACAGGGTATCGATGACCGCCATGTCGCCGGCGAGCAGCAGCGCCCGATAAAAAATCACCGGCACCACCGGCCGGCCCGGCGGCAGCCGGGCCATCAAGGCATCGACGTCGATCGCCCCGGTGTCCGGCCAATAGGCGGCAAGCCGCGGCAGCGGCGCGGGCTCGAGTGCCTTCAAGGGCCACCCCGGCATGACCGGAAAGCCGGCGCAACAGGCCGCGCAAATTCTCCCGGCCGCCCTCGCGGAAAAATCGCAGCAGCCGATCGAGTTCATCCGCCGGCAGGGTCAACAAATCCGCCAGCCGCGGATCGTCGCGGTCCTCGCCCGGCAGCACCGCCAGCCTGATGTGATGGACGCGCGCCACGGCGGCGAGTTGTTCCACCCCGTAGCGCCACCAGTCGATACCGCCGAGGAGGCGCACCAGGATCACCTTCGATCGAGCCGCGACCTTCTCGATCCACAGATCCACCGACAGCGGATGGCGCAGATCGCGCAGCTGCACGAAGCGCATGCTCGGCAGGATATGCTTCTCAGCCTCCCACGCGGCCGCGAGCCCGGCCAGATCGCTGTCGGCGAACGACATCACCACCACATCGCCGGGCGTCTGCCGCAGGTCGACGGGCGCGGCGATCTCCTCCAGCGTGGTGCCGGTGGTGGTGAGCAGATGCATGTTTCACCCCACGAGGGCGCGGGCGACGCCGGCGCGGTCGAGACCCTTGAGGCCGATCACCACGAGCTGCCCCGTGCGGGCATCGGACGCCGCCCAGGCGCGGTCATATTGGTGGGATACCCGCGTCCCGACCGCCTGCAGCAGCAGGCGCATCGGTTTGCCGGTAACGGCGACGAAACCCTTGACCCGGAACACGCCGTGGGTGTCGGCGACCGCCGCAACACGTTCTGCCAACGCGGCGGGGTCGCCGATCTCCGGCAGTGGCACGACAAAACTGTCGAAATCGTCGTGATCGTGCTCCGGCTCCAGGTCATGGTGGGTCGGGCGGTTGTCGATATCGGCTTCGGTGCCGATGCCGAGGCCCAGCAGCGCCACCGGATCGATCCGGCCGCCCGCCGCGGTGATGACGCTGACCTTGCGCGACAGGGCGGCGGTCAGCGCCGCCAGCGCCGCATCCAGACGCGCCGGGTCCAGCAGGTCGCGCTTGTTCAGCACCACCAGGTCGGCGCAGGCGAGCTGATCGGCGAACACCTCCTCGACCGGATCGTCGTGATCGAGCGAGGCATCGGCCGCGCGCTGGCGCGCCAGCGCCGCCAGGTCGGCGGCAACGCGTCCGTCGGCGAGTGCTGCGCCGTCGACCACGGCCACGACGCCGTCGACCGTCACCCGGTTGCGGATTTCCGGCCAGCGGAACGCCTGCACCAGCGGTTTCGGCAGCGCCAAACCGGAGGTTTCGATCACGATATGCTCGACCGCGGGCCGCTGCGACAGGATGGTGTCGAGCGCCGGCACGAATTCGTCCGCCACCGTGCAGCACAGGCAGCCATTGGCGAGTTCGACGATATTTTCCTCCGGGCAGGCGGAATCGCCGCAGCCTTTGAGAATGTCGCCGTCGATGCCGACATCGCCGAATTCATTGACGATGACGGCGAGCCGCCGGCCATGTGCATGGGTAAGCACGTGGCGGATCAGCGTGGTCTTGCCCGCCCCCAGGAAGCCGGTGACGATCGTGCAAGGCACGCGCGCGAGCGAGGCCGCCATCAAGAATCTCCGGTGACGTCGAATGGCGGGGTACGGGCGACGAGTCCGCGCTTCAGGGCTTCAGGCCGGCCGCGCCAGGGCATCAATCCATCCAGAGATTCGGCGAACAGTTTTGCGCCTTCTATCAAGGCGCCGGCACCGGTTACGGGATCAAGGCCACCGAACACATAGGTCCAGGCGCCGTCGCGCCGTACCGCCGCGCTCAAGCCCCGGTTGCAGTTGGCGAGGCAGCGGATCGGCCGCACCGCAATGCCGGTGCCCGCAGCTGCCTGTGCGGTCGTCTCCGCCAGCACCTCGCCCGGAACCGGAACCAGATCGAGCGGCCGCCCGCCGCGGCAGGTGATGCAGACATAGATCGTGATGGCGCTGGTGGCCTGAGCGGGCTTCACCTCTCCCCGCTGGGGAGAGGTCGGAATGGACGCGGCAGCGGCCATTCCGGGTGAGGGGGCTTCCGCCGTCGCGGTATCCGCAGCAAATGCCTCTGCGCTGCCGTCCGATGTTGCAACGGCAGACGGCGCGGTGTCGTCGAGTGTGAATGTGTCCAATGCCACCCGCACGCTCCTGGGGGATATTCCCCGGCATTCGGGTGCCTTGGCGGCGATTCGGCCATTCCGAATCGCAACAGCCGCGCGCAAACGATCGGCACCGGAGGCACCCCGCCCGGCACGCGCTCGAATCGACGGCAGGTCTCCTGGCTCGCGGGTCGTCGCCCTTCACCGCCTTCCCGGGTTGCCCCAGTGGCCTTTGTGGTTCGGGCTCGCCGCTTACAGTTGCGGGGGCAGCCGCGGTATTGGACGCCGGGTTCTCCCGGCCTTCCGCACCGCATTCCCTCTCGGCTCGCTGCCGAGAAACCGTCGATCCGCGACAGTTAACGGTCGGCGCAGTCGCTTTGTCAATGTGGTCATTGCAAGGTTCGAGTAGCCGGGAGGCAGTGGGTATAGAACACGGTTGGGCACTGACCCGTTGTAGCGGTGGTAATTAACGAAGACGCGATCCAGCCCGTCCAGCACCAGCGGCCACTGGCGCCACAATTTAGCCACCAGACGCTCGGCACGTCCGGCGTGCGCGATCTCGCGCCGACTGGGCGAGTGCCCAGACAACCACTATTTCTTGCGCTTCCCTGCTGGAATTCCGCTGGGATCCGTCGCCGTGTCGGCTTGCTTGCGCCGTCGGTCGAGCGCGGCATTGAGGGACGTACGCGCGCCGGAGCCGTCTTCCCGTTTGAGCGCGTTCAAAAAGTCCTTCGCCGCATCCCCGTCCTCGGCAAACAGGCGCATCGCTTCGGTTGCCCTCTGAAATAACGCCTCTTCTTCGTTGGTCATCTTCTTGCGATTGATCGGCATGATTGTTTCTTAACCCTTCGCGAGTCCGCCCTGGTCGAATCAGTTCGCCAATGCTGCCAGTTCGGCCGGTCCTGTGCAAAGGTGTTTACACGCGTCCTGTGGACGCGCTCACCGCGGGGCAGCCCGCGTGCAAGAAACTCGGGGGCGATTGTGTAAGGCATCGATTGACATATGCGCGGCGGCGACTTACACTGCCCGCATGATCCGTTCGTTCCGCTCCAAGGCGCTGCGGCTCTATGCGGAGGATGGCGACGTCTCAAAGCTGAGCGTTCAAAATCTTGGCCGGGTTCGACGCATCCTGCGTGAGCTCAACGTAGCCACGAGACCCGACCAGATGAACATTCCCGGCCTGCGATTTCATGCGCGTAAAGGAAGGGACAAAGGGCGTTACGCGGTCGCAACGCCACCTCGGCGAGCCAACGCGGTTTTCAACCTGATTTCATCGTAATGGATATTCGCCTGATGTGCCGTGTGGTCGGGCGGGAGCGCAGTGGCGATCTGCCGGATGACGCCGCAGTCCACATGAAGGCGCGATCAGGCGCTGGATTTTTCCGAGCTGCCGAGGATCTCTTTACAAAGAGCGACCCCGTCATTGGCGATATCCCGGCTCTTCCACGCCCAATAGGTCAGCCGGCCGGCAAGGGTATTTTGGCGGCGCAAGCTGCGCGATCCCAAGACGTGACCGACGTTGTCGGGAAACCGGCGGATTTCGTCTGCGACGAGCTCGGTGATCGACGTCATCAGCACATCCAGCCTTCGTCCCCAATCGGATTCCGCAAACTGATCAATGCGGACCCGCAAAGCGAATTCGGTGTCGTAGATGTCGACCAGGATTTCCTTGGCGACCAGAATCCGCTCCTGCTTGAGCGCCAGGCGCAGCAACCCGCGTTTGTCTTCCAGACGATCCAGCACCATTGCGACGGCGACCGCATAGGGCGTCGCGGCGACACTGGCCGCGGTCTTGCTCGACGCCGCTTTGGTGGCGAGATGGATCAATTGCCAATGGGGCTTGAGCCGCTTGGCCACCAGCATCAGCGCGAAGGGAACCTGTTCGGGACGGGTCTTGGCGAAGGCGTCCAGCAACGGCGTGATTTTGGCAATCTCGGCGTCTTCAAAGCGGGTGATCTTCGCCGGCAGGGCCTCGTTCAATTTGGCGAGTTCGTCGCGGGCGCGGAGCGCGCCAAGCATCTTGGTCAGATCGTCGAAGACGAGCGGCGAGGCTGTATAGAAGGCAAGCCTGCTGCGAATCTGGCCGGCGCTTTCGGGCGAGGAGAGGATATTCTCCATGCTCTTTGCGACTTTGGTCTGAAATACCGTGGCGGCCTGACGAGCTTCTCGCTGATTGTCCATCGCAATCAGGTCGGTGACGTTCTTCACGTAATCGCGCGCCATCGTCGGCAAGAGATCGCGGCAGATCCATTCCCAGATCGCCGACAGCGACCCGCGCTGGATCCCGCCGGTCGTGCCATGTTGAGGAGAGCCTTCGACCAGCAACGGTTCTAACGGTGCAAAGAAATGGCGGGCCGGAACGCTGTTACGTTTTTGGGTCTGCCCGCCGCTGCGAAACTCGGCGCGCAGTGATTCCATGACCGCGCCGGCGCCGGGGATTTCGGCACCAGAAAGCTCCAGCCGCTCCAACTCGTCCAGCAGATTGCTGCGCGTCGGTGGCGTCAATCGTTGCAAGAATTCCTTGATGCGGGTCTGAATCATTGCAAGATCAGGATGGTGTGATGGGTAAAGGAGCCTCTGCTGTTCGAGTCCAGCATGCGATCACGCGATCAAAGCAGGGCGCCGTAAATTAAGTCGTAAAAAAAACGGTAAGGGACTGCCTCCCCCCGGGAAAGTACGGCATCACATTTCGGAAAGCGTCCGACCGCCGGAGTCGTAGATCGGGCATGTTGCTCAAAACGCGGCATTTTTTTACCGTTCGTTTCGCGCGGCAGCAATTAGTCGAAATTTAACCCTGTGGACCGACGAGCTTGAAATGGATCGTCATCGCAGCGGTCCTGGCCCAGCGCACGGTATGGCCCCGTATTTGCCCGGCTACGAAAATTAACGCGAAGGCGGCCCCGGTCCACTAAGGGTTGTAGAGCGGGAGACGCTCGATTTTTTCGGAGATGTCGGCGCTTCCTCCCGCTGGATCCTGTTTCCGCTCAGCGTTGGCCAACCTTCGACAATGAATAGAGAGAACAAGCCGATCGATCGCGTGACGTTCGGCCGTGGCCATGATGTCTGCATCATGGGTATCGACGGCACCTGGCGCCGCGACTGCCTTCTCAAGGCCATCTCCGACAACGATGCCGTGCTGACGGTGGAAGGCTCCGTTCAGGGTCTCAATCTCAAGGAATTTTTTCTCCTGTTGTCTTCTACGGGGCTGGCTTATCGCCGTTGCGAACTGGTCCGCATCAACGGAACCGACATGGATATCCAGTTTCTGAAGGCCAAGGCGCGCAAGAAAGCCGGTGGTCCGCTCAACTAGGTTCTCCCATATCGTCGGCCGCCGCTGATCTCGTTCCGGAAACGATGGAACGGGGTTGCTGAAGCGGATGGCCGGGAGATGTCCGCTGCCGGAGACCGGTTTTTGCTGCTACTTGTGCGTTAAGTCATCGTCCCGTAAAAATACGGGTGGCTTTTTGCAATGCAGGTATGCGAAGATGCATCGGGGCCGCTTTTTTCGCCAGGAGGGACGGTGTCACATGAACGAAAAACCACCTTCTCGCGGCGAGATCTTCGTCGTCGATGACGATCCTGCCGTCCGCGAAACCCTTTCCATCGTTTTGTCGGCGGGAGGCTACGAAGTCATCTGCTTCGCCGATGGAGCCGCCTTGCTGTCGGTGGCGCGAAATCGGACTCCGGCCTGCGTTATTCTGGATGTGCATATTCCCGGCAAATCGGGGCTCGACATTTTGATGGAATTGCGCGGCGAGGACTATCCGGCGCCGATCTTCATCATCTCCGGACAGGGCGACATCGCCATGGCGGTCTCGGCGATCAAGAATGGCGCGCTGGATTTCATCGAGAAGCCGTTTCGTGGCAACGAGCTTGTGGCGCGCCTCAACGAGGCGATCGAAGCCTATGCGCGCCGTCAGGCCGATCGTTCCGCCTCCAACGTCGGTTCGCTGCATTTCCCGGGCCGCGAACCGCTGACCCGCCGAGAGCGCGAAGTGCTGGAGCAGTTTACCGCCGGCGCCTCCAACAAGGAGGCCGGGCGGCACCTGGGAATTAGCCCCCGCACCATCGAAGATCATCGCGCGAACATCATGAAAAAGCTCGGCGCGAAAAATGCCGCGGACCTGGTCCGGATCGTGATGACCGCCGCTCGCGCGTCCTGAGCCGCCAATACCGTCCTCGATCTCCCCTTGGGCTGATGCCCGTCATGGCAAGTTGCGGCGCGCGGGTTGCGCCTGAATCAGGACAATGCTCTGCTTTTAGTCATTTGATTCTGAAGCGGGCACGGGATGGCATTTTTGCCGGGCGGATAGGCGGCGTCGATCCGGTGTCGCCGCGCGTAGGTGGTTGTTCGATTGGCTTTCGCGTTTGGTCTTGTCCGCCGTTATGGCGCGGCGGACTTCGCCGTTCCTCAATTTCAGCTGGTAGCAAAGATGTGGACTTACCTTGAGCGGATTCTGGATTCGTCGATGTTATCTCCGCACGGCATTTGCCTGTTGTGGGAACCCGAACTGGTCTGGCTGCATGTCATTTCCGATGCCTTGATCGCGCTGGCTTATTTCTCGATTCCTTTCGCGCTTGCGATCTTTGTCTCGAAGCGACGGGATCTCAAATTCGGCTGGGTCTATTGGTCGTTCGGCATTTTCATCATGGCCTGCGGTTTGACGCATGTTCTGTCGATCTACACCCTTTGGGTGCCGATCTACGGTGTCGAAGGCCTCGTCAAAGCCGTGACGGCGGGGGCGTCCGTCTTCACCGCCGCCATGTTGTGGCCGTTGCTGCCGCAACTGCTCAAGATCCCATCTCCATTCGAACTGCGCCAGGCGAAAGAAGCACTCAGGGAAGAAGAAATCAGGGGCCGGGATTCCGAGCAGTTGCTCCAGCAGTTCCGCCAGGCCCAGCAGGCGCTCCGCGAGAGCATGGCGCGGCTGACGGCGGTGGTGGAGACGGCGGTCGACGGATTCATCCTGATCCATTCCAGAGGCCGTATCCTGCTGTTCAATCCGGCCTGCGAAAGGCTGTTTGGCTATCGCGCCGAAGAAGTCTTCCACGAAAACGTCAAGCTGCTGATGCCGCCGTCCTACAGCGGGCACCACGACGACTACATCAAGAACTTTCTTCAGACCGGCGAGCGCAAGATCATCGGCGTCGGCCGGGAAGTCGTCGGCCTGCGCAAGGACGGCTCGACATTTCCAATGGAATTGTCCGTCGGCGAGGCCAGGCAAGACGGCGAATCGATCTTTGTCGGCATCATCCACGATGTGACCGCGCGCAAGCAGACCGAAGAGCAGCTGCGGCAGGCGCAGAAGATGGAAATAGTCGGGCAGCTCTCCGGCGGCATCGCGCACGACTTCAACAATCTGCTCACCGTCATCGTCGGCAATGCCGAACACCTGAGCGAGCAGTTGACATCCCGTCAGGACTTGATGCGGATTTCGAACGACATCTGTCAGGCCGGCGAGCGCGGCGCGGAATTGACGCAAAGGCTGCTCGCCTTCAGCCGCCGGCAATTGCTGCATCCGCGCGAAGTGGATTGTCGTGAACTGCTGGATTTGATGCGCAAGCTGCTTCGGCGGACGTTGCGCGAGAACATCGAAATCTCGATCGTGCCGAGTTCCTCCCGGGTGCTGGCGTTCGCCGATCGCGCGCAGCTTGAATCGTCGGTCTTGAATCTTGCGCTCAACGCGCAGGATGCCATGCCCAATGGCGGGCACCTGACGCTCAGCACCAGCGTCGCCTCGCTCGATGACGAGTACCAGCGGCGGCTCCCCGAGATCGAGGCCGGCGAGTACGCCATGATCGCGGTGACCGACGACGGCATGGGGATGACGGGAGAGGTTGCCGCCCGCGCGTTCGAGCCGTTCTACACGACCAAGGAAGTCGGCAAAGGCAGCGGGCTCGGCTTGAGCATGGTCTACGGCTTTGCCAAGCAGTCGAACGGTCACGTGTCGATCTACAGCGAAGTGGGCCTCGGCACGACGGTGCGGATCTATCTGCCGCATGTGGCGGACAAGGAATCAAGGCCGGCCGATCAGGCTTCGGAAGAGGTGTCGATTCCGCGCGGCCGCGAGACGATCCTGGTGGCGGAAGATGATCCGTTCGTCCGTTCGTCGGTGGTCCTGCGGATCGAAAGCCTCGGCTATACCGTTATCGCGGCGGTCAACGGCCATGATGCGCTGTTCAAGCTCAAGGACAATCCCGGCATCGATATGCTTTTCACCGACGTTGTCATGCCCGGCGGCATCAGCGGTTGGGAGCTTGCCGATCGGGCGCGTGAAATCAGGCCCGGTCTGCCCGTTGTCTTCTCCTCCGGCTATGCGCTGGAGATGCTGACCCACAAGGGCCACGCGCCCGGCAAATCCCTGGTCCTGAGCAAGCCGTATCGCAAGGCAGAACTGGCTGAGCGGTTGCGAGAGGCGCTGACAGAAAATTTCGTCGAGCAGCCAAACTCCCGATAGCCCGGCTAGTGTGGCAGTTCAGAAGTCCGCATCACCTCGATAAATTTCTGCCGATCGCTTCCCGCAGGCCTTGCTCGCCATGGATCGCCTGTGAGAAGACACCAGCAGAGTTTGGAACGGGTACGATCATGACAGAAAAAAAGAAAACACCGGAAACGCTGCGCAGCGCGCGCTGGTTCGCGCCCGACGACTTGCGGGCCTTTGGCCATCGCTCGCGCGCCATGCAGATGGGCTATGCGCCGGAAGAATGGAAAGATCGCCCTGTCATCGCAATCCTCAACACCTGGTCGGATGCTCAGCCCTGCCACATGCATTTCAAGAGCCGGGTCGACGACGTCAAGCGCGGCATCCTGATGGCCGGCGGCTTTCCGATGGAGCTGCCGGCGCTGTCGCTCTCGGAGTTGTTCCTGAAGCCGACCACCATGCTCTATCGCAATCTGCTGGCGATGGATGCCGAGGAATTGCTGCGCGGCCACCCGGTCGACGGCGTCGTGCTGATGGGCGGTTGCGACAAGACCACGCCGGCGCTGTTGCTGGGCGCCACCAGCATGAACATCCCGGCGATCTATTTGCCCGCGGGGCCGATGCTGCGCGGCAACTGGAAAGGTAAGACGCTGGGATCGGGATCGGACGCCTGGAAATACTGGGACGAGCGGCGAGCGGGGAAGATTTCCGACAAGGACTGGGTCGATGTCGAGGCGGGGATTGCCCGCAGCTACGGCACCTGCATGACCATGGGGACCGCCTCGACCATGACGGCGATCGCCGAATCCATCGGCATGACCTTGCCCGGCGCGTCTTCGATTCCGGCCGCTGACGCCGGCCACATCCGCATGGCGTCGGAATGCGGACGGCGCATCGTCGAGATGGTCTGGGAAGACCTGACACCGAAGAAGATCCAGACGCGCAAGGCGTTCGAAAACGCGATCACGGTGGCGATGGCGATGGGCTGTTCCACCAATGCGATCATTCATTTGATCGCGCAGGCGCGCCGCGCCGGCCAGGACATCGGGCTCGACGATTTCGAGAAGGCGAGCCGCAAGGTGCCGGTGATCGCCAACGTGCGGCCCTCCGGCGACAAATATCTGATGGAGGATTTCTACTACGCCGGCGGATTGCCCGGCCTGATGAGCCGGATCAAGCCGCATCTGCATCTCGATGTTTTGACGGTGACGGGCCAGACGCTGGGCGAGAATATTGCGCGTGCCGAAGTCTACAACGACGACGTCATCCGCACGGTCGAAAACCCGATCTATGCGGAAGGCGCGCTCGCCGTGCTCAAGGGAAACCTCGCGCCGGACGGTTGCGTGATCAAACCTTCCGCCTGCGAGCCGCGTTTCCTAAAGCATACCGGCACGGCGCTGGTGTTCGACGACTATCCCTCGATGAAGAAGGCGATCGACGATCCCGATCTCGATGTGACCGCCGATCACGTCCTGATCCTGCGCAATGCCGGCCCGCAAGGCGGTCCAGGCATGCCGGAATGGGGCATGCTGCCGATTCCGACCAAGCTCGTGAAGCAGGGCGTGCGCGACATGGTGCGGCTGTCGGATGCGCGCATGAGCGGCACCAGCTATGGCGCCTGCATCCTGCACGTTTCGCCGGAATCCTATATCGGCGGTCCGCTCGCGCTGGTGAAAAACGGCGACAAGATCACGCTCGATGTCGCCGCGCGCACCATCAACCTCGATGTATCCGAGGCCGAGTTGAGCAAGCGCCGTGCGGCGTGGAAGCAGCCGGAGACGCGGTTCGAACGCGGCTATGGCTGGATGTTCACCAGGCACATCAAGCAGGCCAATGAAGGCTGCGATTTCGACTTTCTTGAAACCACGTTTGGCAAGCCGGTCGGCGAGCCGTCGATTTTTTAAGGTGCCGTCATGTCAAAACTTTCCGACGCCACGCGCAACAAGCTCAAGACCGTCTCGACCGCGACGGTCGCCACCGCTTTGTTCAAGCGCGGCTTTCGCGTCCAGATGATCCAGGATGTGCATCCCTTGAGCGCGGATCAGCCGGTATTGGTCGGCGAGGCCTTTACCTTGCGCTACATGCCGGCGCGCGAGGACCTCAACAAGATCGAGGTGTTTCGCGATCGCGCCCATCCACAGCGCAAGGCGGTCGAGGACTGCCCGCCCGGTTCTGTGCTGGTGATGGATAGCCGCAAGGATGCGCGTGCGGCGTCGGCCGGTGCCATTCTGGTCACGCGGTTGATGAAACGTGGTGTCGCCGGCGTCGTCACCGACGGCGGCTTTCGCGATTCCGCGGAAATCGCCAGCCTCGGTTTTCCGGCCTATCATCACCGCCCGAGCGCGCCGACCAACCTGACACTGCATCAGGCGATCGAAATCAACGTGCCGATCGGTTGCGGTGATGCGCCGGTGTTTCCCGGCGACGTCATTCTCGGCGACAGCGACGGGGTGATCGTGATCCCCGCCCATTTGGCCGACGAAATCGCCAATGAGGCGGTCGAGATGACGGCGTTCGAGGATTTCGTCAGCGAACAGGTTCGCAACGGAAAATCGATCCTGGGGCTTTATCCGGCGACCGACGAACAGACCTCGGTCGATTTCGCGGCATGGCGAAAAGAAAAAGGGCGGTAAACGCCAGCACCAATTCTGCGTCGTCCCGGAAAAGCAAGCGCGATCCGCGCCCCATAACCACAGGCCCATCGTTTTGAACGATGCTGGGGCTGCGATCTTGATCAACTGCTTAAATGGGTGGTTATGGGTCCCCGCCTGAGCCTGTCATCGGGCGCGCATTCGCGCGACCCGTTGGCGAGGACGACGAAATAACCCGGAGCGCGGAAGCACTCACACCTCGCTTTTATCAGCCAGTCCCACCGCCCACAGCGCAAACGCATAGGCAATCGCGACTTCGTCGAGCCGGTTGAAGCGGCCGGACGCGCCGCCATGACCGGCGCCCATGTTGGTGCGCAACAGCACCGGACCGCCCCCTCGCATGGTCGCGCGCAGCCGCGCGATCCATTTCGCCGGCTCCCAATAGGTGACGCGCGGGTCGGTGAGGCCGCCCATCGCCAGGATCGCCGGATAGTCCTTTGCCGCGACGTTGTCGTAAGGCGAATAGGACAGGATCGTCTTGAAATCGGTCTCGCTCTCGATCGGGTTGCCCCATTCCGGCCATTCCGGCGGCGTCAGCGGCAGGGTGTCGTCGAGCATGGTGTTGAGGACGTCGACAAAAGGTACCTCGGCGACGATGCCTGCGAACAGTTCACCGGAGCGGTTGGCGACCGCGCCCATCAGCATGCCGCCGGCGCTGCCGCCATGGCCGACGATGCGCTTTAAGCCGGTATATTTTTCAGCGATCAGTGCGCGGGCGCTGGCGGCAAAGTCGTCGAAGCTGTTGGTCTTCTTGGCGCGCTTGCCGTCGAGATACCAGCCCCAGCCCTTGTCGGCGCCGCCCCGGATATGGGCGATGGCGTAGACAAAGCCGCGGTCGACCAGCGACAGGCGGTTAGCGGAAAACGAGGCCGGCATCGCCATGCCGTAGGAGCCGTAACCATAGAGCAACAGCGGCGCGTTGCCGTCACGCGCAAGATCACGGCGATGCAGGATCGAAACCGGCACCTCGGCGCCATCGTACGATTTGGCCATGATGCGGGTCGTGACGTAATCGGCGGGGTTGTGGCCGGAGGGAATCTCCTGGCGCTTGCGCAAGACACGCGTTCGCCTCGCCATGTCGTAGTCGTAGACCTCGTTCGGTGTCGTCATCGACGAATAGGAGAAACGCAGGTTCGTCGTCTCGAACTCGTAGGAGCCCATGGTGTCGAGCGAGTAAGCGGCTTCGTCGAAGGCAATCGCATGCTCCTCGCCGCTTTCGAGATCGCGGATGACGATGGCCGGCAGCGCATTGGCGCGCTCCAGTCGCACCATATGGCCGGAGAACAGTTCAACATCGAGCACGTAGATGCCTTCGCGATAGGGAATCAGGTCACGCCAGTTCGCCCGTTCCGGCGCATTCAAGGGCGCGGTTACGATCTTGAAATCGATGGCGCCGTCGGCATTGGTAAGAATGAAAAGCCGATCGCCGCGATCGTTGACCGAATATTGCACGCCTTCCTCACGCGCGGCCACCAGCCGCGGCGTTGCCTTCGGGTCGGCAAGATCGATCAGGCGCTGTTCGGATGTTTCGTGGTCGCCGCCGGCGATCACGCAATAGCGGCCGCTGGCGCTTTCATGGATGTGGGTGAACCAGCCGGAATCCTTTTCTTCAAAGACCAGCAGATCGTCGGCCTGTTTCGTTCCCAACCGATGGCGCCAGACCTGCATCGGCCGGTGGTTGTCGTCGAGCTTCACATAGAAAAACGCGCTCGAATCGGCGTTCCAGACCACCCCGCCGTCGGTCTCCTCGACGATGTCGTCGAAGTCTTTCCTGGTCGCCCAGTCGCGAACCCGGATCGAGAAATATTCGGAACCCTTGGTGTCCGCGCTCCAGGCTTCAAGCCGGTGATCGGGCGAATGCCGGGCGCCGCCGAACTTGAAATATTCGTGAGATGCTGCAAGTTCGTCGCCGTCGAGAATGATCTCGGCCTCGCCGCCGTCGCGCAGGGTGCGTCCGAATATCTCGTGTTGACCGCCTTCCCGGAACTTGCGCAGGTAGGCGTAAGCGCCGTCTGGCGAGGGGACGCTGGAATCGTCTTCCTTGATGCGCCCGCGCATTTCCTTGACCAGCCGCTTCTGCAACGGCGCGGTGTGGCCGAGCAGGCTTTCGGTGTAGGTGTTCTCGGCTTCCAGATATTGACGGATATCCGCATTCAGGATCGACGGATCGCGCAGCACGTCCTGCCAGTTTTCGTCCTTCAGCCACGCATAATCGTCGACGACCGTGATGCCGTGGGTGGTGAACGTATGCGGGCGGCGCGGCGCGACCGGGGGCGTCAGGGGGCTCTTTTGGTCCATCGTCTTTTTCACCTTACAAGCGGCGCGGGGCAGGGATCATATCGGGTCGCCGCCAACGGATTGCCAGAGTTAAGACGTTACCGCCAGAGCAACCTTGTTGACCGCAAGCGAGTATGGTTAGGCTCGGCTTTCCCTTAAGGAAACCGATGCTTTTCAACTCCTACTCCTGCATTTTCGTCTTTCTGCCGGTCGTGCTGTTTGGCTATTTCGCGGCCAATCGCCTCGGGCCACAGGCGCCGGTGATATGGCTCGCACTGGCCTCGCTCGCTTTCTATTCGTTCAGCAACTGGCCGTTCGTGGCGTTGCTGCTGGCGTCCATCGCGTTCAATTATCTCGTCGGCTGGTGGCTGATCTCATGCCATTTGCGAGAACGCCCACGCCTTGCCGTGCTGACGATGGGCGTGGCCGTCGACCTGCTCACGCTCGGCATCTTCAAATATGCAGGATTTTTCGTCGCCAATCTCAACGCGGTGTTCTCGACGTCGGTCACGGTGAACATCCTGCTCCCGGTCGGCATCTCGTTCTACACTTTCACGCAGATTGCGTTCCTGGTCGATGCCTACCGCGGCAAGGTCGCGCACTATGCGCTGCCGCACTACGCGCTGTTCGTGACTTACTTTCCGCATTTGATCGCGGGTCCCATCCTGCACCACAGCGACATGATCCCGCAGTTTGAATCCCACGAGGCGAAGCGGCCGAATCCGCGTCTGATTCTGTATGGGTTGATTATTTTCGGGATCGGCCTATCCAAGAAAACTGTTTTTGCCGACGGCATCCAGCCGCTGGTCGCGCTCGCTTTCAATCAGGCCTCGCCGTCGTTCGATCAGGCCTGGATCGGCGCGCTCGCCTATACCTTTCAGCTTTACTTCGATTTCTCCGGCTATTCCGATATGGCGATCGGAATCTCGCTGATGTTCGGCATATTCCTGCCGCTGAATTTCAATTCGCCGTACAAGGCGACCAGCATCATCGATTTCTGGCGCCGCTGGCACATGACCTTGTCGCAGTTCCTGCGCGACTATCTTTACATCCCGCTCGGAGGCAACCGGCATGGCTCGCTGCTGCGCTATGCGAACCTTATGATCACGATGCTGCTCGGCGGCCTCTGGCACGGTGCGGCCTGGACGTTCGTTGTCTGGGGCGCATTGCACGGGCTTTACCTTTGCATCAATCACGCCTGGATCAATTATGGCCCGCCGATCCCGGAGCGTTTGGCGCGCGCTGCCGGTGTGGTCGCGTTTCTCCTGACATTCCTGGAGGTCGTCGTCGCCTGGGTTTTCTTCCGCGCCGATAGTCTCGCCTCAGCGCTTTCGGTGCTGTCCAGGATGGCCGATCCCGGCCGGATCGTGTTCGGTCCTGCCGAGATGACCCAAAGCCTGATGATCGCGGTCTACGCCGGGATCGCCTGGTTCGCGCCGAATACGCAGGCGATCGTGGGTTACGACCACACCGCCAGGTCGGTGGGTCAAGATTTGAGCGCGTGGCGGGTGCGGCCATGGCTGGTCTATGGCGGCGCGGCGGCGTTTGCCTTTGGCATTCTCGGGATCCAGCAACACAGCGAATTCATCTATTTCCGGTTCTGATGGCTAACCCGATCAAAGACCTGCTGCGCTTTTTCGCCGCGAGCCTGCTCGTCATGCTGGCGGCGGCGGCGCTTAATTTTGCCGTCGACCCCTTGCAGATCTTCCGCCCCGCACGTCTGTTTCCGGCGGTGTATTCGCCGGACAGCCGGCTCCAGAACGCCGGGCTGATCAGGAGCCAGGCGTTTGACACGGTTTTCATGGGAACCTCGCTCGCGATCCATTTTCGTCAGAGCGACATCGATAAAATCCTCGGCGTGAAATCGCTCAAGCTCGCGATGAGCGGTTCAAGCTCCCGCGAACAGGCGTTCGTGCTGGCGGCTGCGATGGCGCGGAAGCCGAAGTGGGTAATCTGGGAGGTCGACGACTGGATCTTTCACGATACGCCCGAGATCGACGCGGATGCGCATCTCCCAGCCGATCTCTACCGGGGGAATGTGAAGGGCATCGCCTCCTATCTCCTCAGCGGCGCCATCGCGCGGGAGGCGCTGTGGATTGCGGTGCGATCGATCCCGCGGTTGGAGCGGCTGCTTTCTCCGCTGACGAATGAAGCGCTGTTCAAGTTTCCGCTTTCCAACGTCGACGACATCAACGCGTTGCAGGCGAGCGACGACGCCGGTTCGATCTACAACGCCAAACGGGCGATCGCCGCCTTCAAGTATATCACCGATCCGGTTCGCAGCCGCTATTTGCTGGACGATACCGACTACGACATGAAAGTCCGCGTGTCTGAGCGCGACGCCATTGATCTCATCCGTGCCAACCCCGATGTCGCCTTCGATATCTATTGGCCGCCTTATTCCATCCTGCAATGGGTGGCCTTGCGCGAGACCTCGCCCGAAACCTTGCAAAGCGTCTTTGCATTTTCGGCGTATTTCTGCCGGCGGCTGATGGAGTTTCCGAACGTCCGGCTGTTCGATTTTCGCCGTGTGAGCGAGGTCACTCACGATTTGAACAACTACTCGGACGTGATCCACCACTCGCCCGCGATCGACCTGAAGGTTCTCGATTGGCTTGCGCGGGGGCACTATCGCGTCGATGCATCGGCGCCCGCCGCGTCCCTCGATCAGCTCAAGGCGCAGGTCGAGGTGTATCGGTTGGAGGAGGTCGAGCGGTAGCGGCTCTTTCCGTCATTGCGAGGAGCGCAAGCGACGAAGCAATCCAGAATCTTGCTGCCGATCGACTGGATTGCTTCGCTGACGCTCGCAATGACGGTTTGTGGAGCCCGCTAATTCCGCAGCTTCGCGCTGGCATTGCTCCCGAACATCGGAATCCGGTTGACGCCGAGCACGACTGCGAAGGTGATCAGAAGCATCGCGATGCCGAGCACGGAAATCGCGGCGAGATCGCCGCTTTCATTGAGATCGTAGATCAGGACGCTGATCACTTTGGTTTGCGAGGTAAACAAAACGATCGCCGCGGACAATTCGCGCATCACGCCGATGAAGATGAAGCACCAGGTGGCGATGACGCCGGTGCGCAACAGTGGCGCGGTGATCTGGCGCAGCGCTTGCAGCCGCGTCGCGCCGAGAATGCGGCTTGCTTCCTCCAACTCGGGATGGACGGTGGCGAATGCTGCCTGCAATTGCTGGTAGGCGGACGGCAGGTTGATGGTCAAAAACGCGATCAGGAGAATCCACAGCGTGCCGTAGAGCACGAAGGGCGGGCGCGTGTAGCTCAGGAACAGGCCGACGCCGAGCACGATGCCGGGAACCGCGACCGGGGCGGTGGCGAGAAAACCGAGGATGCGGTGGCCCGCGATCACTTTGCGGGTCGTGACATAGGCGATCACCAGCGCCAGCAAAGTGCCGAGCGTGGCGGTCGCCGTGCCGAGGATCACGGTATTTTTCAACGCCAGCTGGGTCGAGGAAAGCTCCGTAAACACGAACACGATGTTGTGCAGCGTGAGGGTCGACGGCGTCACCAGCGTCGTCGCGTTCGGCGAGAACGCGGCATTGAACAGCGCGAAATACGGCAGGAACACCGGATTGAGCAGCACCAGAAGGCAGAAGGCGAGTGCGGCCCAACGCCACTTCTTCATTTCGACCCGGCGCGGCGCGCCATATTTGCCGCCCAGCACCGAAAAGCCGCGGCGTCCCAGCAGGAATTTCTGCCCCTGCAACAATAGAATGGTCAGGATCAAAAGCGGTATCGCTGCGGCCGCGGCGAGTTCGAGCTTGGGCGGGTACTGGAACAGGCTCCAGATTTTGGTCGTCATGACATGGAAGCCCGCCGGCAGCGCCAGGATCGCGGGCGAGCCGAACAGCGTCATGGCTTGCAGGAACGCGATCAATGCGCCGGCGACAAGAGCGGGCAGCGCGAGCGGAATCGTGATGCGCCGCGCGGTGGTCCAGGCCTTACCCCCGAGAATGGCGGAAGCGTCCTCGAGCTCGCCGGGCATGTTGTCGAGCGCGTTCGCAACCAGCACGAACACGAAGGGAAATGTGTAGCAGGAGATGACAAAGATAATGCCGGGCAGCGAATAGATGTCGAACAGGTGCTCGTCGGATTCCGCGCCGGTGAGGAAGCGAAAAAGCTGATTGAGCAGTCCGCTGTTGGGCGCGGCCAGCAATTCCCAGGCGATGGCGCCGAGGAACGGTGGCGTCACGAAGGACGCCGTGACCAGCGCGCGGATGGTTTGCCGGCCCGGCATATCGGTACGCGACACCAGCCATCCCATTGGGGCGGCGACGAGACAGCAGATGATGGCCGAGCTCGTCGCAATGATGGCGGTCGTCAGCAGCGGATCAAGAAAATCGGGATCGGTGAACAGCGTGACGAAATTTTGCAGCGTCAGGTGATTGGCCTTGTCGGTGACGCTGTAGATGGCAAGCCACGACATCGGCAGCACGATCAATACGATCATAACGGCTGCAAACAGCCACAGCACCGGTTTGGTCCAGTCGATCCTGGCTTTGGGGGTGTCGATATTGCCGGCGATGGTCATGTTGTCCGTCACTCTAGTCTTCCTCATCCTGAGGAGCGGCGAAGCCGCGTCTCGAAGGATGGCCGCACATGATGGCCTCATGGTTCGAGACGGCGCGTATGCGCCTCCTCACCATGAGGGGATAGTTACACCCTGAACAACCGCGCTCTCTACTCCCTCTCCCCGCTTGCGGGGAGAGGGTTGGGGTGAGGGGGACTCGCCACAAGCACGGAGCCAATGGGACATCCCCCTCACCCGAAGCCTTCGGCTTCGACCTCTCCCCGCAGGCGGGGCGAGGTAAGAACAGAAGCCGCTCTCCACTCTAAACACTGAACAGCCGCGCATAGCGCGTCTTGATTTCGTCCGTCATCTTCTCGACCGCGGCCGGGTCTTCCTTCATCAGCTTGATGTCGGAAATCTTGCGGCGGCCGGGCTTCGGCGTCACCTGCGGGTGCGCCGAATATTGCGCGGTGAAGTCGGTGAAGAATTGCTGGGTCTCGCGTGTATGCAGCCAGCATTGAAACAGCCGCGCGGCATTCGGATGTGGCGCGCTCGCAAAGATGGCGGTGGGGCCCGAAATGGTCGGCGTGCCCTCCATGGGATAAATCGGCTCGACCGGCTGGCCGGCCTCCTTCAACAGCACGACGTTATATTCATTGCCGTCGGCCATGATCGCGCGTTCGCCGAGTGAAAGCTTCTTTGGCGGGTCGGTCGAGGACTGAACCTGCATCACGCGCTGTTTCGACAACTTCTCCAGATAGTCCCAGCCGAGCTCGCGAACCACCTCGAATGTCGAGGTCATGATGGTGCCGCTATAGGCGGGGTGTCCCTTGACCATCTTGCCCGCCCATCTGACATCAAGCAGGTCTTTGAAGCTCGCCGGCGCGTCAGAGGCTTTGACAAGATTGGTGTTGTAGGCAATCGACGACAGCCAGACGCGCGATGTCGCTGATATTCCATCGGCGTCGCGATATTGCTCCGGAAAATATTTCGCGACGTCCTCGGGGACGAAGGGCGCCAGCCAGCCGTTTCGTTTCCACGAAATCACATGGGACGCATCCGCCGTCGTGATGACGTCGGCGGCGTGGATGTCAGAAGAAAACTCCTGCGCGATCCGCTGAAACAGCCGCTCCGAGCCGGAGCGTTCGATCTGCACCTCGATGTCGGGATATTGTGCCTGGAAGGCGCTGCCGAGTTTTTCGCCGACCGGCAAATCCATCGCGGAATAGAGCACGACCTTGCCTTCGCGCTTGGCTGCCTCGATCAGTTGCGGCGTGATCGCGACCGGCTCAGGGCTAGTAGCCTTGAGAGGGGCGGCGAAAACCGCAAGCCCCAGCGCGGCCGATCCTTTGATGAGCCTGCGCCTGGATAATGTTTGCCGCGTCATCGCGCCCCTTCTATCGGCTGAGCGCGCGACAGCGCTCGGGCGGCAGCGTCAGCCACACTTCCGTGCCGGCGGGAATCGCGATTTGCGGCGAGGTGACGGCGCGCAAGCTGGTGCCGTCGGCGGTCTCAAGCACATAGTCGCGGTTGGCGCCGAGAAACACCTGCCGCGTCACCGTGGCCTTGACGGTGTTGTCGGCTGTGGCCGGCGCGCTGGTCGAAAGCTGGATGTCATGCTGGCGGATCGCGACCGCTCCGTCCTGATTGGCTGTGAGCTTCGCGCCGACCACGCGCAAGGTCGCGCCGCAAAATGAAATATGGTTCTCGTCGCGGGCGACACCTTTGATCACGTTGCTGGAGCCGATGAAGCGCGCCACGAATTCCGACAGCGGCCGGTCGTAGATGTCTTCCGGCGTACCGAGCTGGTCGATTTTGCCGCCGTTCATGACGGCGATCAGGTCGGCGGTGGTCATCGCTTCCGATTGATCGTGGGTGACGTAAACGGTCGTATAACGATACTCGTCATGCAGCCTTCGAATTTCGAAGCGCATCTCTTCGCGCAGATTGGCGTCGAGGTTGGAGAGCGGCTCGTCGAGCAGCAGCGTTTCGGGCTCGACCACCAGCGCGCGTGCCAGCGCGACGCGCTGCTGCTGGCCGCCCGACAATTCGCCGGGATAGCGCTCCGCCAGGACTTCAAGCTTGGTGGTCTGAAGGATCGCCTTGAGTTTTTTGGCGATGGTGTCGCGATCGAGTTTCCGCAGCTTGAGTCCATAGGTGATGTTTTCGGCGACCGTCATGTGCGGCCACAGCGCGTAGCTCTGGAAGATCATCGACATCTTGCGCTGTTCTGGCGGCAGGGTGCGCGCCGCCGATGATACCAGGCGCTCGCCGACATGGATTTCGCCCGATGTCGGCTCGAGGAAGCCCGCGATCAGCCGCAGCGTCGTCGTCTTGCCGCAGCCGGAGGGGCCGAGAAGGCAGACCAGCTGCCCGTGGTCGATACGCAGGGACACCTTATCAACGACCGTCACGGGTCCAAATCGCTTGGTGAGGTCGCGCAATTCAACCGACGCCAATTAACCGCTCCCTGCCGTTTTTTCGCGTATTCCGCCGCGACCGGATCGACGCGTCAGGCGGAAACCTGATGGTGACAGGACAGACCCGTGGTGACGGAAGTCGCGCTTATTTATCGCCAGATCAATATAAGCACGAATGCGGGGCGGCCGGAAAGCCTCCCGGTGTCCGGATTTGGGCGAACCGGGTTTAGAGCGTCAGGCCGGAACGTTGTCGCCGAGGTAGCCAATCGCGGCCTCGACGCCGCCTTTGCCGTGGGGAATGCCGAGCGCCTGAAGCGCGACCTCGATGACGCCAAGCGTACCCAGCATCATCGGCGCGTTGACGTGACCCATATGGGCGATCCGGAACGCCTGACCGGTCAAATCACCGATCCCAACGCCGAGCACCACGCCGCATTTCTCCTTGCAGTAGCGCTGAAGCGCGGCCGGGTCGTGGCTGTCGGCCATCAGCACCGTCGTCACGGTGTTGGCCCGTTCGCTGGCCTCGGCGATGTTGAAGGAGAGTACCTGCCCTTCGGCCCAGATCGACACCGCGCACCGCACCGCTTCAGCCAGCAGTCGATGGCGCAGGAAGACGTTTTCAAGGCCTTCCTCGTCGATCATGTCGATGGCCTGACGGAGCGCGAACAACAGATGGATCGGCGCGGTGCCGCCATATTTGCGGTAGTGCTCGGCGCCCTCGCGCTCGGTCCAGTCCCAATAGGGCGTTCGCAGGTTCGCCTTCTTGTGCACGTCGCGGGCGCGGTCATTGACGGCGCAGAAGCTCAGGCCCGGCGGCGTCATCAGGCCCTTCTGCGAACCGGACATCGCGACATCGATGCCCCAGGCGTCCATCTCGAATGGCATGCAGCCGAGCGAAGCCACCGTGTCGACCAGATACAGCGCGGGATGGCCGGATGCCTTGATCGCCTTGCCGATCGCTTCGATGTCGTTGAACACGCCCGAGGCGGTATCAACCTGGACCACGAGGATCGCCTTGATCTTGTGATCCTTGTCCTGACGCAGGCGCGCCTCGACATCGGCCGGACGAACGGCGCGGCGCCAGTCGCCCTGGAGCACTTCGACATCGGCGCCCATCGCGGCGGCCGCATTGCCCCAGCCAACCGCAAACCGGCCGCTTTCCAGCACCAGCACCTTGTCGCCGCGCGATAGCACGTTGCTGAGCACGGCCTCCCACGCGCCATGGCCGTTGGCAATATAGATGTAGGATTTGCCCTTGGTGGCAAACAGCCGCGAGAGGTCGCGCAACAGCCCGTCGGAGAGCTGCACCATTTCCTCGGAATAGATATCCATCGCCGGACGGTGCATCGCCCGCAGCACCTCGTCGGGCATGGTGGTGGGTCCGGGGATCGCCAGGAATTCCCGGCCCGCGCGAACGGCCATTTTTGTGATTCCTCTTCGAGTTTCCGCAGGAAAGGGATGCAGGGGAATGGTCGGAAATTCAAGCAGAGATGGGATAATATTCGGGTGAGGCTGTCATGCGGGGCCGAGAATCCCGCTATTGCTTGACTTGCTGCGGCAGTGCATCGGCGATCGCGTGCCAGATCTGGTCCTTGATCTCGGTCGCCATCGGACTCGGGATGACATCGGCCGGCGCTGTCCGCTTTTGGCACGCCACGACCAGCCGCAGGATCCACACCTCGCCATCGGTGAAATAGGAATCGCCGCCGCCGTTTCGCCCCGCCAGCGTCACGCCGATGCCGGTTACCTGATATTTGGCGTCGACGACCTGGGCGGCCTCGAGGTCCGAGGCAAGCAGGCTCCGCTCGGCGTCGATATCGGCGGAGATGTGGTGGGTGATGGCGCCGGTATAATGGCTGACGCCGACGCCGCGATCGAAGGTGGCATCGCCGAGCCAGACCGGACGATTCTCCTGGCCTTTATCCAGCACCTGCCAGAACCGCACATGATGGCGGCGATCGGCGCTTTGGCCGTCCGGCTTCTCGAAGGCGAGATCCTCAGGCCGGTCGAGATAGAACAGCGGACTGATCGGCGCGCGGCGATAGGGACGGTCGAGCAGCACGCTGCCGGCGATTTCGACGGCGGTGCGCGCCGTCACGGGATCGGCCGGATACCAGCCCGCCGCCTGCATGGCGCAGAGCACGTCGAGCTTGTCGCCGATCAGGCCGACATTGATGGGATCGCCGGGAATGCCTTGCGCGGTGCGCGTCACCATCGGCAAATCCTTCAGGCCGCGTTGATGCTCGTGATGGCTCCAGACCGCGGGCAGCACCTGATAGGCGAGCGCAGTATAGGCCATGACAACCGCGAGCGCGGCGAGCAGAAACTGCTCCAGCCGCCCATGCGGGTGGTGGGACGGGAAGAGCATAAACATTTGACGGTCAGCCAAGGCGCCTCACGGTTACACATCCGTTCGGGGGCCTCATGGTTCGAGACGCGCTGCGTCGCCGCGCTCCTCACCATGAGGGTCTGAAAACCTCATCCTGAGGAGCGCTCCGCATGGAGCGCGTCTCGAAGGATGAGGTCGCGTCTTATCGCCGGGTCTCGCGGCAGCCCGCGGCTTCGGCCTCTTCGACCGAGCAGAACCAGCGTGTGCCCTTGCTGATCTTCATCTCGATCCGGGCATACCAGCGGCTGGTCGGCTGGTGGTAGATGCACTCGCCGGCGCGATTGACGTTGCCCTTGATGGTGCATTCCGGTGACGGCGCGACCGGTCCGGACGCCGAGGCCAAAAGGATCGCATGCGCGCTCTCCGGCGGCTTGGTGGCTCCTAGAATCGTGGTCTTCTTGTTGCGGACCCGCCAATCCCAGGGCGCGATGAACGCACCCTGCCACATGCCGGCCTTGGCATCGCGCGCGGCCTTCTCGTCCTCGTCATAGTCGTGGCTGAAGCGCATATAGGACAGCGCCCATCCGCTTCGCACCATCCACTTCTGGATGTCCTCGCCGTCGACTTCGCATCGCGCGACAATTCTTCCGCGGCGGTCCGCGGCCGTGCCGGGATGACAGGTCCAGGTCTTGCCATCGGTATGCTTGATGAGTTCGTCGCGCGCCGCGGCCCCGCAGGTCCAGCGCTCGCCCTTGCTGTTGAGACAGAGCTGATCGACCGAAGGCGCGTCGATGGCGCCAAGACGAATCCGGCTGGTTCCGATCAGGACCGTATCACCGTCGCGAACCTTCGCCGTGCCGGTGATGTCGGCGGCCTGCGCCGCAATCGGCAGCAACAGCGCAATCGTGGCGAGCAGCAGTTTCAGGCGCATGCGGAAAGGCCCGTTCAAAATGGAAAACCACAATAAGCGTGGATTGTGATGCGGATTTGGCCGGAGCGCCAGTGCATTTGGCGCTGCCGGTTCCGCTTCATCCGCCTCGTGCCAGCCTTGCGCAACCTTTGCATCAACCTTTGCATCAACCTTGCACCCGCGTCAGCGCCGCGCGCGCCAACGACAGGCCCATCAGCACAAAGGCCGAGGTCGCTTCCGGACCGCCGACCAGGATACGGGTCGGGGTCTTCATCTTGTTCCACTCATAGGCCTTGAACGGTCCGTGGCGGCCGCCTTCGCCGAGATGGCGCACGATGCAATCGAGCGGTGCGGCAAAGGTCGACACCTCCGCGCCGAGATGGGCGAGCGCGATCAGCGCCAGCGCCGCGTCGAACGGATTCATCTCGTGGGTAATCAGGTCATCCCGCACATAGGCCAGCACCCGCTCGCGAATCAATTCGAACGCGCCGTCGGGGTCGATCGCAGCCCGCGCCTCCGGCGGGAGCGCTATGAAGGCGGCGTAGCAGCGGCCGAAATAGGCGCAATAAAGTTCCGGCAGATAATAGATGTGCGAACGCGGATTGGCGAAGGCGCCGTTGGCCGCGAGATTCCTCTGGAACTTGACGATGCCGCGCAACAGCTCGAGGCGCTCCGGCGTCTCCAGGATCTTCCAGCGAATAAGATTGCGGAAGCTCACCTCCAGCACGTCGAGGTTGAGCGTCGGATCGAGATCGTTGCCGTAGGGGCGATCGCCGTGGATGTTGTCGATCCAGGTGACGATGCCGCCGTCATAGTCGATATGATCGTTGATCGGCACCGTGACCTTGGGCGCGTTGGCGCCGGCCTTGACCTGATATCCGCGGTAGAAATCCGGCAGCGGCTGATCGAGGATTTTGTCGTCCGCGCCGGCCTGCGTCGCGGCGGAGAACGCGCAGGCCGTGGTGTCGCAGTCCGGCACGTAGAGGCCGAAGCCGAGCTTCTCCTTGATCCCGGCGAAGAAGCGCGAAAAGCGCGGATGCGGGTGAGGCGCAATCGCCGTAACCACGTCGAACGGATTGCCATCGACGCCGCGGACCTGTTCGCGGCTTGCTCCGAGGCAAAAACCGGCCATCGCGGATATCGCGCGCCTGGCCGCAACGGTTTCTTCCGCCGAGGCCAGTCCGCTCTCGATGAAGCCGAGCAGCGCCTCGATATAGAACGCATCGTAATAGGCGGAGCGATGACGGATCTGCATCGGCTGCCACATCGGCTCGGCGATGCCTTTCCAGGGCGGGTTGATCAGCTCGCGGGCCGGCGATCGCGCGATGAAGATGCGCGCCAGGTTGAACAGCAGCGTCGAATTCTTGTAGCCGCGCGCGTCGAGCCCGGTCAGCGCCATCAGGAATTCGCGCCCGCGCATGTCGGGGTCGCCGATCAGGTTGAAGGCGGCGTAGGCCGGGATGAAGCCGTTGTTGCGGTACGAGCGCAAGAGATGCGCGCCGCAGGCGCGGATCGCCCGCTCGATGTCGGCGAGCTTCGGCGCGGCCGCCTCGGGCGCGGCGGACGGTTTGGGGCGGGGGTGCTGCAATTGCACCGTATCGAGCAGGTGGGCGACCGGTTGCCCAATCGCGGCCCAGTCGGGCGTCTCGTCGTCGCGCGCCCGGGTCAGGGCTTCGCGCAGCGCGCCGAGCTTTGAGGCGTCGTTGAGTTCGACGAGGCCGGTGCGGCGCAGCAGCGGTCGCAACGCCGGGTTGGCGAGCGCGGTCCGGTAGAATTTTGCAAGATGCTGGTCGCCGCGGACATTGGCAGCCGCGCCATTGAGTAGCAGCGGATCGCAGACATCGTAGAGCGACGGGCCGTCCTTTCGGGCCGTCAGCGCGCGGCAGGCCGCACCAGCCATGTCATGAAACGCCATCGAATGTCTTCCCGCGCAGGCTTCACCCGCGCGCTTTTTGGCCCGCGCGAAAATCGGCCATTCGCGCGGGTCCTCCCCAGACTTGCAAACGCCAGCAGCAATCGCACGAAAGATGCAACAATTTCAAGGAAATGACGGATAACACGGCGCGGCCGGGGGAAAACCCGTTGTGTGATGCGCAGCACAGAATGGCACTATTAACGGACAAATAAGGTTGCCGGGAGGTAACCGGGCAGGTTAATGGTTTGTTTGTTGCAGCGCCGCAAATTGATCATAATTGAGCGGCAAACGGCGGCCAATCCCGATAAACCCAACGGCTGGCTGGCGCGACAAAGACTGCGCGCCGAGGCTGCGCGCCAAGACTGCGCGATGGATAGTGATGAGACCTGTGATGAATGTGTTTGGCCCGTTCTCCGGACTCCGCATTTCCCGACGTTCGCTCGCGGTTGCGGCGGCGTTGGCCGGTACGGTATCGCTGGCGATCGGCGCCCATGCGGCGCTGAACAGGCACTCGCTGGATTCCGCCAAGTCGGCAAGCGAGCAGGCGGGCAACGCTGTGGTGCGGCCGTCCCGGATCGCGCTCGTGATCGGCAATGGCCATTATCCCGACGCCAACGCGCCCCTGACCCAGCCGGTGAATGACGCCCGCGCGTTGACCGCGGCGCTGCGCCATGAGGGCTTCGACGTCGACGTCATCGAAGACGCCAGCCACGACGACATGACCCGGGCCATCGCCCGCCTGAAGTCGAAGGTTCGCTCCGATTCCGTGGTGATGCTGTTCTTTGGCGGCTATGGCATCCAGGTTGGCCGCGAGAGCTACATGATCCCGGTCGATGCGGCGATCTGGAAGGAAGCCGATGTCCGCCGCGAGGGCGTCAGCGTCGAGGCCGTGCTCGATGCGGTGAAGGATTTCGGCGCCTGCGCCAAGCTCGTGGTGCTCGACGCCTCGCGCCGCAACCCCTATGAGCGGCGTTTCCGCGCCTTCTCGCATGGTCTCGCGCCGGTCGCGACGCCGGATAATGCGCTGATCCTGACCTCGGCTTCACCCGGCGCGGTGGCCGATGATTCCGCCGGCGAAAATTCCGTGCTGGTCACCGAACTGCTCACCCATATCAACGCGCCCAGGCCCGAGCAGGCGCGGGCGGCGGAAGCGATCTTCAACCAGACCCGCGTCGCGATCTCGCGCGCTTCCAACGGCGCCCAGGTGCCCTCGGTCTCGTCCTCGCTGCTGGAAGACGTCAGCTTCAACGGCAACGCGGACGGCAAGTCGGGCGGCTAAAGAGCTTAAATCCGCTAGACCGTCATCCCTGCGAACGCAGGGACCCATACGCCGGGGCCTCTCAGTTGATACGCCCAAGCTAGATACCTTGCATAACCCCGAAAGCCGGTGGTTATGGGTCCCTGCGTTCGCAGGGACGACAACAGGTAGATCAGGCCGGATCCCGCCCCTACTTCGCCGCGGCCTCGGCGGTAATCGCCCGCACCGGATCGCCCTCACGCAACAGCGCGCCGGCCCGCGCCACGACAATGTCACCCTCGGTCAGCCCGTCGCGGATTTCGATCTGGCCGCCGTCGGTCAGCCCGACCTCCACCCGCTTGGTTTCGATCCGCGCCCGCCGCACCACCTGTACCACGGTGCCGACGGAGCCATAGAGCACGGCGGTGAGCGGCACCGACACGCCGCAGCTCTGGCCGGTCTTGATGATGGCACGGCCGCTTGAATTGACCAGCAGCCTGCGGTTGGTGGTGATGCCGACGAACACCTGGCCGAGCTGGCTGTTGGGCTCGACGGTGGAGGCGACGCGGCGCACCTTGCCCTCGACCTCGCCGGCGCCGACGACCTTGATGCGCGCCGTCTGGTTCACCGCCAGCTTCGGCAGGTCCTGCGTCGGCACCATGCCGACGAGATCGAATTCGTTGCGCGCCAGGATCGTAAACAGCGCCTCGCCGCGCGGCGAGGCCACAGCCCCGATCGTGGCCGTCGACGTCAGGATCGTGCCCGGGACCGGAGAGGACACCAGGATCGAGCCGCCTTCGGGCAGCGCAAGCCGGGCGAGATTTTGCCCGGCGGCGACGGTCTCGCCGGGATCGGCCAGGATATCGGAGACCTTCAGGCCCGGCCGCTCCGGCCGCACCATCGTCTCCTCGCGGGGGATCAAAATGCCGAACGCCTCGACCAGATTGGGAAAGCAGAATTTCGACGCCTTCAGCACCGTCACCGCAGCCCCCATCGGGGCGTCCTTCGCCGCCGGATCGTCCGCGGCGAGCGCGGGGGAGGAGAGCAGGAGAAGGGTAGCAAAACCCAAGACCTGTAATCTGAGCGCGTTCGCCAGGGCAAAATCAATCATAGGCAACTCATCATAGCTTGCTGTTGTATCGATAGCAGACAGATGAGCAAGCAGCAAAGCCGTGCGGAACCAAGGGTTATGCCACTCGACGCAGCGCGAAGGTCTGGCCGTCTTCGGACGTCACGTAGCCTAGCCGGGCCAGTGAGGCGAGCACCTCGCTGACTTTCTTCTCGGTGGTCTTGGTTCGCTTGAAATGCGCTGCGAGGCCCTTCGCGTCGAGCGGATTCCTTGCGGCGGCCAGCGCGGCGAATACAGCGGCGGTCTGCTCCACTGCACCTGATGGAAACGAAGGCTTCTGCTCCACAGCCGCGATGAGTTCTGCCGCTACCTGCGCGCCTTCCTCCTTGGCCGCCTGCTTGTCGACGCCTTTGAAGCGGGGAATCTGATAGTCGGGCCGCAGCCAGCGGACGAGCCCCCGCTTTTCCTCCTCGGATCGCGCCTGATTGAGCGCAACGAGTTGCGCCAGAATCTGGTCTTCGGAAAGATCAGCGGGCCAGCCATAGGCCTCCGCCACCGCGACATCGAGTCGGTCGTGCAGTTCCTTCATGATCAGTACGAGGCCGTCGTCGAAGATCGCGCGATTGCCTTGGTCGAGTTCGTCCGGTTTGGTTCCGGAGCGTAACATTTCTAGTACGTTGTAGAGGCCGGTCAGCGTTAGGTGCGGATGATCGGCTAATACTCGCTTGCGATGGACGTCAAGTTCTTCGGCGATGAGGCGAATGGTCTGTTTCTGGATATTGTTGGCGTCAGGAAAAGGGAAGGGATCAAAACAGCGGGATTTCGAATAGCGGGGGTCATTGCCTACTCCGAGCCATCCGCCTGCGCGAAGCGTCCAGGCCACGTGTATCCGAGAAGACAGAATACCGAGGTCTACGGCATCATCGCTTCCGATAGCAGTGAGCATATTGTCGGGGAGTATTGATGCATCAAGAAATTGGAAAATTCTGTGCTTCATAGTCTCGACGGTAGCAATGTATCGAGAAAGGTCAGCCAGCGCCGGGCGAATTTCTTGACGAGGCTTGCCGAACAACCACCAATCTCTCGCATAGGCGAGAGAATCTTTGCTTCCAGACCTAGCTGCTTCTTCTTCGCGATGTGGTTTTACAGATGTTGAGAGGTGTTGATAGACCTCCGGAAACCGGTGGCGTACCTCGCCTAAATCAAGGCCGAATAAATCAATTACCATGACTCCGCGTGGTCGCGATGTTAGATCACGGCCATTTCGGTACTCTCTAATGTAAGCCTCAAGGCCTTGCCGCGACCCTAAACCAAGATGTTCTGCTTCTTGTCGGGTCACAATGAATCCGCTCCCATGGAGTTTCACGCCAGGTGAACTGATACCTTCATTCGCCTCGAGTGCCTTTGCAGCAGTGATGTCCGCGCCGATTGTTAGATCAGAATGGATCAATCCTAGCGTTTCTTTGAATTCAATCTGCGGTGCGTCTGTGTTTAGGGCCGTTTCTTTCAGAACTTCGAGCAGCACCCCTTCTACATTGCCTGCCGTTGCAACCGTCATTGCAATTCGCACAGCAGCTGCACCCTCTGTCGCCTTCGTCCATGGATGGTCCGGAATTGCCATCACCAAAGATATAGGCTTCTTCGCCTTGAGGTGTCGTTCCACGACCCTGCGCTGAAACACCTGTGAGATTGAATTGGTTGTGATGAGCCCAAACCGGCGCAGCACGGTTCCCTTGCGCGTCAATAATTCGGCCGCACGATCCCACCAGTACATGACGAGATCGGCGGACTCGTTCATGTGGGTGTGAGTTGCCCACAATGCCTCGGCAAACGCATCGCCAAGGCGTGCACGCAAAAAGCTCGCGCCAATAAATGGTGGATTACCCACGATGAATTCTGCCGTGGGCCATTCCGGCCGCCGCGCGTTCGGGTAGAATTCCTTGCCGTCGACGATTTTCGGCGCCGGCTCACCATCCCATGTCAGCACCGCATTCTTTACCTGAATATTCTTGAACGCGCGCAGGATCGGCTCTTCCGGCGGCGCACCCTTGGTGCGGAAGTGCCATTGCAGATAACCGATCCACAGTACAAGTTCGGCAATCGCCGCTGCGCGTGGATTAATTTCGAGCCCGAGGAATTGATGCGGATCGACGCTGTGCGAGCCGAGACCGCGCAAGGCCTCTTGCCCGCCGAGATCGAGCAGGGCTTCCAAAACCTCGCCCTCGAGGCGTTTGATCAATTCCAGCGAGACGTAAAGGAAGTTGCCGGTGCCGCAGGCCGGGTCGAGCACACGCGTTTCGCACAATTTGTCATGAAAGGCTTGTACCTCGGCCGCAGCACCCTTGAGGTCGCCCGAGGCGCGCTTGGTTTCGGCCGTGGCCTGTACGTTGCGCCAATCTTCGCGCAATGGCTCAATGATGGTGGCGACCACGAGCCGTTCGACGTAAGCGCGCGGCGTATAGTGAGCACCTAAGCGGCCACGCTCTTCGGGATCAAGCGCCTGCTCGACCAGCGTACCAAAGATCGACGGATCTACCTCTTTCCATGTGTAGCTGGCGGCCTGCCGTAATTCGCCGATTTCCTCGCGGCCGAGGGGTAGCGCGGCGTGGTTTCGGAAAAACTCGCCGTTAAATTTCTTTACCTTGGTTTTCAGCACATGCGCCCATGTGCCGAGGTCCATAGCTTCCCAGAGCTGGCCGACGTCGTGGGTGAAGGCTTGCGGGTTCTTCTCGCATTCCTCCAGGACTTCCTTGAAGGACCTTTCGGGCAGCAGGCCGACGTCTTCGGCGAACATCGTGAATAGGCAGCGCATCAGGAACATGGCGACGTCCGGCGCGGGATAGTTCTTTTTCTCCAGCGCCACCGACACTTGCGCGAGGCGTTTCGCGATATCACGCGTTACCTTTGCGGAAGTCAGCGCCGGATCGAGCGATGTCGGCTCGAGCCAGATTTTGCGAAGACGTTCGCGAACGCCCTCGATGCGAAGGTCTTCAAGATAGATGCGGAAAGTCTGGCGGTCGGGAAACTGGGTGTAATTCTTTCCTTGTCCTGAAAAGTCGGCATAGACCTCGATGCAATGCCCAACATCGCAGACGAGGATGAACGGGGGCCAGCCATGGGAAGTCGGCAGGGCGCGAGCATATTCTTCCGCCTGACGCTTGGCGTTCAGCATCAAAACGTCCCAGGCGCGATCTGCACCGCGCCGGCCGCGTGAATCCTCCGGGATATCGGGGGTGAAAAGGTCGTTCTGACCAGCGACCTTCTTGACGCCTTTCAGGCGGCTTTGCTTGGCTTCCAGAACGAAGCTGTTCTTCCTGTATAGGTCGATCCGCCCGTGTGAGTCGCCTTCATCCCTGTGCTTCTTGATGGCCCGTTCGAATACATAGTCGTTGTGTTCGTGTGTGGCGTCCGCGGGGTCGGGCGGTGGCAAACCAAGCAATGCGATCAATTCGTTGAGAAACGAGACGTAATTGGCCCGCTCCTGGCCGCCTTCGCGGCCCTGCTAGCGTCTGATAAAGACTTCAACGAGTTCAGTGTTCTTGGCTTCCCCCATAGCCGCAACCTAACGGGAGGACAGGGAAGGACACAACCCTGCGAAGATCGTTGATCAGATCTGGCTTCAATAAATTATTGTTTGGGTTCGATAAAGCCAACCGTAGAGGGGTCTTGAAAATATAAGATATACAAGCTATGATATACATCAATATTTGTATATCACGGAGGCGGCGATGCAGGTTTCCAAATGGGGCAACAGCCTTGCGGTGCGATTGCCCAAGGCGCTGGTCGATAAACTTGGACTTAAGGAAGGCGATGAGCTGGATGTGGTGGCCGCCAAGAGCGGCACCATCGAAGTCGAAACGAAGGAAAATCAGCGCAAGGCCGCCCTTGAGCGCTTGGCCTCTCTCAATTGGTCGCTTCCGCCCGATTACAAATTTGATCGGGACGAGGCCAACGAGCGGTGAAGGCATTTTTTGACACCAATATTCTCGTCTACGCCGCAACATCTGATACGAAAAAACGGCAGGCCGCTTACTGCCTAGGCGTTGGCGGAATAATCAGCGTTCAGGTTTTGAACGAGTTCGTGCACGTCGCGCGGCGCAAACTTCGCCACGATTGGCCGCAGATTGAATTGGCGCTCGGGATATTTCGTGCGTCATTGGACGGTATCGTGCCGGTTACGCTCGACACGCATACTGATGCGGTTTCATTCGCTCGCGAGCACAGCCTGGCCTTCTATGATGCGCTGATTGTTGCCGCCGCGATCGAAGCCGGCTGCGACACGCTGTTCACCGAGGATATGCAGCATGGTCGCAAGTTCGGCGGCCTTACGATCGTGAACCCTTTCATGGAAAGCGCAGCGTGAGCATCTGACACCTCGACTGATTTGCCCGTCGGGCAGTTTCCGCAAAACCCTGTCCAGCCCCTCCGCGAAAAATTTTCCGCTTTTCACATTGGTAGAAACAGGAATAGAGCCGATTCCGTCCCGCCTCGAATGAGGGGCGTTTCGCGATCGTCACGGACGTTGGGTGCGGGATGCGGTGGACGCCTTGGTTGCGCGAGACGGGCGCAGTGTGAGGCGGACGGCGAAGTCGTGTGGTCCTGACGCCCCGATGCTGGCGTCAAGTGAGTGATGATGCTTTCGCATCACGCTGGCGACAGAGACAATCAAGCCGGTCTCTGGGGAGAGCACGAAGGAAACCGTTAAAACCATTCGCGTGCGGGAATGCCGGGTGATTTCCGGTTGAACTCGCGGTGACTAACTCGCGTGTTTTCTATTCTACACGCGAGGCTGCGGGTGCAACGGGCACCCGGCATTCCCCACGCCCTCTGATGTCAGGGAGCGGACGGTCCAGGTAAAACTCGGACGCGGAAACGCAGCGCGAGAAGGCGAAGCCATGTCTGAAGAAGCCACGTCTGAAGGGGGCGTCATTGCGAGCGTTAGCGAAGCAATCCAGTCTTTTGTTGCGGTATCTGGATTGCTTCGTCGCTTTCGCTCCTCGCAATGACGGCCCTCAAAACGTCAATGGCCGCGACAAGCGAGCTGAAGCGACGCTGTTCCTCGAACGGTTATGTCCGGCCAAGACCGCGAATGTGGATCTGGTGAGCGAAGCGAACGGCTCACTCTTCCGTCTTCGGTTCCTTCGACATGCGATCGAGGCGATCCTGCATGTCCTTCATCTGGCGGCGCAGATCGTCGATGTTGTCGTCGGCTGCGGGCTCGGGCGCCTTTTCGGCTTCGCCGCCAAGCACCGATCCGCGCTGCGGCACGAACGGCTTGAACATCGAGAACGTCTGCTGAAACAATTCCATGTTGCGGCGGACATGTTCTTCCAGCGGCGCAAACGGCGTTCCGCTGAACGTATCGGTGAGCTGCCGGCGGAATTTTTCCTGTTCGCGCGTCAGCGTATCGATCGACTGCTCGAGATATTTCGGCACCACCATCTGCATGCTGTCGCCGTAGAAGCGGATCAGCTGCCGCAGGAACGTGGTCGGCAACAGGTTCTGGCCGGCCTTGTTTTCCTGCTCGAAGATGATTTGCGCGAGCACCGATCGGGTGATGTCGTCGCCGGTCTTGGCGTCGTAGACGAGGAAGTCCTCGCCGTCCTTGACCATCGCTGCGAGGTCCTCAAGCGTCACGTAGGTGCTGGTGCCGGTATTATAGAGCCGTCTATTCGCGTATTTCTTGATCGTGGTGGGTTGGT
Organism: uncultured Alphaproteobacteria bacterium; assembly: GCA_963748805.1. Lineage (GTDB taxonomy): Bacteria > Pseudomonadota > Alphaproteobacteria > Rhizobiales > Xanthobacteraceae > Bradyrhizobium. The sequence continues at coordinate 15,294 of CAVVLH010000110.1, read as the reverse complement.
CTGATTTCGCCATGGGGGCTCACACAGAAAGACCGGGAAAAGGAACCCTACGGGACCGCCGAGGGGCTAAAGTCAATGCATTGCACAAAGGTAAGCATTTTCAATGCAGTTCGGCTACCGTTTTGTGCGGCACGGTTAATTCGAAGGCATGGGCAGGCTTGAGGAACGGGCAGTCATCACCATTTTGAGTGCAGTGCCGTTGACATGCCTCAACGACGTTAACAGGATGCGGAACGAGACTGGCCTGCCAAACCGGCGCCTGCCCCAGCAAGAACCTCAACCCCAGGAGAAAATCCATGTCAGACGATGTCGTCATCGTCAGCGCCGCCCGCACCCCGGTCGGAAGCTTCAACGGTGCTTTCGCCACCTTGCCGGCCCACGATCTGGGCGCGATCGCCATCAAGGCCGCATTGGAGCGGGCCGGAATTGAGCCTTCCCGTGTTTCGGAAGTGATCATGGGCCAGATCCTGACCGCGGCCCAGGGCCAGAACCCCGCTCGCCAGGCTTCGATCGCGGCCGGTATCCCGGTCGAAAGTCCAGCCTGGGGCGTCAACCAGCTTTGCGGCAGCGGTCTGCGTACCGTGGCGCTCGGCTATCAGGCGCTCGTCAACGGCGATTCGGAAATCGTGGTGGCCGGCGGCCAGGAATCCATGAGCATGGCTCCGCACGCGCAATATCTGCGTGGCGGAGTCAAGATGGGCGGCGTCGAGTTCGTCGATACCATGATCAAGGACGGCCTGTGGGATGCCTTCAACGGCTATCACATGGGCAACACCGCCGAGAACGTCGCGCGGCAATACCAGATCACCCGCGCCCAGCAGGACGAGTTCGCGGTTCACTCGCAGAACAAGGCCGAGGCCGCGCAGAAGGCCGGCAAGTTCAAGGACGAAATCGTGCCGGTCACGATCAAGACCCGCAAAGGCGATGTCGTGGTCTCCGACGACGAATATCCGCGCCACGGCGCCACGCTGGAGGCGATGGCCAAGCTCAAGCCGGCGTTCGAAAAGGACGGCACGGTCACGGCCGGCAGCGCTTCGGGCATCAACGACGGCGCCGCCGCAGTGGTGCTGATGACCGCCAGGCAGGCGGCCAAGGAAGGCAGACAAGTGCTGGCGCGCATCGTCTCCTGGGGGCAGGCCGGCGTCGATCCGAAGATCATGGGCACGGGGCCTATTCCGGCCTCGCGCGCCGCGCTGAAGAAGGCCGGCTGGAGCATCGGCGACCTCGACCTGATCGAGGCCAATGAAGCCTTCGCGGCGCAGGCCTGCGCGGTCAACAAGGACCTCGGCTGGGACACCGCCAAGGTTAACGTCAACGGCGGCGCGATCGCGATCGGCCATCCGGTCGGCGCGTCGGGCGCGCGGGTGCTGGTGACGCTGCTGCACGAAATGCAGAAGCGCGACGCCAAGAAGGGCCTCGCCACCTTGTGCATCGGCGGCGGCATGGGAATTGCGATGTGCCTCGCGCGCGACTAAAGCGTGGTTGAATCAACCAAACGTGTGCGTTGCACGCGTCTAAAAAAGGTTCAGCCGCTGCCGATAATATTTCCTTCGCAGTCGCACTGTGCTGAACTAAATGAAACGCCCGGCGCAAGCCGGGCGTTTTATTCTTGATGTTCATCAAACGGCCCGCATAATTCCACGCTACATAAAAAATATCCCAAGGGAGGTTCCAGCATGGCACGTGTGGCATTGGTGACGGGGGGAACGCGAGGCATCGGCGCCGCGATCAGCAAGGCGTTGAAGGCGGCCGGATACAAGGTTGCCGCCAACTACGCCGGCAACGATGCGGCTGCGGAGAAATTCAAGGCCGAGAACGGCATTCCCGTCTACAAATGGGATGTCAGCTCGTTCGAAGCCTCCGCCGCCGGCGTCAAGCAGGTCGAATCCGACCTCGGTCCGATCGAGGTGCTCGTCAACAATGCCGGCATCACCCGCGATGGCGCCTTTCACAAGATGACGCTCGAACAGTGGAATGCGGTGATCAATACCAACCTCGGTTCGCTGTTCAACGTCACCCGCCAGGTAATCGAGGGTATGCGGGCCAGGAAGTTCGGCCGCATCATCAGTATTTCCTCGATCAACGGCCAGAAGGGCCAGTTCGGGCAGGTCAATTATTCGGCGGCGAAGGCCGGCGATATCGGGTTCACCAAGGCCTTGGCGCTGGAGACGGCCAGGGGCGGCATCACCGTGAACGCGATCTGCCCCGGCTATATCAATACCGAGATGGTGCAGGCGGTGCCGAAGGACGTTCTGGAAAAAAACATATTGCCGCAGATTCCGATCAACCGGCTGGGCGAGCCGGAAGAGATCGCCCGCGCGGTGGTGTTTCTGGCCGCCGACGACGCCGGCGCCATCACCGGCTCGACGCTGACGATCAACGGCGGTCAATATATGGTGTGATAAATCCGAAGGCGTCATTCCGGGATGGTGCGTAAGCACCAGACCCGGAATCTCGAGGTTCCGGATTCTCGCTTCACTCGCGCTCCGGAACGACAGCTGACATGACCCCCCGTACCGCCACCTTGATTGGATTGACCGCAATCCTGATGTGGTCGCTGCTCGCCGTGCTGACGGTCGCGACAGGAAAGATTCCGGCCTTTCAATTGGCCGCGATCACGTTTGCGATCGGAGGGCTGGTCGGGCTTTCCACCTTTCTCGGACGGCCCGAGGCGTTCTCCGCGCTGCGGCAGCCGCCGTTAGTATGGGCCGTCGGCGTCGGCGGCTTGTTCGGCTATCACGCGCTCTATTTTCTGGCGCTGCGCTTCGCGCCTCCGGCCGAGGCCGGACTTCTGAATTACCTGTGGCCGCTCTTGATCGTTCTGTTCTCGTCCTTTCTGCCCGGCGAGCGGCTGGCGGTGCATCACGTCATCGGCGCGCTGGCGGGACTTGCCGGCACGGTGTTGTTGCTCGCTGGCGGTGGCCTGTCGGGCTTTGCGCCCGGTCAGCTTCCCGGTCTGTTCGCGGCTTTTGTCGCTGCATTTATCTGGGCGAGCTATTCGGTGATGTCGCGGCGGCTCAAGGCGGTGCCGACCGATGCGGTCGCTGGTTTTTGCCTCGCCACCGCGTTGCTCGCCGCGCTCATGCACACCCTGCGGGAGAAAACGATCTGGCCCGAGACATCAGCGCAGTGGCTCGCCATCGCAGCGCTTGGTCTGGGGCCGGTGGGAGCTGCGTTCTACGCCTGGGATATCGGCATGAAGCGCGGCGATATCCGGGTATTGGGAGCCGCGTCTTACGCGACGCCGCTGCTCTCGACCGCGTTTCTGATTCTGGCGGGCTTTGCCAAGGCGAGCGCCAATATCGCGATCGCGGCCGTGCTGATTGCCGGCGGCGGACTGATCGCGGCGAAAGACATGTTTCGCAGGCGCTGAGAAAATTCTATTCCGGCGTCCAATCTTTTGGCGCGAGTTCGAAGGTTGCGAAATCGAACCCGGGCGCGACCGTGCAGCCGACTAGCGTCCAGTCACTGACGCTTTCTGCCGCCTGCCAGGCATGCGCCGGCACGATCGCTTGCGGGACTTGGCCTGCGGCAAGGTCTGGCCCGAGGGTGATGCTGCGCGTGCCGTCGTCATTGGCGATCCGCAAGGTCAGCGCGTCGCCGGCGTAGTAATGCCAGACTTCGACCGCATCGATCCGGTGCCAGTGCGAACGCTCGCCGCGCCCCAGCAGAAAATAAATCGCGGTGGAGTGCGAACGTCCGTTGGTGTCGAGGTCAGGATCGCGAAACGTCTCGCGATAATGGCCGCCTTCCGGGTGCGGCTTCAGGTCAAGCGAAGCGATGATGTCGGAGGCGGAAGGCCGCTTGGCCATCAGGATCGCTCTCGCATCAGGATTTGTTTTTGCGTTCGCGCAGTTCGCCGAAGATTTCGGCGGCGCCGCGGTCTTTCATCCGCACACTGGCGGCGACTGACGGTTCGTCCGCGCGCAAAAATACGTTGGCCTTTTTCTCTTCGCCAAGCAGGGTCGGGATCGTTGGCTTGTTTGCTTCACGCAGCCGCTTTACTTCCTCGGCGCGGGCTTTCAGCGCCGCATTGTCGGGCTCGATCGTCAGCGCAAATTTGATGTTGGATGCGGTGTATTCATGGCCGCAATAGAGTCTGAAGTCGTCGGGCAGCGCGCGCAGTTTGAGCAGCGACTCCCACATCATCGGATAGGTACCTTCGAACACACGTCCGCAGCCGATCGAGAACAAGGTGTCGGCGGCGAACAGCGCCTTTTCATTGTCGAAGACGTAGCTGACATGATCGAGCGTATGGCCCGGCGTTTCCAGCACCCGCGCCAGCAGGCTTCCGATCTTCAGAACGTCGCCCTGCCTGGTGCGAAGATCGACATCGGCGATCTTGGTCGATTTGTCATGGGGAGCGACGACGCGGCAGTTATATTTCTGCTTCAGCTCGGCGACGCCGCCGACGTGGTCGTGGTGATGGTGGGTGATGAGAATGTCGGTCAACTGCCAGCCCTCGCGCTCCAGCGCCGCGATCACGGGCGCGGCTTCGGGCGCATCGATCGAGGCGGTCGCTTTCGTTGCGGGATCGTGAATCAGATAGCCGAAATTATCGGACAGGCAGGGGAACAGGCGGATTTCGGCGGCCATGATATCTCCGTTACTTTCTAGTGGTCCGATTCTAACATTCGCCCCCCGCCTGAGCGACCACATTTGCGAATGTCAGAATCATGGGACCACTAGCAAATATAAGTTTCCAGTGGAGCCTTGGATTTGACATTCGCTTGACGAGTCCGCGGCTAGGTGGGTAGCGAATGTCAAATCCGCTCCACTGGCGAGGTGCTTGCCCTGGGCATGAAATAGGGCGTTAACGCCGAATGAGCAATGCGCCTTTGCGTGCCCAATTCGGCCATTGCCCGTGGTAAACTGGGACCCATGACCATCGATGTGATCGACTTGAGGGATTTCTACTCGCAGCGCCTCGGTATCGTGGCGCGGCGGTTGATCAATCGCGGCATCCACGCCCGCTGGCCGGAGGCCGAGGGACAACGCGTATTGGGCATCGGCTATCCCACGCCCTATCTCGGCCTGTTTCGCGACAGCTCTGAACGCTGTATCGCCTTCATGCCGGCGGCGCAGGGTGTGCTGAAATGGCCGACGGCGCGGCCGACATTGGCGAGCCTGGTCGATGAGCTTTCGCTGCCGCTGCCGGACTCGGCGGTCGACCGCATCCTGCTGGTTCACGCGCTGGAAATGTCCGACGATCCGGAAGGGTTGTTGCGCGAGGTGTGGCGGGTGCTGGCGCCTTCCGGCCGCATGATGGCGGTCATTCCGAACCGCCGCAGCGTCTGGACCCGCACCGACAATACGCCGTTCGGCCACGGACGGCCCTATTCGCGTTCGCAGATCACGCAGTTGCTGCGGCAGACCTGGTTCACGCCGATCGGCTGGGGCGAGGCCTTGTTCGTGCCGCCGCTCGCGGCTGGCTGGTTCTTGCGCTCGGCGGCGGCATGGGAGCGCGTCGGCGCCGCAATCTCGATGCCCTTCGCCGGCGTCCACATCGTGGAAGCGACCAAACAGGTTTACCGCGCGATCCCCGCGCACCGCGAGCGCACGCGCCTGATACCGGCGCTGCCGCCGGTATTGGTGCCGTCGTCATTCCAGCGGGATGATGGATAAATCCCGTTACGGTCCGCGTAAGAAAGCGCGGAGCCGGCTATTCATTTCCCGGGGTAAAATCGTCACTCGGCGCAGCAGGGCCCGCGGCGATGCCTTCCGGACGCGGCCCGTGCGGGCGACGGCGACGTCGCGGGAATCGTTCGCGTTCGCCGCCATTGCCGCCCTCGAAGCTGCCGCCATTGATCTGTGGCTGCGGTCCGGTGATGAAGGAGGGCAGGCGGTCAACGCCAGCATCCGGAACGGCGGGTTGCGGCTGCTGCTGCTGAAATGGCGGCTGGCTGCGCTGTTCGCGGTGATTCTCTCGCGGCTGGTGCTGTTCGCGCGGTTGATAGGACTGCTGATGATCGCGCTGGCCGTTGTCGCGTGGCTGATAAGGCTGCTGCTGCACCGGAACGAATCCCGGCTCCTGGCCGAAGTTAGAAAAGCTCTCGTCCTCGTCGCCATCCTCCGAGGTCATCTCGGCATCGGGCCGTGGCTGTGGTTGGTTCTGGCGGAATTGCTCCTGGGCCGCGGCAATCAGGCGGAAGTAATGCTCGGCATGCTGGTAGTAATTTTCCGCAGCGACCGGGTCGCCGGAGGAGCGCGCATCACGCGCGAGCTGGACGTATTTTTCGGCGACGTGAGACGCAGTCCCGCGGATTTTGATGTCCGGTCCGTTGGATTCGAACACCCTCGTCATCGGGTTCTGACCACGCCGGTTATTGTTATTGTTGTTGTTATTATTGTTCCGGTTACGCATCCGTTTGTTGTTCTGACCGTTTCTCATGTCGTGCCTTTGATCCAGCCCTGAAATTACCTTGCCTCAAACTCCGCGAGCCGTAACGCCGTGGGCCCTGGAGTCCCGTTTTTCGCTTTGTCTGCCGTTTAGCTTCGTTCGCTATTTCGCTTCGTTCAATGTCGCGCGCCGCCTGATCCGGACCGCGCGATCGTCGCGCGCGCCGAACCCAAATCGCCGCTTATTTGCTCACAGATTTACCGTACGTCGCAGCCAACAAAGACGCGTTCCCCACCAGCCCGGCGCGCGTCGCCGGCCGCATCAAATCATTCCGCCTGCCAAAACAAGCACAGGTTTCGAGCGTGATTTTTCAAGCGCAATATCAGGCTTTCGTTCGCTTTGCGGTCGGAAGCAGCGCAGCTTGCCTAAGCCATCGCGCTCAAAGGGACCTGCGTTTTGGAACCTTTCACCCGGGGGCTCTCGCTGTGAGAACTCTGGCCTCGATCCGTATCTGCCTACGGAGCCAGTAACCCTGGACTGATGTTGGCCGGAACGTAGTCGCTCCCGGGGAATATTCCAAGTGCTTTTTTTGCATCCCAATAGGGCTTTATCGGGGCGGCTTTCGGCCGCTGACGGCCCGAGGGATGCCCGCCAGATCGGCCTTCGGCGGCCTAACGGATGTTAACCCTGAAGCGGACATCAATCCGGCAATAGCCTCGCTCTGACCGGATCCGGCCTCCACGACAAGCGTCCCGCCCGGGGTCAAAAGGCGGGCGGACTCCGGAACAATCGCACGGTAGGCATCGAGGCCATCGGCGCCTCCGTCCAATGCGCCGGGCGGGTCATATTCGCGCACCTCCTGGTCAAGCCGGGGAATGTCTGCCGAGCGTATATAGGGCGGATTCGACACGATCAGGTCGAACGCTCCCGGCAGCGCGGAGGCGTAATTGCAGGCGATGAATGCCGCACGCGGCGCCAGGCCGAGACGGACGGCATTGTCACGCGCGGTACATAATGCCATCGGGCTGATGTCCGTGCCGACCCCGGTCGCATCATGCAGCTCGGATAGCAATGCAAGAAGGATAGCGCCCGAGCCGGTGCCGATATCGAGGATACGCGGCCGCCGGCTATGCTGATCGCGCCAGATTTCAAGGGCGAGTTCAACGACGGTTTCAGTGTCCGGTCTTGGCACCAGCGTTGCCGGAGACAATTGCAACGCCAGACCCCAAAACTCCCTGACGCCGAGAATGCGAGCGACCGGTTCACCGGCAAGACGACGCTGCGTGAAACTTTCAAGACACGCCGCTTCGTGTGGCGTGATGATCCGCATCGTTGCCGTCATCAAGCCGGTGAGATCGAGGCCGAGTGCTGTGCCCATCAACATGCGCGCATCGAGGTCGGCCAATCGATGCCGCATTCCCTTAACCTCGCAGCCAATGCGCGTCGCGCGGCCTCGATGGTTTGTCCTGCGAAAGAGGCAGCCTCCGTCACGCCGAAGCGCCCTGTGCCGCCAGTTGCGCGGCCTGGTGCTCGGTCGTCAGCGCGTCGATCAACTCGCCAAGCGCCTCGCCCGCGATGACCTGCGGGAGCTTATAGAGAGTTAAATTGATGCGATGATCGGTAACGCGACCTTGCGGAAAATTATAGGTACGGATGCGCTCGCTGCGGTCGCCGGAGCCAACCTTCTCCTTGCGGTCTGCCGAGCGTACCGCGTCGATGCGCTGGCGTTCGGCATCGTAGATGCGCGAACGCAAAATATTCATCGCCGATGCGCGGTTCTTATGTTGCGAGCGGCTGTCTTGCATCATCACGACAATGCCGGTCGGAATGTGGGTGATGCGGATGGCGGATTCGGTCTTGTTGACGTGCTGGCCGCCGGCGCCCTGCGCCCGCATGGTTTCGATCCGCAAATCATCGTTCTTGATGTCGACATCGACATCCTCGACCTCCGGCAGTACCGCAACCGTCGCCGCCGAGGTATGGATGCGGCCTTGCGTCTCGGTATCCGGCACGCGCTGCACCCGGTGCACGCCTGATTCGAATTTCAGTTTAGCAAAAGCGCCGCGGCCCTGCACCTCGGCGATGATTTCCTTATAGCCGCCGACGGTGCCTTCGCTGGCCGAGATCACCTCGACCTTCCAGCCCTGCAAACTGGCGAAGCGCTCATACATCCGGAACAGATCGCCGGCGAACAACGAGGCTTCATCGCCGCCGGTGCCGGCGCGGATTTCCAGCACCACGTTGCGGTCGTCCATGGCGTCCTTGGGCAACAATGCGACGCGGATCTTCTGCTCCAGTTCGCCAATGCGGGCCTGAAGCTCGTCGCGCTCGGCCTCCGCCATGCTGCGCATTTCGGGATCGGTTGCGGGATCGGCGAGCAGGCCGTCGGTGTCGGCAAGTTCGCTGCGCGCGGCACGATAGGTCTTGACGGCGTCGATCAGCGGGTTGAGCTCAGCGAGCTCGCGGGTGATCCGCACATAGTCTTCCGAATTCAGCTGGCCCAATATCTGCGCCTCAAGCGAGGCGTGGTGCGCCAGCAGAATGTCCAGTTTGGCCTCGGGGAGCATCGACATGGTGTGGTCTCGAATTTCGTCGTTTTCAGCGTACGGAGTGGCGGAGCGGGAAAGGAGACCCGCTACAACGACAGCCCCTCGGCCTCGGCGAATTCGGTCAGCTTCTGGCGGATCGATACGCTGCCGGAAGGCGCATCGAGCAGCGAGGTCATGACGGCTTCGGCCTTTTTCGCGTCAAGGTCGAGGATCAGCGCCTTGACCGGACCGTGCCCGGTCGCCGATAGCGACAACGACCGGTAACCGAGCGCAATCAGCGCCAGCGCTCCGATCGGCTTCGATGCCATTTCGCCGCAGAGCGAGGCGGATTTTTTCGCCACGTTGGCCTTTTGCACGATTTCGCGCAGCACCCGCAAAATCGGCGCCGACAGCGTGTCGAACCGCTCCGAAACCTTGGCATTGCCGCGATCGACCGCGAACAGGAACTGAAACAGATCGTTGGAGCCCACCGAAATGAAGTCGACTTTCTTCAAGAGCTCCTCAAGCTGATAGAGCAATGCCGGCACTTCCAGCATGGTTCCGACATCGACGCGCTCAGGCAGCGCGTGTCCATGCTGGCGCAGATAAGTCAGTTCGCGCTCGACGATGCTCTTGGCGGCATCGAATTCGGCAACTTCGGAGATCATCGGAAACATGATGCGCAGGGAGCGGCCGCCGCCGGCGCGCAAGAGAGCGCGAATCTGGCCGCGCAGCAAGCCTGGCCGGTCGAGCCCGAGCCGGATCGCGCGCCAGCCCAGCGCCGGATTTTCCTCGATTACGCTCTCCATATAGGGCAGCGCCTTGTCGCCACCGATATCGAGGGTGCGGAACGTCACCGGCTTTGGGCCGGCCGCATCGAGCACGGTGCGATACAAAGCGAGCTGATCGCTGGTGCGGGGCAGGCTCTGGCCGACCATGAACTGCAACTCGGTGCGGAACAGGCCGATGCCGGCCGAACCGGTGTCGTCGATATGCGGCAAGTCGATCGCAAGTCCGGCGTTGATCAGGAGTTCCACCGGCTGGCCGTCCTTGGTGACGCAAGGCTTGTCGCGCAAGGCCGAATACTGCGCCTGGCGGCGGGCGCGAAACCGCACCCGCTCCGCATAGGCCTGTTCGATTTCGGTCGATGGGCGGACGTAGATCTCGCCTGAGGTGCCGTCGACAATGATGGCGTCGCCGGGGTCGGCAATGCCCGGCGCGTTGGGCACCTCGCCGACCGCCGGAATGCCGAGCGCGCGGGCCACGATCGACACGTGCGAATTGGCGGTGCCTTCCTCCAGCACCAGTCCGCGCAGGCGCTTGCGGTCATAATCGAGCAGCGCCGCCGGCCCCATTGCGCGCGCGATCAGGATGGCGTTGTCGGGCAACTGTTCGCGCGAGGGCGCGTGATCCTGCCCGACCAGCTGCCGCATCAGGCGATGGCCGAGGTCTTCAAGATCGTGCAGCCGATCGCGCAAATAGGGATCGGTCGAGCGCAGCATGCGCGCGCGGGTATCGGATTGAACGCGCTCGACCGCGGCTTCTGCGGTCAGGCCGGTGGCCACCGCCTCATGCAGTTTGTGCGACCAGCCGTGATCGTTGGCGAACATGCGGTAGGCTTCGAGCACATCGCGGTGCTCGCCGCCTTCGGCAACGTCGCCGCGTTCCAGCATGCGGTCGAGATCGGCCCGCAGTTTGGCCAGCGCCGTATCCAGTCGTTTGATTTCCTTCGGCAGGTCCTCGGCAATGTAATTGGTGATGACGACGCGCGGCTCGTGCAGCACCACGTGGCCCAGCGCAATGCCGTCGGAGAGGATCGCCCCGGTCTTGTGCAGCGAATGCCGCGCGGCAGGCTCGGCTCCGGGCTGCGCCAGGGCCGACAGCTCGCCAGAGGCGATCATTTCCGCCAGCACCATCGCCGTGGTCTGGAGCGCCTCGACCTCTTCCTCGACGTAAGTGCGCTTGGCGCGGTTCTGCACCACCAACACGCCGAGCGTGTTGCCGGCGCGCAGGATCGGCACACCCAGGAACGAGTGATAGATTTCTTCACCGGTCTCGGGCCGGAACGAGAACGCCGGATGGCTCTGCGCGTCGTTGAGGTTGAGCGGGGTCGCCTCGCTGGCGACGAGGCCGACCAGGCCCTCATGCGCGCTCAGCACGGTGCGGTGCACGGCGTCGCGATTAAGGCCCTCAGTGGCATAGAGTTCGAGCGTATTGTCGACCCGCAAGACGTAGACCGAGCACACCTCCGCCACCATGTTGGCGGCAATCAGCACCACGATCTTGTCCAGACGCTCCTGGGCGGAGACTTGCTCCGCCATGGTTTCGCGAAGCCGTCTCAAAAGGACGCGGGGACCTCCCGACGTGCTTCGCATCACTTTAAACCCTCTCTCACCAGTCCAGCCTGCCGGGTGCCCCCGAGCTGGCGTTCAACTCAAAACACTACAATTTTATTCATTCAGCGGTGCCGCAAACCCAGTGCCGTGGAATTGACCTTCGCTGCCGATTTGCCGCGAATCCGTGAAGCGAGGGTCAAATCGAAAACCGCCCTGGAAGCTCATATTTGCTAGTGTCCCTTGGTCTGACATTCGTAAACGAACCCGCCGCGACAAAGTACGAATGTCAGAACCGGGACACTAGGGTATTGGCAGAATCACACCGTCAAAACAGTGGCACAGTTCACAATCAGGCTCATCTTCAGGCCGTATACCGAATCGAGCCTTGCTTTGCCAAGCAAAAGGCCTGCCAATGTCCCGATTCCCAAGTTCGCCTCATGTAGCGGAGCCGCGTTTCGAACTTTTGAACCGCCGCGGCACTGTGACCGTTCTCAAATCGATACACAGGCGCTGATGTGGCCGCAGGGCATGTTGCAGCCGCTAAGAGAAAATTGTTTCCAGGGTCCCGATTTCGAAGTCCGTACGCCGCTGCGGCCCCTGATTTACGGACTTCGAAATCAAAGGGACACTGACAAGCTTATTGAGCTAGCGTGGCTTTGGTTCTGAAGCCCGCATGACGAGCCCGCGGCACAAATGATGCGGGCTCCTGAACCGCCACACTAGGCTTGATCGAGGCCGTAAAGCGTGTGCAGCGTTCGCACGGCAAGTTCGGTATAGGCGGTGTCGATCAGTACCGAAAACTTGATTTCCGAGGTGGTGATGGCGCGGATGTTGATGTTGCGCGCCGCGAGCGCCGAAAACGCCTTGGCGGCGACGCCGGCGTGGCTGCGCATGCCGCTGCCGATGACCGAGACCTTGGCGACATCGGTGGCAGTATCGAGCCGGGCATAGCCGATCTTGGACTTGGCGGAAGTGATGGTGTCGCGGGCGCGCGTATAGTCGGAGGCCGGCACCGTGAAGGTAAGATCGGTGGTCTTGCCGTCTTCCGAGACGTTCTGCACGATCATGTCGACGTTGATATTGGCATCCGCCAGCGGGCCGAAGATCGATGCGGCGACGCCCGGCTTGTCCTCGATCTGGCGGATGGAAATCTGCGCTTCGTCCTTGGAAAAGGCGATGCCGGTGACGACGTGGCTTTCCATGATTTCCTCCTCGCTGCAAATCAGCGTGCCCGGCGGCTGGTTGGCGTGCGGGTCGATGTCCTCGGGCTTGTCGAAACTGGAGCGGACAAAGATCGGCATGTTGTGAACCATGCCAAGCTCTACCGACCGCACCTGAAGCACCTTGGCGCCCAGCGATGCCAGTTCGAGCATGTCTTCGAAAGCGATCCGGTCGAGCCGGCGGGCCTTCGGAACCACCCGCGGGTCGGTCGTATAGACGCCGTCGACATCGGTATAGATGTCGCAGCGATCGGCACGGATGGCGGCGGCGACCGCTACGGCGGACGTATCGGAGCCGCCGCGTCCCAGCGTCGTGATCCGGTTGGTCTGCGGAAAAACCCCCTGGAAGCCGGCGATAACGGCGACCTCCTTGCGTTCCTTGAAGCGGTTGACCAGCTCGCTGCCGTCAATGTCGAGAATCCGCGCGGAGGCATGGATGTCGCTGGTCAGAATCGGAATTTGCCATCCCTGCCAGGAACGCGCCTGGATTCCGATTGCCTGCAAAGCGATGGCCAGCAGCCCCGCCGTCACTTGCTCGCCGGACGCCACCACTGCGTCATATTCGCGCGCGTCGTGCATGGGGGAGGCTTCACGGCACCATTCGACCAGCTCGTTGGTCTTGCCGGCCATCGCCGAGACGATGACGGCAACGTCATGGCCGGCATCGACCTCGCGCTTGACGTGACGCGCGACGTTGCGGATGCGTTCGATGTTGGCGACCGACGTGCCGCCGAATTTCATCACGAGGCGACCCATACGACTGGTGCATTCCCCTGCGGATTATTAATGTGGCCGGCGCAAACGTTCGCGAGCGCGCGGCTCCAAAGGCGCGTATACATAGCGAGGTGACCGGGGGCAAGCAACCGGTTCCAGGTCGCGTTAGGTCATTGAGTTAATTGAGGCTGTTCGTATGGGGCGTTATATCGACGAGATCCTGCAGCCGGGCGAAAAAGTGCTGTATTCGACCACTGCGCACTGGATTTTCTATCTGCCGGCGATTGCGACCTGGATCGTGGTGCTGGCGCTTGTCGCCGCCTCCGGCGCTTTTCCGCCGATGGCCCTGGTGGGCTTGCCTGCGGCCGCGGTGATTGCCGTGGTGGCGCTGTATTTCACGATTCGAGGCTGGTTCCACAGGTTCACCACCGAGACCGACGTCACCGACCGGCGGGTGGTACACAAGACCGGGTTCATCAACCGGCACACCTTCGAGATCGCGCTCGACAAGATCGCAAGCGTCGAGGTGGACCAGAGCATTCCGGGCCGCCTGCTCAACTATGGCAACGTCACCATCGTGAGCATGGGAGAAGTGAAGCCCCAGCCGATCAAAACGATCGCTTCGCCCCTGGCGTTTCGCAGCGCCATCACCGCGCACTAGGAGCGGCGAGCGCCATGGCCAATCCGCCCAATCCTCTCGCATCAAGCGCCGCATCCACCGTCGATCCCGCCGAAATCGCCAAGTTCTCGAAACTGTCGGAACAGTGGTGGGATCCCAAGGGCAAGATGGCGCCGCTGCACAAGATCAACCCGCTGCGGTTGACCTACATTCGCGATGCCGCCTGCCGCAAGTTTGAACGCAATGTCAAAAGCCTGAACTGTCTTTCAGGCTTGCGCGTCCTCGATATCGGGTGCGGCGCCGGCCTGTTATGCGAGCCGCTGACCAGGCTGGGCGCGCAGGTGATCGGCGTCGATCCCTCCGCCAGTAATATCGCCGCGGCCAAACTTCACGCCGACCGCGGCCACCTCTCGATCGATTATCGCTGCACCACCGTTGAGGAAATGGACGTACGCGAGCGCTTCGACATCGTGCTGGCGATGGAAGTGGTCGAACATGTCAGCGACGTCGGCATGTTCCTTGGCCGATGCGCGGCGATGCTGAAACCCGGCGGGCTGATGGTGGTTTCCACGCTCAATCGCAACTGGAAGAGTTTTGCGCTCGCCATCGTCGGCGCGGAATATGTCCTGCGCTGGCTGCCGCGCGGCACCCATCAATGGGAGAAATTCGTCACCCCCGACGAATTGGCAAGGCACCTTCTCGATAACAGGCTGACGATCGCCGAACAGACCGGCGTGGTCTACAGCCCCTTCGCCGATCGCTGGGGTTTGTCGTCCGATATGGACGTGAACTACATGGTGGTGGCGGAGGGCATGTAGCAAGCGAACAGGGCCAACGAGGGAATTGGCAGTGTCGCTACTGTAAAAGAAGGCGTCGTCCCTGCGAACGCAGGGACCCATAGCCACCGGCCTCTGTGGCGGCCTCGATCCGAGTTCCAAGAATGTATTACGTTTACATCCTTGCGAGTTCGACGCCATGGCACGCTTTACATCGGAATTACGAATTCTATCCAGAAGCGGCTGGAAGAGCATCGCAAAGGTAAAGGCTCATCATTTGTCAAAACCTATGGGGTTTACCGCCTCGTCTATGTCGAAACCTATGCTCGTGCCGAGGAAGCAATCGCGCGAGAGAAACAACTGAAGCGTTGGAAACGCGATTGGAAGATTGAGCTGATCGAGCGTCAGAATCTCGAATGGCGTGACCTTGGTGATCTGCTTGTCTGATTGGTATGGCCAAAAACTTCTCCCTGTGGTTATGGGTCCCTGCGTTCGCAGGGACGACCAGGATGGAGATTCGCAGCGCAGTCATGCGCGGCTCGGGTTGACCGCACGAGCCACGACCGGCACGGTGGCGCGCCTCTTTCCCTGAACTCCTATTCCCCGCAAATGTTCACCGTCACCTCGCTCTGGATCCCGTTCACGATCACCGCCGCGATGGGCCAGGTCGCGCGGAATGCCATGCAGCGGCAGCTGACGGGCCCGCTCGGGACCTGGGGCGCGACCAATATCCGCTTCCTGTTTGGTTTTCCGTTCGCCAT
>CAVVLH010000109.1:0-24043 GCA_963748805.1 uncultured Alphaproteobacteria bacterium | reverse complement strand
TCGAGTTCTATCGCGCCCAGCATACCTATGTCGGCATCGACACGCTGGGCCTTTCGTCGGTCGTGACGGGGGCGGTGCTTCGCGAACTGGTTCCCGGTTTTCTCAGCGAGCACCTCAAGCCGTTTGCGATCCGGCCGGGCGCGGTCTATCCGCTAGAAGACGCGAAAGCCGCGTTTCTCGCGGTTGCTGGCTCCTCGCGCGACCGCATCATCCTGCGGCCATAAGCGAGAATAATGCCGGCCGATTTCAACATCGTCGTCGGCGCCGGCCTGTTGATCGGGCTTGCCTATGGCGTCGTCGGACTTTTGAGCGGCTTCTGTCTATTGAGCGGCTTGCGCGGCTGGTGGTCGGAGGGCGACAGCCGTCTGATCCGCAGCTTCGCGCTGGCGCTTGCGGTTGGGCTGGTGGCCACGCAACTCCTGGCGGGATACGGCGCCGTCGATCTCAGCAAATCGGTTTATCTCCAACCGTCCTTTTCGGCGCCGCTGATGTTTGCCGGCGGCGTTTTGTTCGGATACGGCATGGTGCTTGCGAATGGCTGCGGTTCGCGCGCGCTGGTGCTTCTCGGCCGCGGCAATCTCCGTTCGCTGGTCGTGGTGATCGTGCTCGGCATCACGGCACAGATGACGCTGAGAGGATTGATCGCGCCGGGGCGGATCGCTCTCTTGCAGCTATCGTCGACAAAGCCGGCCTACCTGACGCTGCCGGAATGGCTGCGGGCGATCGGCGGCGAGGTTTCGGCGCGGGTGATCGTGGCCTCGGTGATATCAGCGATCTTGATTATCTTTGCATTTGCCCACGCGCCGTTCCGGCGGGCGCGATGGCAGATCGCGGCGGGAGTTGCGGTCGGCTTGCTGGTGGCCGCAGGCTGGTTTGCCACCGGCTATCTGGGCGCGGATGAATTCAATCCGGCCGCCGTCACCTCGCTCACCTTCATCGCGCCGGTCGCCGATACCGTGCAATATGTGATGCTGTCGACCGGGCTGACGCTCAATTTCGGCATCGCCATGGTTTTCGGCGTGTTCGCCGGCAGTTTGTTGACATCGCTCGTCACGCGCCGCTTTCGCCTGGAAGGCTATACTTCACCGCGGCATATGCTTCGTTCGATGACCGGCGCCGCGCTGATGGGATCGGGCGGCGCGATGGCGCTGGGTTGCTCGATCGGGCAGGGCCTGACCGGGATTTCGACGCTGGCGCTCTCTTCGTTTGTCGCAGTGGCCGGCATCCTTGTGGGCTCGGCCGCAGGCCTGCGCGGCGTTCTCCGCGTTCCACCGTTGGAAACAACTGAGATCGCGCGCTAATCGGTCGCGCTGGTGACGATCCGGATTTCCGAGGTCAGCGTGCGATGCACCGGGCATTTATCGGCGATCTCCATCAATTTCTGGCGCTGCTCGGCGTCCAGCGGCCCCTCCATGGTGATGACCCGATCGATCTGGTCGAGCATGCCGGCCTTGGTTTCGCATTCGGCGCAATCTTCCGCGTGGATCTTGCTGTGCCTCAGCGTCACCGTGGTTCGTTCCAGCGGCAGCGACTTTCGGTCGGCGTAAAGCCGCATGGTCATCGAGGTGCAGGCCCCGAGGCCAGCGAGAACGAAATCATAGGGGGCAAGGCCGGTGTCGTCGCCACCTGCGGCGGCCGGCTCGTCGGCGAGTAACCGATGAGGGCCGACCGAAACGGTTTGCTGGAATTTGCCGTTGCGGGTCTCGCGTACCACGACTTGGCGCGGTGCTTCGCTTTTATCGGCGGCTTCGTCGGGCTCTTGGGCGTCGAGGTAGCGCGAGGCCCAGGCGGCGATGACCTCGGCGACATAGGCGGCGTCCCGCCGGTCGCTCAACAAATGGTTCGCATCCGCCAGTGATACAAAGCTCTTGGGATGTTTGGCCGCGACGAAAATGCGGGTCGCATTGTCGATGCCGACGGTGTCGTCGGTCGGCGCGTGCATCACGAGCAATGCCTTGTGCAAGTTAGTGATGTGATCCATCAGGCTGTGCTCGGCGATGTCGTCGAGAAATGCCCGCTTGATCGTGAAGGGACGGCCGGCGAGAGACACTTCCGCCTGGCCCTCGTTGCGGATTTTTTCGATCGAAGCGGCAAACTGGCCGGCGACGTGAGTGGGATCGGACGGTGCGCCAATGGTCACGACTGCCTTGGCATCGGGAATTCGCCCGGCTGCGGCCAGCACCGCTGCGCCGCCCAGGCTGTGACCGATCAGAAGCGCAGGCGCTTTGTAGGTTTCACGCAAGTGATCGGCGGCGCGCACGAGGTCGGCGACGTTGGAGGAAAAGGTCGAATTGGCAAAGTCGCCTTCGCTTGAACCAAGACCCGTGAAGTCGAACCGCAAAACCGCGATGCCCTTGGCGGCGAGCGCGACCGCGATCCGCTTGGCCGCCAGCCCATCCTTGCCGCAGGTGAAGCAGTGGGCAAACAGCGCGTAGCCGCGAACGGCCCCCTCCGGGGTATCCAGCGCGGCAGCCAGCTGCTGGCCCTCCGAACCCGTGAATTGAAATCGTTCAGTGGGCATACGCGTCTCCGTGTTGTGCGCGCAACGGCTCTATTCGTGGCGATGCATCGCCGATTCATGCTTGGTATCTCGCATGGTCGAGTAAATGATCAGCGACAGGAAAATGATGCCGGAGAGATAATAGTAGAACCATTCCTCGTGGCCCAGGCTCTTGAAATAGAGCGCGACCGCCGGCGCCGTGCCGCCGAAGATCGAGACTGTGATCGAATAGGGCAGGCCGACACCCATCGCGCGAATTTTGGTCGGAAACAGCTCCGCTTTGACCACGGCATTGATCGAAGTATAGCCCGCCGTGAAGATCCAGGCCGTGCAGATCAGCAGGAACGCCATCGCCGGGGACTTGCTGGCCTTCAGTGTGGTCAGGATCGGCACGGTGGCGAGCGTTCCGACGATGCCGAAGAAGATCAAAACCGGTTTGCGGCCGATCCGGTCCGATATCGCGCCATAGATCGGTTGCAGGATGGTTGCAAAGACCAATGTGCCGAAAATCACGAAGGTCGTCTGGTCCTCGGTCAGGCCGACCGACAATCTGACGAAGGTCTGCATGTAGGTCGTGAAAGTATAGAAGGCCGCGGTGCCGCCTGCGGTCAGTCCTACCACCAGCAGAAGCTCGCGCGGGTATTGCAACAGACCTATGATCGAGCCGGTCGGCTTGACGACCTTTTTGGCTTCCTCGAACGCTTCGGTCTCGTGCAGATTGCGCCGCATCACGGCGGCGATGATGGCAAGGGCTGCGCCGATCACGAAGGGAATCCGCCAGCCCCACGCCTTCAATTCTTCCGGCGTCAGGAACACCTTTTGCAGAAGCAGCAGCACGATGATGGCGGTGAGCTGGCCGCCGATCAACGTGACGTACTGAAAGCTCGAATAGAAGCCGCGGTGCTTGGCGTCGGCGACCTCGCTGAGATAGGTCGCGCTGGCGCCGTACTCGCCGCCGAGGCTCAATCCTTCGATGACCCGTGCCAGCGCCAGGATCGCCGGCGCGGCCAGGCCGATCGAGGCGTAGGTCGGCGTCACCGCGATGATCAGCGAGCCGAAGCACATGCAGAGGACGGACAACGTCAACGATAGCCGCCGGCCGTGATGGTCGGCAATATAGCCGAACAGCCAGCCGCCGAGCGGGCGCACCAGGAAGGTCGCGGCGAACAATACGGCGGCGTTGAGCTGCTGCACCACCGGATCGCTGTTCGGGAAGAAAGCCGGCGCGAAATAGAGCGCGAACGCCGTATAGGCGTAAAAGTCGTACCACTCGACAAGATTGCCGACGGAGCCGATGAAGATCGCCTTCACCCGGCGTTGGACGTCATGGATATCGAGACGGTCGTCGGCGCCAAGACTTACAACTTGCTCAGTCACGTGTGTTTCCCCCGGGGATTTTTTTAAAGATGAAAAAGCAAGGCACTCAGGCCTTCCCAAACAGGACTGGAAGTTGCCGCGGCCCGCGCACGGTGCCTTCCGACCAGACGACCTTGCCGGCTGGGTCGAGCCTGAAATCGGGGATGCGCTTGAGCCATTCCTCAATCGCAACCGTCATCTCCATGCGCGCGAGATTCGAGCCAATGCAACGGTGAATTCCAAGCCCGAACGCCGCGTGCGGGTTTTGCTTGCGGTCAATCACGATCTTGTCGGCGTCGGGAAACATGGCCGGATCGCGGTTGGCGGCCGGAAACGACAGCAGCACCATATTGCCCGGCTTGATGGGGCAGCCGCTGATCTCGGTTTCCTTGATGACCTCGCGGGCCATCGTCACCGGCGCGAAAGCCCGGAGGAATTCCTCAATCGCAGTCGGCAGTAGCTCCGGCTCCGCGATCAGGCGCTCGCGGTCGGCAGGGGTTTTTGCCAAATGCCAGAGCGACGAGCCGATCGCGCTCCAGGTGGTGTCGATGCCGGCGATCAGCAACAACCGCAACGTGCCCTGCACGTGGACGTCGGACAGCGGCTGGCCGTCTTTGTCGCGTGCATTCATCAGCGTCGTGATCAGGTCGTCGGTGGGATGCGTCTTGCGGCGTTCGATGTGGCTGGAGAAATAGCCGATCATTTCGTCGACGGCTTTCATCATCACAGCCTGGTTTGTGATGCCGACTTCAAGGATTTCGTGAATCCATTTGATGAAGAGGTCGCCGTCGGCTTCCGGAATGCCGAGCATATGGGCGATCGCGCGGACCGGGATATGCCGGCTATAGCGGGCGGCGGCGTCGCAACCCCCGTCATCGATGAAGCCGTCGATCAGTTCGTTGCAAATGGCGCGAACCCGCGGTTCCAGTTTCCTGACTGATTCTGGCGTGAAGGACGGCAACAGCAATTGCTTGGCGGGCTTGTGTTCCGGCGGATCGGAGGTAATCGGTGGCGAAGGGATGGTCTGGGGCCTCACATCGCGAACGACAACGCGGCGTGAAGAAAAATGCTCGGTGTCGTAGGTGATCTGCTTCACGGCCTCAAAGGTCGTCGGCATGTAGCAACCGAGAAAGCGCTCGGTATGGACCACCGGGCCTGTCGGCACGAAGCTGAGTCCCAGATCGGGAAGGGGTTCTCTGTCCAGCGCGGATCGGTATGGTCGAAATCATGAACCCAATCGGTGACGGGGGCATGATCGGACATAAGGCAATTCCTCTCGTCGTAAAATCGGACGCTCGGTAAACGGTTCATTCCTCGATCACGTCGATCGCAATTTCGGGACAATTGGACTGCGCGAGCCACGCTTTGTCTTCCAGCCCCGCAGGCACTGTGCCATCGCCGACCTCATGCGCGTTGCCGAACGCATCGAGCTCGAACAATTCGGGAGCAAGCGATTTGCAGCGGGCGTGCCCCTGGCATTTGTCCTGATCGACGCGAATTCGCAATTTTCCAGACACTCGGATTCCTCCCGTCGGTTGCGCCTTTCAATTGGCGCACTCGTTGTTCTTCTTTGAGCAGATTATAGCGGGCGGCGGCCGTTCACCAGCGTCTAAATTGCCGACTTTACACACGAATTTCCGCGTCAGCGCGCGCTCATTACCGGGATGCAGCTTTGGGATCGATTGGCGTAGAGCCGCGCACGCCCAGAATATCCTCCAGATACCCTCGCGCCTGCCAACAGTTGCGCCTCGCCGCGCGGTGGGCCACCATTTGCAATCCGACCGGCAGACCCGATGCGGTAAACCCGCACGGCAACGACAGCGCCGGACAACAGGCGAGCGTAATGGCATACACGATGCCAAGCCACTCGACGTAGTTGTCGAACTTCTTGCCCGCGCATTCGCTGACATAACGGTTCTCAATCGGGAACGGTGCGACAATCGTGGCTGGAGTCAACAACAAATCGTAGGTCTTGAAGAATTCAAGCGTGCGCGCGGCCATCGCGACGCGTTGCGCCTCGGCGCGCTCGAGCTGTTCGACGGACAGTTTCAAGCCTTCCTCGATATTCCAGATCACTTCCGGCTTGAGATATTCACGCTTGTTGCGCAACAGCACGGCCTTGGTGATGGCAAAGTCGAATGCGCGCAGCACGTGGAAACATTCATGGGCTTCGCGCAGATCGGGATGCGCTTCCTCGACGATCACGCCGGCCTCGGCGAAACGAGAAGCCGCTTTGCGCGTGATCGCGGCGACCTCGGGATCAACAGGTGTAATGCCGAGATCGGGCGAATAGGCGATGCGTTTGGGTCGTTTGCCAGAACGTGCGGCAGCGAGAAACGAGGTCGGCAGGCGAGGAAGCGACAGTGGATCGGCGGGGTGTTCGCCGCTCATCGCGTCGAGGAAGAGAGCAATATCCTCGACATTGCGCGCCATCGGCCCGTGGACCGTCAGGTTGCGATCGATCTTGAAAGCGGGACTGTGCGGCACGCGGCCGATGCTCGGGCGCAGGCCAACGACGCCGCAGAAGCTTGCCGGGTTGCGCAGCGAGCCGCCCATGTCGGTGCCGTGAGCCAGCCACGCCATGCCGGTTGCGAGCGCCACCGCCGCATCCGCCGGAAGAGCCAGAAGCCGAGCGCGAGGTGTCCCACGGGTTGCGTGTCGCACCGAAGACCTCGTTGAATGTATGCGCGCCGGCGCCGAATTCGGGTGTGTTGGATTTGGCGTAGACAACG
This sequence comes from uncultured Alphaproteobacteria bacterium, assembly GCA_963748805.1. Taxonomy (GTDB): domain Bacteria; phylum Pseudomonadota; class Alphaproteobacteria; order Rhizobiales; family Xanthobacteraceae; genus Bradyrhizobium. The sequence goes on along the minus strand of CAVVLH010000109.1, from coordinate 17,455 downwards.
CCGCCATTGCTTTCGATGAGTTCGACGACGATGTCGGAATGGGCGGCGAATTGTCCTTATAGATCGGCGAGCCCTGCGTGGTCCTGACGCCGGCGACGTTGGTAAGGTCCTTGATCGGAACCGGCATGCCGCCGAGAAGGCCGCGTTCGCCGGCGGGTTTCTGCATCAGTGCCTTGGCCTGCGCGCGCGCCCGATCGAAGCACAGGATCGGCAGCGCGTTTGTCTTGCCGTCAATCTCCGCGATCCGGTTCTCCAGCGCATCCAGCAAATCCAGTGGCGTGACCTCGCCCGAATTCAGCCGGTCGACGATTGCGCATGCCGTTGACCGTATGAGTGCCTGATCCGATCGCATCTATTCTCCCCGCTGGTCTGCCGTCTTCGGCATTGGATGGCAGATTGTCTAACCCGTTAAAACGTCTTACGACAAGGCAGAAACGTAGGCAGATAGTTTGCTAACTTCGGAATTGGAGCTCCAGCCATGACCCCGCCATTCGATGCGCTTGATTGGCGCAGTTTAAGCCAGGAGGCGCTGGACAGCGGTCTCAACAACGGCGCGGCGGTCGCCGGCAGCGGAAACATGGTCGAGGGCTGGGAAAAGCTTTCGGCGGAAATGCGCGCCGCGCATAGTTCGCACCTCGATCTTCCCTACGGTCCCCGCGAGCGCAACCGTATCGACTTTCTCAAATCGCGGGAGCCGAATGCGCCGACGCTGCTTTTCATTCACGGCGGCTATTGGCAGATGCGGTCGAAGTCGGCCTTTACGCGCTTCGCGGCGGGCCCGATGGCGCACGGCATCAACGCCGCGCTGATCGGCTATACGCTCGCGCCCGAGGCGACGCTCGAGCAGATCGTCGCGGAACTCCACGCCGGGATCGATTATCTCGCCGGTCGGTTGCCGGAACTTGGGGCTGACCCCAAACGGCTGGTGGCCTCGGGCTGGTCCGCCGGCGGGCATTTGACGGCGATGGCGATGATAAATCCTCACATCAAGGGCGGTGTGGCGATCAGCGGCATCTACGATCTCGAGCCGATCCGCCATTCCTATCTCAACGTCAAGCTCGGCCTCGATGAGGCGATGTCCAGGCGCAACTCGCCGATACTGCTGCCGACGGATGCGGCGAAACCGATGGCGCTGACCGTCGGTGGCGCGGAGTTGCCGCTATTGCGCAAGCAGACCGCCGACTTCGCAGCGTATCGCGCCAAGTCCGGCTCGCCGGTTGTCTACGAGGAAATCCCCGGCGCCAACCATTTCACCATCATGGACGAAATGGCGCAGCCTTCGGGGCGGATCACGACGCTGATCCGGCAGGTGATGGAGCGGGTTTGAATTAGCGCAGGAGGCCTCATGGTTCGAGACGCGCATAGCGGTCCTCACCATGAGGAAGGTCTACCGCCTCATCCTGAGGGCGCTCCGTCAGGAGCGCGTCTCGAAGGATGAGGCCTTAAATGCCGATACTAGCCCCAGCCCGCCGCGATACCGCCGTCGACGGTGAAGATCACGCCCGAGGTATAGGCAGAACGGTCGGAAGCAAGAAACGCCATCAGGTCGCCGATCTCGCGCGGATATGCGGGACGGCCGTTCGGTAGGCCCTGCTGGAATTCCTTGTAGCGGTTTTCGTCGCCGAACTCGTTTTTGGCGCGGGTCTTCAACAACGTGACGTGACGATCGGTGCCGACCGGGCCCGGATTGATGCCGACGACGCGAATGTTGTCGGCGAGGCTCTTGCCGCCGAGCGCGCGGGTGAATGACATGATGGCGGCGTTGCCGGTAGAGCCGCAGATATAGTTGGCATCGAATTTCTCGCCGGCGACCCCAATGTCGTTGATGATCACGCCGTGCCCGCGCGCTTTCATCTGGGCGTAGATGGCGCGGGTGATGTTGATGTAGCCGAACACCTTCAGCTCCCAGGCATGCCGCCAGGTCGCCTCATCGATCTTGTCGACCGAGCCGCCGGGAATGTCGCCGGCATTGTTGACGAGAATGTCGATATCGGCGGCTTCTTTCACCAGGCGGGTGATGTCCTCGGGCTTGCGAAGGTCCGTCACAATGGTGGCGGCGTCGATCTGATGCGCCGATCGGAGGCGCTCGGCCAACGCTTTAAGCTGGTCGCCGTTGCGGGCGGCCAGCAGCAGGTGAGCGCCTTCTTCGGCAAAGGCTTCGGCCGCGGCCGCGCCAATGCCCTTCGAGGCGCCGGTGATGAGGACGCGTTTGCCGCGCAGATGAAGGTCCATGGGGTTGCTCGCTGGATCGGGGTGGAAGGTGAGGGGGTATTTCACTTAGGCCGCACCCGCCGCAGCGGTCAACATTGCACTGCACCGTTGCGCGCGGGAAGACTTTGGTCCATTGCAATCCCAACACGAAATCGCTTTGCCAAGGTGGCCCAGCCCGAAGGAATTTCTCGATGAGCAAGGAAAAAAAGCAATACCGGATCGCGGTCATTCCCGGCGACGGGATCGGCAAGGAGGTCGTGCCGGAAGGGTTGCGCGTCATCGAGACGGCGGCGAAGAAGCACGGCGTAGACCTGCATTTCGATCATTTCGATTTCGCATCCTACGACTACTACGAAAAACACGGCCAGATGATGCCGGACGACTGGAAGGACAAGATCGGCAAGCACGACGCGATCTATTTCGGCGCGGTCGGCTGGCCGGCGAAAATTCCCGATCACATTTCCTTGTGGGGCTCGCTGATCAAATTCCGGAGAGAGTTCGATCAGTATGCCAACCTTCGCCCGGTACGGTTGATGCCGGGCGTGCCGTCACCGTTGGCGGGCCGCAAGCCCGGTGACATCGATTTCTGGGTGGTACGGGAAAACACCGAAGGCGAATATTCGTCCGTCGGCGGGCGGATGTTCCCGGATACCGACCGCGAATTCGTGACCCAGCAGACGGTGATGACGCGCACCGGCGTCGACCGCATTCTGAAGTTCGCGTTTGAACTCGCAGCATCGCGACCGAAAAAGCACCTGACCTCGGCGACGAAATCCAACGGTATATCGATCACCATGCCCTATTGGGACGAGCGGGTGGAGGCGATGGCCAAGAACTATCCGAAGGTGAAGTGGGACAAGTATCACATCGACATTCTGACCGCGAATTTCGTGCTGCATCCGGACTGGTTCGACGTCGTGGTCGGCTCGAACCTGTTCGGCGATATCCTGAGCGATCTGGGACCAGCTTGTACCGGTACGATCGGCATCGCGCCGTCGGGCAATATCAATCCGGAAGGTCATTTCCCGTCGGTGTTCGAGCCGGTGCATGGTTCGGCGCCGGATATCGCGGGGCAGGGTATCGCCAACCCGATCGGCATGATCTGGTCCGGCGCGATGATGCTGGAGCATCTCGGCGAGAAACAGGCGGCGGACGCCATCGTCAGCGCGATCGAACGCACGCTCGGCGAGCGCACGCTGCGCACGCGCGATCTCGGCGGCAATGCCGACACGAGCGCCTGCGGCAAGGCGGTCGCGGAGATGGTGGAGTAACTTTCTTTCCCTCTCCCCTTGTGGGAGAGGGTGGTTTCGAGCGTTAGCGAGCAACCGGGTGAGGGGTTCTTTCTCGATAGACCTTAACCCCTCACCCGGCTCGAATTTCGCTATCGCTTATTCTCGCCACCCTCTTCCGCGGGGTGAGAGGGTGAAGCGTGCCGTGCGGTTCTATCCGCCCTTCGCAATCCGCCGGCAATGCTCCCACGCCGCGTGGATCAGGTTTTCGCTCGCTTCCGGCGTGCGAAATGCCGAATGTGCCGACAGCGTCACGTTCGGGATTTTTGTCAGTGGGTGACCTGATGGCAACGGCTCGGTGTTGAAGACATCGAGCCCGGCATGGCGGATATGGCCCGACTTCAACGCCTCAATCATCGCGTCTTCATCCACCATGGCGGCGCGTGCGGTGTTGACGAGGATGACGCCGGGCTTCATCGCGCCGATGCGCTCGCGCGACAGAAACCCGCGGGTCTCGTCGTTGAGCAGAAGATGCAGCGAAACCACGTCGCTTTGCGCGATCACGGCATCGAGCGAGACGAATTCGACGCCGGCAGATTGCTTCGGCGAGCGGTTCCAGGCAATCACCTTCATGCCGCTGCCACGCGCGATGCGCGCCACTTCCGCGGCGATGCCGCCAAAGCCGATCAGGCCGAGCGTCTTGCCGGTGAGCTGCATGCCGTCTTCGCGCAGCCAGTTGCCGGCGCGCATCTCGCGGTCCATTTTTGCGATCCCGCGCGCCGCCGCCCACATCAGCGCGATCGCGCATTCGGCGACCGCCGTGTCGCCATAGCCCTTGATCAGGTGAACTTCAATGCCGAGCTCGGCGAGTTCTTCCGGGTTCATGTAGCTGCGCGCGCCGGTGCCCAGAAACACCACATGCTTGAGGCCGTCGCAGCGCTTGGCGACGTCGGTCGGCAGCGGGGTGTGATCGATCACGACGATCCCGGCGCCGCCGAGCAGGGCAGGCATATCTTCCGGCTTGATGTCGGCATTGCGGTTGACATGCACGGCCGGGTCGCCGGCCTTGTTCTGCCGTTCGAAAATGTCCGCAAGCGATCCGTTGGCATCGACAAAAACACCCCGCACGGACATCTCCTTTTGTTTTTAAAATTCGATCGCGCTCACGACGCAACGCCAGCGAGCGCGAGCACCGTGTGCATCAGAACATTGGCGCCGGCGGTGCAATCGGCCTGCGTGGCGTCTTCGAGTTCATTGTGACTGATGCCGTCCTTGCACGGCACGAACACCATGGCGGCCGGAATCTTCGTATTGAGATTGCAGGCGTCGTGACCGGCGCCGGAGGTGATGCGGCGATGGGAGAAGCCGAGTTTTTTGGCGGCATCTTCCACCGCGTCGACCAGCTTCGGATCGAAACGGGTCGGCGGCTTGTGCCAGATCAGGTCGAGCGTGACGTCGACCTTGCGCCGGGCGGAGATTTCCTTGACGGCGGCACGCAGATCCGAATTCAGCGCGTCCATGATCGCGGCATCCGCGCTGCGGCAATCGACGGTGAAGGCGATCTCGCCGGGAATGACGTTGCGCGAGGGGGTTGCGATCACGGCTTCGCCGATGGTGCCGACGGCGTTGGGGCCGTGCTTTTTTGCAATCGCTTCCACCGCCAGCACGATTTCGGACAAGGTCGCGAGCGCGTCGCGGCGAAGCTGCATCGGCGTTGAGCCGGCATGGCTTTCGAAACCGGTGATCTTGCCGTCGTACCACAACACGCCCTGGCCGGAATCGACCACGCCAATGGTTTTGCCTTCGGCCTCCAGGATCGGCCCCTGTTCGATGTGCAGTTCGACAAAGCCGGAGAATTTCTGGAAGCCGACCGGGTTCACACCGCGATAGCCGATGCTGTCGAGCGCTTCGGCCACGCTGACGCCATTTGCATCTTTGCGCGAGAGGATATCGTCGGTGGTGAAATCGCCGACATAGGCGGCGGACGCCATCATCGCGGGCGCAAACCGCGAGCCTTCCTCGTTGGTCCAGTTGGCGATGCAGATCGGAATTTCGGTCTCGATCCCGGCGTCGTTGAGCGTGCGGACGACTTCAAGCGCGGCAAGCGTGCCGAGCACGCCGTCGAACTTGCCGCCGGTCGGCTGCGTATCCAGATGCGAGCCGAGCCCGATCGGCGGCTTCGACATGTCGCGGCCTTTGCGCAAGCCGAACATCGAGCCGAGCGCATCGACATGCACCTCGAGGCCTGCGGCCTCGCACGCCTTGCGAAACCAGTCGCGTACCTGCTTGTCCTCCGGCCCCAGCGTCAGCCGCCGGACGCCGCCTTTCGGGGTGGCGCCGAATTTCGCGGTTTCGTGAATCGTATCCCAGAGCCGGGCGGAATCGATTTGCAGGTTGGATGCGGCTGTCGTCATGAAACGGCTCCGGTGAGGATCGCGCGCTGATATCCTGTCCTAGTTGGTGAGGTTAGAATTGGACCACCGGCCGCGGCGCGTCAACGTCAGGGGCATCCATAATCGCAGCGCTTCCCTGCGCGATTTTCGCGGCGACATCGACCACACGTTCGACCGCGAGCATGTCGGGCGATTCCAGCCAGCTTGCGGAAAATGTCAAAGGCGGGATTTTGAGATCGGTCGACAGCAGTTGCAGCCGTCCATCCGCCAGTTCGTTTTCGACGATCGAGGCAGGTATCACGGCAATGCCCAGCCCTTCGACCGCCATATGGATCACGGTGGCGAGCGAGGCGCTGGCATGCAATCGGATCGGCGACAGCCCGGGCCGGTTGAACAGGGAACGAACGATCTCGTAGGGCTGCGACCTGCGCGGGAAGGTGATGATCGGAAACTTTGCGAGATCCTGTACTTTAAGGGTTCTGTTGCCAAGGCCCAGCGAAGGGCTGGCGAGAATACCGATCGGATAGTCGCACAGGACGCGGTTACGCACACCGGATGCCGACAGCGGCCCAACCAGAAAGGCAAGGTCGATTTCCTGCGCGAGCAGGCGCGTGCTTAAATCGGGCGTGATGTCGACTTCGATTTCCAACGATAGGTTCGGATGGGCGGTATTGACGCTCTTGATCAACTGCGGAAGCCAGGTGTGCACGATGGTTTCGGCGACGCCCAGCCTCAGCACGCCGCGCATCGCCGAGCGGTCGCCGACTTCCGCCATCATCTCGCTGCGGAGGCTGATCAGTTTCTCGGCGTAGAGCATTAGTTGCCGGCCGCTCGGGGTCGGCGAGACCACGCGATGGTCGCGGTTCAGCAACTTCACCCCCATCTCGCGTTCGAGCTGGGCGATCCGTTGCGAAATCGCCGGCTGGGTGGTGTTGAGGCGCTGGCCGGCCCCGCGGAAGCTCCCGAGCGTCACCACCCACAGGAACGTCTCGATCGACTTGAAGTCCACCATCCGGTACCGCCCGACGGATAAATTCAGCTTATCCAAACTGATTAAAAAGTAAGATTAGACTTTATAGTACGTGTGAGTTTCACTGATGTCGAGATCGTAGGCAGGACGACATCATGACTATTTCTGCGGCAGTGCAGTCATTCCGAGAGGGTGAAGACGTGCTTCCAAGCCGGCAGGCGAGGCTCGCCTACCGCTCCGGCGTGGCGGGATCCACCGCCGGGGTCGCAGGCGGCTTTGTTCAGGGTAATCTGGCGATCCTGCCGGAAAAGCTCGCGGCCTCGTTCCACCGATTCTGCCAGCTCAACCCCAAACCATGCCCGATCATCGGCATGTCCGATGTCGGTGACCCCCGAATTCCTTCGCTCGGCCTCGACCTCGATATCCGCACCGATGTGCCGCGTTATCGGGTCTGGCGCGACGGCGAGGTGGTGGAAGAACCTGCCGACATCATGGCGCATTGGCGCGACGATCTCGTCGCCTTCGTGCTCGGCTGCTCGTTTTCGTTCGAGGAAGCGTTGATCGCCGAAGGGCTGCCGATCCGCCATATCGAGCGCCAGGTTCGCGTGCCGATGTACCGGACCAATATCGCCTGCAAGCCTTCCGGGCCGTTTTCGGGCCCTATGGTCGTCTCCATGCGTCCTTTCAAACCGGCCCAGGCGATCCGCGCTGTGCAGGTCACCTCACGTTTTCCTTCGGTGCACGGCGCGCCGGTCCATCTCGGCCACCCGCACTCGATCGGCATCGCCGATATTACGAGGCCAGACTACGGCGATGCGGTCCCGATCGCCGCCGACGAGATTCCGGTGTTCTGGGCCTGCGGCGTCACACCGCAGGCGGTGATATCAGCGGCGAGGGTCCCATTTGCTATCACCCATGCACCGGGCCTGATGCTGGTGACGGACTTGCATAACAAGGACCTTGCCGTGCTGTAATGGGCGGCAGTTCGTGCTGTTCTTTCGGGCTTTACGCTCACCTGTTTCATCGATAGCCGCCGTATAGAGGATTTTACCATGACGATCTCCCGCCGAAATGTATTGTTAGGTGCCACCGCGAGCGCTGCGCTGTTGCCGGTTGTATCGCGCGCCCAAACCTCGGAAGTGGTGATCGGTGTGATCTATCCGTTGTCGGGTGCGAGCGCGCAGATCGGCGTCGATGCGCAAAAAGCCTTCGAGACCGCTGCCGAGATCATCAACAAGAAGTTTGACTTCGATCTGCCGCTGGCGCGCGGCGAGGGCCTGCCCGGCCTTGGCGGGGCCAAAGTGCGTCTTGTTTTCGCCGATCACCAGGCCGATCCGCAAAAGGGCCGGGCCGAGGCTGAACGTCTGATCACCCAGGAAAAAGTCTGCGCTGTCATCGGCAGCTATCAAAGCGCGGTCGCCGTCACCATCAGCCAGACCTGCGAGCGCTACCAGATCCCGTTCATGTCGGCGGACAATTCCTCGCCGAGCCTGCATCGCCGCGGCCTGAAATTCTATTTCCGCGCATCGCCGCACGACGAGATGTATTCCAAGGCCATGTTCGACTTCTTCGACGTCATGAAGAAGAAGGGCACCAAGATCGAGACCCTGTCGCTGTTCCACGAAGACACGATCTTCGGCACCGACTCGGGCAACGCCCAGACAAAGCTCGCCGGCGAGCGCGGCTACAAGATCGTTTCCGACATCAAATACCGCGCCAACTCGCCGTCGCTTTCGGCCGAGGTGCAGCAGATCAAGGCTGCCAACGCCGACGTGCTGATGCCCTCAAGCTACACCACCGACGGCATCCTGCTGGTGAAAACCATGGGCGAACTCGGCTACAAGCCGCCGGCGATCGTGGCGCAGGATGCCGGCTTCTCCGAAAAGGCGTTGTATGACGCGGTCGGCGACAAGCTCGAAGGCGTGATTTCGCGCGGCACGTTCTCGCTCGATCTGGCGCAGAAGCGGCCGATGGTCGGCAAGATCAACGACATGTTCAAGGAAAAGTCGGGCAAGGATTTCAACGACTATTCGTCGCGGCAGTTCATGGCGCTGATCCTGATGGCGGACGCCATCAACCGCGCCAAATCCACCGACGGCGAGAAGATCCGCGAGGCGCTGGCCGCAACCGACATTCCCGGCGAGCAGACCATCATGCCCTGGAAGCGCGTGAAGTACGACGAGACCGGCCAGAACAACGACGCCGATCCGGTGTTGCTGCAATATACCGGCGGCAAGTTCGTTACGATCTTCCCGGCGCAGGCGGCGGTTGCCGAGGCCAGCTGGCCGATGAAGTAACGGCGTAACGGGGAACGGGGGCAGGGGCGTGACCGCTGAGACCATCATTCAAAGTCTGGCCAGCGGCCTGTTGATGGGGCTGCTCTACGGCTTGATCGCCGTGGGGCTGGCGCTGATCTTCGGCCTGATGGACGTCGTCAATTTCGCCCATGGCGAATTTCTGATGATCGCGATGTATGCGACGTTCTTTCTGTTCGCGTTCTTCGCGATCGATCCGTTGTTGGCGGCGCCGCTGGTGGCGGCGGCGCTGTTCGTATTCGGGGCCGCGGTCTATCTCCTGGTCGTTCGGTTTGCCGTCCGCGCCAAGGCCAATGCCGGCATGGTGCAGATCTTTTCGACCTTCGGGCTTGCGATCGTGATGCGCGGGCTCGCGCAATATTTCTTCACGCCCGATTATCGCAGCATCACGCACTCCTGGCTCGGCGGCAAAACCATTTCGATCGGCGGCATCTTCCTGCCCGTACCGCAACTGTTCGGCGCACTGGTCGCCATTGCCGCTTTTATCGCGCTCTATTTCTTCATCAATCGCACGGACTTCGGCCGGGCGCTTGAGGCGACACGCGAAGATGCCGGCGCAGTCGCGCTGGTCGGCATCGACAAGAACAGGGTGTTCGCGCTCGGCTGGGGCCTCGGTGCTGCGCTGGTAGGCCTGGCCGGCGCGATCATGGCGATCTTCTTCTATATCTACCCGGACGTCGGTGCGTCGTTTGCGCTGATTGCCTATGTCACAGTGGCGCTGGGCGGTTTCGGCAGCGTGTTCGGCGCCTTCGCCGGCGGTCTGGTCGTCGGCCTTGTCGAGGCCACGACGGCACTGATCCTGCCGCCGTCGCTGAAATCGGTCGGGATTTACGCGGTCTATCTGCTCGTGGTCTTCGTCCGGCCGCGCGGCCTGTTCGGATCGATATGATGGACACGGCTTTCGCCCAGCGCCGCCGCCGCGATCTGATCGTCGCCGCGATCTTTGCCGCGATCGCGGCCATCGTCCCTTTGTTCGTCAAGGACGTCTACGTCCAGAACATCATGGTGCTGACCCTGATGTATGCGGCGCTGTCGCAAAGCTGGAATATCCTCTCGGGCTATTGCGGGCAGATCTCGCTGGGGCATGCGCTCTATTTCGGGTTAGGGGCCTATACCACCGCGCTTCTCTTCACCAAGTTCGGCGTGCTGCCGTGGTTCGGCATGCTCGGCGGTGGCCTGATCTCGGCGGTCATCGCGATGGCGCTCGGCTATCCCTGCTTCCGCCTGCGCGGGCATTATTTTGTCATCGCCACCATCGTGATTGCCGAGACCGCGCTTCTGCTGTTTCAGAACTGGGACTGGGCCGGTGCCGCGCTTGGTATCGATATTCCCGTGCGCGGCGATAGCTGGCTCAAGTTCCAGTTCGTCCGCAGCAAACTGCCTTACTTCTATTTTGCGCTCGCGCTCGCCTGCATCGCCTGGCTTGTGACCTGGTGGCTGGAAGATTCCAAATGGGGTTACTGGTGGCGCGCGGTGAAGGACAATCCGGATGCCGCCGAAAGCCTGGGCGTGGTGGTCTTCAATTCCAAGATGGGCGCCGCCGCGGTCTCGGCCTTCCTCACCGCGATCGGCGGCAGCTTTTACGCGCAATTCGTTTCATATATCGACCCCGAAAGCGTGATGGGTTTCCAGTTCTCGCTTTTGATGGCGCTGCCCGCGGTGCTGGGCGGCATCGGCACCTTGTGGGGCCCGGTGCTCGGGGCCGTCATTCTCATTCCGCTCACCGAATTGACGCGTTCTTTCATCGGCGGCTCCGGCCGTGGTGTCGATCTGATCGTCTACGGCACCCTGATCGTTCTGATCTCGCTGGCGCGGCCGCAAGGGCTGGTCGGATTGTTTTCGCCCCGGCGCAAGGAAGCCGCGCGATGACGGCGCCGCTCGAAACCCCGCCCCTTGAAACCCCGCTCCTTGAAACCAAGGGCATCTGGCAGCGCTTTGGCGGCCTTGTTGCTAATAGCGACGTCTCGATCTCGGTCGGGCGCGGCGAGATCGTAGGCTTGATCGGCCCCAACGGCGCCGGCAAGTCGACCTTGTTCAACCTGATCGCCGGAGTGTACACGCCTACGCAAGGCTCGATCATCCTCAATGGCGAGGACGTCACCAGTCTGTCGGCGGCGGAACGCTGCGAACGCGGCGTCGGACGCACCTTTCAGGTGGTCAAAAGCTTCGAAACCATGACGGTGATCGACAACGTCATCGTCGGCGCATTGATCCGCACCACCGTGATGCGCGAGGCCCGCCGCAAGGCGCACGAGGTGCTGGAATTCTGCGGGCTGGCGGCGCGGGCGGACACGCTGGCGAGCCAGCTCATTCCATCGGAAAAACGCCGCCTTGAAGTGGCGCGCGCGCTCGCGACCGAACCGAAACTGCTGCTGCTCGACGAAGTCCTCACCGGGCTGACGCCGATCGAGGCCCAGACCGGCGTCGAACTGGTTCGAAAGGTGCGCGCCACCGGCGTCACCGTGCTGATGGTCGAGCATGTGATGGAAATTGTGATGCCGCTGGTCGATCGCGCCATCGTGCTCGATCTCGGCAAGGTCCTGGTCGAGGGCAAGCCCACCGACGTCGTTCGCGATCCGAAAGTGATCAGCGCCTATCTTGGGGATCGTCATGCTGTCGGTGCGTGAAGTCACCACCGCCTATCAGGGGTTGGTCGCAATCTCGCAGGTCTCGATCGAGGTCGAGAAGGGCGAGGTTGTCTGCGTGGCCGGCGCCAATGGCGCCGGTAAATCGACGCTGTTGAAGACGATTGCCGGCGCCGAACGGCCACGATCCGGCAGCGTCACCTTTGACGGCGACCGCATCGACGGCATGGCGCAGCACATGATCACCGCGCGCGGCATCGCCTATGTGCCGGAAAATCGCCGGCTGTTTCCGCGGCTCTCGGTGCGCGACAATTTGCGGCTCGGCAGCTATCTCTATCGCGGCAAGTCGGATCGTGAACAACCGCTCGACCTCGTGTTCAAGCTGTTTCCGCGGCTTTCCGAGCGGCTCGATCAGCGCGCCGAAACGCTTTCCGGCGGCGAGCAGCAGATGCTCGCAATCGGCCGCGCGCTGATGACCCGGCCGCGGCTTCTGATGTTGGACGAGCCCTCGCAAGGCATCATGCCGAAACTGGTCGATGAGATCTTTCAGGCCGTCAAGCGCATCCGCGATATCGGGGTAACCGTGCTGATCGTCGAGCAGCGCATCGCCGAGTGCCTTGATATCGCCGACCGCGCCTACATCCTGCAAACCGGCCGCCTGCAGATGCAGGGCACCGCCGACGAGATCAAGAGCAATCCGGACGTGCGCAAGGCGTATCTGGGGTTGTAGTAGCGCCACCGTCATTGCGAGGAGCGAAGCGACGAAGCAATCCAGTTTGTTTTTATGCTGGATTGCTTCGCTACGCTCGCAATGACGCTAATGCTGTCCGTGATCTTCCGGCAACCTCACCCCGAACACCTTCGTCAAATCTTCCACCTGCGCCGGCGTGAGGTAGCGCGGGTTCAGTCCCCGCAACAGCAGATAGAGCTTTGCGGTCTCTTCCAGTTCCTCGACCGCGAACACCGCGGCTTCCAGCGTATCGCCCGAGACCACCGGGCCGTGATTGGCGAGCAGCACGGAGGAATATTTTCCAGCCAATCCCTTGATGGCGTCCGCGACCGCGGGGTCGCCGGGCCGGTAATACGGCACAAGCGCGGTCGCGCCGCACTTCATCAGGTAATAGGCCGTCATCGGCGGCAGCGCCGCGCGCGGATCGATCTCCGGCAGCATCGAGAGTGCGACCGAATGGGTTGAATGGAGATGGACCACCGCGCGCGCCGGCGTGCGGGTTTCGTACAGCGCCGTGTGAAGCGGCACTTCCTTGGTCGGCGCATCGCCGGACAGAAGCCGGCCGGTCGCATCGAGCCGCGACAGCCGGGCCGGGTCGAGGAAACCGAGCGAGGCATTGGTCGGCGTCACCAGCCAGCCGCCGTCGTCGAGTTTGACCGAAATATTGCCTGAGGAACCCGGCGTCAGGCCGCGCTCGAACAGCGAGCGGCCGAGGCGGCAGATTTCCTCGCGGATTTTTGTTTCGCTCATGGCGGTATCTTGTCTCACGCTTTGGCAGCGCGGCCAAGCCGTGATAGGCAAGGGATAAATTCAAGAAGCGTCATAAGGAAACGTCGCATGTCTTCATCCGCCAAACCGCGCATCGCCGTGATCGGGCTGGGCTCGATGGGGTACGGCATGGCCAGCGCGCTCAAGCGCACCGGATTTGAAGTGACCGGCTGCGACGTGGCGGCGGAGACGACCAAGCGGTTTGTGTCCGAAGGCGGGAAGGGCGCCAGGACCCCGGCGGAGGCGGCGAGAGAGGCCGACATCGTCGTCAGCGTGGTCGTCAACGCCGCCCAGACCGAAACCATTCTGTTCGGCAAGGACGGCGTCGCCGAGACGCTTGCCAAGGACGCCGTGTTCGTTTCCTCCGCCACCATGGATCCCGACGTTGCAAGACGGCTTGCCAAGCAGCTGGAAACAACCGGCCGGCATTATCTCGACGCGCCGATCTCCGGCGGTGCGCAGCGCGCAGCGCAGGGTGAACTGACGATTCTCGCCTCGGGCAGTGCCGCCGCTTTTGCCAAGGCGCGGCCAGCGCTCGATGCGATGGCGGCCAAGCTCTATGAGCTCGGCAATGCGGCGGGCCAAGGCGCGGCCTTCAAGATGATCAACCAGCTGCTCGCCGGCGTTCATATCGCCGCGGCCTCGGAAGCCATCGCATTCGCCGCCAAGCAGGGCCTCGATATTCGCAAGGTCTATGAGGTGATCACGGCTTCCGCCGGCAATTCCTGGATGTTCGAAAACCGTATTCCGCATGTGCTCGAGGGCGACTATACCCCGCGTAGCGCGGTCGAGATTTTCGTCAAGGATTTGGGGATCATCCAGGACATGGCACGCTCGGCGAAATTCCCGGTGCCGGTCTCGGCCGCAGCCCTGCAAATGTTCCTGATGACAGCGGCGTCCGGCATGGGCCGCGACGACGACGCATCGGTGGCGCGGATGTATGCGCGCGTCACCGGCACGCATCTGCCGGGTGAGCCGAAGTAGATATCGAATAATAAGAGGACATCAGATGCCCCGCTTTGCCGCCAACCTCACCTTGATGTTCAACGAGGTGCCGTTCCTCGATCGTTTCGAAGCGGCGGCGAAAGCCGGCTTCACCGCGGTCGAGTTCCTGTTTCCCTATGCACACCCCGCCGAAGAGATCGGCAAGCGGCTGCATGGTAACGGCCTGACACAGGCGCTGTTCAATCTGCCGCCCGGCAATTGGGACGCGGGCGAGAAGGGTTTTGCCGCCTTGCCCGAACGCTTCGACGATCTGAAGCAAAGCCTCGTCACGGCATTGCCTTACGCGCAAGCCACCGGCGTAAAGCGTTTGCATCTGATGACCGGATTGGCGGACCGGAACGACCGGCGCGCGGTCGAAGCCTTCTACAAATCGCTCGCCTGGGCGACGGAATTCTTTGCGCCCCACGGCATCGATGTCGTGCTTGAGCCGCTCAACCCGCGCAACACGCCGGGTTACTTTCTCAACGACTTCGGCTTCGCGCGCGACGTGATCCAGGAATTGAAAATTTCGAACCTGAAATTGCAATTCGACATCTACCACTGCCAGATTCTGCATGGCGACGTCACCATGCGGCTGCGTGAAATGATGCCGATCATCGGTCATGTCCAGATCGCGAGCGTTCCCTCGCGCCACGAGCCGGATGACGAAGAGCTGAACTATCCGTTCCTGTTTACTGAACTCGATCGTCTTGGTTACAAAGGTTTTGTCGGCTGCGAATATAACCCGCGTGGCAAGACCGCCGATGGGTTGGCCTGGTTCAAGCCTTATGCCGGCGCGGCGGTTCAGAAGTTCTCTCCGGTCTAGCCGCAAGTTCTACAAGAGAACTTCTGAACCAAAGCCGCACCAGCCGCTAAAATTTCTACCAGTGTCCTTTCGAATCCGAAGTTCGCTAGAGAGGACGCTGCAACATGAGGCGAACTTCGGATTCGGGACACTGGAGAGTGAAGCCGTGAAACTTGCACTCGGCTGTATCGCCGACGACTATACCGGCGCCTCCGATCTTGCCAACACGCTGACGCGCGCCGGCCTGCGCACGGTGCAGACGATCGGCGTTCCCGCCGACGGACTCGAGCTGCCTGATGTCGACGCCGTCGTCGTGTCGCTCAAGAGCCGTTCCATTGAGGCAGGCCTTGCGGTGTCGCGTTCGCGCGCGGCCGACAAATGGCTGCGTGGCCGCGGCGCGGACCATGTGCTGTTCAAGATCTGCTCGACCTTCGATTCCACCGACGCCGGCAATATTGGCCCCGTAATGGATGCGTTGCGCGCCGATTCCAGCGATGCGATCGTTCTGGTGACGCCCGCCTTTCCCGAGACCCACCGCACTGTCTATCAGGGCAATCTGTTCGTCGGCTCCGTGCCGTTGAATGAGAGTCCACTCAAGGACCACCCGCTCAACCCGATGCACGATTCAAACCTCGTGCGGGTGTTGGCGCGTCAGAGCAAAACCGAGGTCGGTCTTGTCGGTCTTGCTACGGTCGTTCGCGGACCGGAGGCGGTGCGGGCGCGTCTTGCCGATCTGTCGGACAAGGGCGTGGGCGCGGCGATCATCGATGCGGTATTCGATCGCGATCTGGAGACGATCGGTGAGGTTGCGCTCGACCACCGATTGTCGGTTGGCGCTTCCGGCATTGGGCTTGGCCTGGCGCGTACCCTTGTGGCGGCAGGCAAAGCCGAAGCGGGCACCTCCAGCACCGTATCCGAGGCGGCGATCGGCGGCCCGGCGGCCTGCCTCGCCGGCAGTTGTTCGCAGGCGACCTTGCAGCAGATTGCCAATGCCGAATCCGAGATGGCGGTGCTTCACCTCGATCCTGAGCAGATTGTTGCCGGAAAGGGCGAGGTCCGGCGCGCGCTCGCCTGGGCCGCGCAAAGAATCACCGAGGGGCCGATCCTGATCGCCTCCAGCTCAACGCCGGAGGAAGTCGCAGCTCTGCAATCCCGTCATGGCCGCGATGCAGCCGGGCATGCCATCGAGCAGGCGATGGCCGATATCGCGGACGGTCTGGTGCAATCGGGTGTGCGCCGTCTGGTGATCGCAGGTGGTGAAACTTCAGGCGCGGTAGTAGATCGTTTGGGCATCCCCGGATTCCTTGTCGGCGCAGAAATTGCGGCGGGCGTGCCTGTATTGCGCGCCGTCGGTGCCAGGGAAGGCGAGATGATTCTTGCCCTCAAATCAGGCAATTTCGGCGGTCCCCGTTTCTTTTCCGACGCACTTGATCTGATGCGTTAACGGAAAACTGGCACTCTGCCGTCGGCGCGTCCTGCAGGAAATCTTAACGTTCTCGCGGAAGTGAAGGGATTTGGCAGGTCGGACGTTAGCCATTTGGCGGTATTTCAGGTAAATGCCGCACTGCATCATATTCATCGTATAACGCTCGACCCAGGAATGCCTGTGCCATGACTGAACTGGTCCGTATTGCCCTGAACCGGCCATACACGTTCGTTGTGCTGGCGTTGCTCCTGCTGATCATCGGGCCGCTGTCCGCGATGCGCACGCCGGTCGATATCTTTCCCGATATCCGCATTCCGGTTATCGGCGTCATCTGGCAGTACACCGGCCTGCCGCCGGATCAAATGGCGGGCCGCATCATCACCCAATACCAGCGAATTCTGACGACGACCGTCAACGATATCGAGCACATCACCGCGAACTCCTATAACGGCATCGGCATCGTCAAGATCTTCTTCCAGCCGAACGCCGACATCCGCACCGCCAACGCGCAGGTTACATCGGTCTCGCAAACGATCCTCAAGCAGATGCCGCCGGGCGCGACGCCGCCGCTGATCCTCAACTACAGCGCCTCGACGGTTCCGATCATCCAGCTCGCGCTGTCGGGCGAGGGGCTCACCGAGCAGATCCTCGGCGACATCGCCATCAATCAGTTACGTACGCCGCTGGTGACCGTGCCGGGTGCTGCGATCCCGTATCCCTACGGCGGCAAGCAGCGTCAGATCCAGATCGATGTCGATCCGCAGAAGCTCCAGTCGCTGGGATTGTCCGGGCAGGATGTTGCCAATGCGCTTGCCGCGCAGAACCTGATTCAGCCGGCCGGCACCTCGAAGATCGGCAGCTTCGAATATATCATCCAGGTCAACAACTCGCCGCTGAAATCGGGCGAACTGGGCGATCTGCCGGTCAAGGTCGTCAACGGCGCCACGATCTACATCCGTGACGTCGCGACCGTGCGCGACGGCAACCCGCCGCAGCAAAATATCGTCCACGTCAACGGCAACCGCTCCGTGCTGATGAT
>CAVVLH010000108.1:0-5535 GCA_963748805.1 uncultured Alphaproteobacteria bacterium | reverse complement strand
GGGTGATCTTCGCCAGCCCGCCGAGATAGCGTTGCGCGCCGACGCCGTTTTCCTGGGTAGTGATCGGAATATTCGACAGATCGGAAATGCTGTTGACCCGGTATTGCGGCATCTGGGCCACGATCGGGTACGACACGCCGTTTTCCGGGTTGAGCCAGAAATTCGGCTTCACCTGGCCGCTGCCGGAAAGCGTAACGAGAAGACTGTTGGCGACATCGCGCTGGGTCAGCCCGACATCGGCCGCCATGGTGCGGTCGACGTCGATATTGATCTGCGGGTAGTTGAAGATCTGCTGAATGCGAAGATCGGCGATGCCCGGCACCTGGCGAATTTTCTTCAGCACCGCATTGGCATAGTCATAGTTGCCTTTCAGGTTGTTGCCGACGACCTGAACGTCGATCGGCGCCGGCAATCCGAAATTGAGGATTTGCGACACGATGTCGGCGGGAAGGAAGGAAAAGACGGTGCCGGGAAATTTCTGCGGCAGGATCGTGCGCAGCCTCTTGACGTAGTCGGCAGTCGGACCGTGGTCTTCTTTCATCGAGATCAGCGCGTCGCCATCCTCGGGACCGATCGTGCCGGTGTTCTGATAGGCCATGTTGATGCCGGAGAACGGCAGCCCGATATTGTCGACGATGTTGTCGAGCTGCTCGGGCGGAATCGTCGCCCGCACCGTCTCCTCGACCTGTTCGAACAGCCGGGCCATTTCCTCGATCCGGGTACCGGGCTGGCCCCGCACATGCATCAGGATCTGGCCGGAATCCACGGCGGGAAAGAAGTTCGCGCCCAGAAACGGCACCAGGACGAACGACAGCACGACACAGGCGAGAAATCCGACGATGAAGGTCTTCGGCGCTTCGAGCGCGCGAACCAATAACGCACGGTACTGCCCGCGAAAGCGCTCGAAGCGTTGCTCGAAGCCTTGCTGGAACCGCAACACCGGATTGCGCGAACGGATCGGCAGCCGGTCGTGGCCGATATCGGTCTCGATGTCGTGGTGGTGGGCGCGCATCAGGTAGTTGGCCATCGTCGGCACCAGCGTGCGCGACAGGATGAACGAGCCGATCAGCGCGAACACCACCGCCTCCGCCAGCGGCCGGAACAGATAGCCGGCGACGCCGCCAAGCTGGAACATCGGCACGAACACGATGCACAGGCACAGCAAAGTGACAAAGGCCGGAATCACGATCTGCTGCGCGCCGTCGAGAATCGCCGGCTCGACCTCCTTGCCCTGCTCGAGGTGATAGTTGATGTTTTCGATCGTCACCGTGCCGTCATCGACCAGGATGCCGACCGCGAGCGCGAGTCCACCCAGCGTCATGACGTTGATGGTCTCTCCCATTAGCGCCAGCGCGGTAAGAGAGAACAGCACGGCGAGTGGAATCTCGGTGAGGATGATGACGGTCGAGCGCCAGCTGCCGAGAAACAGCAGGATCATCACGCCGACGAGTGCCGCGGCCAGCACGGCCTCGCGAATGACGCCGAACACCGCCGCCTTGACGAATACCGACTGATCGCCGACAGCGTGCAGATTGAGGCTTGCAGGGAGACTTTCCTGCACCCGTGGCAAAACCGACTTGATGCCGTTGATGACGTCCAGCGTCGATGCCGCTCCGGCCTTCAGGATGGTCATCAACACGGCCCGCGCACCGTTCACCCGCACCATGTTGGTCTGCGGTGGCGAACCTTGGTGAACGTAGGCGACATCACGTACGAAGATGATCGTGCCGTTGGATTTCTTCACCGGCAAATCGTTGATCTTTTCAAGATTGACGGGACTCGCATTGAGCGACACGTTCCAGTCGAACTTGCCGATCTTCTGATCGCCGGAAGGGAGAATCAGGTTCTGCACCGAAACCGCGTTGACGACATCCTCCGCCGAGACGCCGTGGGCTTGCATCGCCTGCTGATCGAGATCGATCTGCACCTGCAGAACCTGTCCGCCATAGGGCGAGGGCACTGCCGCACCCCGGACCGTCGACAGTTGCGGCCGGATGAAGTTCTGCCCGAGATCGAACAACCTCATTTCCGGCAGCGACGTACTCGACAACCCCAGTTGCAGGATCGGAACGCTGGAAGCGTTGTAGCTCAACACATAAGGCGGCGTGATGCCGGGCGGCAGCAACTTCAGCACGGTTTGCGAGGCCGCCGTCACCTGCGCCATGGCGGCCGCGATATTGACGTCCTTCTGGAAGAAAATCTTGACCACGCCGTAACCGGCGAGCGATTGCGACTCGATATGTTCGATGTCGCTGACCTGGGCGGTCATATAGCGCTCGTAATAATAGATCACACGGCCCGACATGTCGTTCGGCGGCAGCCCGTTATAGCTCCAGACGACCGCGATGACCGGAATGTTGATATTCGGGAAGATGTCGGTCGGGGTCGTCACCGCGGCGCGAACGCCGAACAGGGCGATCAGCACCGCGAGAACCACAAACGTATAGGGGCGCCTGAGCGCGGTTAGAACGATCCACACGGCGCAAACCTCCACCATTCCGTACGGAATATCGATCGTAGCCGGCCTGCCAAATGGCAGCTGAGCGGCACGCTATCAGGATTGAAAGATCTCGGCGCGGAATTCGCTGTTCCGCGCAAGGTCCGGACGGATACCCTCATGACGACTGCTTCGTATCCTTCCGGGCCCCCCGGGTGAGAGCGAAAGCGCGGGCATCGGATCAGACCGGCTTTGCCGCCGGGATCGCCGCGCATACCCACCACGTGTGGAGGAAATGATGCGGAGCCTGCCGCACCGCGGCAACTAATATAAATTTTAGTGTGCGGTCAGGGTGTTCCACGCCCGTCGCTGCCCGAACTTTGGGCCGCGTCCGGCATCGCAGGGAGAGTGCATTGCAGCGCAACAACGCCGGAAAATCGCGACCAAATCCGGATGTTTTACACGGCCGTCATGCGGCATGAGCCGAAGATCAAACGGGTGCAGTCGTTACGACTTTCGCGGCCGGCCCCGTTTGGCAAAAACCACGCCTCGTTCGTCGGCGGAGCGGCGAAGCGCGCCTGCAACTTTAAGGGCTTCATTGCGCTCGGGTCCGGGCGCCATCTGACGCGCAATCTCCAGCGCGTCGGCGGCGGCCTCGTCCCAATCCATCCGATCACGTTCGGACGAGCGTTGAGTATCCTTGCTCATCGCCCTGACGCTCCCTGCTCCGTGTCCCTACTTCTGATGATGTATGAATCACGGCTCGCGCAAAGCTTGGCGCGATTCCACCCCATCGTCAACGGCAGCGTTTCGCCATGCGGAACGCCGCCCAGCGCCTTGACTTCACGATCAATTTTTCATGCCGGTGATCGAGGATGAAACCGCACGGGGGTCGCGCTGCGGCCAGCGGCCGCTTTCCACGTGGGTGAGGAAATCGCTGACGATCCGGTTATATTCCTCCGGCTCCTCGATGTTGATCGCATGACCGGAATTCGGAATTACTGAAAGCGCGGCCGAGGGAATGTTCTGCTTCATGAGGATGCCCGGCAGAAGGCACGGCCAATCCTCGTCGCCGGTGATGACCAGCGTCGGCACCGTGATCCGTTTCATCTCCTCGACCAGCGTATAGAGCGATGGCCGCTCCTTCTGGACGCCCTGCTGGGTATTGGCGGAGCCGGTCGCCGAATGTTCGGCCAGCATGGCCTTGAACTCGGCGTGTCCCCGCGGGTCCTTGTTTTCATATTGCACCCGGGTCGGGCCATAGGCGTAGCGTTCGGCAAACGCGGCCATGCCTTCCTTGCGGAGCGCTGTGGCGATCACGTCCGCTTCGGCGCGGAAGACCTCCCGCTTGTCGGGCTCGGCGCCGTAACCGCAGCCGCCGATGCAGAGCGACAGGGCGCGGCTGTGATGACGGATGCCGAAGTGCAGCGTGGCGAAACCGCCCATCGATAACCCGACGATATGCGCTTGTCGCGCGCCGATGTGATCGAGCACCGCCAGGATATCGTCGGCCGCGCGGGCTTGCGAATAGGAGGAGACGTTCTCCGGCACATCCGAGGGCGGAAAACCGCGCGCATTATAGGCGATGGCGCGATAGCGCTTGCCGAAATAACGCATCTGCTGCTCGTAGCTGCGAAAATCGCCGGCGAACTCATGCACGAAGATCACGGGCACACCCGATCCGGTCTCCTCGAAATAAAGGCGCACCCCGTCATCGGTCACGGCATATGGCATGGTATTCTCCCTGCTTCTTGGTGATGTCTAAACAGCCAGATTTTTCGGCGGCTTGTTGCGCGAAAGATAAGCGCCATGGCCTTTGGCGCCGACGAGCGTGCCGTCGTCCACCACGACCTTGCCGCGCACCATGGTGAGCACCGGCCAGCCGGTGACTTCAATGCCCTCATAGGGCGTATAGTCGGACCCGTCATGGATCAGGTCGTGGGTGATGGTCACCTTGCGGCCAGGGTCCCATATCGCGATGTCGGCGTCCGATCCGATCGCGATCGTGCCCTTGCGCGGGTACAGGCCATAGATCTTCGCATGATTGGTCGCACTGAAGGCGACAAAGCTGTTGAGGTCGATGCGGCCCTTGACGACGCCCTCCGAGAACAGAATCGGCAGCCGCGTCGCCACGCCGGGAATGCCGTTGGGCACCCAGCGGAAACTGGTGCGCCCTTTCGGCGCCAGCTTGCCTTGCGGGTCGTCATAGCGGAACGGGCAATGATCGGAGGAAAAGACCGAAAACACTTTCTGCTGGAGGCCTTCCCAGCACGCCTTCTGGCTGGCTTCGTCGCGCGGCGGCGGCGAGCAGACATATTTGGCGCCTTCCATGTTGAGCTGATCGAGGTCCTTTTCGGTCAGCACCAGATATTGTGGACAGGTCTCGCCCAGCACGTTCAGCCCGCGTTGCTGGGCGCGACGGATTTCCTCCATCGCCTGGCCGTTCGATACATGCACGATCATGATCGGCACGTCGACGAGTTCGGACAAGGAAATGGCGCGGTGGGTCGCCTCGCGCTCGACCGGAATCGGCCGCGAGGTGGCATGAAAGCGCGGCGCGGTATTGCCGCCGCGTTCAAGCCGGTCAGTGAGAAACTTGATCGCGTCGAAGTTTTCCGCATGCACCATCAGCATCGCGCCGGTCTCGCGCGCCACCGACATGGTCTCCAGCAACTCACGATCCGACAGCGCGAGCCCCTCGTAGGTCATGAAGACCTTGAGCGAGGTATAGCCGTCTTCGACCAGCGCCGGCAATTCCTGGCCGAGCACGTGTTCGGTCGGATCGGTGACGATGAGATGGAAGGAAACGTCGACATGGCATTCGCCGTCCGCGAGCGCGTGATATTTGCGCAGCGCTTCGCGCAAGGTCTGGCCTTTCTCTTGCAGGCAAAACGGCAACACCGTGGTGTTGCCACCGAACGCCGCCGAGCGCGTGCCGGAGGCAAAACCGTCGGCCATCACGATACCGTCGCCCGACGGCTGCGCAAAATGGACGTGGCTGTCGATGCCGCCGGGCAGCACCAGCCGGCCGGTCGCGTCAATGACGGTTTCCGAGGCGCCGAGATCATGGCCCAGCGCTACGATCCTGCCGTCGCGAA
>CAVVLH010000107.1:0-37098 GCA_963748805.1 uncultured Alphaproteobacteria bacterium | reverse complement strand
CACGAAAATAGCCTGCTCGACAACATTGCTGATTGCAGCACCTATCAGGAGATTTTGGAGTCCTGAACAGAATCTCGTGCCCGGCGTCATTTTTCCCAAGGCACCAATTTTTTCTCCCGCTGGTCGCCGTTGAAATAGCTTTCCCGGTTTTCCGGCATGACCCCTACGTTTTCACTAAAGCGAAACGGTCTGCGGTAATGTCACGGATTCGCGGACGTGGCAACAAAGACACTGAAATTGCACTCGCCCGAATTTGCAAAACAAAATTATCGGCTGGCGGCGGGCATCTTTCTATTTTGGGAAAACCCGACTTTACCTTCCGCAGTCATCGGGTGGTTATTTTTGTAGATGGCTGCTTCTGGACTGGAGATCGTCCGAAGCATTCAAACCTGCCAGCGGGCAATCGTGCTTTTTGGAAACGAAAACTTTCCGGCAACATGGCGCGCGACAAATTGGTTACTCTTACCCTCCGAAAAAACGGCTGGCGGGGTCCGTAAGAATTTGGGGAACATGACCTGGCAAAAAGGCCGATGGTGTGCGTCAGCAAAATTCAATCCGCCTTGGCGGAAGTTGATTGAGGATGGATCGGCCCGTTGGCCCGGATGGGCGGCAGAATGAAGTGAGGAATGCGAATGCGGGACAGGCAGGATGCCTGTCCTACCTTGGGGGAAGGAATATCGTTACATAATTTCCGCAATGCCCAATTTGTACAGTAATGCAAAACTATTGCACAATATGACTGGTTGTGGTAAGCTGCGACGATGTCGCAATCTACAATTACAGACAAATTCCAGACGACTATCCCGTCAGATGTTCGCGAGGCTTTGAAGCTTGAGCCCGACAGCGGGTCTCCTACGAGGTGCGACCGGGATGGCTCCGCGGCCGGGCGCCCCGTTCCTCGGCTCGAAGAGCTTTTCGGCAGTGTGAAACTTGGCCGACCGGTTGCGACGGCGCGTGAGGGAAAGGGGGCCGCCCGCGCTGCCATGGCCCGTGAGGTGTCCCGCAAGGGCTTGAAATGAGCGAACCCCGCTACCTGGTCGATACCAACGTTCTGCTCCGCTTCCTCTCGGGCCAGCCTGCCGCACAAGCCGCTGCCGCCCGGAAGCTTTTCGCCCACGCGGCCAACGGCGAGGTAGTGCTTGAGATTTCACCGGTGATCGTCGCGGAAGCCTTTTTATACACTGCACTCTTTTTATGGCGTTGAGAGGAAAACGGCCGCGGAAATCTGCTCCTGCTCCAGCAACATGGCGTCAAGGTGCGTGATGCCAGCGCGGTCTTCTCCGCGTTGGACCGCCTCCAAACTGCCAATGTGGGGTTTGTGAATGGATCCCTGCGTCGGCCGCCACCGAGGAAAAACTGTCCGTTGCCTCATTAACAAATCCGCGACTTCGACAAATTAAGGGTCCCTCGTTTCGAGCCGACTGCGTAAAAGCAAGCGGGGCTTGCAACCTATTTGGGGAAAGGCGGATTATGAGTAAGATTACGAGGGGCAAAGTTACTTCTTTTTCAAATGATGGGCGAGGAGGAGGAACAGGATGACTTGAGCTCCCCAGGGGAATGAGGGCCAGAGGAGAACGGTTCGAATCTTGTAACGCCAGCGGCGTTTCCAGGGGTGGAGGGCACGAGGCGTTTTGCTGAGTCGGTTACTTCGACTTTGTCGGGTTTGTCAGGTCGGCTTTCAATTCGGCGACGGTTTGGCTATGCTCGGCGGGATCGCGTTCCATGGCGTGCAGGACGATTTCCTCGGCCTGCGGCGATATTCGGGGGTTGATCTTGCGCGGGGGCTTCGGGGTCGCCGGTGACGCGGGAGTTCATGATGACGAAGGTGTCTTCGTCGTCGAAGGCGATGGTCGCCGGTGAGCATTTCGTAGAGCATGGCGCCGAGGCTGTAGATGTCGGTGCGGGCATCGCCGCGTTTGCCCTTGACCTGCTCGGGCGCCATGTAATGGGGCGTGCCGGGGGCGAATCCACGAAGGTCAGCCGGCGGCCTTCGCATGCTGGCGATGCCGAAATCCATAACGCGGATGGTGCCGTCGTTGCAGATCATGACGTTCTCCGGCTTGAGATCGCGATGGACGACATCGTGGTCGTGCATGTATTGCACGGCCTCGCAGATCAGGCTCATGATCGCGAGGGCGTCGGGTTCGGGAAAAACTTGAAGCAACTCAGCAGGTGGTAAAGGGTGACGCCGCGGAAATATTCGGTGACGATGTCTAGGGGCGGCATTTGTCCTGGCACGGGGATGAACCGCATGACGAACGGGTGATGGAGCCGGGCCGCCAGCCGTTCCTCGAGGTTGAAAGCGAGTGAAAAGGTTGGGGTTGAACTCGATCTCGGCATGTGGGGACTTCGACCGCGACGAGTTCGCCGTGGTTGGCGCGGTCCTCGGCCTTGAAAATGGTGGCCATGCCGCCGCGGTTGATGGTCTCAAGAAGGAGGAAGCGGCGGTCGAGAATGTCGCCGGGCTGAGTCTTGTACGAACGCGATGAGGTGTCGCGTCCGGACTCGCCTAGTTTGGTTCTGGCAGACCCAGTTTCACGGCGGGAGTGTGACAACTCTATCCTCGGAGAAATGGTTGTAAAAAGTTGGGGCTGAGGTGTTAGAAAGATGTTAACAAGATGGGGAAGTCAGGAGTCAGAATGGGAAGTGTAGTGCGGAATAATTAGGAAAGCAGGAAAGGATGGGGAGTGCGCAGTTTAAAAAGCAGGGAGGTCGATTGGAAATTTGAAATTTCAAAGACAAAATTGATCGAAGAAGGCGTTTTTGGTCAAAAGCCCCTTTAGATCAATTCTCATGGGACGTTTTGACGGGGTGATAAGGTGGCAAGCGTCAGGGAGGACTGGTTTTTCCAAAAGATGATCAAAGTGTCAGGTTGTTCCAAATTTCGAATTGCTGAGTTTCGAGTTGAGAGAGTGTGGAGTCCGGTTAAACACGGTTGAAACACGCCGTAAATGGGCCTGAACACGGTTAAGCAAAGTAAATCCGAGTAAATCAAACCACTTGTGTGAAAACGCGGATAGCAGTGCAGAACCCGACAATCTAAAGATTGAACTCCAACACCGAGGTCAATCAAGGGTGAAACCGCGGATTTGGGCACACGAATGGTCCAGAGTCGCCAGCCAACAGTGTGGAACGCGACAATCTAAAGATTGAACTCCAACGCTGAGGTCAATCAAGGGTGAAACCGCGGATTTGGGCACCGAGTTGTCAAGTCGCCAGCCAACAGTGCGGAACGCAACAATCTAAGATTCAGTTCCACGCCTAGGTTAATTAATGCTCTAAAAGGGCAGGAGCCGGAATTCGGTTCGGTTGTTCGCGTAAAAGTGCGGACGGGATCGTGAAAATGCAACGTATTGTGAAACAACGGCTAACGCGGAAACGGCAACGAATGGCAAACGAAATTGATTGCCGCGACTTGTGGACAAGGGGCGGGGGGATGTGGAAGCATTCGGGCATGAAGGACTCGTTCGATGAATTTGCGGCAAAGATGCGGGCGGGCGGTTACAGCGCCGCCGCGATCCGCGCCTTCCAGCATGGCTACGAGAAGTTGGTGGCGGGCGAGACGGGATGATCCCCGAGTCGAGCATCCAGCCGGTGACGACGCTGGCGCGGCTGGAGGAGATCGCGGGGCGGTCGCGCGACGACGGGTTGCTGTCGCAGGCGGTGGTGGTGAAGCTCAATGGCGGTCTCGGCACGAGCATGGGCTGGCGAAGGCGAAGTCGCTGTTGAACGTTCACGGACGGGCTGACGTTTCTGGATTTCATCGCGCGGCAGGTTTTGTATTTGCGGCGGAAGTATAATTGTCCGCTGCGGTTTTTGTTGATGGATAGTTTCAGCACGAGCGCGGACACGTGGAGTTCTTGAAGAAATATCCGGAACTGGGCGCGGGCGAATCGTTGGAGCTGATGCAGAGCGCGGTGCCGAAGGTGGACGCGCAAACGGGCCGGCCGGTTCCTGGCCGCAAAATCCGCCGCTGGAGTGGTGTCCGCCGGGGCACGGGGATTTGTATCCGTCGCTGCTGGGCTCGGGCTGGCTGGATCGATTGCTGGCGGCGGGTGTGAAATATATGTTCGTGTCGAACGCCGACAATCTGGGCGCGAGCCTGGACGCGGATGTGCTGGATATTTTGCGGCGTCGGGCAAGGCGTTTCTGATGGAGGTGTGCGAGCGAACGGCGTCGGATCGCAAGGGCGGGCACCTGGCGAGCCGTGGCGGGCGGCTATTGCTGCGCGAATCGGCGCAATGCCCGCCGGAGGACGAATCGGCGTTTCAGGACATCGAGCGGCATCGGTTTTTCAACACGAACAATCTTTGGGTGCGGCTGGACCGGTTGAAGGCGGTGCTGGATGCGAGTGGCGGGTTCATCCCGCTGCCGATCATCCGGAACGCAAAGACGGTCGATCCGCGCGACAAAAATTCGCCGAAGGTCATCCAGCTCGAAACGGCGATGGGCGCGGCGATTGAATGTTTCGACGACGCGGCGGCGATGATCGTGCCGCGCGCGCGGTTCGCGCCGGTGAAGACGACGTCGGATTTGCTTGCGTTGCGGTCAGATGCGTATCAAGTGACGGATGACTGGCGGTTGGTGCTGGCGGCGGCGACTCGTGGCGTGCCGCCGGCGATCGATCTGGATGGTGATACTACAAGCTGGTGGAACAGTTGGACGCGAAACTGACCGAAGGCGTGCCGTCGCTGATGGCTGTCAGGCGCTGACGGTGCGGGGGCCGGTTGCGTTTAATTCGCGAAATATTTTTCGCGGGAAGGTTACGCTCAAAAATAATTCAACCACGACAAAAATGGCACCACCGGGAAAATACGAGAACGAGACGCGGGAATTGGGGTGAGATCAGGAAGCGGTTGAACGGCGTTTGCGGCCGTTGGTCTTGCGAATCGCAACGCCCTCCGCCAAAAATATTTCCAAGAGCTTGCTTTGGCTCCTATGCTCGCGGCTTTCTATGAGGCGGCAATCACAGTGCAGGGCCCGAAGGGCCGCCGGACAATCACGCCGGAAGAGTTTTTTGTCGACGCGCTGACGAATTGCCTGGAGCCGGAAGAGATCGTGGTGGAGATCGAATTCCCGATCTTAGAGCAGGACGGGTGGGCGTTCGAGGAAGTCGCGCGCCGCTTCGGCGACTTTGCACTTGCGAGCATCGCCGTTTCAGTCTGCCGCGGGGCGTCCGGGTTCACGGCTGCGCGTGTTGCGGTGATGGGGGTGGCGGATACGCCGTTGCGTCTGAGGCAGGTGGAGCAGCAACTTGTCGCAATGGCGATCGACGAACAGACGCCCGATCGATTTTCGGAAGTCGTCGCCTCGCAAGTCTCCCCCAACGGAGACATTCACGGCTCAGCCGAATATCGCAAGCATCTCTTGACGCAACTCGCGAAGCGCGCATTGCGAACCGCATTGGCGATGAAGGGCTGATCCGATGACCATCAAGGTATCTTTGACCGTCAATGGAAAGCCACACGACGTGGCGGACGTCGAGCCGCGCTTGCTTCTGTCCGACTTCCTGCGGGATACGCTCGGCCTTACGGGGACCCACGTCGGATGCGAGCACGGTGTTTGCGGTGCCTGTACCATCTTGATGAATGGCGACAGCGTGCGCTCCTGTCTGATGCTGGCTGTCCAGGCGAATGGCGCGGAGATCATCACAGTCGAAGGACTCGGTACGCCGGAACAGTTGAATGGGCTGCAAGCCGAGTTCCGCGAGCATCACGGGCTTCAGTGCGGCTTCTGCACGCCCGGCATGCTGATGACGGGGGAGGATCTGCTTCGGAAGTATCCGCTCGCAACCGACGATGACATTCGGGAGGGCCTTTCGGGCAATCTCTGCCGTTGCACCGGATATCAGAACATCGTCGCGGCCATCAGAAGCGCCGCCGCCAAGCGCACGGAGAAGGCGGCATGAAACTCAATTTTCTCGCAGCCGGCCGCCTTCGCATGAAGAAGAGCATCTATGTGCCCGGCGCCGATCGGAGCGAAACCATCGATCTTCCTGTCAGCAGCGCCTTGATCCGACACAAGCAAGGGAATGTGCTGTTTGATACCGGTTGCCACCCCTCTGTGGTCGATCACGCCGAGGAGCGCTGGGGGTCGCTGGCCAAATTCATGAATCCGATCATGAGCGCAGACGAGACGTTGCTGCCCAGCCTCGCCTGTACCGGGCTTGGACCAGACGACATCGACATCGTCGTGAACTCGCACTTCCATCCGGATCATTGCGGCTGCAACCAGTTCTTCAGGAAGGCGACGATCCTCGCGCACACAAAGGAAATTGAAGCGGCCAACGCTCCGGGTGCCGAGAACGCCGGCTATCTCAGGGCCGACTGGAACACCGGCCAGACGATCGAGGCTGTGAGCGCAGAGAAGGACCTGTTTGGCGATTCCAGCGTCGTGCTGCTGCCGTTGCCGGGGCACACACCTGGAACGCTCGGTGCGTTGGTAAATCTCGATCGCGACGGCCAGTTCCTGCTGGCTTCCGACTCGGTGAGTCTCCGGCATAACCTCGATGTCGGCGTGGCGCCGCGTAACACCTGGAATGTCGATCAGCAACTGAAGACCTTCGAGGAGGTTCGTCGTATCGAAAGGGGCGGCGCTACCGTGATTTGCGGTCACGACGATCAGCAATGGCAAGCCTTGCGCAAGGGAAGCGAAGGCTATGAGTAGCGATCGGATCGCTCATCCTTCCGATGTGTTGCGGCCACGGAATGTCGGCGCGCCCATCAGGCGCACGGAAGACCCGCGTCTTCTGACCGGCAACGGTGAGTATGCGGCAGACCGAAAACCCGACCGGGCGCTCCATCTCGCCTTCCTTCGCAGCGGCCAGTCTCACGCCCGCATTGAGCGCATCGACACCGCCGCGGCGCTGGCCGCGCCGGGCGTGGTTGCCGTGTTCACGGCCGAGGATATTGCGGGAGACTTCCAACCCGTGATCCCATTCTCACGGATGGCGAACTACTATGCGACGCCGATCGTGCCGCTTGCCTCCAGGAAGGTGCGCTATGTCGGCGAGCCCGTCGTTGCCGTCGTGGCGACGTCGCGCTACCTCGCAGAGGATGCGCTGGAGCTCATCGAGGTTGACTATGAATCTCTCGGTGCCGTCTCGCGCGCGGAGTTGGCGGTGGCGGATGATGCGCCGATGTTGCACGAAGAGGCTGGCACCAACGTCCTGATTGCGCGAGAATTCAAGAAGGGAGACGTCGCCGCGGATTTGAACGCCGCGGCCGTCAGGGTCGGCGGGCGGTTCGAAATGACCCGCAAGGCGCCGCTCGCGATGGAACCGCGAAGCTACACGGTGGAATACGAAAAGCGCCGCGACGCCATCACGCTCTATACGTCGTCGAACATTCCCGGAATCGTCCGTGACGCCATTTCAGAATCACTCGGCCTGCCGGGACATCGCCTTCGCGTTGTCGCGCCAGACGTCGGGGGGAGTTTCGGTTCGAAGGGCTCGCTCTACGCTGAAGAGCTTCTGATTTGCATCGCGGCGCGCAAGCTTCGTCGGTCGGTGAAGTGGACAGCGGACCGGCTTGAGGACGTAAGCAGCAGCAGCCAGGCCTTCGGCGAAATCGTCCATGCGGAAATGGGGTTTGACGGGAACGGTATCGCAACGTCGCTGCAGGCCGACGTCATCGGAGATGTCGGAGCCTATTCGATTTATCCCTGGACTTGCGGCCTTGAACCGGTTCAGGTCGTAAGCTTCCTGCCGGGGCCTTACAAGATCAGGTCGTACAGGGGCGCGGTGCGTGGTGTTGCGACCTGCAAGCCGCCAACCGGTCCATATCGTGGCGTTGGCCGACCTATTTCGACCTTCGTTGCCGAGCGTCTGATGGACCTCGGCGCCAAAGCGCTGGGCATCGATCCTCTCGACATCAGGCGTCGCAATCTGGTCCGCTCGGAGGATTTTCCATACCGGATCGCTTCCGGGATCATATGGGACAAGACCGGATTCCTCGAATGCCTGGACGCAGCTGCAGAGGCCGCCGGCTATGAGCAGCTTCGCAAAGAACAAGCTGAAGCGCGCGAGCAGGGTAGGCTGTTCGGCATCGGCGTCGCTACCTACGCCGAACTGACCGGCATCGGTTCGAGAATCGCGGTGGCGCCGGGCATGCCAATCAATACCGGTTCCGAGACGGCAAAGATCACGATCGAACTCGACGGGAGCGATCACCGCGGCGTTCGGCGTCGCGTCTCACGGCCAAGGCCTCGAAACGACGTTGGCCCAGATCGTGGCCGACGATCTCGGCGCCCGGTTCGAGGATGTGCGCGTCATCCAGGGCGACAGCGACGAGGTGCCGATGTCGACCGGAACCTATGCGAGCCGCAGCGCGGTTCTGGGGGGCGGCGCGGCGAAGCACGCCTCGAAGATATTGCAGGAGAAGATCAAGCGGGTCGCCTCGCATCTTCTTGAGGCGAACGCGGCCGACATCGAAGTGACGGAGGGCATGGCCACCGTACTCGGAACCGACCGCGCCGTGAGTTTTAAGCAGATCGCCAAAGCAGTCTACTCCGATATGAAGACCCTGCCGGTGGAGTCCCGCGAGGAATTGAGCGCGACTTACACCTACGACCCGATCAACGGGACAACCGCGGCGGCCACCCACATCGCGGCAGTGGAGGTCGATCCAGTTAGCTGCTTCGTGCGGATCCTGAAGTTTGTCGTCGCCGAAGACTGCGGCCGGATCATCAACCCGATGATCGTCGATGGTCAGGTGCACGGTGGCGTGGCGCAAGGCATCGGCGCAGCTCTCCTGGAGGAACTGATCTATGACGAGGATGGTCAACTCCTGACCGCGAGCCTCGTCGACTACATGATTCCGTCCGCACCCGACGTGCCGCTGATGGACGTCGTGCATATCGAGAGCGAGTCCGCCGTCGCCGGCGGCTTCCGAGGGATGGGCGAGGGCGGCACCATCGGCGCGCCGGCTGCAATTGCAAACGCGATCGCCGATGCCCTGTCGCCGCTCGATATCGAGGTCTTGATTCTTCCGATGACGCCGGAACGTATCTTCAAATTGATGGAACAAGCCAAATTAAAATCGAGAGGAAAAGGTGATGAGTGACTTGAAAGGACGCGTGGCCCTTGTGACCGGGGGCGGCCGGGACGTGGGCGCTGGCATCTCCAGAATGCTTGCGGAGCAGGGGGCAAGCGTCGCCGTCAACTATCTTAGTTCAAGGAGCGAGGCCGAGGCTTTGGTTGCCGAGATCCAAAAGGCGGGCGGCAAGGCGAAGGCCTATCAGGCCGACATCGCGGATGCGGGCATCGTCAAGAAGATGATCGCGGACATCAAGAATGATTTTGGCGGACTGGACATCCTCGTCAACAACGCCGGTCTGGTACTGCGCAAGCGTTTCAGCGACAGCACGCCCGACGAATGGAAAAAGCAGATCGACACCTGTCTTTACGGTGCGCTGAACTGTTCCCATAGCGCAGGGCCGTTGCTCGAGGCCTCAGGCCACGGACGGATCATTTCGATCATGGGTGACTCCTCCAGGGTCGGCGAATCCGGTCTGGCAATCGCGGCCGCAGCCCGAGCCGGCACCATTGCGCTGATGAAATCGCTAGCGCGCGAATGGGGACGTTCGGGCGTAACTGCGAACTCGATCTCACTTGGTCTGATCGAGACGGCCCACGACAAGACCTGGGTGGAAGCGAACCGCGAAAAGCTGGTCAAGGCTTACGCCATTCGGCGGCTTGGGTTGCCGTCCGACGTCGCGCCGCTGGTCACGCTGCTTGCGTCGGATGCGGGTGGCTGGATCACCGGGCAGGTGATCAGCATCAATGGCGGATACAGTATGGTCTAGGGGATACGGCGATGATGGACGTTGATTTGATCGCTCCAATTCCTCGGCTGATGAATCGGCACGTAAAGAACCGGCCCGAGCAGATCGCTTACTCGGATTCGGTGCGTTCCGTAACGTACAGACAGCTGGCGGACAACACGGCGGCCATCGCCGTCAACCTGACAAAGGCGGGACTGCGCGAGCGTGATCGCCTCGCGATCTGTCTGCCGAACGGGGTCGACTCGATCGAAGCCTGCTTTGCCGGGCTCAGGGCCGGAGCCGTAATCGTCCCGATAAGCTATGACGCCGCGGAAGGCGAGATCAGCTACCGGCTCACCGACGCGGATTGCAGCTTTATCGTCACGACGGCCGAAAGAAGGGAATTAATGACGAGGATCTCGCGGGTCGCCAATATTGCGCCACGAATGATCTTCGCCGGCCACGACGCTGAGAGCGTCGGCACCGCGCTCTCCAGTCTGGCGCAGCACGCCGACGCCAAGCCGCTCGATCCCGAGGATATCGATCGTTCGTCCTTTATCATCTACACGTCGGGGACCACCGGCCGCGCCAAGGGCGTACTTCTTTCGATACGCGGTATGCTCTGGATTGCGGCCGCCTGCTGGGCTCCGATCTGCGGGCTGAGCCCGAAGGACGTCCTTCTCTCGCCACTGCCGTTGTTTCATTCCTATGGTCTCAATTTGTCCGTGCTTGGCGTTCTGGCGGTGGGTGCAAGCGAACACTTGATGGAGCGGTTCTCTCCGCAGCTCGCTTTGGATCTGATGCAGTCGGGTAAATACACAGTCTTCCCGGGTGTCCCGACCATGTTTCATTATCTGCTGCATCGGGCGCAGGAGACACGAGTTCGAGCGGCTCGGCAATATCCGGCTTTGCATCTCAGCCGGTGCTATTATGCCGGCTACATTGAACCGGGCTTTCGAGGAGCGGTTCAAGATGCCGTTGCTCGATGGATATGGCATCACCGAGACCTCGACCATGGTCACCATGAACTGGCTCAGCGGTGCGCGGCCCAAAGGCTCGTGCGGACTGCCGTTACCAGGGCTTGCGGTACGTATCGTCGATCCCAATACGCTCGAAGACGTTCCAATTGGCGGCGAAGGCGAACTGATCGTCCGTGGACCGAACCTGATGCATGGCTATCACAACAAGCCCGCGGAGACCGCGTCGGCGCTCCGCAAGGGGTGGTATCACACGGGAGACCTGGCCAGGTCGGATTCGGCCGGCTACCTGACTATCACGGGCCGGATCAAGGAACTGATCATCCGGGGCGGTCAAAACATCGCGCCTGCCGAGATCGAGGAAGTGGTGGTTCGGCATCCCCAGGTCAAGGATTGCGCGGTTGTCGGCGTGGCGCACGCGACGCTGGGCGAGGTGCCTTGTCTCTTCGTCGTCGCGAAGGAAAATGCGTTAGACGTCCCGTCTCTGATGGATCATTGCCGGGCGCATCTGTCGGCCTACAAATTCCTGAGGCGACCCATGTGGTCGGAGAAATTCCTCGCACGGGATCCGGCAAGATCATGCGCTTCAAGTTGATCGAAGCCTTGAGCCAATCGTGACCGGACGATCAGTCGACCGAACGCGGCCCCAGGGCGCCGAACGATTGCGGATCGTAGGTCAGCCGATATCGCATGTCCGCGGCGACGATCGGCTGCTTGCAGTGATCGCAGTCCACGGACGGTTGGAAATCATGTCCGCACTTGAGGTGCGTGAGTATCAGCGGAGGTTTGCCCTTGGAGAGCCAGCGATCGCCCCATCGCAGCATCGCGATGAAGGGACCATAGAGGTCCAGTCCCTTGTCGGTGAGAAGATACTCGTACCGGTCCGGGGAGCTTTGGTACTGCCTGCGATAAAAGACACCGCTGGCGACCAGGCGGTTAAGTCGATCGGTCAGAATATTTGGCGCGATCGCGAGTTCCGTCAGGATCTTGTCGTATCGGCGGTTGCCGAAAAAACCCTCGCGGACAACCATGAAGCTCCACTTGTCGCCGATGATCTCAAGTGCGCGCGAAACCGAACTTGGGCGGCCGTGTACGAACCGGCTGCCTTCGGAAGGGCGCCTGGTGTTGCGGCCGGATTTGGCAGGACATCGGCCGGCGCCGGGGCCGTCGCGGTATTTGGCATCGCGGGCGCCGACGCCTTCGCCGCAATGGGAGCAGGTGACAATGGGATGGCTGTCGTGACCACAGACGGCGTGGATCAGCGTCAGCGGACGAGCCTTTCCCTTGAAGAGCCAGCGGTCTCCGAATTGCATCAGCGCGATAAAACTCGGATAGAGATCGAACCCCATCTTCGTCAGGCGGTATTCCTTGCGTTGCGAGGATCCCGGCGCGACCTGTCGGAAGATGGCGAGTTGAGTAAGCTTTCTCAGCCGATCGGTCAGCGTCGCCCGCGGAATGCCGAGTGCGGAGCGGAACGCCTCGAACGTCTGGGTGCCGAAGAACGCCTCGCGGATGATCAGGAATGCCCAGGCGTCGGAGACGATGTCCAGCGTGCGAGCAACCGAGCAATTGCGCTCGGTGCGGGCAATGGCCGTTCGGCCCGCAGGCGCCGCCGATCCTGGCCTCAGCGGGGACTTGGTCGTTTGTACCTTGGCGGCGGCGGGCATTCCGAACTGTCCATTACGCGGCCGCCACGACGGCGGCCTTCGAAAGTCGCGCAGCTTTACCACACCGGCGCGATTGACTTGCTGGAAATATAAGTCTAGTTAAGCATGTGACATAGGTCTAGTTATGCTAGTAATAAAAGCAAACTAACAAGCAAAAATCCTTGAGGGAGGAATGTCATGAAACTGAGGTTCAAAAGCCTCCTGATCGCCTCAGTGGCGATCTTGATGGTCAACGGCGGCGCCGGGGCGCAGACCCCCAAGGTCTCGGATGACGTCGTTAAGATCGGTGTGCTGACCGATATGTCGGGACAATTCTCGCACGAATCCGGGGAAGGCTCGGTGACGGCGATCAAGATGGCTGTCGAGGATTTCGGCGGCAAGGTTCTCGGAAAGCCGATCGAGGTTATCGTCGCCGACCACCAGAACAAGCCGGATACCGCTTCTGCGCTGGCGCGCAAATGGTTCGACGTGGACCACGTCGATATGATCGGCAACCTGATCAATTCGTCGATCGCGCTCACGGTTGCTGGGCTTGCAAAAGAAAAGAACCGGATCGCCATCATCAATGGCTCCGGGTCGTCTCGTCTCACCGGTGATGCATGCACGCCAAATAGTATTCACTATGCCTACGACACCTATGCCCTCGCGCGCGGAACCGGCGCCGCTTTGGCCAAGGCGGGCAAGAAGTCGTGGTATTTTCTCACGGCAGACTACGCGTTCGGGCACGCGCTCGAAGCCGATACCACAGCGGTCGTGAAGGCGATGGGTGGTGAGATTCTCGGATCGACCCGTTATCCGCCTGACTCTTTCGATCAGTCCTCCTTCCTTTTGCAGGCGCAGTCGTCGAAAGCGCAAGTCGTGGCGCTGGCCGGCTCCGGTAATGTGCTGGTGAATTCGATCAAGTCGGCGCAGGAATTCGGCATTCCAGCCGGCGGCCAGACCCTCGCCGGTCTGCTTGTCTGGATCACCGACGTCAGGAGCCTGGGACTTTCGGCCGCGCAGGGACTGGTTCTCACTAATGCGTTCTACTGGGATCGCGATGATGAAACCCGGGCTTGGTCCAGGCGCTTTTTCGAACGGACGAAGAAGATGCCGCACATGGGCGACGCCGGCGACTATTCATCGACGATGCACTATCTAAAGGCGATCGAAGCCGCCGGCACAGATGAGGCGCAAGCCGTCATGAGCAAGATGCGCGAATTGCCGATCAACGACTTCTTCGCCAAGAACGGCCGGATTCGCGAGGATGGCCGCATGGTGCACGACATGTATGTGTACGAAGTGAAAAAGCCTTCCGAATCCAAGGGCGACTGGGACTTCTACAAGCTTCGCGAGATAATCCCTGGGGACCAGGCTTTTCGTCCGCTGAAAGACAGCGCCTGTCCATTGGTCGAAAAGGGTTGATGCCGGCGGGCCTGTTCGGCCGCTAGAATACGCGTGGTATAGGCCCGCTCGCGAAGCGGGCCTGGTTGTTTATCTGGAGGGAAAGATGGATCAGCAAACGGTCGCAAGCGGCTTGGCTCCGAAATCCCGAAAGCCGATCAGGTCGGGCTCCGAGTATATCGACAGCCTGAGAGACCGGAATCTTAAGGTTTACCTGATGGGTGAAATGGTCGAGGAGCCAGTCGATCATCCGATTATCCGCCCCTCGATCAACGCGGTCGCGCAGACCTACGACCTTGCAAACGAAAATCCGGAACTGGCGTCCGCCGTGTCGCCCTTTACTGGCGAGCGCGTGAATCGGTTTCTCCACATCTCGGCGAGTTCCGCCGATCTTGTTATGCAGAACAAGATGCAGCGGCGCTTGGGGCAGTTGACCGGCACTTGTTTCCAGCGTTGCGTCGGCATGGATGCGCTCAACTCGCTGCATTCGGTCACCTACGATTTGGATGAGAAGTATGGGACCGGGTACCATCGGCGTTTCACGCAATTCCTCACCCAGATGCAAAAGGCGAATTTTGTTATCGGCGGTGCAATGACCGACGTGAAGGGTGATCGCGGCAAATCGCCTTCGCAGCAGGCCGATCCGGACCTCTTCGTGCATGTCACTCGCCGCAACGCGGATGGCGTCTTCATCAGCGGCGCCAAGGCGCATCAGACCGGCTGCCTGAATTCGCACTGGCTGATCGTGATGCCGACAATGAGGCTGGAAGCTGCCGACAAGAATTACGCGATCGTCGGCGCGATCCCGGTCGACGCCAAAGGCATCACCTATATCTATGGACGGCAATCCTGCGACACCCGAAGCGCCGAAGACGGCGACATCGATGTCGGCAACGCGCAGTATTCGGGCCAGGAGGCGATGATTGTTTTCGAGGATGTCTTCATTCCGCGGGAACACGTCTTCCTCGACGGGGAGTATGAATTTGCCTCCACGCTGGTCGAGCGATTTACCTGCTACCACCGCCGCAGCTACGTTTGCAAAACCGGTGTCGGGGACGTCCTGATCGGGGCGGCTGCTACTATTGCCGACTACAATGGTGTGGAACGTGTCTCGCACATCAAGGACAAGCTCGTCGAGATGACACATCTCAACGAAACGATTTACGGCACCGGCATTGCCGCGAGCCATCAAGGCGTGAAGATGAAATCGGGCGCGTATCTTCCGGATGAGATGCTGGCCAATGTTTGCAAGCACCATGTGACGCGCTTGCCATACGAAATTGGCCGGCTGGCGCAGGATCTCGCCGGCGGTTTGATGGTCACGCTGCCGTCGGAGCAGGAGTTCAGGCATCCGACGATCGGCCCTCTGGTGGAAAAGTATTTGAAGGGGCGGCCCGAGATTTCAACCGAGGACAGGATGCGGGTGCTGCGTCTGGTTGAGAACATGACGCTCGGCCGGAACGCCGTCGGCTATCTGACTGAATCGATGCACGGCGCGGGATCGCCGCAAGCGCAGCGGATTCAGATCGCGCGCTCAATGCAGATCGAGTTCAAGAAGGAGTTGGCGAAGACGTTGGCCGGGATTGCCGAGGCATCGCGCGAAGACATATCGGACGACCTCTCCATGTATATGGCCAGGGTCTTTGCGCCCGTTGGCACTCGATAATCTAACTGGCTTCTTGCAACGGAGACGCCTATGGCGATGACGATGAACGGCGAGATCCAACTCGCCGCGCCGCGGGAAGTTGTTTGGGCAAAGCTGAACGATCCGGAGGTCCTGAAGGCCTGCATCCCCGGTTGTGAGGAATTGGAGAGGACCGACGATCAGGGTTTTCGTGCTGTCGCCAAGATGAAGGTCGGTCCCGTATCCGCTAGATTTCGTGGAAAGGTCACGCTGAGTGATCTCGATCCACCAAATGGCTACAAGATTTCGGGTGAAGGCGAGGGGGGTGTGGCAGGATTCGCGAAGGGCGGCGCCAAAGTCGATCTCGCCGACCGTGACGGAGGCACGCTCCTGAGCTATCAGGTCGATGCCAAGATCGGAGGCAAGCTCGCGCAATTGGGACAGCGTCTTATCAATGGCTCGGCCAAGAAACTGGCGGACGAATTTTTCGTCAATCTGGCACGGACGCTTTAGTGGAAGAACGCATCGCGCCGAAGGCAGCCTTCTGTCTGCTTTGGATGTGCGGAGTTTGTCTTCGCGTTACCGTCCTGGCTGTTCCGCCGGTCATCGCGATAATTCAAAAAGACCTTAATTTGTCGGGCACCCAGATTGGACTGCTGGCGGGCATTCCGATCGTTATGTTCGCAATCTTCGCTGCGCCGGGCTCGATCGTGATTGCCCGGATGGGCGTCCGTGGCGCATTGGTGGGCGCCCTTGCTGTGGCTGCGGCCGGGACACTTCTCCGGACCGGCGTTTCGAACGCGTGGCAATTGTATTTGACGAGTGCGTTGATGAGCGCTGGCGTTGCCATCATGCAGCCGGCGATGACGGCAGCGGTGCGTGATTGGGTCCCGCAAAGGTCGGCGTTTGGAACAGCCGTCTACACCAATGGCTTGATCTTCGGCGAGATCATCCCAGTCGCCACTATGCTGTCGCTGGTTCTGCCGTATTACGGCGGAAATTGGCGTCCGGCTCTCGGCGTATGGGCATCGGTTTTGATCTTGACCGCCGTTGCGGTCGCGATCTTCGCCCCCAAGTCCGCTAAAAATGCGGTCGCGATAGCCAGCGCGCGCTTGCTTCCGCAATGGAACAGCCGGCTCGTGTGGCGCATCGGTTTGACACTGGGGAGTGTTACGAGCACCTATTTTTGCCTCAACGGGTTCTTGCCCGCCTACCTTAACGCGAGCGGACACCAGGATCTCATAGGACGCGCGTTGACGGCGCTGAACACCGGGCAGTTGCCGGCGTCATTTCTCCTGCTGTTACTGGCGGACAAACTGCAAGGCAAGCGTTGGCCATTCCTTGCGTTGGGAGCGCTGTTCAGCGTCTGCGTGATTGGCGTCATGTCAACGGCGAGCATATGGACCGTATTCTGGGCTGGATTGGCAGGATTCTCCTGCGGTGCCGCGCTGCCATTGGCATTGGCTCTTGCGCCTTTGCTTTGCGACAATTCCAGTGACGTCGCGCCGACCTCAGCGGCGGCATTTGCGATCGGCTACGGTTTCGGGATGCTTGTCTCGTTGATCGCCGGCGCTGCCTGGGACCTCGCCGGCAACGCCGGTTTCGCACTCGTCCCGGTCCTCCTGGGCTGCATCCCTATCTTGATCGCCGCGCCGAAATTCGCCCGAAGAGGCTAATCAGGCCATCCGCAACGGTAAAGGCTGGCGTCGTTCCTGCAATAGCCCTACCGCCTGTCCGTTGTTGCCGGTGGTTCGACGTTCTGGCGCTGCGGCTCGACATCAATTACGTAGAAGAGAATGGCCAACTCCGAGATCCAAGCCTTCGTCCAAAGTCACCGGCGGCTATTTGTTTTGACAGGCGCCGGATGCAACCCAAACTCGGGAATCCCTGATTACCGAGACACGGACGGCAATTGGAAGCGAAACCAGCCGGTTCGCTTTCAGGCATTCATGGCCGACGAAACTGACCCGCCGTCGCTATTGGGCCCGCAGCTTGATCGGCTGGCGGCGATTCGGTCAGGCCGAGCCGAACGACGCGCATCGCCTCTAGCACAGCTCGAAGCGAGCGGCGGATGTCAGATTCTATTGACTCAGAACGTGGACGGCGACCTGACGGATGGGACCGTCGGGGATTGACGGAGACGTCCCGCCGCGCCCACCCGTCCGCGAGGAACCAAATCGTCCGCACCCTTGGTTGGACATTCAACCGAGGAGTTTTCGTCGTGATGGGTTCCGCAGCCGTGGGGCTCCAGATAGAATTCGCTTTTCGTGAGGTCGGCGGGCTCATTTGGCTGCAGATAACGCTCTTGGTGTTGGCGCTACGCATCGTCCTTTCTACACTGGCAGCGTTATTTCGAACCGCTCGGCGCTGAAGCGCCGAGCTATATCTGGATTGACGAGACTTCGACGTGGCGAGGTGGCTCGACGTGCGAGGACATGGCTTCACTGATATCGTCCACCAGCAAATCCCCGCTGATGGCAGAGTAATCGATATCCATAAGGTCGGCCGGAGAGCCCGCCGCAATGCCGGTACCTGCTTCCAGGCCGGTTACGCTCCTGCGGCCGCCGTAAGAGGCCATGTAAAACAGATCTTCAGGCGAAATGCCGTCGTCGAGCGCTGTACCACGGTGCAGCAGGTAGTTAAGGCGCAATTCACGGAAAGCGTCTTCGTCGTCATCGAAGGAGAAACCGTCCATTCCCAACGCGAGGGGAATGCCACGTCGATGAAATTCCGTGACCGGCGCAACGCCGCGGGGCGGTCGCTCATCGATTTCATAAGATATTGAAAATATTAGTTTTTATGAAAAAGAGGATTGAACGGTACCAACAATATTACTTCTCACGCGGGCGAGTTCAGCCTAATTTCCAATGTTAGTGCTTTAAGCTCATGTCGACCCATCGCGAATGCGGTGGTGATCCGCCTCCATATCGCCTTCCAGGCGATGCATCATCAGACGACGGAAACCGCACTTGCCATCTGTCAGTGAAGTCGTCGTCGCGATCCCGGACATCATCTCGAATTCGTATTTTCCCGCGATCGCGGCGGTCGAGATGGGGTATTTCCGCGAACAGGGCATCAGCGCCTCGTTTCGGTTGATTGCACCCGTGGAGCGAGCCTACGGCGCTCTGTCCGCTAGCGAGGTCCAATTTGTCGCTGGATCGGCTCATTCGATGCTGTCCGCCTTCCCGAATTGGCGAGGCGGAAAACTTCTGTGCGCGCAATCCCAGGGGCTGTACTGGTTTCTGGTGATGCGTTCGGACCTGAATGCCAAAAAGGGGGACATCAACATCGTCAAGGGCAGGCGAATTGGTGCGGCTCCTTGGGTCGGCATGACGTTCAAATACCTGCTGTTCAAAGCGGGCATCGACATGGAGAAAGACAACGTCGTGGTTCAGCCCGTCGCATCGTCTGTCTCCGCCAATGTCAATTTCGGGCTGGCGGCGGCCCAGGCCCTTGAGAACGGCGAAATCGACGGTTTTTGGGCTAACGGGATCGGTGCCGAAATTGCAGTCCGCAGGGGGATAGGCATGATCGTCCTCGACGTTCGACGCGGAGATGGGCCGGCTGGCTGCTTCGATTATACGATGGCTTCTGTCGCAACGACCGACCAGTTGATCCATGACAGGCCAGAGACGGCGGCCGCGGCCATTGTCGCGGTTTCGCGGGCCCAATCCGCCTTGAAGGCCAATCCCGAGACCGCTTTTACCGTCGCCGAGAAGTTCTTTCCCCCGGCGGAGGCCGCGATGATCGTTGACGTTTTGCGCCGCGACCTTCCTTTTTATAAGACGACTATCACGCCCGCCGCGGTTACCGGGATCAACGAACTCACCCGGCACATGGGGCATTTGACGGCGGAGGTAGACTTCGACGATGTCGTGGCTCCGGCATTCACACATCTCTGGAGCTAGAGCGTTTTCTTGACGCGACCCGGTTTCCACTTCGTTTGAAACGCTCTAGTCGCGCGGTCGAAACATCCGTCGTATCGGTTCGACCAGCGCTGATAGTCTTGCTGTCGCGAGATCCTTGAGCAGAGAGCCTGCATAAAAGGGTTCGCCAGACACGACATCCTCACCACGACCACTTAGCTTCACTTCCACGTTTGCCGCAAAGGTCTCCAAAATCCTTCTTGTCAGATCCTCGACAACACGACTGCGGCCGAATTGGGCCAGGGGACCCGTCATCAAGGCACGGATTTCCAGTTCGACTTTGGTGGCCGGTCCGGAATCGCGCGCTGACAATCGATATTCGATCTCGCCGCTGGCGCGCGAACCTGCATTGGCATCCTGGCCACCTCCCAGGATGCGTCCGCTATAAGTTTCGTCGTTGCGCTCGATCTTCGCCGCGCCGGCGAAGGACGCCAAAATCGGCCCGAGCTTGACGACAAACCTTCCCTGGACCTGGTTGTTGAAGGGGGGCCCATTCAGCCGAGCACCAGGCAGGCAGGACGCGACGTCCTCGACATCTGCAAAAAACCGCCAAACCTCCTCACGAGGGCGGCCAACTTCAAACGACTGCACGATCGTGATGTTCGGTTTTTTCGAGCCAAGGCCGAAGCTGGTGGGCTCCGATACTGAATCAGCTGGCTGCGGCAGCTGCTGCGACGCAGGCATGATGGTGTTTGTCGAGCTTTTCTGCTGCGGTCGTCGCGAGCCGACCGGGGCCAGCGGCAGCTCACGCTCAGCGTCGACAAGGTTTGCCAAGTCGAGTTTCTCGGCCAGCACGCGTTGCACGGCGCGGACGATCCCGGCATATCCGGTGCAGCGGCAAAGATTTCCGCTCAGCTCGAGCCGGATACGGGCTTCGTCCGCATCAGGGATTCTCATGACGATATCGCGCGCCGTGACCAGCATGCCGGGCGTGCAGAATCCACACTGCAAGCCATGCTCCAGCGAGAACGCCCGGCGCAGCCTCGTGGTCACGGCATCGTTCTCGAGGCCTTCGATGGTCAAAACCGAAGCACCTTCGCAAAGGCTTGCATAGGTGATGCAGGATCTGGCCGGCTGGCCATCGATGAGGACGGTACAGGCGCCGCACACACCTTGCTCGCATCTCAAATGGGTGCCCGTCAGTCGTAGTTTGTCACGCAAGAGATCCGCCAAATGCGTCCGGGGTTCGACGCTTTCGACGATCGTCTTGCCATTCACCGTGAGTTCGAACCTGTTGCCTGATCACGACATCGCCCGCACGAACGCCCGCTGCATCACCGTAACCAGCTGGCGAGATGCAACGGGATCGGTGATACCGCGCGCCATCAGCACCTCCATGACGGCGGCTCCATCCAGTTCGACGCCGTTGCGATGTTGCAATGAGCGAAAATCCGGAATAACGATCTGCCTGTCTTCGGTGGCGCCAAACGCCATGCGAAATATCGTCCGCTCCGGATCGATCCTGATCGCACCGGCGGCCATGGCGAACTCACCGGTCTTCCGACACAGTTTCTCGTAACCCCATTTCCCTTGCGGAGACAGGCGGGGAATCCATATCGCGACCAAAATTTCGTCATCGTCCAGGGCGTTTTCGAACGCGCCGACAACGAATTCATCGATAGGCAGGGATCTGCGGCCACGCGGCCCCGCAATGATGCAGGAAGCACCGAGTCCGCAAAGCGTAACCGGCCAGTCCGCGGCCGGATCGGCATGACAGACACTGCCGCCGATGGTGCCGCGATTGCGCACCGCGCGATAAGCGATATTGGCAGCGATCGCTGGAAGCATCGTCAGGCCTTTGCGGGGCAATTTTCCGTCTTCGATGCTTGCCGTGGTCACACAGGCGCCGATCGTAACGCCATGGTCGTCGTCTTCGACCTTCGTCATCTCGGGGATGCCGGTCACGTCGATGAGAAGCCGTGGGCG
This sequence comes from uncultured Alphaproteobacteria bacterium, assembly GCA_963748805.1. Classification (GTDB taxonomy): domain Bacteria; phylum Pseudomonadota; class Alphaproteobacteria; order Rhizobiales; family Xanthobacteraceae; genus Bradyrhizobium. The sequence goes on along the minus strand of CAVVLH010000107.1, from coordinate 15,833 downwards.
GACCAGACGGAGGTTCAACATCGGTCCAAGCGATTGGGAGCCTGCGACAATGGACGCATCACCCGCCGACGCAGACAGCAACTCTATAGCCTCCACGACACTGTGCGGTCGCAGGATGTCAAATGCGGAAGGCTTCATTGGATGGACTTGCCGGTCGGGTCCGACGAAACTCCGTTCCGCAACGCTTCGATAATTCGTCTGGGTGTAATAGGAAGTTCATAAATCGCGACGCGGCTTGGTCTTAAGGCATCGTTGACCGCACAAAGCAGAGCGGCCGGCGGCCCGACGGCCCCACCTTCGCCGATACCCTTGACGCCAAATTCCGTATGCGGCGAGGGCGTTTCCATATGGAATATTCGCACGTTCGGCACTTCGGTCGCGCCAGGCAGGATATAGTCGATCAAGGTCGAGGCCAACGGTTGGCCCTCCGAGCTGAACGGCGTGGCTTCATACAGGCAGGAGCCGATTCCCTGCGCGGTGCCGCCGCAAATCTGGCCATCCACGATCATCGGATTGATCATCGTGCCGCCATCCTCAACCACGACGTAATCGAGAATTTCGATCAGGCCGGTGGCTGGATCGACTGCCACGACAGCCGCGTGGGCGGCGTAGCTGAAGGTGCCGAGGTCGCTGCCGGCGCGATAGCCCTCGACGACTTCGAGACCACCACGATCGACGCCGACAGGCAGATTTTGTGGTTGCAGATACCAGCACCGCGCTATTTCCCGGAGGCTGATGCTGCTGTTTTTTCCAGACACCCGGCCGTCGGCAACGGTTACATGAGCGGGATCATCCTGGAGCAGCCATGCGCCGATCGCGGCTGCGCGGCTGGCGATGATCCTTGATGCCGCGGCTACCGCACCGCCGCCCATCACAATTCCCCGCGATCCCCAGGTCGCGGTGGAGTAGGGAGTGTTGAGCGTATCGCCTTGCATGACTTTGATACGGTCGAAATCGATTCCCAGGACTTCATGCGCGATCTGGGCAAAGGTGGTTTCATGTCCCTGGCCATGGGAATGAGTTCCGACTTTTATTTCGAGGTCGCCGTCCACTGTCAGCTTGACGCTTGCCTGCTCGTATCCAGGCACAATCGGTCGCCCCCAGGACGCCATCACTGACGTTCCCATGGCGCCTTGCTCGACAAAAAACGACAATCCGACCCCGATCAACCGGCCATCTGGTTCGGCGCTCCGCTGGCGCTCGCGAACCTTGTCGAGACCGATCTTCTCAATGGCGAGGCGCAAGCATTGCGGATGATCTCCGCTGTCGAACTGTTTTCCCGTCGCGTCTGGATCCTTCATCTGCGAAGGGTGAACCATATTCAAGAGCCGCAACTCGGTAGGCTCCATGCCGATCTCATGCGCAATTGAATCCATGCAGGCCTCAATCGCGAGGCAAACTCCGGGGCGGGCGACGCCGCGATACGGGAGAATGGGGCATTTGTTGGTGGCGACCGCGGTCGCCCTGCAACGATAGGCGGGGATGATGTACGGGCCGGGGAGCAGATTTGCGATTTGTGCAGCTTCGACCGACGATGAGATGGGATAGGTGGAATAGGCCCCGGCGTCGACATGAGCCACGCAGTCGAGCCCCAGGATCTTGCCACTTTGCGAAGCGTAGCAGGTGATATCGTAATGATGTTCCCTGCAATTGGCATTGGCGCTTAGATGTTCACGGCAATCCTCCAACCACCGAACCGGATGATCAACACGGCGGGCAAGCCAGGCGATCGCCACTTCTTCGCAGCTCAACAATCCCTTGTAGCCGAATCCACCGCCGACATCAGGAGATATCACGCGGATGTCGCCGTCCGGAATACCAAGCGCCTCAGACAGCCCAGTTTGCACGCAATGAGGAAATTGCGTCGAACTGATAATCGTCAGAAACTTGAGCCGGGCATCGCGATAACCGATGACGCCGCGACCTTCCATCGGGAACATGCAATGCCGGGACGTCCGGATACGGTGCCGGACCTTGACAGCTGCGATTTCCGCGACTTTCTCGATCGCAGCCTCACGGCGGAATTCGACGACTGCATTGTTATCCCATCCCTCGTGCACCTGTGGCGAACCATCGCTGCACGCTTCCAGCATGTCGACTACGGCGGGTAATTCGTCATATTCGACGACAACAGACTGCGCTATATCCTCAGCCTCCGCACGCGTCGGTGCATGGCAGATCGCGACCAGTTCACCCACATAGCGCAGCTTTCCGGTCGCGAGAATCGGCTGGAACGACCGTTTGAAATTCTTGCCCGCTGGAGCCGATAGAATCGGATTAACATCCGAGAGGTCAGCCGCGGTGAACACGCAGTCGCGGAATTCATCCGGAATTGTTACGCCGATCAGTCTCGCGTGGGCCGCCGGACTTCTGACAAAAGCGACCTCCTGCATTCGGTCGAGCCAGATATCGCCGACGTATTCGCCACGGCCGCGCAAAAAGCGATCATCTTCCTTCCTCAGGACCGATCGCCCGACTCCAAACCGCTGCGGTTCGACATTTTCGCGCGACATAAATCTACAAGCCCCGGGCCGATATAAGTCTGCTCACAGCTTGGCTCCGAATCATAAACCGTGACCGGGCTCTCGCCCGCGAATTCTGCCTGCCAGCGTTTCGACAATCACAGCTGTGGCGGCATTGACAACTGTTCTTCATGTTTGGGTGATCGTATTCAAGGTCGCAAAAAGCCGAGCGTCTCGTGTAAAAAGTTTTCGGGGCACGTTTGCGATGCGGCGTGACCACCCCATGACAGGACTGCGAGTCTTGCCCCCGGGATATTGGCCTTGAGTTCTTCGGAAAGGTGCAGCGGCGTCAGGGCGTCATCTTTGGCGCACAGCACCAACGTTGGCGCCGCGATCTCCTGCAGCCGCGATCGTCGATCGAACGCCACGATCATATCGATGCGGGCAGCGAGAACCTCTGCCGTCGGCGTGGTGGCAACGAAGCGCGCGATCATCGCTTCCAGGCGAGCGGCATCTTGGCTGATCCATGACGGGGGATACAGAAAGATCGCGGTTGCTCGGTGGTAAGCCTCTGTGCCCGATCCCTGGAGGAGAGCTTTTCTGACTTCGAAGCACAATTTAAAAAAAGGATCGGGGCCGGCCCAGCCGGCGAATAGCACCAGTTTCAACAACCGCTGTGGGTGATCCTGCGCAAGGATCTGACCAACCGCCGCGCCAGTGGAATGCCCGAGAAGGTTGGTCTGCCGAATTTGAAGGTGATCCATCAGGGCGACGACGTCGTCGGTTAATGCTTCAACCGTGTGATCGACGCGATTTCCGTGGCTGTCGCCGGTGCACATGTGGTCGTGCGTGATCACGGTGAATTCGCGTGACAGCGACGGGATAACATTCGCCCAATAGTGCCGCGAACCGCCAAGGCCTGTAACCAGCAACAGCGGTGGACCTTGCCCAACGACTTCGTAAGCCAACCTGCCGTCGGGGCGATCGAGAAATTGCATCTGAATCAATTCTCCGCGAAGGCTCTCAACGAATTTCCGCGGAGAGCCCTGATGATCTTTTCGCTGGACGTGGCCCAGCCGAAGAAGCGCGTGACGTTGAACACTGTTGCCTCAAAAATCGAATTGGCTCCGGCCTGCAGCGTTGCGTCGGGGATCATCAGCGCAAAGAACTCGCGATGATAGGCATCACGCAATGTCGCCTCGACGCAAACATTGGTATTTACTCCGATCAGAACGGTAGTTGTTATGCTCCGCGCGCGAAGTAATTGTTCGAGGTTGGTGCCGGCAAAGCCGCTGTAACGGGACTTCGGAATGACGATTTCCCCGGCTGCGGGACGCATCGGGTCGACGAACTCATGGTCCCAGGTGCCATGGGTGATCAGCCGGCCACGCTCGGCCGGATTGGCCCGCATATATTTCAGCGCATTCGACTTGTGCCAGACCGGCGCCATCGGGCCTCCGGCTTCCGTCTGAAGCGCGTCGAAGCCGTTTTGCAGGTGCACGACGAAAAGGCCTGCGTGCCGCGCCGCCGCCAACACCGCTGCAGCCTTGTCGATTACCGGAAGACTGGTGCTGACATCGAACCCGACGCGGTCCAGATATCCGTCCTTCGACAGATATGCGTTCTGCATGTCAACCACAATCAACGCCGTCGTCGTCAATCCGACAGTGAGACTCTCCGGCTCGGCTTCGATCGTAAAGGCGTCGGGAGCATGCGAGAGCACGATAGGAGATGGAGCGGGATCCGACATGGACTAACCTCCGTACCTTCGGAGCGCAAGCGCTTCGGCCATGACGATCAATCCGTACAGGATCAATCCAATGACACAAAGGACGACGATGGAAGCAAATATTAGCGTCATTTCGGCCTGCGACGCCGCAAACAGGATCATGTATCCGAGACCTGCCTGAGCCGTGATGAACTCTCCGACGATGACTCCAATCATCGCAAAGGTGATGGCGATCTTGAGTCCTGCGAACACATGCGGCACGGCGGCCGGAAACCGCACCTTGGCATAAATGCGAGACTCGTCCGCACCAACCGCCTTGCAGAGCCGCAGCAGTTCTCGATCCACAGACATCAGCCCGGTCAGCGTCGCGACCACCACCGGAAAAAACGAAATAAAGACCGCAAAGGTAATGCGTGACGTGCTGCCAATGCCGAGCCATACGATGAACAACGGAGCCAGCGCGATCTTCGGGATCAACTGGAACAGCACGATGTTTGGATAAAGCGCATCTCGTATCAGGCGCGACTTGCAGATCAGCACCGCAATGAAGATTCCCAGCACCATCGAGATCAGAAAGCTGGCGATCGTCTCGATCGTCGTCGGAACGGCCTGCCCGAGTAGGAAAGGCAGCGTTTCCGTCAGCCGGTAGGCAACCGCGGACGGTGCGGGCAGCAGCGTGTTCGGGATATGCTTGATCCGAACCACCGCTTCCCAGCAACCAATCACGATCGCCGCAGCGACGACAGGCAAGACGAGCGTTCGTGCCCTGTCGCGAGCGGCAGTCAGAGACAGCCGTTTCGTTACCTGCGGACGCGGAAACAAGCTCAGTTTGTTCACGGTATCGGTCACTGCACGCTCGAAGCCGAACGGAGAATCGAGCTCTTGAGATGTAAATAGAGTTCGTTGAAGTGCGGGTCGGCTTCAATCGAAGGGTCCCGGGGGCGCTCGAACGGAATCCTGACGTCTTCGATGATGGTGGATGGGCGTTTGCCCATGACGATCACGCGGTCCGACAGGAAAATCGCCTCGCGAATCGAATGAGTGATAAAAATAGCCGTCTTTCGCGCCTTGTCCCAAATTCGCGCGAGCGCGTATCCCATCTCATCGCGTGTAATAGCGTCCAGCGCGCTGAACGGTTCATCCATCAAAAGGATGCGAGGATCGTTGACGAGCGCGCGCGCCAACGCGACGCGCTGCCGCATTCCACCGGACAATTCACGCGGCCGCTTGTCGCGAAAGGCCCACAGGTCGACCATCCGCAACAGGCCTTCCGCTCGTGCCCGATTCTCCGGTGATACGGCGCCGCGCATGTCGATCGGAAAGAGCACGTTCTCGAGCACGCTGCGCCATGGCAGCAGTGTCGGATCCTGGAACATCATGCCGGCATCGATCTGCGGCCCCGAAACCGGTAACCCGTCAAGAGTTATGGTGCCGGATGTGGCCGCTTCCAGCCCGGCGATCATCAGCATCAACGTGCTTTTGCCGCATCCGGACGGTCCGAGGATGGCGACAAAGTCGCCGCGCGCGATCTCGAAATCGGCTTCGGCCACGGCTTCAACCGCGCCTGACGGCGTCTCGTAGATTTTTCGTACGTGAGACGCAGTGATCGCTTTGAAGGTTTCGGCGCCGTCTGGCATTACATCAGCTGAGGATTGCGGCATATTCGGCGACGTTCTTCTTTACCTTCGTCCATTCTTCCGGCGAAAGCTTGACTGAACCCACCAGCTCATTCGTGAAAAGCTCGTTGACTACCGGCTTTTTGGCATCCTTCGGCGCGCCGAATTCCATCACCAGGTCGACCATCTCGCTGGCCTTGGCCATATCGGTATAGCCGACGGAATTGTTTTGGGCTTCCGGCGAAGCCACGGTGTAGTGCATCAGCCCCTGCGAAATTCTAGCGTTCTCCTTACCGCTTGAGGTGATTCCGATCTCCGGGATTTCTTTGAGAAAGATGTCGATGCCCGCTTCCGGATCTTTCAGCGCATAAGCCAGACCTTCGGTCAATGCGTCGTTGACGGCGCGGCAGAGCTCCTTGTCCTTGGCAAGAATTTCGGGCCTCGTCACAACCTGTCCGGCATAAAGCGCGATTCCAGCATTGCTCCAGAGCATAAAGCGAACCGGTTCCTTCATCGCCATGATCACCGGAATGCTTGAACTGCCGATCGCTGTGATGGCATCCACCTGCTTGTTGACCAAGCCCTGCTCGACAACGCGATTGTCCATCTGCACCATCGTAACCGTCGAGGTGTCGACGCCTACTTTGCGAGCGAAAGCCGGCCAATAGGGTGCCTCGGCCGAAGCCGGCACAGTGCCGATTTTTTTGCCCTGAAGGTCCTTCGGCGTCTTGATCGGGCTGTCGCCACGCAGTGCCATGCCCATCAAGGCATCATACCCCAATGTCGACAGTGCCACGAGCGGCAGGCCCCGCGCCGCGCCGAGAATCGTGCCACCGGCAAAGATGAAGCCGAAGTCAAACTCGCCGGCACCCACGGCCTGCGCGGCGGCGACCGAGCCGAAGCCACGGCTGATCACGATGTCAATGCCGCGCTTCCTGAAAAACCCCTGGTTCTTGGCAACATAAACGAAAAGCGAGGAGCCGTTGGCGAGCCATGGCAATGTCAGCTTGACGGTTCGCATCGACTGGGCGATCGCCGGCGCCGCAAAGTTCGCGGCCGCTCCGCTGAGGGTTAGTCCCGCCGCAATCCCAAGCGCCGAGCGACGGCTTAATCGAGCTTGCGATAATATAGGGTTTCTGCGATGCGTATCGTCGCTCATGACTGGTTGCCCTTTGGATAAGATGCTATCGTGAAACGTTGCGCGGTCGTTGCGCCAGAAGAATTGTGCCGGTCTCCCTCGCGTTCCGGCTGACCGTGACGCCCGATAAATCACGAAGCGTACTGCGTTATTTGATGCAAACGCCGTGCCAATTTTGAGCAATTTTGATCGCTGCGTGGGGCCTGTTTCGGGCGGCTCGCATGCATCTCATTGCTGCCGTCGCAATACGGTCTGCTGTCAGCGCTTGGCCACACGATCAAGCCGTCTGATAGTCACATACCAGAGACCGCGCATCGAAACATCGCGGAACCCGTGCTGGGGGCTCGTCACGTCGGGCTGTTTCCGATTTGATCGATGACCGGCGGCGCGTCTACTGACGAACTGCCAGAGGAAACAGGTTTATGCATCATCACTTGCACGCTACGGCTGAAACGGTTCGGTGGGGACACTGGGACGGCTCGCTTGCGCCAGCTTTGGTTATAAAGTCGGGCGACACGGTGACAATTGATACCCTGTCAGGTGAGCCGGAAGATTTGCCGGATCCGCTGAGCAATTTTGAAATTCTTCCGGAACATCGCCGGGTATTGAGTGTGAGAAAAGATGGGCCCGGACCTCATTTTCTGACCGGCCCGATCGCCATCGAAGGCGCGAGGCCCGGAGATGTTCTGGAGGTCAGAATCCACGAGATCAAGCTGCGTCAAAATTGGGGGTGGAATTTGCAGGCGCCCCTGAAAGGAACGTTGCCGGAAGATTTTCCAAAATTGAGACGAATGGTCGTGCCACTGGATCGCGAGAGAAATATCGCAAAACTGCCGTGGGGACAGGAGATCAGCCTTAATCCGTTTTTTGGAAATTTCGGTGTTGCACCGCCCGTTGACTGGGGACGACTGTCGTCGAAAGAGCCTCGGCCTTTCGGCGGCAATATGGACAACAAGGAGCTGGTTGCCGGCGCGACAGTGTATTTCCCCGTTTTCGTAAATGGAGCACTGTTTTCGGCCGGCGATGGCCATGCGCTGCAAGGCGACGGTGAAGTGTGCTTAACTGCCATCGAGACGGCGCTCTCTGGTACGCTGGAATTTGTTCTCCGCCGTGATTTTGGATTGGCTGTTCCGCGCGCCGAAACCGAACGGACCTGGATCACGATGGGGTTTGATGAGGATCTCGATGATGCGGCGAAGCAAGCGCTGCGCGAGATGATCCGGCTCATTACCGAGCTTACGGGATTGTCTGCGCAAGATGCCTATACACTATGTTCGATCGCATCGGACCTGCGCGTCACGCAAATGGTTAACCTGATCAAGGGTGTTCACTGCGTGATGTCAAAAGACATATTGTCGGAACTGATAAAGCGATGACGGCCAATCAGTCGATCCTGTCCCGCGAGATGGCTTGCGTCCCGCTGGGGTCCGCTTTGGTGTTGATCAGCGGCTTGCGGCCGCTTGGCTAGAGGGCGCGATCGGCACTCACCTCGTCATGCGGCTCCCGGCGGGGCGTGCTTGGGTTTGGTCGCCTGCTTAGTACGAATCTTCTCGATGGCAGTCCATATCCGCGCGAGCTCGATCTCGCCAGCCTCGGCGACATCCATATTGTTGGCGCTTGCCAATGCATGAAGGGTGATGAGCGCGCCACCTAGCTCTTGCTTCGGCTGTCCAACTGGGCGGCCGAACACGTAGTCGACCAACTGATGCGCCTCACTGGCGGTGCAATCCAATGATTGCACCAATTCGAGCGCCTCCTCGAGAAAACGGTGATTACGCTGGACGCGGTCACGACAAATCTCCGCCGTGAAGCAGGCGCTCAACCAGTCCTGAACACGCTCTTGAAAGGGTATGTCGGTCATACCGTCTCCATCTTCGACTTCTTTTGTCGTCGGCTACATTAACAAAGCGCGCCCGCGATGAAAGATCGAAATCGGAGCGCTGCCCGAGAGCGAATTGGTTGCCGAGGAACGGCTCCTTTTGACCCTGGCTGTGTGAAAACGCCGTGGAATTCGTATGATTCTCGCGCGATTCCTGCGGGAAGAATTGATAAGGCGCTTCGTTGAGGCGGCGGATCGTCGGCATTGGTCGCTATTGCCCGAATGCCTCGATGATTTCATTGACGAAAGTAACCCCGTTCGCATGATCGATGCGTTTGTCGACGCGCTCGATCTGGCGGAGATGAACTTCGAAGGGGTCGAGCCGGCGGCTCGAACGAGAGGCCGGGCGCAATGTCGAGGTGATGTGGCTGCTGGGTCGGCTCGTTTCAAATCACAGGACAATTGCGACGAAACGTTCGTTGCAGGATTTTGGCCTCGGGCTGGAAAGGCGTCTATTTCACCGCCGATACGAGCCCGGCGGAGCGTAATCTTCTCAACCAGCACGGCTCAAGCTCGGCGCGTCGGTCATTTATTGATGCGTTGGAGGAAATTCAAACGTCCAGTTCACGCCGGAGGGAGAGAAATCTAATATACCGGTGCCATTGAGGGCGTGAGGTACGATTTGCTCGATCACAATATGGCCGAAGCCTCGGCGCTGTGGCGGCACAACGGATGGTCCACCCTTTTCACACCAATGGATTCGAACCTTGTCGGCAGGGCGCGCGGATGAGATCGTTCTCATCGGAGCGCATCTGGATTCCTGGGATTTCGGTCCCGGTGCCAACGACGACGGCGCCGGTACCGCTATCGCCTTTGGAGTTGCCCGGCTGATCGCTGGCCTGCCGCAGCGTACGAGCCGAACGATCCGTGTCGCGCCGGGCGGCCCGAGTGATGTACTCGCGCGTATCATCGGCAAGAAGCTCAGCGAACTTCTCGGCCAGCCGTTCGTAATCGAGAACAAGCCGGGCGCTGGCGGCAATATCGCGGCGGAAACCGTCGCCCGCGCCACGCCCGACGGCTACACGCTACTGATCGGCAACAACTCCTTTCTTGCCACCAATGCGAGTCTCTACAAAAACATTGGATACGATGCCGAGAAGGATTTCGCGCCAATCAGCCTGATTGGCTCGCAAGCCAATATCCTGGTGGTCAATCCTATGCTGCGCGTCAACACGATGACTGAATTGATCGCGCTCGCGAAAGCAAAGCCCGGCCAGCTCGACTTTGCGTCCTCGGGTTACGGCGCGGCCGCACTTCTCTCCGGCGAATTGTTCAAGGCGCAAGCGCATGTTGACATCGTGCATGTCGCCTACAAGGGCGCGGCGCCCGCGCTGCAGGATGTAATTGCCGGTCATGTGCAGATGATGTTTGCGACCTCGGCGTCCGTAGTCGGACCTCGCCTCAGGTATGTGAGCCAAGCTACTCATGAAGCATCGGCCGCAAGCGGAGCCGCGTGGCTGGCTTCCCCCGTAGTTTTGGCGAGCCTTGCGGTCAGGATCAGACCTGCGACCGCTGTCAAAAGCTGCGTACCCACCAGAAGCCAGAAACCTTGCGCCAGATCGTCGCCGGAGTGGGACGTCATGGCAGCGCCCATCATCATCGGCATCAGTGCCGAGACGAGATTGCCGATGCCGTTGATGATGCCGTAGGTGGTGCCGACCGTGCCGTCTTTTGCCACATGCTGCACCAGGCTCGGTATCGCGGGCGCCTGAAAGCCCCATCCGGCACCGGCAAAAATCAGAGCGGATGCAGCGAGGTAGGGGCTTTCGGCGAGGATCGCCAGAGTGACGCAGATTGCGGTCATGATGCCGCCGATCACGAACACGATCGGCGCTTTCGACCGCGGCAGGAGATCGACGACCGATCCGCCGGCCACGTTGGCGATGACGCCGACGAAAAAGGGAAGGCCGGCAAAAATACTCATCTCGTTGAGCGAGAAATGCCGCGCTTCCTTCAAATAGGACGGCAGCCAGGTGCTGGCGCCCCAGAGATAACTCAGTGTGCAGATCTCGATGATCAAGATCCAGAACAAGTGTGGCGTTTTGAGTGCAGACAGAAGCAGCGAAACGGCCGAACCTTTTTCGCGGCTGGCGGAATGCGGGGCGGTGGCCGAAGATCGAATGAACAGCGCAATCAGTGGCAGGCCGATGACAAGATTGAGTGCGGCGAGCGCCCAGAACGAATCGCGCCAGCCGAAATGCGCGATCAGGAAGCTGACGATCGAATAGCCAAGACCGAGGCCGATACTGACGCCGAGCGAACTCACCGCGTTGGGCTTGCCGACTTCGTTCGGGGCGAAGTGTTCCCTGACGTACATGGTCTTGAGCGAGAATAGCGGACCTTCGGCGCCGCCAAGCAAGAGCCGGCAGACCAGGAAAGCTGCCATGCCGGAAGCGATTGCCGAAGCGCCCGTGAAAATCGTCCACAGCAGCACGCTGATCAAAAGGCTGGTGCGCACGCTCCAGCGGAATTCGAACAGCGGGCGTGATGAACCATGCCGAGAGGCCATAGCCGAACAGAAATAGCGAGACGAGGCGCCCCTGCGCCACCCTGTCGCCTTCAAGTCCGAGTGCATGAAGGAAGTCGGTATTTGTGATCATCAATGAGACGTTGATGCGATCGACATAAGCGATGCTCACGACGATCATCAGGACGACCACGCCTACCCACCGGTTCGACTGCACTATCGTTCTCCAGTTCTGGCGAGATCGGACGAGGGCCCTCGCGGTCTCGAAGGCCTCAATGCATGGAAAATCCGCCGTCGACGGCGAACGTCTGTCCAGTGATAAATCTCGAATCGTCCGACATCAGGAACGCGACAACGCCGTCGACATCATCAGGCATTTGCTTGCGCTTCAGGATCTGTTTTTGTGCGTAGTCGTTCCAGCGCTCCTCGGGAATTCCCTTGGTGGCCTCGCCGACTGTCAGTCCCGGTAGCAGACAATTGACGCGGATCATTCGCTCGCCAAGTTCACGTGCGAGCGAACGGGTCATGCCGACGATGGCGGACTTGCTGGTGACATAGTGGAGCAGGCGAGGGGCGCCCCAGTAAATGGTATCCGACGAAACCGTCACGATGGAGCCGCCGTCGCGCATCATGGGCGCGATCGCGCGCACCGTCAGCCAGGTGCCGCGGACGTTGATGGCCATCATCCGGTCCCAGACCTCGGTGGTGAGTTCGTCGTAGGTTTTGCCGCCGACGCCATTGGCCCAGCCGGCGTTGGCGATAAGACCGTCGATGCCATCGCAGCCCTCACGCGCGATCCGCGCCATGTCGGTCACCGAGATTTCCGAGGAGATATCGACCTGAACGAAGCGCGCGTCGAGGCCCTTCGCTTTCAGGCTCGCCTCTGCCTCGGTGCCAAGCGCCGGATCGATCTCCGCGATGATCACGCTGGCGCCTTCGCGGCACAGCCGCTCGGCATAGGAGAAGCCGAGGCCCCGCCCGGCGCCGGTGACGACGATCCGCCGCCCGCTGAATCTTTTGTCCATGTTGGTCCAGGCTCCGCTAGAGCATGATCCGGAAAAGTGTGTAGCGGTTTTCCGAAAGGATCATGCTCAATTAAAGAATTAAAACGCGACGACGATTCATCCAAATCTCATAGCGCTTTGGTCGTCCGATTCTAGATCCGCACCGCTTCGGTGACGACGGCGTATTGAAAATAGTTGGTCTGGTCGCGGTCGTAGATCGTCACCGACGTGCCGCCGCCGGCGCGTCCGGTGAAAGCCTCGTCGCTGATGTGATCGTAGCCGTCAAAGCCGACGTCGCCAGTCAGATGCAGGTCGATCGCCGCTCGCTTGCCGGCGAGCACGATGCGGCCTTCCGCCGTCGAGGCGCTTAGACCCGAGGTCATATCGACAAAGCCGTCGGCGGTCGGATTGATCTCGAAGGTCTCGCCGGTGCCGAGCGAATACAGACGCACCGGGCAATGCCCGGATCGTCGTCGATGCGCCTCGACCGCAATGATACGTCTGATTTCGGGGGGCATGTTCGCTCGCTTAATGAGGTTTGGCGTTAGGCGTGACCGCGGCCGCTCTGGTCGATGGCCGTCCGTTGACGGCGGGTCTTGCCATCGATGCCGCCCGCGATCGCCCATTCCGCGAACAATTCCGGCTTGCGCTCGAAGGTGCCGGATTTCCAGTCTGCGGTGCAGTAATCCTCGTCGGCGTAATATTCGAGCGGCGCTGCCAGCGGATTTTCGAAGTACCAGAAATAGGCCGATGAGATCGGGTGGCGTCCGGGACCGATTTCGGTCTTCCAGCCCTTTTGACTCATGGCGATACCGCCGCCGATCAGTTCGTGGATATCGGTCACGGTGAAGGCGACGTGATTGATGCCCGCTTTGCCCGGCCGGTTGAGAATGAACAGGTTGTGGTGATCGCCCACCTGCTGGCAGCGCGTGAATGTGCCGTGGCCGGGATATTCGTCGCTGATCACAAAGCCGAGCTTCTCGGTATAGAAGGCGCGCATGGCCGGAAAGTCGGCCGCGAACACCACGACGTGGCCGATATTGATCGGATGCGCCTGGGTGTGAATCGGCGAGCGCTGGTTGACGCGCTGATGCGAACCGGGCGCGTTCGGGAGTGTTGGTTTGATCGTGACCGGCGTCCGCTGGCTGACGCGGAAGGCGACGCTCAGGCCATTGGGATCGGTAGCGCGCGGCAGGCCGTCGGCGCCGATGTGGAAATTCTCAACAGTGCGGATCGAGGCGAGACTCTTTTCCAGTTCTTCCTTGTTCGCCGCGCCCCAGATCACTTCGCGCACGGTATTGCCGCTCTCGATCGCCGGCGGCAAATCCGGTGCGTCGTGCGGACGGACGATCACTTCCGCGCCGTCGCGCGTCCGGTAGACCAGGCGGTCGTCCGTGGCCGATACTTGCGTCACGCCCCAGTCGTCCAGGAAATGCGCCGCGGCGGCCATGTCAGCTACGCCGAACACAATTGCATCGATACCGTTGAGCGCCATGATCGCCGTTCCCTTCATTCAACTTGCGCGCCGGCTCTCGCGCCATGCCTTGCCGGAACGGGGCGCGCGCCGGCGCGCCCGTGAGTTGCCGAACGATCAGCCGCGCTTCACCTTCGCCAGCGGGTGATCCGCCGGATAGGTCGGCGTGACCGGCTTGGGCGAACCGATCATCACCATCATGATCGCGTCCTCTTCGCCGACGTTGATCTCGCCGCGGTAGACGCCGGGCGGCACCGAAATGCAATCGCGCTCACCGAGGATCGATTCCCAGCGCTCGCCGTCCTTCTCGACCATGACCTTGATCTTGCCGCGCAGCACGAAGAAAACTTCTTCGGCATCGACGTGGAGGTGCATCGGTCCCTCGCCGCCGGCCGGGATGATCATATTCGAGAGCGTGAAGTGCTCGGCCGGAATCACGTTAGTATCCGAAGCAACGCCCGTGCCACCCGTGCCGATAAAACGCTTCTGGGCCCGGCGATATTTCGGATCGAAGTCCGCCTGGAACTTCAAGGCGTTCCAGTCATAGGGGCGGTCGGAGACGCGCGCGACACGGCTTTTCATCCAGTCATGGAAGCTTGAGCCATCTGGGCGGTCCCAGGAACGTTTCTGCGGTCGGGTCGTATCGTCCATGTTCGATCTCCTTTGCTGGTGTGCAGTTCTACAAGGTTGGGGCCAATCGATCAGGGCGGCGAGCCTGACGATTTGCGGGGTGGTGCGGCCCTTAGGCCTGCCGCGTGGTGGCCGAGATCCTTGGAGCCAAGGCCCTGGGAAATAGCCTGCGCGGTCGCGATCACTTCCGCTTTGAGCGCGCCGTTGAGTTCGGCGTCGTTGGTAAAGAGCGCGACGGCCGAAATGTTGATCGCCGCGACGACGCGATCTGTCATGTCGTGGATAGGCGCCGCCACACTGGCGACGCCCGGCTCGTAGACCGAATTCTGCACGACGGAACCTGCGCTGCGGTCCTCAGTGACTTGTTTCAAGAGATCGGCGAGATTGGTGGGCGGCGTATCCGCGGCAAGCACGGCATCGTCGTAGAGATTACGGATTTCGGCCTCCGGCAGCCCGGATAAAAGCACGCGGCCCATGGTGGTGCGGCGTGCGGATAGCCGGGTGCCGACATGGACGGTGCTTGCGATCGAGCGCCGCGTGGCCACGCGCGCCAGATAAACAACTTCGCGACCGTGGAGTTCGCCAAGATGCGCGGACCAGCCGGTGCGATCGCGCAAGCGAATGAGATGCGGCATCGCCACTTCGACCAGATCGCGCGCGGCGAGATATCCAAATCCCAGGCTCAAGACTTGCGGGCCGAGGCGATAGCATTTCGTGCTGTTGTCAAACGCGACGTAGCCGAGCGCACCGAGCGTATAGAGCAACCGGTAGGCGGAGGAACGTGTCAGTCCAAGCGCTGCGGCGACCTCCGACAAAGTGAGCGCGTGCTGATCGCCGGAAAGGACGGTGAGAATGTCCAGTCCGCGGATCAGCGCCGGGACCAGATAGCGCTCGTCGATATCCGCCGGCAGATCAGCGGTCAGCGACCTCAAGCCTTTTTCAGGGGAGCGCTTGTCCGTCACGTCGGTCTCTCGGCTGTTGCTTCGGTAAGGTCACGTCTGATATTTCGCTAATTAAACACCGTATAGTATATTAAACATACGAACGCAAGACGGATTCTCGAAATCGACGGAATGGCCGGTTCACACTCGTTTTGGTCCGATTTTCGACTGGCCTTGACAAGAGGTTAACAGCGGGTGTTTTATATTCACAATTGAACATATAGTTCATATTTGAACAGGTGCCGTCGTGGTATTGGAGCGCGGGTTAGCCGGGGAGATCGAGATTTTCCGTCGTCGTGCCGACCGGGCGCGTTGCACGTTTATGCTGCTGCATGGCGTCGGCAGCCATGCGCTCAGTTTTGAGCCGTTGATGCAGGCGCTGCCATCCTCGATTGAAGCGATTGCGTGGAATGCGCCGGGGTATGGGGAATTGAAACCGCTCGCCAAGGCTTCACCAGCAATACGTAACGAACCAAGAGCCGGAGGGGAGATG
>CAVVLH010000106.1:0-17332 GCA_963748805.1 uncultured Alphaproteobacteria bacterium | reverse complement strand
ATCGCCGGACCCGCGATGGCGAAAACCCGCGCGCTCGTTACCTTCGAACTCAAGACGGGCTGGCCTATAATCTCTATTTTTTGAGCATGATCTCCGCGCAAACGCGCGGCGTTTGTCGCAGGGAAGACCGGCGCCCACTTTTCCGGATCATGCTCTACCGCCCGCGCGGGCTGCCGCCGAACAGCCGCATCAAGAGCCAGAGCGGAATCACGATCACGGCGCCGAGCAGGAAGTAACGCCACAGCCAGTTGACCGCATCAAAGCCGAGGTCCCAGATCCGCTGAAACAACAGCTCGATGCTGCGCAGGATATTCCAGGGATCGAAACCGATCGCGGCCAGCACGACGCCGACCAGAATCGAGAGCAGGATCAGCCGGAACGCCACGGCCACAGGCGAGCCGCCCAGAAAACGATACAGGGCGTCGTTATTGCTCGCCGGCAATTCTCTCGTCTCGTTCGGCATGAATTGTCTCCCGCTGTTGTTGTCTATTCTAAAGCATGACCGGCAAAGGTGGGAACCTGTTTTCCGGTTATTTCGATTGCGGTTTGTTAATCCGGCCCGGATTCCGCCGGCTCTGAAACCACGGAGCTTTTCAGCAATCGCTCCAGCGTCTCCAGCCGGTCCGCTTCGCGCGGCGGCTTGTCCCAGCGCAATCGGTTGATGCGCGGAAACCGCATTGCGACGCCGGATTTATGCCGCGTCGAGCGTTGCAGGCCTTCAAACGCGACTTCCAGCACCAGTCCTTGATCGGGCTCGTGCACCACCTGCCGGACCGGACCGAATTTCTCAGTGGTGTTGCGGCGGACAAAACGGTCGATTTGCAGCAGCTCTTCGTCGGTGAAACCGAAATAAGCCTTGCCGACAGGCACAAGCTGCGCGTCATCCTGCGCGCCGGTCCAGACGCCAAAGGTATAATCGGAATAATAGGACGAGCGTTTGCCGTGGCCGCGCTGCGCGTACATCAAAACCGCATCGATGACATGGGGGTCGCGCTTCCATTTCCACCACTGGCCCTTGGGACGCCCGGGCACATAAAGCGCGTCGCGGCGCTTGAGCATCACCCCCTCGACCGCTTCGGCGTCCTCGCCCGCGCCAGCACTCGAAGGATCGCGCCGCGCCGCCGTCAGCGCCTCCCAATTGTCGAACGCAATCCTGGGAGAGAGGTCCACTTTGGGATCGGCGAGCTTTTTGACGAATGCTTCCAGCCGGTCGCGCCGCTCGGCAAAGGTCAAGTCGCGCAGGTCGGTCTCCTCGTCGGCGAGCAGATCGTAGGCGCGCAGATGAATTGGATATTCCTTGATCAGTTTCGGCGAGACCACTTTGCGGTTGAGGCGTTGTTGCAGCACGTTGAAGCTCTGCACGCGGCCTTCGCGCACCACCAGCAATTCGCCGTCGACTGCGCCTTCTAGATGCAGCGAAGGCAACAAGTCGGGGAAGCTTTTGGTGATGTCCTCGCCGCTGCGCGAATAAAGCCGGGTGACGATGTGGCCGTCCGTGTCACGGCCGCTCACGGCCTGCACGCGAATGCCGTCCCACTTCCATTCGGCGATGTAGTCCGCGGGATCGAGATTGACGAAATCCGTATCCTCGATCGCGTGCGCCAGCATCACCGGGCGGAACGGCGCCGGATCGAGATTGACCGGCTTTTCGCCGCGGCCTTCCAGCCAGGCGAACAGATCGAGATAGGGCGGCGTAAGCCCGGGCCAGATCAGTTCGACCTCATGAGCGTCCTTGTCGCCGAGTGCCGCTGCCGCGGTCTTGGCGAGCCGCGCGGAAATGCCGATCCGCATCGCGCCGGTCACGAGTTTTAGCAGCGCCCAGCGGCCGGTCTCATCGAGGTCGTCGAGCCAGCGCGAAAGCTGTTTCGGGATTTCGGTCTTGCCGAGCGTACGCAGCGTAGTGACCACTTCAGTCAGGGTCGGCGGCGGCGGGTTGTTGTGGCCGATAATCGTGCGCTCCCCTCCTCCCACGCGCGTCGCGCGTGGCGGGGAGGGGTCGGGGGTGGGGGAGCTTCCGCGACGAACCCGGCTTCCGTGTTGGCGGCATCGCCCCCCACCCCCGACCCCTCCCCACCGCTACGCGGGGGAGGGGAGAAGATTTCGGCCACATCAGCGCCACCGTCTCCGAGAGGTCGCCGACATAATCATAGGACAGCCCAAACAACGTCGGATCGGTGCGTTCGGTGATCAGGTCGCGAATAAGACCCGCCTTGGCGTGCTTGAACGACAGCGCGCCGGTGATGGCCGCGAGCGCATAGCCGCGATCGGGATCCTCCACGCTGCGAAAATAGTTCGTGAGCAGGCGCAGCTTGTTGTTGCGGCCGGGCTCGTAAGCGAGGCGATCGAGCAGCTCTGCGAAGCGATTCATGCGCCGCCTTCGTCCGACGCCGGCAGGTCACCGTCCCCACTGTCCTCGTCGCCATAGCCGACGAGGTCGAGCGGGCGCGCGGCAAGCCCTTGCGTCTTGCACCAATGCACCAGCGCGTCTTCCTGGCCATGGGTGACCCAGATTTCGCCGGCGCCGGTTGCCTGGATGGTCGCGGTCAGACCGTCCCAATCGGCGTGGTCGGAAATCACCAGCGGCAGTTCGATGCCGCCCTGCCGCGCGCGGGCCCGCACCCGCATCCAGCCCGAGGCAAAAGCGGTGACGGGATCGGGAAATCGCCGCGTCCAGACGTCGGACGTGGCCGACGGCGGCGCGAGCGTAATGGTGCCGGCGAGATCGGCCTTCTTCACGCCTTTGACGGGGCGGAGTTCGCCGAGCTCAATGCCACGGCTTTGATAATAGTGAGTGATCTTCTCCATCGCGCCATGCAGATAGATCGGCGCATCGTAGCCGCAAGCGCGCAAGAGCGCGATCACGCGCTGGGCCTTGCCGAGCGAATAGGCGCCGACCAGATGCGCGCGCTCCGGAAACAGCGCCACGGAAGAGAGAAGCTTCTTCACCTGATCCGCCGCATCGCCGTGGCGGAATACCGGCAGGCCGAACGTCGCTTCGGTGATGAAGACGTCGCAGGGCACGACCTCGAACGGCACACAGGTCGGATCTGGCGCATCCTTGTAATCGCCGGAAGCGACCACGCGCGTGTTCCCGCAACTGACCGCGATCTGCGCCGAGCCCAGCACATGGCCCGCCGGATGGAACTTGACGGTGACGTCGCCGAGCCGCAATTCCTCGCCATAGGCGATCGCCTGCGTCGAGCGGGCGAAATTCTCGCCATAGCGCAGCCGCATCATGTCGAGCGTCTCTTGAGTGGCCAGCACCGCGCCATGGCCGGGCCGGGCATGATCCGAGTGGCCATGGGTGATCACGGCCCGCTCGACCGTCCGCACCGGATCGATATGGAAGCCGCCCGGCTTGCAGCAAAGGCCGGCCGGCTGAGGGGTCAGGATGTCTTGCGGGCGCATTTTCGATATATAGTGCTTGCAGCGGCGATTTTTACCTCTCCCCGGCGGGGAGAGGTCGCCGCGCCGAAGCGCAGCGAAGGCGTGGCGGGTGAGGGGGCTCGTTTGATCGATAGACCCATTTCCCCTCACCCGGTGAAACGCTTCGCGTCCCACCGACCTCTCCCCGACGGGGAGAGGTGAAGCTAAGAGCCGAGTATAGAGCTAGATGCCCGCGCGCCTGTTTCTGTCCTCCGGCGATCTGATTGCCGACCGCCGCTATGAATTTGCGCGCGACCTTCAGCTCAAGGGCGACCTCGCGGCCGCCGCCGATTTGCTGGATCAGGCCGTCGAACTCGCGCCCGCCTTTGTGTCGGCCTGGTTCACGCTCGGCGAAATCCGCCAGCAGCTCGGCGAACGCGATGCGGCGATCGCGGCCTTCAGGAAAGCGCGCGACGCCGACGCGAGCGATCCGCATGGCGCGGGGCTGCGGTTGATGCGGCTTGGCGCCGAGGAAATTTCGGCGATGCCGCCGGCCTATGTGCGGACGCTGTTCGATCAATATGCACCGCGATTTGACCGCGCGCTGATCGACGATCTCGGCTATCGCGGGCCGTCGCTGTTGTTCAAGGCGGTGCTGGCGGCACGCCTTGCGGTGAAGAAGCCGGCCTTCTTCAAGCGTGCGATCGATCTCGGCTGCGGCACGGGACTTGCGGCCGCCGCCTTTGCCAGGGAGGTCGACCACTTCATCGGTATCGATCTGTCGCCTGGCATGATCGAGAAGGCGAAGACCACCGGGCTTTACGCCGAGCTTGAAATCAACGACATGCTGGAGGGTTTGCGGGAAAGACCTGACGCGAGTGCCGATCTCGTCCTCGCGGCGGACGCCATGGTGTATGTTCCCGATCTCGTTCCGGTGCTGGCGGAAATCAGCCGCGTGCTCGGCGCGGGTGGTCTTCTGGCGTTTACGCTGGAGCGGCACGCCGGTGACGGCGTCATCCTCGGCGAGGGTCTGCGCTATGCCCACAGCCCGAACTATGTCCGCAGCTCGCTCGCCGCGGCAGGTCTGACGCCGGTGCAACTCGAGGAGCAATCGTTCCGCACCGAAAGCAATGTTCCCGTGCCGGGACTTGTAGCGGTTGCTTCAAAGGCTTGATGTAGTGTCGTGACATCAGCCCAACCAGATCTCTTCGCTCATGCGCCGCTACCCGACATCTTTCTGCGCTGGTTTGCTTCGCGAGGCTGGTCGCCGCGGGAACATCAATTGGCGTTGCTGGAAAAGGCGCGCCAGGATCGTTCCGCGCTGCTGATTGCGCCGACCGGCGCCGGCAAGACGCTGGCGGGATTTTTGCCGACGCTGGTGGAACTGAGCGGTGCCGCTTCTCCCTCCCCCCTTGTGGGGGAGGGGCGGGGAGGGGGGTGGCCACACACACCGCCGAAGACGCTACCCCCCTCCCGGCAGCCTGCGGCTGCCGACCTCCCCCACAAGGGGGGAGGTAACCTAAAAAGCACCGGCCGCTCTGTGCAGCGCAGCGGTGGCCTGCACACGCTTTACATTTCGCCGCTGAAGGCGCTCGCCGTCGACATCGCGCGCAACCTGGAAACGCCAATTGCCGAAATGGGACTGCCGATCAAGGTCGAAACCCGCACCGGCGACACGCCGGTATCGCGACGGCAGCGGCAGCGGCGTTATCCGCCGGACATCCTGCTCACCACGCCCGAGCAACTTGCGCTGCTTTTGTCTTCCGACGATGCGCCGTTTCTGTTTTCGCAGCTCAAGCGCATCGTGCTCGACGAGTTGCACGCGCTGGTGACTTCGAAACGCGGCGATCTTTTGTCGCTCGGGCTGGCGCGATTATGGCACTTGGCGCCGCAACTCCGCGCGATCGGACTTTCGGCGACGGTGGCCGAGCCGGAGCAGTTATCGCGGTTTCTGGTGCCGCAGCTTGGCGGCGAAGTTAAATCCGCCGATATCGTGATCGCGGGCGGCGCGGCCGCGCCTGAAGTCGAGATGCTGGATACGCGGGAGCGCCTGCCATGGGCCGGGCATAGCGCGCGGCATGCGCTCGGCGAGATTTATGACCTCATCAAGCGCAACAAGACCACGCTCGTGTTCGTCAATACCCGCAGCCAGGCCGAGATGCTGTTTCAGGACCTGTGGCGGATGAACGATGACGGGCTTGCGATCGCGCTGCATCACGGCTCGCTCGATGTGGCGCAGCGCCGCAAGGTCGAGGATGCGATGGCCGCCGGCAAGCTCCGCGGCGTGGTCTGCACCTCCTCGCTCGATCTCGGCGTCGACTGGGGCGACGTCGATCTCGTCATCAATGTCGGCGCGCCCAAGGGCGCCTCGCGGCTGATGCAACGGATCGGCCGCGCCAATCACCGCATCGATGAAGCCTCGCGCGCGGTGCTGGTACCGGCCAATCGCTTCGAAGTGCTGGAATGCCGGGTGGCGATCGATGCGGTCGCCGAGAACGCGCAGGATACGCCACCGCTGCGCACCGGCGCCCTCGATGTGCTGGCGCAGCACGTGTTGGGCCGCGCCTGCGGCGAACCGTTTTTGCCCGATGACCTTTACGAAGAGGTTCGGACCGCCGCGCCCTATGCGGAGCTGAGCCGCATCGACTTCGACGACGTGGTCGATTTCGTCGCCACCGGCGGCTATGCGCTGAAGACCTATGAGCGCTTTGCCCGCATCAAGCAGGACAAAAATGGCCGCTGGCGCGTCGCCAATCCGAAGGTGCGGCAGAGCTATCGCCTCAATGTCGGCACCATCGTCGAGGAGGCGATGCTGAAAGTGCGGCTGGTGCGTTCGCGCGGCGGTGGCAAAGGAAACGAGAAGGGATCGACCGGCGCGATTGCGCGCGGCGGCCGCATGCTCGGCGAGATCGAGGAATATTTCATCGAGGGGCTTTCGGTCGGCGACACCTTCGTATTCGCGGGCGAAGTGGTGCGCTACGAACAGATGTCGGAAGATCAGGTCTATGTCTCCCGCGCCAACGATTCCGATCCAAAAGTGCCGTCCTATATGGGCGGCAAGTTTCCGCTTTCGACCTATCTTGCCGAGCGGGTGCGCAATCTCCTTGCCGACAAGCGGGCGTGGAACGGCCTGCCGAAGCAGGTGCGTGACTGGCTGTCGCTGCAAGCGCATTTTTCTCGTGTGCCGGATGCGCGCGAGCTCGTGGTCGAAACGTTTCCGCGCGGCAACAAGCATTATCTCGTCTGTTACCCGTTCGAGGGGCGTCTCGCGCACCAGACGCTCGGGATGCTGCTGACACGGCGGCTGGAGCGTGCCCGAGCCCGGCCGCTCGGCTTTGTCGCCAATGAATATGCGCTTGCCGTCTGGGGGCTCGGTGATGTCTCCGCGATGGTCCGCCAGGGCCGGCTTGATCTCGATTCGCTGTTCGATCCGGACATGCTGGGCGATGATCTCGAGGCGTGGCTCGCCGAATCCGCGTTGATGAAACGCACTTTCCGGACCTGCGCGCTGATTTCGGGGCTGATCGCGCGGCGCTTCACCGACGAGGAAAAAACCCGCCGTCAGGTGCTGTTTTCGACCGACCTGGTCTACGACGTCTTGCGCAAGCATCAGCCGGATCACGTGCTGCTGCGCGCCGCCCGCGCCGATGCCGCGACCGGCTTGCTCGATTTGCGCCGATTGAGTGATATGCTGACCCGCATCAAGGGGCGAATCACCCATCGGGAACTCGACCGCGTGTCGCCGCTGGCGGTGCCGGTGATGCTGGAAATCGGCCGCGAAGCCGTCTATGGCGAGGCGTCCGACGAACTTCTGGCGGAAGCCGCCGAGGAGCTGGTGAAAGAGGCGATGTCGTAAAGAAGATGAGTTCGTTTGGCTCCAATACATCGACGTTATCATGCCCGGCCTTGTGCCGGGCATCCACGTCTTATTTATTCGTAGGGCCAAGACGTGGATGGCCGGGACAAGCCCGGCCATGACGGGGAATATGGTCCGCGTCGCCGCCGCCGAAGGCGCTCTGGAAATCGCCGGCGTGACCATGCTGGCCGATCTCTCCGGCGCATTGTTCTGGGAAGAGCAAAGCCTGCTCGTGGTCTCCGACCTGCATCTGGAAAAAGGATCGAGCTTTGCCGCCCGCGGCGTGTTGCTGCCGCCCTACGATACGATCGCAACGCTTGGCCGGCTTGCTTCGGTCGTGGCGCGCCATGATCCGAAAATCGTCATTGCGCTCGGCGACAGTTTTCATGACCGCACCGCGCATGAGCGGTTGTCGGCGCCGGACCGCGAGGCGATCGCGGCTTTACAGGCGCGGCGCGACTGGATCTGGATATCAGGCAATCACGATCCGGCCTTGCCGTCCGATCTTGGCGGCAGCATTGCGAGTGAAGTTGCCATCGGCCCGATCGTGTTCCGTCACGAACCCACGGGCGCGATCGGCGAAATCGCCGGACACCTTCATCCCAAGGCGCGGGTCGCGACCCGGGCGCGATGGCTGGAACGCCGTTGCTTTGCCAGCGACGGCGAGCGCGCCGTGATGCCGGCCTTCGGCGCCTATACCGGGGGCCTGAGCATTCGCGACGATGCGTTTTCGAAAATCTTTGCTTCAACCGCTTTCATGGCGCATGTGCTCGGCGACGCCAGGCTGCACACCATCGCCGCGTCAAGGTGCCGTTGAGAGTAGTAGCCATGCTGCCATCACTTCATGATGATTTTCTTGTTTCGTACGCAGTGAATTGCGAGACTCGCCAAATCACGCTTCAAGCCAAGCGCGATCCAAGGCTTCCCGCAACCAAGGGGGTCCAAATGGACCGCACAATCGTTTTCAATGGTGTCGAAGGATATCAATTTGAAAATGATGCATTCGGAAATATTATCTTTTCGCTTGATACTGTTCCTATCGAGCAAGTCTTCGCCGCGTATGGACCTCGGATCGAGGCGTCTTATGAAATGGCGGGCGCCCCAGGTCCGTGGGCTGCTGATCTCATGTCCGCGAAAAAAATTCTTACAGCAAAGGGCGTACACGGCTTCATTCTCAGTTCGTCCTATGGTCTTTCTGGTTGGATCCTCGCCAAGGAAGCTTTGGTCGAACAGGCCTAGTCGCCGATTTGCCCGTCGGGCAAATCAACGTGCGCCGAGTCTGACCCTTGTCCACCCCTCACGCAAAAAATATTTCGCTTTTCGGTTTGGTAGAAACAGCAATAGAGCGGTTGCCGTCTTGCACTCCTCACGAGGGGCGTTTCGCGATCGTCACGGACGTTGGGTGCGGGATGCGATGGACGCGGTCACGTCAAGCGACGAATGACGTTGATCCGCGTACGGCGAAGTCGTGTGGTCCTGACATCTCGACGCTGATGTCAACTTGGCGATGAAGCTGGCGCTTCACGCCGGGGATGGTGGCAAGAAAGCCGATCACCAGGGAGAGCGCGAAGTAGCCGCTAAAACCATTGCGCAGGGAAGGCCGGATGCTCCGGCGAACCTGTGGTGACTTGCTTGCGTGCTTTTTACTTTTGCACGCAAGGCTGCGGGTGCGCTGACGTGCCCGGCTTTCCCTGCGCCCTCTATTCTTTCGAGGGACGATGCGAGTGCAAGACTCAGGCGGGATCGCGCCGTGAGAACGCGAACTCGTATCTGCTGTTTGAAAATTGAATCTGAAAGCGATGGGTAAGGTGGAGACTGGCCTGAAGACGGTGATCGAACTGCCGGGCTAATCCTTGCGGAACACGATCGAGGCCATCCAGCCGGTCATCAGCGCCATGAAGGCGGTGACCATGCCGTAGAACAGTCCGTTCTGCCGGGCGCTGGTCGCGACGAACTGCTCGAAGCCGACCTTGACGATGTCGAATGCGGTTTCGGTCCGCGTGATCAGGGCGCCGTCGGAAAACAGCTTGATCTCGACCGTGTAGGTCCCGATCGGCACTTCGGCCGGCAGCGGAATGCCGGTTCGAAACAGCGTCGGCGTCAGGAACGTCACCGCCGAAGTCTCTTCGCGATAGAGGCCGTGCTCCTCGCGCAAACGGACAAAGGCGCTGCGGAACGGATCGTTGGGTACGACGTCGGCATAGTCCGTTCCGACCCGCTGGGTCAGCAGCACGTTGTTGAGCCCGAGTTGTTGTCGCCGTTCCACCTCGGGTGAGGCGATCGCATCGAACGGCCGGTTGGAAAACAGCGCGAGATAGGTCGGCACCTGTAAAAATTCACGGTAGTCGGTATTGATCCAGATACCGAATTTGCGCTCTTTGCGGCGCGTCACCATGTCGGCGCGGGGACCCATCACGGTAACGACGAGATCGTAGTTGTTGCGGTTGGCCGGCGTCGTTGAGTCCTTCTCCACCGAACCGAACAGCACCAGTTCCTCGCCTGAATAGTTCGGGGTCACGGTCACGCGGTGGTTGGAGACCGACACGATCAGCCGCTCTGCGCGGGCCGGAGAAGCGATAACGGCGATGCCGAGTACGAGCACCGCTGCCAGGCCGGCGCGGAGGAAACGCCTGGTCATGCGGCGCCTCCGGCTTCGCGGATGGTGAAGAGATCGTCAGGGCGGATCACGAGTTCGACCGCAAAGCGGATGCCGACCGCCAGAATCAAAAGCCCGAGCAGCAGCCGCAAATGTTCACCGCGTATCCTCTGGCCGGCCCGGGCGCCGAACTGGGCGCCGGTGACGCCGCCGATCATCAGGATCAGCGCCAGCACGGCGTCGACCAGATGGTTGGTGACGGCGTGCAGCAGGGTCGCGAACGTCATGGTGACCAGCGTCAACACCATGGAGGTTCCGATCACCGTCGATGTCGGCACCCGCAGGAAATAGATCATGATCGGAATCAGGATGAAGCCGCCGCCGATCCCCATGATGGCGCCGATGAAGCCGATGATCAGTCCGACGGCGATCACGGGGATCACCGATAGGTAAATCTTGGAACGCTTGAAGCGCAGCTTGAGGGGCAGGCCGTGGACCCAGCCATGGCTGCCGGACCGGCGCAGCGACACGGCGATGCCGCGGCGAACGCGAAGCATCGACCGCAGGCCTTCCCAGAACATCAGGCCGCCCACGGTGGTGAGCAGCACGACATAGGAAAGGGCGATCATCAGGTCGAGTTGCCCGAGCGAACGCAACAACGTAAAGGTCCACACGCCGAGCGCCGTGCCGATCGTGCCGCCGCTTAACAACACCAGCGCCAGCATTGGATCGATGGCGCGCCGCCGCCAGTAGGAAATGGCGCCGGAAAACGACGAGGCGGCGATATGGCTCGCGACGGAGGCGACGGCAACGGCGGGCGCAATGCCGATGAAGATCAGAAGCGGCGTCATCAGGAAGCCGCCGCCGATGCCGAACATGCCCGAGACGAAGCCGACTGCTGCGCCCATGGCCAGCAGCAGAAAGATGTTCACCGGAATGTCAGCGATCGGGAGATAAAGCTGCACGCGCGCCGTTTCGGAAATAAGCCGTGAGGCCGGCCGAAACCGCTCATGGCCTGGTTTCATCGGAAGTGCGGGCCTAATAGCGAATGTCAGATCCAATCTACCAGGCCGCGCCCCTGCATAGCCGAAATCGACAGTCGGAGGGACTAAAGAATCCGCAACAAGCAGATTTTTTGATGCGCGCCGCGGCCTACATGGCAACGTGGTGAAAAATAACGATTAATGAGCGGCCCGCGCGTTTCCGATCAGATCGGTGATGAGGTGCATCTGTAACGCTTCCGCAGGCTCCAGCCAGCGGACCTCCCGTGTTGCAGACATCGCCTCGATCACGGAAGAGGAAACGCCCATCTTCGTCATGTAGCTCAGAACTGTTCCGGTCGTTCGTTGCGCATCGGCGACGGGATCTCGGCCGGGCGAAGCGGTCACAAACCGATGGACACCGAGCACTGAGCCGTCAACGCCATAGCGCGGCGAGCCGCCGGCATAGACCAGGACACAGGCGCTGGCGCAGTAAGATCGCGTCATCCGACCTGACGCGTCCGTCGTGCCGACGGCGGTCGCGAGCCCGCGCGAGCGGATGATTTCGCCCATGATCAGCGCCTGACCGAGATTCCCGCCCGGGGAAGATAGCAAGACGATGTCGCCCGTCGTGAGATGGGCCTCGTCAAGCCGCGCGCGCAACCAGCTTGCGCTGGCTTCGCCGATCGTTCCGTGGATGGCCAATGCCGCCGGGCTGCGACCTCGGCCGTCAAGGTCGAGCTTCGCGACGGCTGAAGACGTCATGGTCGGCGCGAAATAGGATTCCTTCCAGTAAACCCAAGCCTCCGGCCGGGACAGGTCGCGATAGGCGCGGATGCCGATGCTCAAGGCCAGAACGGCAAAAAATATCACCGACCAGATCGGCCGTCGTCGTCTGCTGGTTATTGCGTGAGGTGGCGCGGAAGTCGTGTCGGGCTGACGGCGCGGCGGCGTGACCCAAGGCCCCGTCGGCGACTGGCGGAAGTTGCCGGCTTCGTTCTGGTGATCGTCAACCGGCAACGTTGACCTCTCAAAGACCGCGTTGAGGGGCAGGGCTACGCTGCGGTGCTTTTAATCGGCTTTGTGGTTCGAGTATATGATCAGCGCTGGCTCGCCATTGATCCGTTGGTTGCCGATGCCGTGCGCTTTGCCGCCACCGGCTTGATGGCCGGCTTGGTGTTTCCGGCTGCAGCCGGGGCCGAATCCCAGCCGCCCGCAGGCGTCGCCACGTTGACGGCGTCGTCGGGCTGCGGTTCCGCCGTGAAGGTCTGGATCGCAAGCTTGGCTGCGGCCAGCGACTGAGCATCGAGGCGTTTGGCAATGTCGTCGCGCTTGCGACCGGCATCGACATCGCCTTGCGCGGCAGCCAGGCTGAACCATTTGAAGGATTCAGCGAGATTCTGCTCAACGCCGATGCCGCGGGCGTAGAGAATGCCGAGATTGTACTGGCTGTCGGCGATGCCGCGATCGGCCGCCTTGCGGAACCATTGCGACGCGCTCTTGTAGTTGGCGCCCTTGCCGCCGCCATCGGCGTCCAGCACCGCCAGATTGTGCATCGCCTTGGCATTGCCGCGCTCGGCGGCCTGCATGTAATAGCGGCGAGCGATATCGACGTCCTTTTTCACGCTCAGGCCCTTCTCGTAGAAGGTGCCCAGCCGGAAGATCGCCGGCACGACGCCGGCCTGTGCCGCACGGTCGAACCATTTGGCGGCTTCGTCGTAGTTCGCCGGGACGCCTTTGCCTTCGGCGAAGCGCACCGCGACTTCGTAGGCCGCGGTGGGATCGCCCTTGAGTACGGCGGCGCGCAGAACCGGACCGCCGATTGCCTCAGGCAGCCGCTCGGTTGGCGGCACCTGAATCATTGCCAGTCTGCCGGTGCTGGATGAGGCCGGCGAAAGCGGGATCGTCCCGGTCACATCGCCCGCGGAGGAAATCGAGGACGCACCGTTCTGTGGAATCGGAACCGAAGCGATGCTGTCGCCGGTTCCGGTGACTGAGTTGTTGAAAGATTGCCGTCCGATCGGCGTCGGCGACGTCATTGAGGGCGTCGTCTGGGGCGGTGTCGCCGGGCTTGCGCCGTTATTGGCAGGAGAAGCCGGCGGTGCCGCGTCGATCGAATTTTCCATCGCCGGCGGGGCGCCGGTATCGAGCAGCGACATCGCCATCCTGAACGTGCCGAGCACGATCACGACGACGCTGGCGCCCACCAGCAGGGAACGGATCTTCGAGGTGATGTTCGAGGCCGCCTTGGTTGGGTCGGCGGGCTTTGCGGCCTTCGCCGGCCGGCCGGCCTTGTCGGGCGGCGGTGCGGCGGCTGCGGCCTGTGCGGCGCGGCGCGCGGCTGCAATGAAGCTCGACGTGCTGACAGGCTCCTTGGACGCGGCGGACGGAATGCTGCTGATCGCGCTTTCGGATGCCGCGATGCGCTCCGACGGCGAGGCGACACGCCCCGAGGGTCGGGTGCCCGGTTCGAGCGGATGATCTGGCGGCAGTTCCGGGTCGATCGCAAGGCGCGAGGGTGCGGTATGCGGCTCCAGAATTTCGCTGATGGTCCGGGGCGGAGCGGCAGGCGCTTCCGCCTGAGAAGCGGCACGAAAATCGCGCGGGGCGGCGGCAAAATGCTCCGCCTTTGCGGCAGGGTTCGGTAATTCCGGCTTGATCTGCGGCATCGTCACCGGTTGCATCGCTTCCGGCTCTGCGTATTGCGGAACGGGCGGCGCTTCGGTCACCGAATAAGAAGGTTCGGGAGCCGACGGGGCCGGTGCCGCGTAGCTCGGCGCCGCCGCCTGCGGCGCTGCGGGCTGCACGCGAACCGTCCGCAGATCGCCTTCGATCGTCGAAAGGCGATCGACCACATGGCCGAGCGTATTGTGGACGGCTTCCAGCGAGTCCTGGGTGTGGCGATCGGTTTCGGCCTGGCTGAAGCGGATATCGGACAGTTCGCGCTTGAAGAGGTCGGCAAGCCCGTTGTCCGGCGCGGCCGGCTCGCTGCGGCTATTGGCGGCGAAGTCGGCAAAGCTCGCATGCTGCCGTTCGAGATGGTGCAGAATATCCTGAAGGCCTTCCTCGACCCGCCCGAGATTACCGGAGCGATGATCGGAGGAAGATTCCAGCCGTTCGAGCAGATAGGATACGCGCTGCTCCAGATGCGCGAAGGCGGAGGCGCTGTCGTTGCCGACCGGCATGCGGTCGAGCCGATCGGACAGGGCCAGCAAGGCACGCTCGATCTGCTCGGAGTTCTCACCGGCGGATGGGCGTTGTTCGCGGCTCTCGAGCGAGGACATCAGCGCGGCGATGCGTTGTTCAAGGGAGGCCAGCGAGTTGGAGCGGCCATCCAGACGGGAGAGCTGGTCGACCTTGGCTGACAAAGCGTGCACGTCGTCGCTGAGGCGAGCCAGCGCATCGTTGGAGGCGACATTGGAGACGATGGCGCGAAGCGCTGCGATCGCGCCTTCCAGCTGGTGGATCGTCGACGGGTCGTCGTTGGCCCGAATGATCTGATCGAGTTTGGCGGTGAGGTTGCGGATTGCCTGGTCGTAGCCTGCAAGCTGCTCGGCCGGGGTCAGCGAGCGCAACACTTCGCGGATTTCGCCAAGTGCGCGTTCAATGCCGGCGAGCGCCTGGCTGTCGCTGCCGTTCTGCTTGTTATCGTCGATGCGGCGGGCCAGCAGGCGGATTTCGCTTTCGATCGATTCGATCGCCCGGCGCGGCATCGCCTCGGTGATGGCGTGACGAATTTCGGCGAGTTCGCTGCGGAAAGCCGCGATCGACTGTTCGATGTGGTCGGGCTGCCGCAGCGACTCGATCTGGCTCGTGATTTTAACGAGATGCCGTTCCAGCGCCGAGAAGTCAGGGCCGGGCGGCGGAGGCGGCGGGGCGTAGGCGGCGGCAGGCGCAATCGGCGGCGCGTTGCGCAGCATCGGCTGGGAGGCAACGCTGTCGAGTGCGTTCTGGCGCGCGGAAATTTCCGCGATCGCGGAATCGAGGGAGGCTGGATTGAGCGGCGGCGAGGGGCGATAGACCTGTGCGGCCGCACGCTCGACCATCTCGGCCTGTCGCTGATTTTCCTGGGCCTGGCGCTGGCGCGCCGGCGCCGGATTGGAAATCTGCGACAGCCGCGCATCGAGGCGGGCAATGGCATCGTTCAATTGCCGTGCGACCGGGGGGTCGCTGCGCGGGGTATCGTTGCGCGGCTTTGCTTGCGAAATCTGCTCGATCTGGCGGGTGATCGCATCCAACCGCTGATGGATGTCGGCGACATCCCGGCTTTGTTGTGGGGGCATAGCGGTGCGTTGTTCGGGTGGGCTGCGAAAATTCGGCGGGGTGCCATCGCCCAGGCTCTGGTTGAGCCAGTCGCTCAATGACATGCCGGCCCGGCGAGCGGCGGCCTCGGCCCGCTCCCGGACGGCGGGATCGATGCCTTCAGTACTCCACGATACGCGCGAATTCATGCTTCCGTCCGGTTCCGCTCTGGCGCTCCACCTGGCGCCTCCGGCCTCCCCGCGCGTCCCCGAAAAAAAGACAATCGAATTCGGCGCGGGTCGTCTGCCTCTGCGGATCGACTTTTTCGCGTTACGGTAAATAACGGGTTAAGGAACGAGGCCGCCGGGCTGTAAAGTTTACGGGGCGGTCCGAGGCTCTTAATCGGCTCCGCCTTAATCGCCGGAACCGGACTCTTTTTTTTGCGTCCCGGCATCGAATGGCACGATGCCCGCAGTGCCTGAAATCGCCGAAAGCGCGTTGATGGTTTCCTCGCACCACTCGGCGACCATCTGCTCGTACCGCAACCCGATGCGAAGCCCGAGCAGCTTGCCCATGTCGGCGGGCGAAGCGTTTCCGTGCGGAAAGCGTTTCTTCAGGATGCGTTCGTAGCGTTCATAGCGGTCGCGGTGGTGCTCCTGCCTTGCCATCAAGTCGGCGCGTAGCGGCCCGATCTCGACGGCGTCGAGCGCATAAATCCGGATCAGAAGATCGTCCTTGATCGAAGCCGGCGTCGAGGGCCGGGCGGCCCAGTGGCGGAACGCGGCTTTGCCTTCGGTCGTCAGCGTATAGACCAGCTTGTTGGGTTTGCCGGACTGGACCACCTCGCGCCCCTGAATATGGCCGCGCTCGCGCAGCTTGGAGAGCTCGCGATAAATCTGCTGATGATCGGCCTTCCAGAAAAAGCCGATCGAGGAATTGAACGTCTTGGCGAGCTCATAGCCTGTCATGGGGTGTTCCGTCAGGCAGGCGAGGATGGCGTCAGCGAGGGCCAAAGGTCGATTTCCCGTTCGTCGATTTTCCGGTTTCGAATGATCCGAAATGAACACGCTTGACTTTATGCGTATTGTTGCATATGCGTCAATATGCATATAAAAAATACTTGTGGCTCACGTCCTGGGGCCGTTGCGCGGGAGGCGTCCTTGGCAATCAGCGGCGTTCAACGATGGCGCGACTTCGTCAGATCCCACGACGCCGCAATGCTGTGGGACTTGCTCCATCCGGACGTCGTGTTCGAAAGCCCTGTCGTGCACACGCCGCAGCGCGGCCGCGAGATCACCTTCAAATATCTGACCAGCGTCGTGAAAGTCCTTGGCGGTCCCAGCTTCAACTTTATTGGAGAATGGACCAGCGAAGCCGGGGCGGTGCTGGAATTCATCGATGAAATCGATGGGGTAACGATCAATGGCGTCGACATCATCAGTTTTGACGCGGAGAATCGCATCACCCGTTTTAAGGTCATGGTCCGCCCGCTGAAAGCCATCAATCTGCTGCATCGTTTGATGGGCGAGCAACTCGCGAAGTCTTGAATGACGCGCTGCAAGACCGCCGCGCGGTTGCGATAGAAGCTGCCCTCGACTTAAGGAAGCGGTTAAGGTCCGCTTCGATCTGCCCTCAAGAAACGCCGCCCAAGACCATCGCCGGGAGAACGTCATGCCGATCTACAAAGCGCCGCTTGAAGACGTCAATTTCCTGCTCAACGACGTCTTTCAAATCGACCGTTACGACAATCTCCCCGGATTTAGCGACGCCTCGGCCGATGTGCGCGAAGCCATTCTAGGCGAGGCCGCCAAGCTCAGCGAAGAAGTCTTGCAGCCGCTAAACCGGGTCGGCGATCTCGAAGGGTGTGTTCGCCACGACGACAACAGCGTGACGACGCCGAAGGGATTCAAGGCGGCGTTTAAACAAGTCGCCGAAGGCGGCTGGCTCGGGCTCTCTGTGCCGACGGAATATGGCGGGCAGGGCTTGCCGATCACGTTGAGCCAGACCGTCACCGAATTCCAATGCTCGGCCAATATGGCCTTTTCCATGTACGGCGGCCTCACCGTGGGAGCGACCGCGGCGCTGCTCGTGCATGGCACGCCGGAGCAGAAGGCGATGTTCGTGCCGAAGATGGTCGCGGGCGAATGGACCGGCACCATGAACCTCACCGAGCCGCAATGCGGAACGGATCTTGGCCTGCTGCGTACCAAGGCCGTCAAACAAGGCGACGGCAGCTACAAGATATCAGGCACCAAGATCTTTATTTCCGCCGGCGAGCATGACCTGACCGAG
>CAVVLH010000105.1:0-15627 GCA_963748805.1 uncultured Alphaproteobacteria bacterium | reverse complement strand
CGATCAAAAAGTAGATCATGAACTTCAGCGGAAAATACGGATCGAGCCCGAGGATTTCCGCGCTCAACGCGCCGCCCAGGCCCGCGAGGCCACAGCCAAAAGCAAACGTGAAAGCGAAGACCTGCGGCACGTTGATGCCGAGCCCGCTGGCGGCGCGGGGATCGTCGACCGCCGCGCGCAAACGGCTGCCGAAACGCGTGCGGGCCAGGATCAATTGCAATAGTGCGGTCAACAATCCGCAGATCACGATGATCATCAGCCGGTAACGGCCGACGCCGACGCCGAAGACGTCGAGCTGGCCTTCCAGCACGGTAGGCAGCTGGATGAAGACCCGCGACGAGCCCATGATGTAATCGACCGCGGCCACCGACATGAAGACGAGACCGATCGAGAACAGCACCTGATCGAGATGGCTTCTGGTGTAGAGGTGACGGTAGAGCAGACGTTCGAACACGACGCCGATCAGGCTGCTGCCGACAAAGGCCAGCGGCAGTGCCGCAAAGAACGGCCAGCCGTGCTGGTTGACCAGCACCGCGCAGATATAGCCGCCCGCCATCGCGAAAGAACCGTGGGCGAGATTGACGAAGTTCATCAGGCCGAGCGTCACCGCCAGTCCGCACGCCAGCACGAACAGCAACATGCCGTAGGCTACGCCGTCGAACAGGATGGTGAGGATGGAGGTCATGGGCGGCAACTAACCCTCAGTCGTCATTCCGGGGCAGCGCGCAGCGCTGAGCCCGGAATCCATTTCAACCACTATCGAGATCCCGGGTTCGATGCTTCGCATCGCCCCGGGATGACGCCGCTGTCGCGGCGTCACTTCTTGGTCTTGCCGGAATCCTTCACGGCCTCGAACGTCGCGAATTCGACGTTGTAAAGTTCGCCGTCGACCTTCTCGACCTTGCGGATGTAGACGTTCTGCACGATGTCGCGCGTCTCCGGATCGATCGAGATCGGGCCGCGCGGGCTTTCCCACTTCATGCCCTTCATCGCCGCGATCAGGCTATCGCCGTCGGCCTTGCCGCCGGTTTTCTTCAGCGCCTCGTAGACCAGATTGATGCCGTCATAGCCGCCGACCGCCATGAAGCCCGGCCGCTGATTGTAGGCCTTCTTGTAGGCGGCAACGAATTCCTTGTTCATCGCCGAGGGATGAGCCGCGGAATAGATATGGGCGGTGACGGTGCCGAGCACGGCGTCGCCCATCTCCTTCAACAGGTCGTCGTCGGTGACGTCGCCCGGCCCGATCACCTTGATGCCGGCCTTGTCGAGGCCACGCTCGGCATATTGCTTCATGAAGTTGCCGCCCTGCCCCGCCGGCACGAACACGAACATCGCGTCGGGTTTGGCGTCCTTCATCCGTTGCAGGAACGGCGCGAAGTCGGGATTGGCGAGCGGCGTCTTCACCTCCTCGACGATCTCGCCGCCGCCGGCGATGAAATGCTCCTTGAAGAAGTTCAGCGCATCATTGCCGGGCGCATAGTCCGAGGTCAGCGTCGCGACCTTCTTGATGCCGTTCTTGACCGCCCAGTCCGCGATGATGGTGGAGGACTGCGCCAGCGTGAAGCTGGTGCGCACGATATAGGGCGAGCGTTCGGTGATGATCGAGGTGCCGGCCGCCATCACGATCTCCGGCACTTTGGCCTGCGTCGCGAGCGGCGCTGCGGCGAGCGCCGACGGCGTCACGCCGAAGCCTGCGATGATGTTCACCTTGTCGTTGACGATCAATTCCTGCGCCAGGCGCTTGGTGTTGTCGGGCAGCGTCGCGTCGTCCTTGAGGATGACTTCGATCTTCTTGCCGGCCACCGTGTCGCCATGCTGCTGCATGTAAAGCTTCACGGCATTGTCGATCTGCTTGCCGGTCGAGGCCTGGCCACCGGTCATCGGCACGATCAGGCCGATCTTGACGACTTCCTGCGCCGCCAAAGGCATCGGGGCCAGCGCGCCTGCGGCGGCAATGAGGCTGGCTGAAAGCAAGAGCCGACTGCGAACGAACATGAACGTTTCTCCCTGAAATCGATTTATGCCCGAAGACGACGGCTTCGGTGATGTTGACCATTAAATGGCATCGGTTGCACCACCGCCGTCAATTGAACGAAGGGCGCGCCCTTTCCTCTTCCTCAAAAGCTGAACGCCCCTCCGGCGTCCCCATTTTCGCCGCGACCGCCCCATGGTGCCATGGTACTGTTCATCGCAACAGACTCCAGCCGGCCTGACCGGCCGTCTTTCACCGCAAATGCGCCCCGTCCCTTGCCAAACTATGATTTGTACGAATGTACAAATCATATGGTCCTGTCAACAAAAAGTCCCAACCGGACAGATCGGCCCCAAATCCATCTTTTTTAAAGGCGATAGCCCTACCGTCCTCATGATGTCAGTTCCCACCCGCCATATCGTCACGATTGCCGCGCTCGCGCTTGCGGGGGCGATCCTTGGCGGCTGCTCGTCGATCAATGAGCGAATGGGACCCGTGGTCGCCGATACGCTGCCGGCCTGGGCCGGCGGCTTGCCCAAGGACGCGCCGCCCCGGAAGGGCACGCCGGAATATGACGCCTACATGCGGGAGCAGGAGCGCAAACGGCTCGAGCCTGCGCCCTCCAACGCCAATGCGTCGGCGCCGGCTTCTTCAGGGTTAGAGCCGGTGCATTAAACGACGCTAAAATTCTCAATTACGGCCAGCGCTATGAGCATTACTGTTTACGTAAAACTCAGGAACGAGGGAACCGACGTTTGGCGCCCGGTCGAGGCCGAAGCAGTTGGCGCAAATTTATATAGAATCCTCAGCAGCCCCACTGATGACGAGTTGTGGCCAGTGACGCAAAACGAGATCGTTGAATGCGAACCTCAAATGCTCGCCGACGGAGAGCACTTGGTCGCCAAAAAAGAATAAGAACACGGCTTCAGTCAGGCGCTAAACAGACTTTACTCAATCCATGAACACCACGGTTTTGCGGCCGTTGAGGATCACCCGATCCTCCAGATGGTGCCGCATGGCGCGCGCCAGCACGCGGCGTTCGATATCGCGGCCCTTGCGGACGAGGTCGTCCGGCGTGTCGCGATGGCTGATGCGCTCGACGTCCTGATCGATGATCGGCCCCTCGTCGAGATCGCGGGTGACGTAATGCGCGGTGGCGCCGATCAGTTTGACGCCGCGTTCATGCGCCTGGTGATAGGGTCGAGCGCCCTTGAAGCCCGGCAGGAACGAGTGGTGGATGTTGATGCAGCGGCCGGACAGTTTCGCCGACAGATCATCCGACAGAATCTGCATGTAGCGCGCGAGCACGACGAGGTCGGCTTGCGTCTCGCCGACCAGATTCCAGATCGCGGCTTCCTGCGCCGCTTTGGTTTCCTTGGTGACCGGCAGATAATGAAACGGGATGTCGCCGAAATCGAGGTTCGCATAGGTCTCGCGCGGGTGATTGGAGACGATCGCGGCCAGGTCCATTGCCAATTCGCCAGTGCGCCAGCGATAGAGGATGTCTGCCAGGCAATGATCGGATTTGGAAACCAGCAGCATCACGCGGCGGCGGCTTAAGCGGTCGCGCATCTGCCAATCCATGCCGAAACGGTCGGCAATCGCGGTGAAGCCGGTTTGCAGCGGCGCCAGCCCCACGGCGAGATCGGCGGCGTTGAACACCACCCGCATGAAAAAGTGCCCGGTTTCGACATCGTTGAACTGTTGGGCGTCGAGAATGTTCTGTCCATTATGGGCCAGAAACGTAGAGACCGCGGAGACGATGCCCGGCCGGTCCGGACAGGAGAGCGTGAGAACGAATTGATGATCGGGCATGGCAAAACCTTGGCAGCGATGGGCCCTGCTCTATCACCCACAACAGCCTTGCGCCATTCCTGCAAAAGAACAAGATGAACAAACTGACGCCGGCGGATGACACATATGGCTGATCGACTGAACGGCTACCGCATCCTGATCCTGGAAACCCGCGAGGAAGCGCAATTTTCGAAATTGCTCGCCGAGCAAGGCGCCGACGTGCTGCAATGCCCGATGTTTACGATCAACGATCCGCCCGACCCCGCCCCCGTAGAGGCCTGGATCCGCGGCGCCATCGAAGAGCCGCTCGACGATCTCGTGCTGCTGACGGGTGAGGGCCTGCGCCGGCTGATGAAGGCCGCGCGCGCCATTGCACTTGATCAGGATTTTGTTGCCGCACTCGGCAAGACGCGGAAATTTACCCGCGGGCCGAAGCCGGGACGTGCGTTACGCGAGATCGGCCTTGAACCGCAGATGACGACGGAAAAGCCGACCTCAGAGGGCGTGATCGAGATGTTGTCGCGCGTCGACCTCAAGGATAAGCGCGTCGGCGTGCAGCTTTATCCGGACAAGGATCACAGTGCGCTGTTAGGCGCAATCGCAGCCCAGGGCGCGATGGCGATCCCCGTGACGCCCTATGTGTACGATGCACGCGCCGCCGACAGCCACATCGTCACCGCGATCGAGGAGATGGCTTCAAGCCGGATCGATGCGATCGCGCTGACGAATTTGGGCCAGATCCGCCGCCTGATCGACGTGGCGCGCGGACGCGGCCTCGAGGCGCGGCTGCGCGAGGGGCTGACGAAAACGCCGATCGCCTCGGTCGGACCTGCCGTTTCCGACGAACTCGCTTCGCACGGCTTGCGCGCGGATATTTATCCCGCCAACGACGCCTTCTTCATGAAGCCGCTGATCTCGGCGATGGCTGTGGCGTTGGCGAAGAAGAAGCGAGGGGCGAAATAGTCGTCATGGCGTCAACGAGCTAGCCACCGTGATGGCCGGGCTTGTCCCGGCCATCCACGTCTTGCAATACGTTGAGTATGGCAAAGAGGCGGCTTCGTCTACATTGCTAACAAATCGGCCGAATGGCGTCCTTTACGTAGGCGTAACGTCAATGATCTTGTTCGCGCGTGTATTCGAACATCGTTCTGGGTTGGTCGAAGGATTTACAAGACGGTATGGATTAAAGAGGCTCGTATATTTCGAGAGGCTTGAAAATATCCAAGGCGCCATTCAACGCGAGCACAATATCAAACATTGGCCGCGCGCATGGAAGGTTCGCTTGATCGTCTCCGAAAATCGGGCTTGGGACGATCTCTACGATACAATCGTCAAGTAAGACGTGGATGGCCGGGACAAGCCCGGCCATGACGGCTGGCGGATGAGACTGCCCCGCCTCCCCCGAAAATCAACGCAGCTTCACTCCGCCGCCTGTTTGCTCTCGCTCAAATACGCCTGGTAGGCGCGCTTGATCCCGTCATGCAACGTCGTGCTCGCCCGCCAGCCGAGCTTTGCCAGCCTATCGACGTCGAGCAGCTTTTGCGGCGTACCGTCGGGCCGCGCGGGATCGTAACTGATCGTGCCGGTATAGCCGACCACGCCGGCCACGACGCGGGCGAATTCCGCAATCGTGATGTCCTTGCCGGTGCCGATGTTGACGAGTTCATCGCTCGAATAGGTCTTCATCAGATGGATGCAGGCGTCCGCGAGATCGTCGACATAAAGAAACTCGCGCCGCGGCGTGCCGGTGCCCCACACCACGACATTGGAAGTCCCTGAAACCTTCGCCTCGTGAAAGCGGCGGATCAGGGCTGCGACGACATGGCTATATTCGGGATGATAGTTGTCGCCCGGGCCATAGAGATTGGTCGGCATCACATTGATGAAGTCGCTGCCATACTGGCTGCGATAGGCCTCGACCATCTTGATGCCGGCGATCTTGGCAATCGCATAAGGCTCGTTGGTTGGCTTCCAGCGGCCCGGTCAGCATCGAATCCTCGCGCAACGGCTGGCTCGCGAGCTTCGGATAAATGCAGGACGATCCGAGAAACATCAGCTTGTCGACGCCGTTCTGATGCGCGGCGTGGATCACGTTAGTGGCCATGATCAGGTTGTCGTAGATGAATTCGGCCCGCAGCGTGTTGTTGGCGACGATGCCGCCGACTTTCGCCGCCGCCAGAAACACCGCCTGCGGGCGCTTGTTCGAAAACCAGCTCGTAACCTGCGCCTGATTGCGCAGATCGACCTCGGTTCGCGCGGCGGTGAGAAGTTCGACGCCTTCGGAAGCAAGCCTTCGCACCAGCGCGCCGCCGACCATGCCGCGGTGGCCCGCGACAAAGACGCGTTTGCCTTTCAGCTCAAACGGTGTGCTTGCCATTGGCCACCTCGCGCCGGGCGATCGCGAGATCGCCGGCCACCATTTGCTTGACGAGGTCGGCGAAGCTCGTCTTCGGTTTCCAGCCGAGCTTCTTGTGCGCCTTGGAGGCATCGCCGATCAAAAGGTCGACTTCGGTCGGACGGAAATACTGCGGGATCGATGCGGACCAGCGTCTTGCCGGATTTCCTGTCGACGCCGGTTTCCTCGACGCCTTGGCCTCGCCACTCGATGCTGCGTCCGACCTCGGCAAGCGCCAGTTCGACGAACTCGCGCACCGAACGCGTCTCGCCGGTGGCCAGCACGAAATCGTCCGGGCTGTCGGCTTGCAGGATCTGGTGCATGCCGACGACGTAATCCTTGGCATGGCCCCAGTCGCGCTTGGCGTCGAGATTGCCGAGATAGAGCGTCTCCTCGAGGCCCGTTCTCAATCCGCGCCACCGCGCGGGTGATCTTGCGGGTGACGAAGGTCTCGCCCCGGATCGGGCTCTCATGGTTGAACAGGATACCGTTCGAGGCGAACATGCCGTAGGCCTCGCGATAGTTCACCGTGATCCAGTAGCCGTAGAGCTTGGCCACCGCGTAAGGAGAACGCGGATAAAACGGCGTGGTTTCCTTCTGCGGAACTTCCTGGACCAGGCCATACAATTCCGAAGTCGAAGCCTGGTAGAAGCGCGTGTCCTTCTCCATGCCGAGAATGCGGATTGCTTCCAGCAAGCGCAGCACGCCGATCGCATCCGCATTGGCGGTATATTCCGGGCTCTCGAAACTGACGGCGACGTGGCTTTGCGCGGCGAGATTGTAGATCTCCGTCGGCCTGATCTGCTGCATCAGCCGGATCAGGTTGGTCGAATCCGTCATGTCGCCATAGTGCATCAGGAACGGCACATTGCCGGCGTGGGGGTCCTCGTAGAGGTGATCGACGCGGGCGGTATTGAACGAAGACGAGCGCCGCTTGACGCCGTGCACGGTGTAGCCGAGGCCGAGCAGATATTCGGCCAGATACGCACCGTCCTGCCCGGTCACGCCCGTGATCAGCGCCACGCGCCGTTTGGCATCCTGAACCGTCATTTTATCTCCAAAAGAGGGATTTGAGGGGAGCCCTTAGCACCCGCCTCCCGCCAAGTCTAATGCACAAGTCTAATTCAAAAGACGATGGAAAATCAGGCTGATAGTACCAGAATTTGATGACTTGTTACTTGCCGGACCGTGGTTGCCTCACCCAATACCATCAAGACCTCGCGGTTAATCTTATCCGTCCCCTCGCCGGCCCTTTGCTCAGTTCTTGCTCAGTTCGGCACCACGATATGATCCGGCGCCAGGCCAGATTGATGACGCTGGACCATGGCGGTAAAGGCCGCCTCGATATGGCGAGTGAAGAGTTCCGTGTTGAACAAGGCCGTCGAGAGACGATTTCCCGTCAGCTTCTGCTTGATCGCCTTCAGTTTTGCTGGATCTTTCGCCAAATCAATCGCGGTTTGCTGGTAAATTTCCGACGTCGCCGTGACCAGTTCGGGCAAGCCGACCGCATTAAGCAAACTGCCAGCCACCCTGCCTGCGAAGGCTTCCCCAAGACGGGTCAATACCGGCACGCCCACCCACAGCGCATCGGCCGCCGTGGTGTGGGCATTGAAGGGCAGCGTATCCAAAAACAGGTCCGCCAGTTCAAGCCGCGCCAGATGATCTTCGTTCAGCGGCAAGCGTGGCGCAAATACCAGCCGGGCGGGATCGATCCCAAGAACTCTGCGCCCGCTGCCTCAGATGGCGGGTCGCGGTTTCATTGGTTTCCGACAGCCAGAAGACGCTTCCATCGACGTCTCTCAGCAGCCGCATCCACACATCAAAGACTTCCGGCGTGATCTTGTAGCTGTTGTTGAACGAGCAAAACACAAACCCCGCCTCAGGCAGACCGTGTTCCGAACGGCGTTGCGCCCGCCCGGATATTTTGCGCGTGGAGTTGTTGGCCATGTAGCTATTCGGCAGATAGACGACCTTTTCCGAATAAGACGCCCGCTTCTGCTCAGGGATCACAAGGCGATCAGCCAGGATGTAATCGACATAGGCGGCGCCCATCGTGCCGGCATAGCCGAGATAGTTCACCTGAATGGGCGCGGGACGGCGGGAAAACACCCGCGTCCGGGATCCGCCGGTAAAGCCCATCAAGTCGATGAGGATATCGACTTCGGACGACCTGACGAGGCCAGCAATCTGGTCGTCACCGAATGCCTTGGCGTCGACGAAATGCTCAACCGAATTCATCAACCGGCGGCGGATGTCCGAATTGTCATCAGGCCCCAATGATATGGCCGTCACCTCAAAGCGGGATTTGTCGTGACGCTCCAGCATTCCGGCCATCAGCAAGGATACCGGATGCTCGCGGAAGTCGGCGGAGACATACGCCACACGGATTCGGTCATGGCGGTATGGCTCGCTTTGCCAGATCGCATTTCTAGCGGGCGGGCTGGTTTTTGCCGCCCACAGCCTGGCGCATTCGAGCTGATCATCTGCGGAATTGGAGACGCCGAGAAAACCAAACGGCCTGGCGTTGCCTTTGCCTTGTCTGACCGATGCGATCAGCCTTTCACAATCCGCATCAAAATCGGTCCAGTCGCAAAGGCTCATCTTCAGGTGCAGACGCATGCCTTCCGCGCCAAACAAATCCGGATCGAACGTCAGCGCCTTCTCGAAACTGGCGAAAGCTTCATCGAGACGCCTGAGATCGTTGAGGACGTCGCCGCGACCCGACCAGGCTCGGGCAAGATCCGGCTTCAGCGCAATAGCCCTGTCAAAACTCGCCAATGCTTCATCGGGGCGTCTGAGATCGTAAAGGATATGGCCCCGCACACTGTGGGTTTCGGCAACGTCCGGCTTAAGCGCGATCGACTTGTCGCAACTGGCAAGCGCGTCCTGAAGGCGGCCGAGGTCGTAAAGCGCATTGGCGCGATTGCCGTAAGCCTCGGCAAAGCCGGGCCACAACGCGATCGCCTTGTCGCAGCTGGCGAGCGCATCGTCCGGCCGCTTCAGAGAGTAGAGAACCTTGCCGCGATTGTTGTAAGCCCCGGGGTAATCGGGCGCGAGCGCAATCGCCTTGTCGCAGCTCGCAAGCGCCTCCTCAAAACGGTCGAGGTCGTGAAGCGTGTTGCCGCGATTGCTGTGGGCATCGACCAGGTCAGGTCGGAGCGCGATCGCCTTGTCGTAGCTCGCCAATGCTTCATCAAGACGCTTGAGCGCGTAAAGAGCATTGCCACGGTTGCTGTAAGCCTCGGCATAGCCAGGCTTGAGCCCGATAGCCTTCTCGCAACTGACCAGCGCTTGATCGGCGCGATTGAGGTCGAGAAGAACAATGCCACGGTTGTTGTGGGCTTCCGCGTGGTCGGGCTTTAGCGCGATGGTCCGGTCATAGCTCGCAAGCGCTTCATCAAGGCGCCTGAGGTAGTAAAGCACGAGGCTGCGACTGCTGTGGGCGTCGGCCAGATTGGGTTTCAGCGCAATGGCCTTGTTGTAGCAGGCAAGCGCTTCATCCAGACGCCGGAGGTCTTTGAGGGCGTTCCCGCGATTGAGATAGGCTGGCGCGTTATCGGGATCGACCTTGATCGCCTGCGCTATCAGCGCTTCACCGCGACCGCGATCTCCTGTTTGACAAGCGAGCACGCCGAGCAAATGAAGCGCGTCGAAATGCTTCGGTCTTTGCTTCAGGATGTCTTCGTAAAGCCGCCTGGCATCAGCCAACATTCCGCGCTGGTGAAATCCGATCGCCTGCTGGAGCTTCTGATCGGTGGGGCTTGGAAATTGCTGCCGCATCGGTGGCCCGCCGAATCCCCGATTCTTCTTCAAAATCAAGCTCCTACTAATCCAGGGAGATTGTACCTGTCCCATAAACCCAACCAACACGCAAGGCATCGAGGACTTGCATGGCGCCGTTCGAAGCCGGCGTCGTCGGACACGTCACGCCATCCGTTTCAACCGGCGCAAGCTGGCGTTGGCGAGACTTTCTAACTAGGGTTTGGCTGGACAGGTCGACAAGCCATTCGAACGAGGACGAATTGTGCTGAATGCGCTTGAACTTCGCACGACCGACGCGGTGACGCTCGCGGTTCCTGCCAGCCTTCAGTCGATAACGACCTATGTTCTGCTCGAACAGGAAGGCTGGTTCGAAAAGGAGATGAATTTTCTTCGCCACTGGCTCCAGCCGGGGATGACGGCGATCGACATTGGCGCAAATCTCGGAGTTTACAGCCTGCCGATGGCACGCCTGGTCGGCCCGACCGGCCAGGTTTTCGCCTACGAGCCCGGTAGCGAGACCCGCGCCTTTCTGGAGCACAGCCGCGAACTCAACGCGGCAACCAATCTCCAAGTATTGCCGCTGGCGCTTTCCGACAGCGAACGAAACGGACGGCTCGCCTTTGGCGGATCGAGCGAGCTCAACGCGCTTGGCGAGAGCGGCGCCGGCGAAACGGTTCGCATTACAAGCCTCGATCGCGAAGACGCAACGCGCGGCTGGCCGTCACCTGATTTCATCAAGATCGACGCGGAGGGCGAAGAAGAACGCATTCTGGCAGGCGGCCGTGATTTCTTCGGCCGCCATTCGCCGCTCGTCATGTTCGAGATCAAGGCCGGGCACGAGATAAACGAAAAGCTGCGCGCGCTTTTTCCCGCCGTCGGCTATCGCCTGTACCGGCAACTTGGCGACGCGCCGATCCTGGTCCCCGACGATCCACATCAGGCGCTTGACGGCTTCGAACTCAATCTGTTCGCCGCCAAACCTGATCGTGCGCGCGCGCTGTCGCAGCAAGGATTCCTCGTTGAGGAAATTCCGGCCTGGGCGCCTCGCGCGGACGATCTTAAAAGATCAGAGGCGTTCTGGCGCAGTCAGAAATTTACACCGCAGCTCGACGTCGCGGATCTGGACTACGGCAGCGGCCTTGCCGGCTATGCTGCATGGCGCACACCCGATCAACCACTGGCGACGCGCTGCGCTGCCCTTGCCTTTGCGTTACATTATTTGCGAGAGGCGTGCACCCGTTCGCCCACCGCCGGGCGACTGTCAACTCTTGCCCGTGTGGCCAGCGAAGCCGGCGCGCGCAGTGAAAGCGTCGCGGTGTTGCAACGTCTGCTCAAGACGTTGCAGGGCGGCCAGCTGAGTATCGCCGAGCCGTTTTTGCCGGCAAGCCCGCGCTTCGACGATATCGATCCCGGTGCTCAGACCGGAAACTGGTTCGTCAGCGCCGCGGCCGAGCAATATGAGAGGACATTCGGCTATTCCTCGATCTTCTCCGGTGCCTCACCCGTGTTGGGGTGGCTCTGCGGCCAGCCATTCGTCAGTTCTGGAATGGAGCGCCGGCGCGTCCTGCTGGCCGCCCGTGCCGGACAACGGCCCAAAGT
This sequence comes from uncultured Alphaproteobacteria bacterium, assembly GCA_963748805.1. Taxonomy (GTDB): domain Bacteria; phylum Pseudomonadota; class Alphaproteobacteria; order Rhizobiales; family Xanthobacteraceae; genus Bradyrhizobium. Next base: position 4,105 of record CAVVLH010000105.1, on the reverse strand, counting down.
GCCTGAACGTCTGAGCGTCGCTGCTGTGGACCATCTGAATGCAGATGTCTGGCGCGAAGGCCGGGTGCCGGGGACAATCGTTGCTTGATAATCGAGGTCCGATTACTCGCCGTAGCTGCGCAGGCGTTCGATATCGAGGATGGTCACCCCGCCATATTCGAGCCGGAGCAGCCCCTCTTTTTCCAGCCGTTTCAGGCACTGGTTGGCGTTTTGCCGGGAGATGCCTGACAACGCTCCGATTTCCTCCTGGGTGATTTCGAGATGGCGGCTGAGGTCAGGATAGAGGATCGGGTTGAACAGCGAAGCGATCGAACGCGCCAGCCGCGCGGTGACGTCGAGCGTGCGGCCGTATTCGACGAGCCCGATGAACTGGCCGAGCCGCTCGTTGAGCTGCGTGACCAGAAACCGGTTGAAGGCAACGCTGTTCTCGTAGAGCCAGAAGAACGTGGCCTGGTCCATCAGCGCAATCCTTGTGTCGCGAAGCGCCACCATATCGTAACGCCGTGCCTCCTTTTTCAGCACGGTTCCCTCGCCGAACCAGGCGCCTGACGTGAGTCCCGTGAAGGCCATGGCCTTGCCGCCCCGCGAGACCGTTCCCATCCGCACCAGCCCCGACACGACGCCGGTCCAGTATTCGAAATGATCGCCGCGCAGGAAGATGGACTCGCCCGGCCGGTACGACTTCTCGGTGATGCCACCGCGCGCCGCCTCGATCTCGCGTTCGGATAGTTCGCGCGACCAGAACGCGATGCGCCGAAGATATTCCGGGGTGATCATCTCGCGCTTTTCATCGATATGTTGCAACGCAGCAGATAAACGGCCGGCAACCTTGAAAATTGCCGGCGAATTGTCGGGCAGAAGACATTCCGCACGACGGCTTTACCCTATGCATGTCGTTACGCCCAAGGCGACATTGGGCGTAAAGCGGGAGCCCGTATGGCATGCGGTGTACCAAGCGAATGCCTTTGGTCGCATGGCTTAGCCAGCAAGCGCCGATATAGGATCGTGATGAAGTTTCAGGGATATCAGACCAAGAGCGCGACAAGCGCCTAAGCTGATAAAATAAATACGGGAGGGACGATTGGACCATACGTTGGAGGTGCGCGGGGTATCGCTCCGCTTCGGCGGCGTGCGCGCGCTCACCGATGTCAGCTTCGGCGTCAAATCCGGCGAGCTGTTTTCGATCATCGGCCCGAACGGCGCCGGCAAGACCTCGATCGTCAACTGCATCTCCGGCCGCTACCGGCCGACCGAAGGCCAGCTGTTTTACCGCGGACAGGATATCACCGCGCTCAATCCGAATGCCCGGCCACGGCTTGGTATCGGACGCACCTTCCAGAACCTCGCGCTGTTCCACCATATGAGCGTGCTCGACAACATCATGGTCGGGCGGCATCATTTGTTGAGGAACAATTTCATCACGGGCTCGCTGTACTGGCTGACCGGCGCGCGCCGCGAAGAACTCGAACATCGCCGCAAGGTCGAGGAGATCATCGACTTCCTCGACCTTCAGCCGGTGCGAAAAGCCACCGCCGGCACGCTGCCATATGGTCTGCGCAAGCGCGTCGAACTGGCCCGCGCCATGGCGCTGGAGCCGCAACTGATCCTGCTCGACGAGCCGATGGCCGGCATGAACTTCGAGGAAAAGGAGGACATGGCGCGCTACATCGTCGATCTCAACGAAGAGTTCGGCATGACCGTGATGATGATCGAGCACGACATGGGCGTGGTGATGGATATCTCCCACCGTGTAATGGTGCTCGATTTCGGCCGCAAGATCGCGGAAGGCGCGATCCGACAGCCGTGCTCGCCGATCCCCATGTCAGGCGCGCTTATCTCGGCGAAGAGGACGAGGTCCTGGTTGATCTGGAGGAGTCTCTGGCCCCCGCGGAGACCGCGGCATGATGGATTACGCCGCCCGCGTCGAACAGGCCGATACCTATCCGAAGCTGTTGCGGCTGAACGCGCGCGAATTCGGACAGGAAATCGCGCTGCGCGAAAAGGATCTCGGGCTCTGGAAGCCCTTTACCTGGAGCGACTATCAGAGCCGCGTTCGGGATTTCGCGCTCGGCATGGTCGAGCTCGGCCTGAAACGCGACGACGTCATCGGCATCATCGGCGACAACCGGCCGGACTGGGTGGCCGCCGAAATCGCAACCCATGCGCTTGGAGCCTTGAGCCTCGGCCTCTACCGCGACGTGCTCGATGAGGAAGCCGCCTATCTTCTCAACTACGGCGAAGCGAAGCTTGTGTTCGCCGAGGACGAGGAACAGGTCGACAAACTCTTGGGCTTGGCCGACCGCGTACCGGCTCTCAAGCACATCGTCTATTCCGATCCGAGGGGCTTGCGGAAGTATGACGATCCGCGCCTGATGTCCGCCGAGCAACTGGTGAAGATGGGACGCGAGCGGCAAGCGCGCGAGCCTTCGCTCTACGACAATCTGGTCGACGCGACGCGCGGCGAAGACGCCGCAATCCTCTGCACCACGTCGGGCACCACGTCGCATCCGAAGCTTGCGATGCTCGCTGCGGGGCGCGTGCTGCGGCATTGCGCGATCTATCTTACCTTCGATCCCAAGGGCCCGGAAGACGAATACGTCTCCGTGCTGCCGCTGCCCTGGATCATGGAGCAGATTTACGTGCTCGGCAAAGGGCTGTTGTGCCGGATGAAGGTCAACTTCATCGAGGAGCCCGAGACCATGCTGAATGATTTCCGCGAGATCGCACCGACCTTCGTGCTGTGCGCACCTCGGGTCTGGGAGGCGATGGCGGCCGACGTCCGCGCGCGGGTGATGGATGCTTCTCCGCTCAAGCAGGGGCTCTATCAGCTCGGCATGAAGGCAGGCCTTTCCGCACTGGCCAAGAACCGCCACTCGGTCGTGGCGGAAGTTCTCCTGTTTCGCGCGCTGCGTGATCGCCTCGGCTTTACCCGCCTGCGTTCGGCCGCGACCGGCGGCGCCGCACTCGGCCCCGACACGTTCAGATTTTTCCGCGCGATGGGCGTGCCGTTGCGCACCCTCTACGGCCAGACCGAAACGCTCGGTGCCTATACCTTGCATCCCGAAGACGCCGTCGATCCCGACACCACGGGCGTTGCGATGGATAAAAGCATCGAAATCCGCATCGACAACCCCGACATTCACGGCGTCGGCGAGATCGTGGTCCGCCACCCCAACATGTTTCTCGGCTATTATCGAAATCCCGAAGCATCCGCAGCCGACATCAAGGACGGCTGGCTGCAATCGGGCGACGCCGGCTATTTCAACGACAACAAGCAGCTCGTCGTCATCGACCGTATCAAGGATCTGGCGCAGACCTCGCGCGGCGAGCGCTTCTCGCCGCAATATCTCGAAAACAAGCTGAAATTCTCGCCCTATATCGCGGAAGCCGTGGTGCTCGGCGATGGCCGCGATCGGCTCGCGGCGATGCTGTGCATTCGTTTCTCGATCGTCTCGAAATGGGCGGAGAAGAACCGGATTGCGTTCACGACCTATACCGATCTCTCCGCGCGACCGGAGGTCTACGCGCTGTTGCGAGAGGAGGTCGAGGCTGTCAACGCCACGCTGCCGCCGGCGCAACGCATCTTGCGCTTCCTGCTGCTCTACAAGGAACTCGATGCCGACGACGGCGAACTCACCAGAACGAGAAAAGTCCGTCGTAGCGTCATCAACGAAAAATACGCCGACATCATTGAAGGAATCTCTGGCGGCCGAAGCGAGATCCCGGTCGACACCGTGATCCGCTTCCAGGACGGCACCACGCAACGCATCCGCACCACGCTTCGCGTGATCGATCTTGCGCCGTCCTTGCCGCTTGCGGAGGCCGCGGAATGAATAACTCACAAGAGCAACGCGCAGTGCCAATTAATGCGCCCTCTCCCCTTGCGGGAGAGGGCAGCTCCGCTGTTGGAAATATTCACGCTCGGGTGAGGGGATCCTTCGACGCGCTTGCGAGGTGGAGACACCCCCTCACCCGGCCTCGCTTTGCGAGGCCGCCCTCTCCCGCAAGGGGAGAGGGGACAATCCCCGCGGACGGGGAGAGACAAAACGCATGAACCTCGCATTCCTGATCCAGCTTCTTGCGTTAAACCGCTGTAGCAATAATT
>CAVVLH010000104.1:0-68585 GCA_963748805.1 uncultured Alphaproteobacteria bacterium | reverse complement strand
TAGCTGCGCCGAGCAATCGTGCTGCGATCGCGACTACTGCCCGAGCGGCGGACGACCTACTTGATCGAAGCGCCGCCAACATGCGGGGCGACGCGAATGACGCCGATGGCAATTAGCGACCCGGTCGTCACGACGACAAGGCCGGTGCTTTGCAAGACATTCGGGAACTCTCCGGCGATCGGCACACCCAGCATCATTGCGGCGGCCGGTACCATCGCCGGGAATACCGAAGCGCGGCCTGTGCCCAGCAGCTGGACTGCGCGCGAAAACGCCAGCACGGCGGCGACACCCGAAAGTGCGCCTTGGATGATAATCTGGGTTCCGAGCACATGAAAGGGCAACGCCGTCAGCCGGTGTGTACCAACGAGCGCAAGATAAACCGGAGCATACATTAGCGCTGAAATCACCGATACGGCCGCGGTGGCGGCGATCGGACTGATGCTCCAGCGCTTCGAGAGAACCGTAAATCCGGCCCACATCAGCCCGGCAGTTGCGAACATGGCGTCGCCGAACGGCGTGGTCGTCGTGCCCTGTAACAATCCGGGCCCTGCTATCACGACCAGGCCAATTAGAATTGTGGCCAAGCCAACGATGCGCGCCAGCGTCAGCTGCTCGCGAAAGACGATTGCGGCTGCGACCGTGGCGCCGCATGTGAGGGCTGCCGGTTGTATCACCGCACCGTGCGCCAAAGGCGAAAACCGAAAACCGCCGGCACCGATCAGAACGAATAGCGGGCCTGCCAAAAGCGCAAGAATAACGCCACGGCGCCAACCGATGCCGGCCAGGCTGGCTGGCTCATGGGCGAGCAGCCACGGCAGCATGATAACTCCAGCGACGGAATAGCGAATGAAGGCGATATCCGGGGCGCCAAGGCCGGAGCTGATCCCGGCGCGCGCCGTTGCGAGGTAGGATCCCCAGATCAGGGCGGCGACGACGCCGAGCGTCGCTCCAAATTGCTCGGAGGAAAGCCTCGACCTCGCGGGCGACGCTTCGGCAGGTACGATGTCCGCTACGATGCTCATGTTTGTCTCGTCTCGATCTCACTTGTCGCAAGCAGAGCTTGTGCAGCTTTTTCGCTGCAAGCGACTACAGCATCTGAGCAGGTTTACGACCGACAGCCCTTGCGGATTACCGCGATGCACGCATGAACCCACGATCCTGCACATGCCGCCCGCCGGCATTTTTACTTCAAAGTTATATTTGTTAATTACCTTTTTAACAAAGATATTTGAAAATGTAAAGTGTTGAAGATCCTCAAAGCGTATGCTTGACTGGAGGCCAGTTGGAATTGACGACTGTGAGGGGAAATTGCCGTGCTTGACCCGCTTTTGACGGCCTCAAAGCCCGAATTGCTCGACAAAGACGGCGATCGGACGTTCCGCGGCATGTTGTATGATTTCTTTGCGTTCGGGCGTAGCCTGGATACCGCACGGGCCAAGTTCGCGAGCTACGTCGATCTATCCCCGACCCAGTATCTGATCGTGATCGCGATCAGGAATTCGGTTCTGGACGAACCAATGGGAATCAACCAGATAGCTGCTCGACTGCATCTAAGCAGCGCCTTTATAACAAATGAGGTCAACAAGCTGGTGTCCGACGGCCTCATTGAGAAAAGCGTGCATCCGGGCGACGGTCGCCGGGTTCAGCTCACGGTTACCAGTCAGGGTGTCAACCGACTGACACGACTTGCGGCTTTTCAGCGTCCCATCAACGATGCACTGTTCGGCATGCTTTCGCGCGACGAGTTCAGATCTTTGTCCCGGATCCTCTCCCGCCTTGCAGAAAATGGCGAACATGCCGTGAAAATTGCCGAGCACATCGAAGCGGCGGCCGAACTGAAGGTTGATCGCTTTGCTACGTCGGCAGCCCGGAAACCCGAGCGGCGCCAAAAGCGCAGTCCCCGTGGGTAATAAACAGGCGTCCGTATCTCTAGGATTGTTTATCGATAAGCGAGCGCGCTCGTTCGGAACGAGCGAGCCCGGTGTCGCGCGCCGGATGCCGCCACGTTGCCAGAATTGCGCCAGATGATAACAGCCGCGGCGCTGTTCGTAGCGGTCGCACCACACCGCGCCCATCCCGCAGCCCGAAGCAGCGAGCATTAGGTCTTTACGTTCAGCAGACGTCGCACTGTCTGCTCGATCTCTTCATATCGGCCTTCGCCCGCGTGTTTGGGTCGGCGTCCCAAATTTCCACCCTGACGCTCTGGAGTTGCTTCCTCTCGTCCTGTTTCGCGATGGCAGCACGGACAGGCGTTGGTTTGCAATCACCGCTCTAACGAACCGCCCTTGGATCCTCGCAGCCCCCGCTTCGAATGTTTGAAGTCAGCCGCAATCGCGGGCGAGGCTTTCTGTTTCAGACCACCGCGGCGGGCGACGCGGTCGTTAATGCGTTGCTTCGCTCGCTATATCGCCTTGTCTTGTTTCAGTCGCCACAACAAGACATCAAAGCGATCCTGGCCAAAGAACGGCTCATCCTTATACACCATGGTCGGGACGCCCCAATGGCCGGAAGCGCGCAGCGCTTCGTCGTTTGCTGCAAGCCTCGCATCATAACTCGCAGGATCATCAGCGATGGCCGCTTCCATCTCTGGCAGGTTTAGACCTGCTCTTGCAGCGGCACCCGCCAAGTGGGCGCCCTCATGCCAGTTGTCTACCCCGCCGCTCCAAAGAAGGCTGGATACTTCTTGACAGAACTTAAGACCGTGTCCCCGCTTCGTCGCAGCGATCCCTAATCGGCCAAGGCGAACCGCAAGCGGCTGATCAGGAGCTATCGTCAGGGTCGCCGCATCTTGCAGAATCGGATCGGGGACTGGTCGCCGAAACGGCATGCCATGGAACGCCGCCATCCGGGCGCTGTCCCTCATGAAATAAGGCCTGGCGAGCTTGTTCATCCCGGCAAAGTAAGACGGATTTCTGATGGCGGCGGGGTGAACTATTCTCAAGTCGATGATTACGCGATGTTCAGCCTCTAACCAGGCGATTCTCGGCAAAACGATATAAGAGTAGGGACTTCGAAACGACCAATAAAGTTCGACGACGGATGCCATTGCGCTTCCCTCTTGAGAATGAGCCTTCTTAAATACGGAGGACCGGCCGTACTTAAGCGGAACGAGTTAGTGATAGGTTTCCAAGACGTTGCGGTCCTGCTTGCGTCCGAATGCGAAGCGCGCCAAGTCGGGCGCACCATTCATGTTAGCGCCCGAGGAAGCCAGCATCACGCGGACCGTCAGTGAGCGTTATGGCCGTTCACACCGTCGCTGCCGACACGATGTTGACAGACGACAAGATCGCGGATCATGGCCGGCGTCCCGGCTTGGTCCCGGTCAAAACGACCGGATCGAGTCCCGGTAAATCTGGGCCAACAGGTACAATCCCCGTCGGGTTGAGTGCCTTGATCGAATAATAGCCCCGCTTGATGTGGTTGATGTTCACAGTTTCGCGGACGCCCGGTACAGCAAGCATCCGCGCGAGGTGGGCGCTCAGCGCAGGGTAGTCCGTAAGCGCGCGCAAATTGCACTTGAACAGATCGTGATAGGCAGCATCGAAACGAACCAAGGTCACAAATATTCGCACGTCCGACTCGGTCAGGTCATCGCCGAATATGAACGGTCCGCCACGACCAAGGCGCTCTTCCAACTCGTCGAGCATGATGAACACACCGGCGAACGCCTCTTCATAGGCGAGCTGAGTGGTCGCGAAGCCAGCGCGGTAAACGCCGTTGTTGAGCAGCGAATAGAGGCGGTCATTGAGAGCATCAATGCCCGCGCGGAACTGGTTTGGGTAAAGATCAAATGCTCCGCCAGCCAAGGTCCCGAAACCGGAGTTCATCATCCGCACGATATCGGCGGATTTGTTGTTGACGATCGTCTTGCGCTGCTTATCCCACAGCACGGGAACAGTGGCCCGCCCGGTAAAATGCGGGTCGGCACGGGTGTAGATTTCATGCAAATACGTGGCGCCGTTGACCTCATCCCCGCCGGAGCCCGGGTAATCACCGAAACGCCACCCCTCATCGGTCAGTGTCGGCTCGACGATGCCAAGCGATACGACCGCTTCAAGCTGCTTGAGCTTGCGGGCGATAAGAGTGCGTGACGCCCATGGGCAGGTGAGCGCGACGTACAAGTGATAGCGTCCAGCCTCGGCCTTAAAGCCATCCTCCCCGGTTGGGCCCGCCACACCGTCCGGAGTGATCCAATGGCGAAAACCGGAAACCTGGCGAACAAAGCCGCCTTTTGCATCGGTGGCCTGTACCGGTTGCCAATTCGCCGTCCATTTGCCGTCGACAAGCATTATTCATCCCCAATCAAAATCTTGGTGGCTTGCGGCTGGCGACGTCGCGCAGCACACCGTCGGAGCTGATCGCAAACAATGACCTCGTCGCTGTAGCAGCCCCGGGTGCTCGCGGCCGATCAAGCCGTCTCATCCAGAGCCCCGCATCTTATTTCGCCCAAGATCTAGCTTTGATCAAGATCCAGAAGATCGTCAAATGCGAAACAACCACCAACGGAGCGTAAAATGTATAGATGTACCAAGTGGTCTCGAGGTTGAAGCTCGGGACGTTCAACTGCAAGACGCCGCGCACGCCGTTCAATAAGTCCACGAATCCCCACGTGTTGGTAACCCACACCAAAGCAATGGCGAAGCGCCAGTTGCTTCGCAGAGCAACGATGGAAACGAAGGCCAGCGCTGCTTCTAAGAGATCACCGTAAGCAGCAGCGGAAAGAAACTCTCTGGGCAGGTTCGGATCGATCATGCCCGGAACCAATAAGATCATTCCCACGTAGCGAGGCACATGCACGAATAAGAGCGGAATCAGAGCCGAATTACGGGGAAGTTTTGTTAGGTACGGCCAAACGTACCACACCAGGACGGTCGCGCTTACGGCACAACTCAGAAGAAGCTGCATCCAAAATATTGCGACATTATTCATTTTCGTACCCCCGTAACGTTAAGTTTCGAACCGCTTCGCGCGAGATTGCATCTGGATCCGATCGTGCGTCTGTAGTTCGAAGGATCCTGATTGCGCGATCGAGTTCTTTCATCGCGTCGCGGCTCTTCGGTCGCACGCCCGTCTAGAACTTCTCCGACCACGGACGAATATCGACTTCATGGGACCAGGCATTGCGAGGCTGCCTGTGGATCTGCAAATAGAGTTCAGCGATCGCATCCGGCGCGAGCAAGGAATTATCGCCGCGCTCCTTGATAAGATGTAGGTAGCGCTCAGATTCGATTTGTCCGTCAATTATCACGAATCCCACGTGTATGCCTTGGGGCCCTAACTCTCGAGCCATGCTCTGCGCAAGCGCTCGTAATCCGAACTTCGCAACGGCTAAGTTGGCAAAACCGGCGCTGCCGCGCAGTGCAGCGGTTGCGCCCGAGAAGATGATCGTCCCACGCCCTCGCGTTACCATGCGTCGTGCGGCTGCTTGCCCGACGAGCAGGCCTCCGAGACATCCGACGCGCCAGCAACGCTCAAAGTCAGCGGGGTCGATATCGAGAACATTGTCCCTTTGGTAGGCGCCCGCGTTGAAGACAACGAGGTCGGCTATTCCAAGATCGTGATCTACGCTATCAAAAACACGGAGAACGTCTTTGCAGCTCGACACATCGGCGCCATACGGGCGGATGCCGTCGCATTCTGCGGCTTCAATCAAGGATTCCAGTTTTGCTTCGTCGCGGGCAACTACGGCGACTTGCATGTCCGCCGAGGCGAAGCGCCTTGCCAGCGCCCATCCCAGGCCGGGTCCGACTCCGAAGACGATCGCTGTCTCCCGCGATGGCATATCAATTCCCCGGAGGAACGAGTTGCTTCAATACCGCCTTGGCAGGAGACCATAGCGCCCGGAACTCCCGGTCCATCCATGAACTCTTTTGCCGCCAAGGATAAACGTCCAGTTACGGCCCGGTTTCAGACCGGGCGATCGGCCGAGCGGTACCAATCGTTGATTTCGCCCGCGGTTGCGAACCAGACCTTTTCGTGCCGGGCAATGTGTGCAAAGGCCTCGGCAAGATGCTTCATGCGAAATGGCTGACCAGCAATGAAGGTATGGAGCGCGATCGGCAAGATTCTCGGGATGCGCTCACCTTCTGCGTAAAGGACATCAAACTGATTCCGGATAAGCTCACCAAAGTCGCCCGCGGACGTGCCAAAAGTAAGCAGCGACGGAAGATCGTTGCACTCCACCGAATACGGCATCGATAACAGAGAGCCTTGCTTGACTTTCATCGGGAACGGCAGATCGTCGCATGAGAAGTCGCACAGATATTCTATGCCATTCTCGGCCAAGATGTCCGCCGTTTGATGCGTCTCGGTAAGAAAGGGGCTCAACCATCCTTTCGGCTTTTGTCCAGTGGCTTCGGTAATGCTCCGAAGAGTTTCCGAAACTAGCGCCACCTCTTGCTCTAGCGATAGACCGTTCACGATTTCGGTATTGTTCCGACCATGACCCATCCAATCCCAACGACGCTTTACTCCCTCTTCGATGATCCGGGGATACTCTCGGCAAACGTCGGAGTTGAGGCACACGCTTGGCCGCCAGCCATAACGATCCAGAGTTTCCATGATGCGCCAGATGCCAACTCGCTGGCCGTAGTCACGCCATCCATAATTCAGCGGATCCGGTTTAAATTGGGCGGTCTGAGGGACGACAGCAGGACCTGGTTTGTCTTCAGGGAAGTGCTCCATATTTACATATACGACCACGCCAACGCGGGCGCCGTTCGGTAAGCGAAGTGAGGGCCGGTCGATGATCGGCGTGTAGTCGTATCGCTTTGTTTGGGTCAACATTGGTCCGTCCTTCGTGAGCTGCGATAATCGTGACGATCAGGTTTGGCTCACGCCACCAGTGCGGGCAGGCGGGCAAAGTAGGTCAACACTTCCTCGCTACTCAAAACGTCACCGTATTTGCTATCGATATCAAACAGGTTCGCGTCGTGCGGCGCCTGGTGCCGATCACCGACGCATTCGCGCGGAACGATAACGCGGAAGCCGTGCTGCATGGCATCAACTGCAGTTGCACGAATGCAACCGCTCGTCGTGCATCCGATGAGGATCACCGTATCGACGCCGCGACTCGTCAGCATGGATGCCAGGCAGGTGCCGAAGAATGCGCTGGGGTACTGCTTACTCAAGACGACCTCGCCACTAATAGGCGCAAGTTGCGGAACAATCTGGCTTAGAGGATCGGTCGCAGTTAAGCACCGAAGCAGCGGGACTTTCTTTAGAAACATGCCCCCGTCTAGACCACTTGGGTCGTAGATTACGCGAGTGTGGACGACGGGGACGCCGTGCGCACGGGCGGCACTCAGCAGAGGCACGCTGCGCTGAACGGCCGTCACCACTGCGGGAGCAAAAAACGGAGACTCTTCTCTCACATAACTGTTGATGAAGTCGACGTTGAGCAAAGCAGGCCACCGGCCGAAGCCGAGACGCACATCAAATACGCCTTCATAATTCTTGGCGACGGATTCTAGTTCAGTCATATCCGCACCTCGTCTCAAGCCGGGCCGTTCTGAGTAAGTAAGACGACTGACTTATATTCGTAATCTAACAATCGGACGACGTCAAACAGTAATGCTGGCAATAAGGCTGGCCTAGGGGAAACTCTAGAAACCGTCTTGACACGAAACTATGACCAATAAACAGTCAGTCGTATGACTTATTGCTAGCTTTGACTAACCGCGAGTGGATGTCGCGGCCAACTTTAAAGTCCGCGACCTTGATCCGGTCGGGCCGCCTTAATCAAGCTACCAAGACCTACACAGCAAGTCGGCGTCTCGCTACTCCGGGAGAACACGCACATGCCACGACGAATATCTGATCGGTCGGAAATTTCCCTGGAGCGCAATGAGGTCTGCGCCGCGAGCGAAAATTTGTTACCTGCCCGCGTAGGTCGCTCCAAAGCCCGCTCCCTGGTGTTGTACATCCTCGCGCTCCTTCCATTTTTGGGTTTTCTCGTCGGGGCGATCTTCTTCAATCAAGTCACGCCCTTAGTGTTCGGCTTTCCCCGATTGTTGGCTTGGTTAGTGCTCTGGATCGTGCTGACCAGTTGCATCATGTCGGTCATCTACTTTTTAGACCCACAAAATATCCCCGCTCCCTTTCGTGAGGAGTCTCGTCAATGAACATTTCGCTCATCATTATCGCGGGAACGGGCATTGTCGCTCTGCTTCTGGGCCTGAACGCTCGGCGCGGCAAGGAAATGGGCCTGGAACAGTGGACGGTAGGCAAGAGAGGATTTGGCGCCTTTCTCGTATTTCTGCTGATGGCGGGCGAGATATACACAACAGTCGCCTTCTTGGGCGGAAGCGGCTTTGCTTATGGCCGCGGCGCCGCCGTTTATTACATTCTGAGCTATCCTTGCCTGGCCTACGTCATTTCGTATTGGATGCTACCTCCGATCTGGCGCTACGCAACGGAACACCGACTGATCACTCAGGCGGGCTTCTTTGCGAAGAAATACGACAGCCCGGCGATGGGATTTTTGGTTTCGGTTGTCGGTATTGCAGCGCTCGTCCCCTACTTAGTTCTCCAGTTCAAGGGACTGGGCATCATCGTTGCAACTGCGTCGTACGGGGCAATCTCGTCGGAAGTCGCGATATGGATCGGCGCGCTGCTGGTCACCGCATATGTAACCGTTTCCGGCGTGCGAGGCGCAGCCTGGACTGCAGTTCTGAAGGACATCGTGGTCCTCGCCGTGATCGTATTCTTGGGAATCTACCTGCCTCTCCACCATTATGGCAGCTTTCATGCGATGTTTTTGTCGATCGAAGAGGCAAAGCCCGGCTTCCTTTCACTCCAGCAAAACAGCCGCAGTCTGGTTTGGTTTGACTTAACCGTTCTGCTGGCCGCTCTTGGCTTTTATATGTGGCCGCATACCTTCGCTTCGATTTATACGGCACGAGATGAGCGGACCTTTCGCAAAAATGCGATAATTCTTCCTCTTTACCAGTTGATCTTGCTGTTCGTGGCATTCGTCGGGTTCGCCGCAATTCTAAAGATACCCGCCTTGCAGGGCGCTGACATCGACCTTTCACTATTCCGGCTTTCGATCGAGAGCTTCGATCCTTGGTTCATAGGCGTGATCGGTGCAGCCGGCATGCTCACGGCCCTTGTTCCGGGAGCGATGATCATAATAGCGGTCGCAACCATGCTGGCGAACAATGTGTACCGCGTCGTGCACACCCGCGCTGACGACGCGCAGATTACGCGTATAGCCAAGCTTCTCGTTCCTATCACTGCGCTCATCGCGGTATTCTTTGCTCTCGCCGGGAACGATACTATCGTGGCGCTCCAGCTCACCGGCTATAGCTTCATTACGCAACTCTTCCCCGCGCTTCTTTTGAGTCTCCTGCCAACAAATCCGGCGACGAAGGTGGCGGCCTTCGTCGGAATCTCGGTCGGAAGCGCGACTGTGGCTATCCTTGGCTTCGGCTATCTACGCCTCGAAGACCTATTCCCGGGCCAGCCTGCCATGGCCTACGAAATCAACACCGGTTTTGTCGCCCTTGTCTTGAACGTCGTCTCGATCGCAGCCGTCAGCGCAGTGGCGCGATATAGACGGCCGCGTCGACTGACTGTGCTCGAGACCGGGCCGGCGAACTAGCGTTCACCTCGGCGCACGTTGCCTCGACCTAATTGGAGCTGACCCGATCGGACCAGTCCCGTACCTTGGTCTATTCGTGGGCTTGCGGCTCTCCAAGACGGGTTACCTTTGCTACCAGCCCGTTCCTCGCCTTCGCTTTCTGCGAATTTTCCTACACTCTTGATAAGAGGTAACGAGCATGACCGGCCCCCGTACTCTTTACGACAAGATCTGGGACGATCACGTTTTCAGCAAGCAGGACGATGGAACCTGTCTGCTCTACGTTGACAGACATTTGGTGCATGAGGTGACTAGTCCACAGGCCTTCGAGGGGTTGAGACTTGCTCATCGAACGGTACGCTCACCGGGGAGGACGCTTGCGGTCGTCGACCACAACGTACCGACGTCCGATCGAACTCTTGGAGTCATCGACGTGGAGTTGCGACTTCAGATCGAGACGCTCAGGGAGAATGCGTCGCATTTTGGCATCGAGTTTTACGACATACTCGATCCCCGCCAGGGCGTAGTCCACATTATCGGCCCAGAACAGGGTTTCACACTGCCTGGGACGACGATTGCATGCGGTGACAGTCACACGTCAACTCACGGTGCATTCGGAGCGCTCGCTTACGGCATTGGAACATCCGAAGTCGAACACGTGCTTGCGACACAAACGTTGATCCAACAAAGGGCAAAAAACATGCGGGTGGTCGTCGACGGCGAATTGCCGCCTGACGTCAGTGCAAAAGATATCATCTTGTCGATCATCGGCGAGATCGGCACCGGTGGCGCAACCGGCTTTGTCATTGAATATAGCGGCAAGGCGATCAGATCCCTGTCGATGGAAGGTCGAATGACGATTTGCAATATGTCGATCGAGGCCGGCGCGCGTACGGGCATCATCGCGCCTGATGAAAAGACCGTTACTTACCTTAAGGATCGCCCAAAGGCCCCAAAGGGCGCAATGTGGAAAAGAGCGAACGCCGACTGGACGCGATTGTATTCGGACGACAATGCCCATTTCGACAGGACCGTCGTACTCGATGCAAACAATCTTCCTCCAGTTGTCACTTGGGGAACGTCGCCTGAGGACGTCGTTGCGATTGATGGAGTTGTCCCGAGCGCAGACGCCGCACCGACGGACAGTGCGCGCGAAAAGATACGACGCGCGCTCGACTACATGGGCCTGAAGGGCGGTGAGAAATGACCGACATCACCATCGACCGTGTCTTTATCGGATCATGCACCAACGGCCGAATTGAAGACTTACGCACCGCGGCGATGATAGCAGACGGAAATACAGTGAAGTCCGACGTCAGAGCGATGGTGGTCCCTGGCTCAGGCTTGGTAAAGAAGCAAGCCGAAGCCGAAGGACTTGACATTATCTTCAAGGCTGCGGGCTTTGACTGGCGAGAGCCTGGCTGTTCGATGTGTCTTGCGATGAACTCGGACAGGCTTGCACCCGGCGAGCGCTGTGCATCCACTTCGAATCGCAATTTTGAGGGCAGACAGGGCTTTAAAGGGCGGACCCATCTGGTTTCACCGGCTATGGCTGCGGCCGCGGCAATCGCAGGAAGATTTGTCGATGTGCGAAAGCTACGACGATAGGATCTCGCCTGCTCATTGAAGCGCGAAATCCCTGACCGACGCGAACTCTAAACCAAAATCCCGTCGTCGATCTACCAACCAGACAGAACAATGGAAAAGCCGATGATTGATCTCTACACTTGGTCGACCCCGAACGGACGAAAAATATCAATTATGCTTGAGGAATGCGCTCTCGCTTATACCGTTCGACCAATCGATATTTCCAAAAACGAGC
Organism: uncultured Alphaproteobacteria bacterium; assembly: GCA_963748805.1. Taxonomy (GTDB): domain Bacteria; phylum Pseudomonadota; class Alphaproteobacteria; order Rhizobiales; family Xanthobacteraceae; genus Bradyrhizobium. The sequence goes on along the minus strand of CAVVLH010000104.1, from coordinate 57,180 downwards.
AGTTCGCAAGCGAGTTCGTCGCAATCAATCCGAATTCCAAAATCCCGGCGATCGTAGATCACGAAGGAGCTCAAGGCACACCGCTCGTTTTGTTCGAGTCGGGAGCCATTCTGATATATCTTGCAGAGAAAGTTGGACGATTCTTGCCAGCAGAGCCGAGCGCTAGGTACCAGACGCTGCAATGGCTGATGTTTCAAATGGGTGGAGTCGGTCCCACTTTTGGTCAGGCGCACCACTTCATGCGGGCCGCTAAAGAGGTCGTTCCGTACGGCATCGAACGATACGGCAGGGAGGCTGTTCGGCTATACGGGGTTATTAACGAGCGGCTCGGCAAGACCGCTTACCTTGCTGGTGCCGAATACTCGATAGCCGACATTGCAACGTTTCCATGGATTGCTCGCCATGACTGGCACCGCGTGGATTTGACCACTTTCCCGAATGTCGCGCGCTGGTTCGCGGAAATTGGAGCGCGCCCAGCAGTGGTGAAAGGAATGAGCATTCCTGCATGAATTTCGCAGGCGGCGAGTTGCATATCGGCGGTCGCCCGATTCCCGCACGGGTTGGTAGGATCACCCCCAAAGCGGCTTGCCTACCGCTAAATCAAGTCATATGTCTTGTTTCGCGGACAATTGGTTTAACAGAGCGCTGATAGCCGGATAAGCGGGAAACATCCCTGATGAAAGGAAAAGGCGAGAAGATTCGAGAAAGTGTCATCAATGCCGCAGACCGTCTTTTTTACGTCAAGGGCTTCTCCGAAACATCGTTCGCCGACATCGCGGACAAAGCGGGCGTCCCGAAAGGGAATTTCTACTACTATTTCCAGTCTAAGGATGAGCTTCTCGAGGCGGTCGTCGACCGGCGGATCGAGGTGCTTTCCGACAGGCTGAAACTATGGGATCGCAATAACGACCCCCGGCGGCGAATTGAGATGTTTCTGAGTTCCCTCATCGAAGACGAATCAGAGCAAACTTCATATGGTTGCCCCTATGGCTCGCTGTGCATCGAGCTCGCAAAGACACGGCGCGACCTACTCAAAAAATCTATCGAGATGCTGGACGTGCTGCGGAAATGGCTTGCTTTTCAATTGCGGGCTGCCGTCGCTACAACGAACGCGGAAGCGCTCGCGTTGCATCTTCTGTCCCGTGTACAGGGTATTGTTCTTACCTCGGCTGTTTATGCCGACCCGATTTTTCTTCGTCGTGAGATACGGCAGCTCCGAGTTTGGCTGGATGCCCTACCGGCCGCCGAGCCGAAGCAGATCGTACGGCGGCGCCGGAAGGCTGTCGTCGCCTGAACGCCCGGCGTAGATCGACATGGATTTCGCTAGGGGTTTACCCGGTCACCGAGGCGATGTCCGTCGACGGCGAAGGTTTGATCAAAGACGCCAGTTCGAGGATGCGGCGATCCGATCCGCCGGCTGCGGCCAGCATCAACCCAAGCGGTACTTCGCTGTCGCGATGCGCCGGCAGAGAGATCGCGCAGCCGTCGAGCACGTTGATCAACGTGCGATTTCGCAAGGCACGAAAATTCTGGAGCGTGAATGCCTTATCGTCGGCGAGATCGGCGATAGCTGCCGGCGTGTTCGCGGTGGTCGGCAATAACTTCGCGGTGGTCGGCAATAACAACGCGTCGTACGGCGCGACGCGCTGTTCCGTCCGCGCGATGAACGACCGCCTCGCATTGAGGATTTCGATATAGTCGGCCGCACTGATGCCTTCGCCGCGCAGGATGCGCATCGACCTGCGGGGATCGTAGGCCGCCAAGTCAGGACAAAGGCAATCCTACACTTTACTCACAAGCATCGGTTTCTTTCCAACGCCTCACGCCATCATTTTCCACTTCGAACAGATCGAGAAGGCGCCCTACGGTGTGCCCGACTATGTCGTCAATAGTTTTAGGATGATTGTAGAATGCCGGCACAACCGGGCACACGACTGCCCCGAGTTCGGACAGTTGCAACAGCGTCCGCAAATGGCCGGTGTGTAGTGGGGTTTCCCGAAGGGCAAGCACCAGCCTACGTCGCTCTTTAAGAATCACGTCCGCCGCCCTGCTCATGAGCGTCGACGTAACGCCAGTGGCGATTTCGCTCATCGTTTTGATCGAGCACGGAGCGATGATCATACCGGCGGTTCGAAACGAGCCTGACGAAATAGAAGCGCCAATGTCGCCTGCGGGATGATAGACATCTGCCAGGGCCCTCAGCTCCTTGACCGTCAGATCTGACTCGTATGCGAGAGTCATTTCCGCAGCTTTGCTTACTATCAAGTGAGTCTCGACCGAAGCGGCCCGAAGCATCTCTAGGGTTCGCACCCCATAGACAATTCCAGACGCGCCACTGATACCGACAATTATGCGTTTCACGGAGATTTCCTAACCCCTAAACCATTTCGCCATCTGCTAACGATCGTCTGGAAGTTCGATGTTCGCGATCAAACCGCAGATACGCCGGAGTTCGCCTTCTTCCACCAAATCGGGAGCGTGTGATACTATCGATAAGTAGTCCTTGACGCTTTGGACAAGCCCTTGTCCTCTGCCTGCGATTTTTTCCTGGGATCGCCACCATCGCAAAAGCATTACTTGTTCGCGCAACTCAGATCGAAGTTCGACAGCGCGAAGCAATTCGAAAACATGTGTCAATTCGGGCTTGGCTTCAGAATTCTCCGCTTTTGCGTACTTCCTCGCCGTCCGGGCTGGCTCGATCACGGTTTCCCGCCATTCGGAAACTTCAGCATTGGCACGCTGTACTTGATCGCCGGCCGATAAACTCGCGACGAACGCAACCGACCCAGCTCAAAAAAATTAGAAAGCTGACATCAAAACCGAACTTAAGCTGCCATGCCAAGCACGTATCCTTAACGCCCGGCAGCTTCCAGAGCCCGAGCCCGTATCTCCACATTTTGGTCGCCTCGTTATCCTGCTCGACGAGGAAACTTTCTCCGGTCTTGTCCAAGCTGACCATTAGAATTCCTTCTGCGGTCGGCACACAGGTTTTCTCACGCCAACCAGCGGTGCCATTCCTGCTCCGGCGTCGCAACTACGCTCAAAAGTGCGTTCGCCACCGACAGCGTTCGGTTCGATCGACGCCCGGCCTTTAGAGAAATCCACGTGACCGGCTCGTCCGGGTCGTTACACGAAAAAACGACGCTGATCTTGTCGGACGTACCCTCCGTCGCCCACCCGGGTGCTAGATGAAACGCTCCTTTGTCGACGTCCTGTGGATGATTTCCCGGTCCGTCGACGGCGCTGTCAGTGAAGCAGGTTGCCCCCAGCGACCGTAGCTTCCTTAAGGTCCTTTGAAATGGTTCAGTCGGGCTGCTGACGGAGTGGGCGCCTTCCTCGATGAAGCATGTTTCCTTTAGCGACAGTCCAAACTCAAAAGGAAGCAATTCTGTAACATTTTCTGCGAGCAGAGTAGCCAAGCGCGGGAGTTGCTTCGAGGCCACGGTGAGGTGCATTCCGTTATGCTGAAAGTTGACGAAGATGCACTCACCATCTACCGCGCTCATCTCCAAGAGAGTCCGTGCGTTCGAACAAATGACCAGGTCGACCGCGCCCCGAGAAAGGCCCAGCAAAGCAAGCCCTAGAGCAGCTCCCCTACGCTCCTGATTGACCGAAGACAGATCGACCCCGACCATAATTCCATGACTTCCGAAAATTTCTGGAACAATCGAGCACAGCTGATGCCCGTCCCAATGGACAACTGCGATCAACGGCTTTCGGTCGGTGGTTTCGGCGCGTGTACCAATCGCGTCAGCAGCACCGGAGAGCTTTTCATCCAATAGAACTTCAGCGTTCCAGGCCGTGCGGTCGCGTCGGTATAACTCAACAATAGGGTCCAGCATCCGCGACTTCGCCCGCGGCACGCCGCGGGCGATCTCCCTAATGACAACGCAGTCTTTAGCGTGCCGCATGTCCACATCGCCTATTCGCTTGAGCGGATACTCTCGGTTGAGAGGGTCTTCACTCCTCTGCGGTATTCAAATGCTACGGCAAATCGACAGCGTTTCCGCTGTCCGGCAAATCAACCTCAATTCCGCCATCTGCGAGAATACGAACAGGAAATACCCTGACTCTTTCCGGCCCGTTGCGCGAGCGTCCAGTCACGATATTGAACTCCCAAGCGTGAAGGGGACATATAACGACTCCACAGTCATAAAACCCTTCGGAAAGCGGTGCCCCCTCATGGGGGCACCGGTTCTCGATAGCATGCACCACGTCGCCGTCTTTAAAGAGCGCGACACTGTGCCCTCCGATCTCGAAGCGCTTACCCTCCGCGTCGGATAACTCGTCGAGCTTTGCTATTGCGACGTACATCCTGCGTTCAGCCCGGAATTTCCGGCACTCGACCGCCCGGCTTCCTGGCGATAGACTCGGCGTGCCCGACCAATCGCTGCATGGCGTTGGAATGCCCCTTCAACGATGGCACAAAGTCGGCGAGAGAGACCCGGCCCTTCCCCATCGGCCACGCCCGGTTCTGATCCCACCATTCTCCATCGTCCTTTGGAGGAAGAACGGTAGCATCGATAAGTGCCTTCGACGACCTGCGATAGGGAACACCCGGCACCTTGTGCGCGACAGGCATCAGCGGCGACGACCTGGTCCCCGGAATGATGTGGGAATCGTCCGCCCAATTGGTGCGGATAGCCATGGCCCAGAGCACGTCGCGGGCGTCGTAGATGTCCACATCCTTGCTAACTGCGACACAAAGATGGCTCATGAAAGAGATCGTCGTATTCTCCCACAGAGAGGCTTTTAACAGTGCATCCTGCGCCTCGCCGGCAGCCCTCGGCGTCATTTGGATGATCGTCGCGGAACAGCCGCCCCAAGATGGGATATAGACGTCGTGAACGTCGATATGCATCTCTTTCAGGGCGTTGAACAGCACACCCTCCATCGGAAGCATGCAAAGTCGCTGGTGCTCGGTCCACACGGTCGACTGAAGGTGCCGGTAAATCGGATTGCGGCGCATCGTGATGCGCTTGACCCTGAAAACCGGGGCCTTTTGGATACCATCGCGCGACATGGGACCCGTTGAGTAAGTTCCCAGATAGTTTCCAAACGGGCCTTCGCTGGCCACGTGATTTAGAATCGTTTCGCCTTCGACAATGATCTCCGAGTTCGACGGAACATCGACGTCGATCGACGTACACTTCGCGAACTTCATCTTCTCGCCGAGAATCGAAGAAGCGAAATCCAACTCTCCGCAGTTCGGATGATGCACCGAGATTGATGCGGCGATATCGACCCCGGGATGGTTACCGATGGAAAGCGCCATCGGCATAGGCTTGCCCAATTTGGCATATTTGCCGGCAATTTCGCTGACGTGAGGGGAAAAGATCATGAACGGACAATCCTTGCCGTCCCCAACCATGACCCGCGGCCAAGTCGTATTATGCAGCCCTGTTTCGGGATCCTTCACGATCCCGATGGCGCTGCCAATGTAGGGACCGCCGTCCAGCTCCGAGTGCTGGACGATAGGCAGACGAAGGAGGTTCGCATCATCACCCTCCCAAATCACCTCCTGACAAACGGGATTGCTTTCGAACTCGTGGGGCGACGGACCCGCATCCATCGCCGCGGCCATCGCCCTTACAACATCAGACCTATTCTTCACGCCAAAGACGACCTGCTCGATGTCACGATTATCGACCAGGTTCGAAACCACCTGCCAACCCTCGTATCCCTTAACGTTGCGGAACATCAGGGCCTTCTCGGACTCATCGCATAGCGCTCCCACGTTACGGAGAGGATCGACTTCCCCATCGATCACGTGCAGCATGTCCGCTTTCTTTGCATCTTCAAGAAACGACCTAAGGTCTTTCATCACTGTTCTCCTGCTGGATTCAATTGGGCGCGTCGCCCGCGCAGTGTTGAGACGTCACTCCCTCTTCGGCCTCACATTTCGGTGTCGCCGGCTTCGCATCGACTGAAAATCCCTTTTGGAGATTATTTCCGTCATCAGCCACCAACGCCTCATTGACAACAGCGGACGCAGCGATCATTCGGCGCGCGATGATCATTTCTCGTCCTCTGTTGAACGACAATGCCGCGCACAACCTGCCTCGACGCGTGTAAAGCACGCTGAAGCCGCCGCTCTCGATATTCCCGCGTACTATCGAATGATCCGCAATCGACCTACACCCCGCGAACTGCAGATTCTGACCATATTGATCAGACCATCCCCACGGAACGTCAGAATTTGGCTCTGCCCGGCCAAGCATATTCGCCGCCGCGCCTGCACCCTGCCTGATAGCGCTATCGTGACTTTCGGTTCTCATCGACAGCGAAAAGTTCGGATAAAAGGCTCTAGCCACGTCACCGGCCGCATACACCGCCGGGTGCGATGCTTTAAAGAACTGGTCCACAACAATTCCGTTCTGCACGTCAATGTTCGCAGACCGCGCGATTTCGTCGTTAGGCAGGATCCCGACGCAGATAAGCAAAAGCTCGGCCTCGATCTTCGTTCCGGCTTTCGTCACGATTTCAACACCGACGGAATCCGCTCGAACCCGCGCAGGCGTGTCGCCCATCACCAATCTTACGCCGTTCTGCTGATGCATCCTCGAATACAACTGCCCGACCTGCGCGCCGGCCGTGTTTTGCATCAGCACAGACTGCGGTTCAATTAGAACTACGTCGACGCCAGACTCTCGGGCCGTCGCTGCTACCTCCGCTCCGATTAGGCCTCCGCCCACGATTGCGATGCGGCTACCCGCGACAAAGTAAGCGGAAATTCTCAGCGCATCGGCCATGTTTCGAAGATAGAATACTCGTTGACCTTCCGCTCCGGCGAGTTTCCTTGGCGAGGCTCCTGTCGCTATCAGAACCTTGTCGAACGAGATGGGAGAACCGCGATCAATGTGCACACGACGCTCCCGCAGATCGATCGAAGTGGCGCTACAGCCGCGAATTAGCTCGATCGCATTTTCCGAATACCAAGATCTCGGGCGGACTTCGATGGCCTCGCTGGAAACCGTTTTCTTGAGCAGCGCCTTGGATAATGGGGGCCGTTCATAGGGATGGGCTTCGTCCTCACCAATCATGACAATTCGGCCGGAAAACCCCTCTTTTCGTAGGGTCGCAGCTGCGGATGCCCCGCAAACGCCAGCGCCAACGATCGTGTAGGTTTCCGTCAACAGCGATTTTCCCTTCCTGAGCGCCCTAGATCGGATTTTTTGAAACCTTATTGCTCTAGGTTAGAGGTCAACAAAATTTTTTGCAAGCTAGTTCTATAAGTTTCTTCTATTTTTGCCGTGGAACCATGCCGCTTCCGCCGCGAATGCTCGCAAAAAGAGCAAACAGCATGCCGCACAGGCAGCCATTACGATGAACACGCTTATCGAATTCCGCAGTTCGAGCGCTGAGGAGAGCTACAGCAGCGCACGTATCAGCGCCAGAGGCCGGCGCAGCTTGACGACTTGGAGCCGGGTCGGCTCAGGCGGATTGACCACGATGAGTTCGCTAACAATCCGCTCGTGGTGGCGGCGCACGCGCCAAAACCGAATGCAAGGACAATTGTCCCGCTTAATCCGAATCAAACCCTGGACGGCAAGCTAGGCCTGAACCGCGAGATAGCGACTGAAGCGGATCCACAGCGTGACGTGAATATCGGTCGAACGTAACCGCGCGGCAGCCGCGGCGCTTCTCCGCGCCGGCGGATCTCTACCGGATAGGTTATCCCGAAGTCGCTATTCGACCGGGCAGGTCAAACCGTCCGTTGAGCCAACAAGATCACTGCACTTTCAAGCTTGGCTCGAATAAGCGACATCGCTTGAGACACCTTTTTCATAGTTGCCTCGTCAATCTGAGAAAATATCAAGTCGTTGACCTCTCGCCGCCGAGGCGCAATGAGCGTCAACCTTCGCCGAGTCTGATCAGTCAAGGACATCAGCACGACGCGCGCGTCCTTCTCCGAATTGCGGCGCTTAAGGTAGCCTTTCGCCTCAAGCGATTTGCTCTGCGCGACGATAAAGGTCTGATTGACATGCAGCTTAACAGAGACCGTTCCGACAGAAACTCCGTTTCCCTCATCAAGATAATCTACAGCCATCAGGATTAACCATTGCGGCCCGCTAACGCCGAGCATTGTTGCCCAGACCCGACGAACTTCGGCGAGATGGCTGCTGATGGCAAAGATGTCCCAGATAAGATCTCGTGCTCCCTCATCGATTCCAGATGCGGACGCGGAAGGTTTTCGCGGATGGGTTTCGCTTTGCTTGGCTCGTCTGTTCGCGGTTCTAGTCTGGAGGGCCATCTTTATCGCATTTCTGGTGTTGAATCGGTGGGTGCAATAGGAGTGAGTTATATAACAGGCTTTGGTGGCACCCGCAGATAATTTGTTCGCCTACCTGTTCAGATCGGAGTTCCGAAAGATATCGGGCCCAGCAGGGGCGAGTCTCCGAAGCACCGAGAAACGACAGATAAATTCGGCTTGCTACGTGAGCGACCTCGAGATCTGGCGGACGCCGGCTCCCGTCTTATGGCGGGAAATGAGTGGGACCGGCGACGCAGATCGGAGGCAGGATCTTTACCGTAGCCCGATCGCCACCCTCGCCTCCACTCGGGTTCTTCTGCCGAGCACGAATACGCCGATTGCCGTCAAAAGCAGCGGACTTGCCGCAACCAAGTACATCGTCGGAAGCGACAATTGAGCGATCAGTAGGGCGCTCCCGGATATTGCCCCCACGATGCCGCCAGCTCGACCGATCCCGGTCGCGAAGCCAACCCCAGTTGACCGGAGAGCCGTCGGGTAAAGCGATGCCACAACAGCGTTTATATTGACCTGCACGCCGACAAGGAAGAAACCACAAGCGAACAAGATCGAGAATACGACCCAGTGTCCAGACGTGGCGAGGCTACCGATCGCCGTGATCATTATGAATGCCGCAAGCAGACCGAAAAACAAGGTTGCGTACGGCCCCAGTCGGTCGATTATCCACGAAAGCACCACGCTGCCAACGATCCCGCTCATCGTCAGCACGGAGGAAGCGACGATCGCATAGTCGAGTCCCAGGCCTGCAGCTTCAAGAATGGTGGGCATCCAAAGGACAACGAACACCAGAGTCAATTGGATCGAAAAAACCGTAACCCAGGCAAAGATGGTATCGAACAGGTATTTGCGAAATAGAGTGCGCCAAGACAACGAATCGGCGCTCTCACCACCGTCGCACACGATCTCACTTTCTTCCGAGAAGCGGGACCCCATAATAGCGCCAGCGATCGACTTCAGCTGCTCCTGGCCGGTTGCTCGCTCCGCGAGAAATCGAATTGACTCGGGCAAATAGGCTCGCAGAAACACGAGCAAAACAAGCGGGGCAACTCCGCCGACCCCGAAGACATATTGCCATCCCGATATCTTTAACAACCAAATGGAAAGGAAGGCACCGGCGGCTCCGCCCAGTGGGTAGGCGCTATAGACGAGACTAAGGATAGTTGCCCGGTAGCGTCCCGGAGAATATTCCACGGTCAATGCAATCACGTTTGCGATGGCCCCGCCTAGCCCGATACCCGTAGCGATGCGAAATACCATGAACGACGTGAAACCCGCGGCACTCATCGTTGCAACGGTCGAGACCCCAAAAATGAATGTGGACCAGAGAAGAGCCGTCCGACGTCCGTATTTGTCAGCCAGCGTTCCAATAGCAGCCGCGCCCAAGATCATACCAATCAGGTGCGCGGCGAATATTGGACCGAGCGATTCCTTACTTAACTGAAGATCCCTGGCGATAACCGGTGCAACATACGTTATCGAGAACGTGTCAATGCCGTCGAGGAACGTAACCGCGGCACACAAGACAAAGGTACCGATCTGCGCACCTCCAATTCTACCCTGATCAATTACGTCCGAGATCGAGATCTTCGGATTTCCAGCAGCGACGGGCGGCGTCATCGTTCCTCACACAACAGACTTACAATCTTTCTATCGAGCCGGCCCAGGATGGGTCGATGCAACCCCGCACTCGATCCTGTCCAGTTCGCCACGCAAGCACCTGCGATATTCTGAGCCGCGCCTGGTCGCCGCCGGTGCCGGGGCATGCGCGATGGCTTGAACATCGCGCCCTTCGGCCGAAGACGGTGAACGCCGGTCTCAGCTTCGACCGCCCTTACTCGGCGGGAATCTGTCGCGGTTGCCGATTGGCGTCGATAGCGACAAAGGTAAACGTCGCTTCGGTTACCTTCTCGACCTTTATGTCTTCCCGCGACCGCCGCCAGGCTTCGATCGAAATCTTCATCGAGGTCCGGCCCACGCTGAGATCGCGCTCGAAGATGCTAATCTCGTCTCCGACGAAAACAGGACGAATGAAGGTCATGGCCTCGACGGCCACTGTCGCGCAGCGGCCTCGGGCCCGCCGCGCCGCCACGCTTCCTGCGGCGAAGTCCATCTGCCACATCAGCCAACCACCGAAAATATCTCCTGCGGGATTTGTGTCCGACGGCATAGCCACGGTTCGGATGACAGGCGATCTTTCGCGATGCGGATTTTGAGGCGAGCTGTCGTCTGCCTGCTGAGTGGGGGCTACTCGTCGGTCAACGGATCGTTTCTCTCGACTTGGCACCGGCGCTCTCATTGCATACCGAAGCGCCGCGAGCCCCGCGAAACCTCCCAATAGCGCGAGGCCGAGTTCGACATACGAATGTTCACTTAGTGCAACTAAAAGTGGCGTACCAAGCGCCGGCGGATGGACTATGTTGAAGTAAAGCATCATTCCAATAGCCACGGCGGCGGCCAAGGGAATCGCAAGCGCTGGCGCTGGAACCATTTCGTTGAACAGCACCGATATTCCGAAGGCCATCGAATGCCCCCCGACGGCATTTGCGAGCCTCGACGCAGGACTGCTTGGAAGTGCCACCATCAATCCGACGGAGCTTGCGAAAATCGAAACCAGTCCAAGATGGCCGATCCTTTCGGCGGCAATCATCGAAATGAAGGCTCCTCCAACAAGCGCTGCCGCGGTCGCACCACCCAGGACCTTGTGCCGGCCTGTCACTATTTCAGTTAAGGAGAACTTCGACACCCAAGTCACCTGATCACGAGGGGATCTACCCGTCGTCCTTTTCCGAGCAACGAATTTTTAAGGCCTTGATCTACCGGTGAAACAACCATTCGCCCGAAAAACGCCACCAGCAATAGAGCCGGCGGCGAAGTCAGGGAGGAAAGATCAGCTCGGCTTCGCTGCGCTTTACTGTCGCCGTCTCTGCCGATCGCTCGGATCGTGGGGGACCGCCACTCAATCCAAGGAACGAACGTCAGCCACCCCGGCCTTGCCAGCCTCGCTATTTCTAGCACTCGAATATATAATTGATTTATATAATTCAAGAGCTAAAATCAACTCGCACTACCCATTCCTATCTGATCGGCGACTTGACCAATATGGGGCCGGCAGCGGCACATCCGGGATTTACGTCGTCGCCGCGACTTACCTTTTGTCCGCGGTCCTCGCATTGGAGTATTGCCGTCGTAAGGTTGTGAAGCCGTTGGCCTGATCGATGATTATTGAGATAAGCTGTTGGAGGATCAAATGCTTCAGTTCACGCGGCACACCACGACCGGCTCGCAACCAGTCACCTATTCGCCCGACCAGCTTGTGATCGCGGGCTGGGCGGCACGCGACGAGGCGGCGGTGAAGCACCATATCGACGAGCTGGCTTCCATCGGCGTTTCGCCGCCGTCGAGCGTGCCGCTGTTCTATCGCGCGGCGGCGATCCTGCTCACACAGAGCGAAAAGGTTGAGGTGCTCGGTCCCGACAGCAGCGGCGAAGTCGAACCGGTCATTATCAGCATGGACGACGGCCTCTGGCTCACGGTCGGTTCGGATCACACCGATCGCAAGGCCGAGACGCAGGGTGTGGCCCTGTCCAAGCAGCTTTGCCCTAAGCCAATCGGCAGAGACCTTTGGCGGCTTGAAGACGTCACTCCGCACTGGGACGCACTCGAGATGCGTGCGTTCATCACAAGCCGAGGGAACCGGGTGCTTTATCAGGAGGGCCCGCTTGCGGCGCTTCGTCCGCCGGCCGATCTCATTCCCCGCTTTACGCAGGCTGCTCGCCTGTCGCCGGGCTCAGTAATGTTCGGTGGGACGCTTGCCGCAATCGGCGGGGTTCGCCCCGCCGACCGGTTCGAAATGGAATTATCGGATCCGGTACTCGGGCGGACAATCCGGCATGGCTACAATATCGAACCGCTGCAAGTCGTGTCCTGATCCGGCCGACCTCGACGGTCGTCGGGACCGTCTCTGCCAAACTTCACGTAAGCCAAGACTTTTATCGTAGCTCAAACAAAAATGCCTCGAGGCAGCGGGGTTCATCTACCCTCGGTCTTCAGGTGAAGACGCTCGTGCACGGCTTACCGAGACGTAAAATACCTAATTAATATATAACTTGATTATATAAGTTATTTTGATTTAATTGCCGTTCTGTCAATACGGGGTATCGGTTGGAAAACCAAGATTCTCAAGGAGAACGAAGAGCCATGGCTGAAACTATCCATTGTCCTGTTCTGATCGTCGGGGCCGGCCCGGCAGGTTACACCGCCGCAATTTACGCAGCACGGGCAAATCGTTCCCCGATCGTATTGGAGGGGCTACAGCCGGGCGGTCAGCTGACCATCACGACGGACGTCGAGAATTACAGTGGTTTTTCCGAACCAATTCAGGGTCCTTGGTTGATGGAGCAAATGCGACATCAGGCGGAAAATGTCGGAGCAAAGCTGATCGGCGATCTGGCATCTGAGGTGGACTTCAGTGTTCGTCCTTTTGTGTGTCGTACCGATTTGGGTGACACTTACAGTTCCGACTCCGTCATTATTGCAACCGGTGCGCAAGCCAGGTGGCTCGGATTGGACGGCGAAAAGCGATTAGGAGGTCGCGGCGTCTCGGCATGCGCGACGTGCGACGGCTTCTTTTACAAGAACAAGTCGGTCGCAGTCGTCGGCGGCGGGAATACCGCGGTCGAAGAAGCGTTGTATCTTTCGAACATCGCGAGCCATGTTACCTTGATTCACCGCCGCGAGCGCCTTCGTTCCGAACAGATATTGCAGGATCGGCTTTTCAAAAAGTCGAACGTCAACGTGCTTTGGAACCGCGAAGTAACCGATATCCTGGGAAACGACGAGGAGAATCCCAAGCTCTCCAGGCTCGTTCTAACGCACACGGAAACCGCCGTCGAGGAAACCCTTCACGTGGACGGCCTGTTCGTAGCTATCGGCCACCGTCCAAACACGGAAATATTCAACGGACAAATCGAAATCGATGCTGATGGCTACATCAAAACCGATCCGGGTAGCACACTCACCAACGTTCCCGGTGTCTTCGCAGCCGGCGATGTTAGAGACAAGGTCTATCGTCAGGCCATTACGGCCGCCGGCATGGGCTGTATGGCCGCGCTGGACGCAGAGCGTTATTTGGACGAATCAGCGATCTAACCGCTCAAAGCAGGAAGGGGACCATCGGGCCGCCTCCTTCTTCGAGCCTCGCGACTCCGGGCATGGAGGCCATCGTGGATGCGGGAGAGGTTTTCCCCCGCATGGACGGCGAATAAATCTCCACGCGGTTCACCCCGGCCAGCTTCGATCGCTGCGCTCAAATCCGCGAACCGGAGCAAGCGGATGCTTTTACTTGTTGGTGCGCCCTGCCGGTTGGTCATCGCTTCCATAGTAGTGCAGCTCGAACATGATGCAGCCGGTCGTGGTCGTAAAAGGTCCATGATATACGCCCGGCGGACGCACGGCGTAGGTCGGTGCCTGGAAAAGTTCGCCTCCCTTTCCTTCCTCATCGTTTCCGCAAATCATATCTCCGCGAAATAGAAACACTTCCTCCCAATGGTCATGGACGAACTGTTTGGTCGTGTATGCACCTGGTTCGATTTTCATCAGTCGGGACCGGTGGCCGGTTTTGTTGGTCTCGTCCAAATCGCTCGACAAGATCTTCTGCTTGAACCCCGCCGGATATCCTGCCGGCGTCTCCCATCCAGTTTCGAGATCAAGTCCGTAGAACTCATGGTGCGACTTCATGTTGTGGATCCTTTCGTCCCTTTGGGTCAGAATATATCGGAGCGTTCATACTGGATCGGCCAGCTGACGTTCTGAGCCTTCAACGACTTCGCCGCGCGAAGCGGCCATACCGGATCGGCAAGCAGCGATCTGCCGAGGATCACGATGTCCGCTGCTCCGCTCGCGATCACGTTTTCCGCCAGATCCGCCGAATGCATAAGGCCAACGGCACCTGTCGGCATCCCGGATTGTTCCTTGAGCTTCCGGGCAAGCGGTATCTGATAGCCGGGGTAGATCGGGATACTCTGCCGCGGATCGTTGCCGCCCGAGCTGCAATCGATGAGGTCCACGTCGGCACGCTCAAGAAGAATTCTCGCCAATGCGATCGAATCTTCCAGTTCCCACCCCCCGTCGACCCAATCGGTGACGGACAATCTCAAGAACATCGGGAGATGTTGCGGCCATTCGCTACGGATCGCCTCGATCGACTCGAGGAGAAATCGAATCCGATTTTGAAAGCCGCCGCCGTACTCGTCGGTTCGAGTATTGCTCAGCGGCGAGTAAAATTGATGAATTAGATACCCATGCGCAGCATGGAGTTCGAGGAGCTTGAACCCGGCCAGACGCGCGCGGCGCGCCGAGGATGCCAAAGTCCGTAGTTGCGCGTCGATTGCGGACTTGTCCAATTCTTCCGGAGCTGACCAGCCTTCAGCGTAGGGACGTGCCGTACTGGATACGGTCTGCCAACCGCCTTCCGTCGTGGGGAGCGGTATTGCCCCCTCCCAAGGTCGCGTTACTGAAGCTTTCCGTCCAGCGTGTCCAAGCTGAATGGCTGGAACGGCTCCCTGGCTGGAGACAAAGTGCGCAATGCGCCCAAGCTGGCTTTGCTGTTCGTCGTTCCAAAGACCAAGGCAATGGTTGGTGATGCGACCCCTGGGCTCGACATGGACAGCCTCGGTACATACGATCCCCGCCCCTCCGACAGCGCGAGATCCGAGGTGCACGAAATGCCAATCGTTTGGAACGCCGGCTTCGGCCGAATACTGACACATGGGTGACAGCATTATTCGATTACGGATTTCGACCGAACGTAGCTTCAAGGGTCGAAACAAATGCGGATTGGGATCTCGCTTTAGAATTCGTCGACCGTTTTCGCCGCTCGTTCCCGAATTCGCGATTGGGGCGCCTTTGTTCATCTCAATTTCTCGGACGCCATAGCCTGGTGAAAGACATCGCCGACAAACCGCGGGAACCGCTCGAAGTCTCGCCTGGCCGCGATCCGCTCCTCCGAACGTAGCGCCCGCTGAAACTCATCCACGGTCGGGAAGGTCATTTCGGCTGCGAGCGCGATGCCTGCCTTCCGGACGGGATGCGTATCGGACCAATCGAGCGGAGTATGAAGGCGAACGCCCTCTATGCCGGGCCAAGTCGACAATATCGGAACATGGATGTTCCGATAATGATCGACAAATGCCTCCGGTTTCTCTGCCTGCCCCCGGTAGAATACGAAGTACGAAACGGACATCTTGCGTTCCTGTTCAGGAAATTCCGACAGTTTCGCTTCGGGCAAGAAGATGCTGCTCGATCGGAATTCGCAAGGAGTCGTGGATGGTGTTGTACATTTTCCAGAATCCCACCAGCGAAGCGAGCTCGACGATTTGGGCTGGCGTCAGAAGCGCACTTAGGCGCGGGAAGATATCGTCCGGCATATCGGTTGGCTCGAATGACGCCGCCGACACGAAATCAAAGCAGACCTGCTCAAACGGAGTCGACGCCTTCGGATTGCCATCGAGAAGATTGCCAAGCTCTCCATCCGAGATATCCCAGCCCTCGGCGCCGAACCCTCCGGGACTTTTCAGGATCTCGCAGTGGTGTGTGGTGCAATACTTGCAGCCGTTCACCTTGCTGGCGAAAGCTCCTAACTTCCGCTTCAATCCTTGGTCGAGCGTCGATGAGGGGTCCCTCATGACCGCGTCGTTGAGCTTCCACAGCACGTCCGCGATCTCCGGACGATGAAGATAGAATTTGAGCGCGTTCGGCAGAAAACCCATACGTTGCGCGTAGCGGTCCAGCAGCCCGCGCATCGAATTGGGCGCTGATTCAGGCGGCGCATAGGGAATGAACGGCTGCTTTTCCGTCAATGCGGACTGTGCTTCTAACACTGTCATGTCTAGCTCTCCTTCAAAGAAAGTCCCTCAATTGGACCTTGCCCCAGTTTTTCGGCCACGCTCGGACGAAGTCGCGACTATCGTGGCGAGCCTTGATGGTCGCATCGATACCGATCTTGCCCGCAACACGGAACGGATAGAATTCTTGCGGCAACGGCCGCGCGGAGGGATCGTAAAGTGATCCTCGCGTATGCGGAACGATGAACACATCCCGTTCGGGGTCGGCCCTCGTGGCAATGGCGTGGTAGACGTCGCCCGCATCGTCCAGATCGGTGTCGGGACTAACCGCGACCACCATCTTGGTATTCAACCACGGGGCCCCCATCGTCATCATGAGCGCATCATTGACGAAACCGTCGTGCCGGTAGTCAAATTGAATTACGCAGGAAAGCGCCGCCCCCCAGAGCGGGAACCTGACATCCTTCACTGTCAACCCCATTTCGATCAGACGATTGTAGAGAATGGCCTCATGACAAAGCCGGGGCAGCGTCTGATGGTCTGTGGAAGGACAGGTCTGATGATTGCGGTAAATCGGCCTGTCCGCCCGCATTGTGACGGCCGTCACCTCGAGCAACGGCGCGTCTTCGCGTTGAGGAAGATTGTACATTGACGGCGAGGTGACCGCTCCTGTCGTCTGCTTCGTGGTGAGGTCCGACGTATCCCTCGATGATCATCTCCGCCTGCGCAGGCACATTCAGCGGAACCGTCTCCGCCGGAACCATTTCGATATCCTGATTCATGATCGTGCCGACCATTTCCATTTCGCCCCAGACATCAAGGTGCAGACCGGAATAGTTCGCCATGATTTCATACGCCGGCGGGACGCCTACCATCATGGCTACGGGCATGCGCGTCTCGCCCATTTCCCGATACTTCTTCATGATGACGTGGCTGTGGGGTGTAACGAAGCTGATCAGACCGCTTCTCGCGCCCGTCACGGTCGTTCCCGCATTGTTGGAGTTGTAGAAACCGGTCTCCGGATCTCGCAGGATGTTCGTGCAAGTTATATAAGGCTTGGTGTCGCCCTCCTTGTGTATCGGAATCGGAAGCTTTCCGAGATCCACATCGGCGCCGAGCCATTTGATCTCTTTCACTGGCGCGTCCTTCACCAGCTTGAATTCTCTAGGTGGCAACCTCAGACGATAGGCCAGCGTACGCAAATAGTCTTCACGCGCGACTCCGAGTGCACGCGCCTGATTTTCACGATTCTTTACGTGAATGTCGGTCAGACGGTAACCAGGCCTCTCCGGCAAGTTTTCGAACAGGATTGGATCGTCCGACTGCGCGCTCAGCGCTCCGACATCGTCTAGTTTCACCGGCTTGGTGATGCGAACAACGGAATTTCCGTGCAGATCGAGATAGTCTCGCAAGCTCCGAGAAAGGACATCCCCTGCGGGGGGCGGCTTGTGACTCACGGAGAACGTCAAGACCTGGCTCCATTATTATATATCTTACTTATATAACATTATTCGCATGTGGCTCCGTGAATGTCAATATCTTTGAGCTGCCCGAAAATCGTCCCGCGTGTGTGACGCGCCAATTCAACAGCAATCTGCACCGGCTTTGCCATCCTCGCCCTTGTGAGGCTCGAGCACGATGACGGGATGGGCGATCACGGTGCCGGAACGCCCGGTCCAAACGAGGTGCGTTCGCAGACTGCGAGGCTCGCCAGTTGACCGTTTTGCATGAGTAAGCCACGACGACGGGAAGATATTACTTCATCGGGACCTTCAGCTACTTGACGCGAGAGCAATCGATGGAGCTGACCGAAGGGCTTTGGTGATTTCAAAAAAAGACGGCTGCTTGCCGTCAACCAGTTCGACGGCACCGCCAACAGCTCGAGCCGCGCCTCACGTTTCACGACGTGAGGGGAACGGCCGTCGTTCGGTTGGCCATCGCTGGCGCGAGTGTGCCTCAGATCGCCGCCGTGACCGGCCACTCGTTAAAGGACGTCGAAGCGATCTTGGACGCGCACTACCTAGGCCGCGATATTCGGCTTGCTGAGGCAGCTCTGCTCAAGCTCGAAGCGAGAACAAAACTGTAAAGCGTCCTGTAAAATGAGGCCACCTCGTCCTCGTTACGGTGCGGCTAAGTCTTTGATCTTGATGGCGGGCGCACCAGGGCTCGAACCTGGGACCCGCTGATTAAGAGGCGCTTGATCTGCAAGACGAAGCAACGGCCGTTCCGAAAAATGTACATCTAAACCTGCATTGAACCTGCGATTGGATTCACTCTTGTCGGAATGACACGACAGCAAATTCGGGCGGTTCAGACGAGCCAAAGCAGGAACCGTTGGGGGGGGCAAGTCAGGGGCGATTCATCTAATTCCTCCCTGCGCGCCGAATTCGATCAGCTTGTTATCTGCGCTCTCGCACTGGCCGTCGTCACCATCGCCACGACGAGCTTCATGCAGGGCATTGCGATGCCGAGGTGAGAGAGCGCGCGCGGGATAGGTGGCCGCAAAGCTCGCGGCGAACAGCGACCCCAGCGAATGCCATGTCCGATAACGGTCGCATACGGCTCTCTCGACAGTCCCGAATTTCAGCGCATGGCGCGGGAATTCGCAAAGGCTCTCCGTGACGCCCACAAGCTAGCAGGCCTGTTTGTCGCGGACCAAATGGACCACTTTGAAACGT
Source organism: uncultured Alphaproteobacteria bacterium (assembly GCA_963748805.1). Lineage (GTDB taxonomy): Bacteria > Pseudomonadota > Alphaproteobacteria > Rhizobiales > Xanthobacteraceae > Bradyrhizobium. The sequence goes on along the minus strand of CAVVLH010000104.1, from coordinate 38,389 downwards.
TGGAGTGCCTAAGCGACCCTCAGACCGCGATCGGAAGAGCCGCGTTGAACATGGTTTTCCCGGATCGATCGCAAGCGTGCTGAGCATCGAGTCAAAGCGGCGGCGCATGTTCTCTACGAAGGAAGAGCGTTGGCTCGTTCAGGTTCGAGACTATACAGATTCGTGAACTGCCGCCGTAGCGTGTTCTTTTCGACCTTGCCAAGATCGTTGCGCGGCAAACGTTCGAGAAACAGAACTCTCTTCGGCACCTTGTAACCGGCCAACTGATTCTTGACGTGTTTGAGAACAGTCGCTTCGGACAAGCCGTTCCGGCGTCTTTCAACGACGATTGCGGTAACGGCTTCTCCGTAATCTGCATGCGGAAGCCCAATGACGGTCAATTCCAGCACGTATTCAAGCCTGTCGATCACGCTTTCGACTTCAAGGGGATAAACGTTATAGCCCCCCGAAATGATCAGGTCTTTTTCTCTTCCAACCAGGCAAAGGTATCCCGCCTGATCTACCTTTCCCAAATCGCCCGTATTGAACCATCCATCTTGTTGCAACACTTCCGATGATTGCTCGGGTTTGCGCCAATAGCCCGCGAAGACATGGGGGCCGCGGACATATACGGCACCGGTTTCCCCTTGAGAAAGTTCCACGCCAGCCGGGCTGACAACCTTTATGGAAACATCAGGGAGTGCCATCCCGACGCTGCCTGCCCTGCGCTCCCCCTCTATCGGATTGGAACTGTTGATACCTGTCTCCGTCATGCCATATCGCTCTACAATGCTCTTGCCGGTGCGCGCCTGAAATTTTTCGAAGATTTCGGGCAGCAGGGCGGCGGAGCCGGACGCGAAGAGGCGGATCGACTTCGACCGTTCATGATCGAGCTTCCTGTCGTTCACCATCCGGACGTACATCGTCGGCACGCCCATGAAGACGGTACATTTTGGCAGTAGGTCGAGCACCTGATCGACATCGAACTTGGCACAAAGGAGAAAGGCCGACCCGGACAGCAGGCTGCAGCTCAACGAGACAAAGAGTCCATGCGAATGGAAGAGCGGCAGGCAGTGCAACAGGACGTCTTGCCCGTCGAATTGCCAATGCCGGGACAGAGACTTTCCGTTGCTCAGGATATTCCGGTGGGTCAGCATCGCGCCCTTCGGCCTGCCGGTGGTGCCAGACGTGTACAGAACGACAGCGAGATTTTCTGATTCGCTATCGAAATTGGCAAACTCCGCCGAGAACAGCTTCGCCTCGCTCGAAATATCATCCTTCCCGTGGTCGAGAGTGAGGACCGCAGGGCAAGTGGGCGCCAGCCGCCGCATCATCGCAGAATGTTGCTCCGCACAAATTATGATGGTCGGCTCCGCATCACGGACGATGTGAGCAGTCTCCTCCTCCTTGAACGACGGATTTACCGGAAGAAAGACCAGACCCGATCGCATACAAGCGAGATACAAAAAGACTATTTCGAGCGACTTCTCTGCTTTCACGAGAACACGGTCGCCGGGGCGGCCTCCGCGCGCGATCAGTAGACTGGCGTATCGTGCGGTATGGACGAACATGTCACCGTAAGTGACAACCTCCCCATTCGGATGAATCGCGAAAGGACGATCCGGACGGTTGCCCATATTATTTTCGATCTCGGCGAAGATCGATGAGCCCTTGTCAATCATGTTCGAAACCCAAGAACGCAGCAAATTGATCGACCGCAACACGTTCCGTCCGAAACTGATTAACCGGCGCGTTCAGATCGGCGTACCCCAGGGCAATACCACAAAGCACCAGTTCCTTCTCGTCGATAGGCAGGTGAGCACGAACGATTTTGGGATACTCGGCGATGGATGCCTGCGCGCAACTATGCAGGCCAAATTCGCGAGCAACTAGCATCACGGTCTGCACAAACCCTCCAAAATCCATCCAACTCCCGATCTCCAGACGAGAATCGATGGTGCAAACCAGCCCGACGGGCGCACCGAAGAAATTGTAGTTCGTGGATCTCTGAGCTTTCATCCTTTCCTTCTCATGGCGGGCAATCCCCAAAGTGCCGTAGAGTCCCCAGCCACACGCGCGCTTGCGGCCTAAATATGGATCGACTAGCTCTTCGGCATAATATTTATAATCGCGTTGGTGCCCGGCCTCACCATTCAGATAAGCTCGCTGCATATCGTCGCCCAATTTCTTCAAGGGTTGTCCCGTCAGGGCAAGTACGCTCCAGGGCTGGAGATTCGAGCCGCTCGGCGCGTAAGACGCTATCCGCAGAATTTCCGATACTTGTTTCAACGTTACCGGACAATTCTGAAATCGTCTGATGGACTGCCGGGTTGTGATGGCGTCCGTTATCGTGGTGGAACATCTGTCGGAAACGATATTCGGCATTGATAAAGCTGCATTCGGCATGCGATTGACCTTTCGGATTAAGCAACGGAGCGGCATCAGCTTTTCGGAAAATTCGCCTTGCGATCCGCTTTCGGCGGCAGGAACGACCTGTCGAATACCTCCTTCGGATCGGGCTGCCGGGGCAGGTCGAAAGTCTGCGACACGAGTTCGATCGAGGATTTGATCTTGTCGTCTTTGACGTCTCCCAATCCGATTTCGTCGACTTCAGCGGTATTCATCAGAGTACGGAAAGCCAGCTGGAGCCGCTGCATTTCGATCGTACGGTTAAGCAGCGGCTCATGTTCCGCGAGCGCGGCGATCCCCTCATTCGGATCCTTGATGACGTCGATGATCGCGCGATTAATTGCCCGGACGAGCCCACGAACGGCTTCTGGCTTTTTTTTCAAAAATTGCGGGGAGACCATGATACCGTTGGAATAGAGATCGATACCGTAGTCCTTGAAGTAAAACCAGCGGACGTCCTTTTCGGGATCGACATGCATGGTAAGGAAGTTCATGTAAGTCGTGATGTTGTAAGTGGCCCCGGCATCCGCTTGTCGGGTGGCAAGCATCTGTTCAAGCAAGTTGGGGGCCATGTTCGTAATCGTGATCTTATTCTTGTCTATGCCATTTAGCTTCGCCAACGTTGGAAGCAGAGCAAGTGCGCCGCTCCCTGCGATACCGCCGACGGAATGCTGCTCGAGATCTTTAATCGTCTTGATGGGCCCATCTTTCATGGCAGCGATCACGAAGGGCGCATTGTTGTAGATCATGTAGACCATTATGGGCGCCAATCCGGGTCGCGCGGCCGCGTTCTGGATTATCGCGTTGATGTCTCCGAAGCCGGCGTCGAATGCTCCCGACATGATACGCGTTACCGTCGCGGCCGATCCCTCGCCCTGATCGATCACCACGTCCAGGCCTTCGCTTGCGAAATATCCCTTCTTTTCCGCGAGGTAATACCAGCTGTGAATACCCTGCAGTTTCCAATCGAGAGTAAAGCGAACGTGCGTCTTTTCCTGTGCGTTGGCGGGAACGACTGCCAGTAGACCGAGGATTGCATAGAGGGCTATCGACGTAATGCGCATAGGCAGACCTTTCTGAGCGTGGGTTTTGTTGCATCAAACATGGTCAAGTCATGGCGAACTCATTTCGGAAAGACCAACCGCACACGCGACGCTCGATGAATGCGAAGATTTCGTACAGGCAGACCCCCAGAAGCGAGAGCAGGAAGATCGCGGCGAACACGAGGGGAATGTTGAAGCTGGTTGTTGCAACCAGCATTGCGTTGCCAATGCCGCGGTTCGAGGCAATTGTCTCGGACAGCACGCTTCCGACGAATGCCAGAGTTATCGCGACTTTGAGCGATGCGAAGAAGTAGGGAAGCGCCCTCGGAATGCCGACGTTTCGCAAAAGTTCCCAGCGTGATGCGCCCAAAGACCTAAGGACGTCTTCCAATTCTGGTTCTGTCGTAGCAAGAGCCGCGGCGATATTTACCATCACCGGGAAGAGGCAAATAACGGCGGCCGTGAGCACTGCGGGCACGAAGCCGGACCCGAACCACAGCACGAAGATCGGCACCACGGCTATTTTGGGGATCGACGCAAACCCAACCATGATCGGATAGGTTACGTCGTAAGCCGTCCTGGACCATCCGACCAAGATGCCAAGGAGCGCGCCGGCAAGGACGCCTATCATGAATCCGATGAGGGTCTCGGAGAGGGTCTGCAAAGCGTGCGGAAGCAACCCCGGAAAGTAAGTTACCAGCGCCGCCGCGATTTGGCTCGGCCGCGGCAACACCAAGTCGCTGATCTGGAACAGGAGACAAAGTAACTCCCACGTCCCAAAAAGGCAAAGAATGAGCAATACCGAACGAAATCTTCGTAGCCCGTCGGTCGAGACGATCATGGAAGTCCCCTGCTCAATTCATCTTGCCTGGCTTCAAAAATTGCATTGCGCAGATCAAGCATCTGGCTGGCGAATTCCTTCGAATACGTGTCCGTTACGGTTCTAGGATAAGGAAAAGCGGCATCCTGTATTTTTACTGATTCTCCCAGGACGCGCCTTCATGACAAGGATACGACTCGCCAGGAACATGGCCTCCCGCAAATCATGCGTCACCAAAATCACCGTCGGCCTGGATGACATCCAGAGGCTCTGTAAGATGTTCCAGAGATCTTCGCGGGTAAATTGGTCCAGCGCACCGAAGGGTTCGTCGAGCAGCAGCAGCTTCGGCTCATGTATCAGCGCTCGGCAGAGGGATGCGCGCTGAAGCATACCCCCCGAAAGTTGCCAGGGCCGCTTGTCGCCATAACCGCCCAAGCCGACTTGATCGAGCAATACGTTTGCGCGCTCGCGAAACTCGGTGTTTTTCTTGCTGTGATACTGAGATTTGAACGGCTCTACGATCTTCAACGGCAACATGACGTTTTGACGGATCGTCAGCCAGGGCAACATGGTCGGATTTTGAAACGCCATGCCAACGATCTTCAGCGGGCCGGCTAACTCTCGATTGGACACCAGGATGCCGCCATGTGTCGGCGGCACCAGCCCCGTGACGAGCTTCATCAACGACGATTTGCCGCATCCGGATGGTCCCACTACGGCGACGAACTCTCCCTCCGCCACGCGAACGCTGAGATGCTCGACCGCCGCGACGGCCTGTCCGGGGTAGCGAAGCGTGACGTCGAACAGATCGACCATCGTGGCAGCCGCCGCGGAATGGGTGCCTGCCCCGATAATGCTGCTGGGCTCGGTAACGCTGGCGATGCTCAAGGTCGCCATCGAAATTACCTGGCCACGCAAAGGCGAGCCGTGTTTTGTGTCCTATAGAGCATTTTTTGTCCTTTAAAGATTCGATCTTGTGTCCTATAAGCAAAAAACGGGCCAAGGAAAATGAGCCCAAAAGATTGATTTTTGGCGTCTTGAAGGAGTTTGATGCTGATGAACGATGCAGCAATGCTTAAAAGTGCGACTGTCACCGCGGCCAGCCGGACACCTGAAGAGGCTATTCAGAGCCGCCGCTCTATTAGAGCTTATCTGACCGACCCCGTGTCCAGTGAGCTAGTTCGGCAAGTGCTCCAACTCGCCTCGCACGCGCCAAGCGGCTCAAACCTTCAACCTTGGAAGGTCCACGTGTTGATGGGAGAAACGCTGTCGCAGGTTGGAGGCGCCTTAAGCGCGGCGTTCGTCGGGGAAGAAGCGGGCCATGAGCGGGATTACAAATACTATACCGACCCGCTTTTCGAGCCTTTCATTGCCCGCCGGAGAGCGTGCGGGCTGGGACTTTACAATACCCTCGGAATTCTGCGCGATCAGAAGGATCGCATGAAGGCGCAGCGCGCGATGAACTACAACTTTTTCGGCGCTCCGGTTGGATTGGTTTTTACTATCGACAAGCGGCTGGAAAAAGGGAGCTGGCTCGACTATGGCATGTTCATGCAGACTATCATGATTGCTGCGCGGAGCTTCGGTCTTCATACTTGCCCGCAAGCATCAATTGGCGAATTTCCAAACATCGTGCGCAAGGAGCTGAAGCTGAGTGATGATCAGATCGTCGTCGCCGGCCTTTCAATGGGATTTGCCGATCCGGACGCAATCGTAAACAGCTTCAGTCCCGCGCGAGAGCCCGTTTCATCCTTCACGACGTTCTACGAGTAACATGCCAAGGAATTTCATGGGCAAGCCCGCGCTCCTTAAAGAACGGAAGTCAGAGGAAATCGACGAAGTAGCAAGCTTCGCGGAACGGCTGATAGCCATTCGGAAACAGCGCCGCCTTAGCCTCGACGAGATCGCCGAGGCAAGCGGCCTGAGCAAGAGCTATCTTTCCAAAGTCGAGCGTAAGCAGGCAGTCCCTTCGATTACCACAGTGATCAAGGTCGCAAAGACCCTGCGCGTGCGTGTCTCAGAATTATTGGGCGAGCCTCCACCCGACAATCCGATCCTGGTCGTTCGTCGAGATCAGGGCAAGAAATTCGTGGATGGCGGATCCATAATCAACACGCATGAAGCACTGGCAGCGAACCGGGCGGCCAAATTGATGGAGCCTTTTCTGCTGCGGCCACCCAAAAGTTACGACGCTTCCACCTACGACAGCAACTCTGTTTTCAGCTTCCCGGGCGAGCATTTCTGTTTTGTCGTGTCTGGAGAGATCGAAATCGACTTTCCCGATAAAATCGTTCGTCTCGCGCCCGGTGATTCCATCTATTTTGATTCGGAAATTCCGCATCGAACGCGATCAACTGACGGAAGTCCGGGTGAAATACTGGTGGTCATTGCAGCACGTCGGGAATAATCGACGATGCTACGGCGATATTAAGAACAATCGCGATCCCCGACTGACAAGGCTTCTCGTCGTTAGCTATCAGTAGATAGGTAACTCAACGCACAGATCCAGAGTTTCCTCTCACGCTCGTTACCAATTTCAGCAAGAAATGGCTACTGTCCCAGATGACGGAAGCTGAGCATCCAAACCTGCCACCGTCCGTGTCGGAACCGAATGGGCTACATTCTACTTCACGAACACCTTCCTGATCGCATACACGACCTGCACCTTGGGCCTCGATCGCGCGCTGATTCTCGATTGCCTCGCCATGGTGGCTGTCGTGCAATTCCTTGGGCATCTCGCAGCTGCCAAGATAGCGGAACGGATCGGTGACAGCAGGTTTCTGCTCGCTGCAGCGGCGCTCGCGATGCTGGCTCCTTATCCGATGTTTCTGCTGGTCGAATTGAAGACGTCGATTAGCATCGTCGCCGGAGTTTCGATCGCGACATTATGCGCCTCCGGCTTTTATGCGGTCATCGCCGGTTATGCGAGCAAGGTGTTCCCAGTCGAGGTCCGGTACAGTTCGATGTCGGCTTCCTACCAACTCGGCGGTGCCATTTTTGGCGGCTTCACGCCGATGATCGGCGTGGCGTTGTCGGCCAGCTATCCAAACCAATGGATGCCGATGGCGATCTTCTACGGCATCCTTGCGGGCTTCTCGTTCCTTGGCGTGCTGCTTCTCGCGAGGGCTGGTTTCGCTAGGACAACCAAGACCGATGGAGTTGCGGTAACGAGTACGAGGCCGCCCCAGGTCGCAGTGGCACGATAATCGACAGAGAGCGCGACGCCCGACGTGCGCGCCCTCCTTCAGCCCGCTTTCTGGACGACGTCAGTATGAATTCCCCAGTTGCCCAATTGGATGCCATCGGCGACAAGATCAGATGCGATGCGTGCCCGGTGATGTGCTACATCAAACCAGGTGCAGCGGGCGCGTGCGATCGCTACGCGAATGTCGAGGGCGAGCTCGTCCGCGTCGACCCGCACGTGATTCTCGAAAGGACCGTCGCACAAGGCGGCCGTCTCGTCCCGTTCCGCAGCGGCGAAGGTTGGGATGGCTCGCCGCTTCATGAGCGCAGGGCTTTCGTAACCGTGAAGAAGTCGGTTTCGTCCTCAAGAAAGTCGAGACATCCTGGATCGCAAACATAACGGCCGAGGGCCCGTCGTTCATTGGAGCGGGCACTCCGGGCAGATGTCGTCGATCGAGCCCTCTGCAAATTCACGCCAGCCCAGAGACGATCTGCCGCAAAGCGGTGTCATTCCTGGCTTCGGAAAGTGGTCCGCTGAAGACCAGTTCTCCGCGTTCGATGACGTCGACGCGCGAAACGAACTCCGGAATGTGCTGTACGTTGGATTCGGCCATGAAGATGGCCTTGCCGGCCTTCCTGATCGACGCGATGCCGTCTGCGATCGTTGGGATGATTGCGGGCGAAAGCCCTTCGAACGGCTCGTCGAGGAGCAATAGATCGGGATCCAGCGTCAATGCCCGCGCAATGGACACCATCTTGCGTTCGCCTCCTGACAACTCGCTGCCGCCTCGGTGGAGATACTCACGCAGCTTCGGAAAGACCTGGTAGGCGAAATCGATCCGCTCGGAGGGAAGCTTCGCGGTTCGCCGGATCCAGGTCGGAAAGGCGATATTCTGCTCGACGCTGAGGCTCGCGAACACCTCGCTCTCCTCCGGAGAAAAACCGATGCCGAGTCGCGCGATGACGTGAGGCGCGGATCTTGCGATGGATTTGCCCTGCCAGCTGATACGGCCCTGCGTCGGGCGGTACTGGCCCATGAGGCTCTTCATCAAGGTGGTCTTGCCGGCACCGTTGCGACCAACCAGGCAAACCATCTCTCCTGGGCGTATCTCAAGCGTCACGTCACGCAGGACCGGAGCACCTGCTATGGAGACATCCAGGCCTTCAACCGCGAGCATGCTGAGGCACCCTTCCGACGATGGAATCGATGACGCTGGTGTCCTTAAAGAACGCTTCGGTCGGCAGATCTGCGGCGATGACGCCCGACCGGAGGCCTATGACCCGCGTCGCATATCGCGCGATGAGCTCCATATCATGCTCGACCAGGACTATGCTTTCGACCCCGCTCCGCGTCGCGGCGGCGAGCAAGGTCTGCATGATCCGGTGCTTGTCGGCACTGGCGATGCCGCTGGTCGGTTCGTCCAGCAGGATGAGTTTGGGGCGTAGCGCCAGGGCACTGGCGATGTCGACCAGCTTCTTTTCGCCCTGCGACAACGCCGAACATTTCACGCCCAGACGGTCCGCGAGTTCCGAACGACGCCGCGATCTCCCAAACTTCCCCGGATTCGGCAGAGAAGGACGAAACCGCGCGCAGCAGGCTGAAAGTCCGGCCGGTCCGCGTGAACGCCCCAACAGCGATCATGTCGAATACGGTGAAGGTGGGATAGATGCTCACCAATTGGAAAGACCGCGCCAGTCCTCGGCAGGCCCTCTGCGCAGGGCTCAGCCCGACGACCGAGCGTCCTTCGAACATGACGTCCCCCGCATCCGGTGGATGGAGGCCGGCCAACGTATTGACCAAGGTCGTCTTCCCAGCGCCGTTCGGACCTACAATCGCGATGATCTCGCCCTTGCTGACGTCGAAGGACACGTCGTTCAATGCGGTGAATTTTCCGTATTTCTTGGTGAGCTCTCGGGCCCGCAGCAGCATTTCCATCTAGCGACGCTTTCCGAAAGCTTGGGACAGAAGGCCGACGACGCCCTGTGGCGAGAAGATGATGATCAGCGCGAGCAACGCACCGAGTGCGAAGCGCCAATATTGGGTGTGCGCCATCAGCGTGTCCTGGAGTATCGTGAAGACGACCGAGCCGGCGAGGGCACCGAACAATTGTCCCAGACCGCCCAAGACGAGGATGAAAACCAAGTTGCCCGACTGGGTCCAGAACGCGAGATCGGGATCGGCCGCGCCAATGCTCACCGCCATGATGGCCCCGCCGACGGCGCAGTAGACCGCGGAAATCATGAAGGCCACGTACCGCACCTTCAATACAGAAACTCCCAAGAATTCCGTCTTTCTCGGATTGTCGCGCATCGCTTGCAGCGCCAAACCGTAGGGCGACCTGATGATCGCCGCCATCAGGGCGAACATTCCGACGAACAGCGCGAGGACATACCAGTAGAACGGACCGATCAGGAAGGCCGTCTTGCTCATTTTCGCAAAAGCAAAGCCAAATAGGCTAGAACGCGCCACCGAAATGCCGGTCTCGCCTCCGGTCAGGTCGTAGAACTTGAATAAGAAGGAATGGAAGATCATCCCGAACGCGAGCGTTAACATGCTGAAGAAGATCGCCGTGTAGCGCACGCACATCAGGCCAATCACCGCAGCGGCCGTTCCGCTCACTATGATCGCAACCAGCAACTGTAGCTCGAAGCTCTTGATGCCGAACCTGGAGCCAAGGAGGGCCACGCTGTAGGCTCCCATCGCCATATACATCGCATGGCCCAGCGACAGAAGTCCGCCGTACCCGAACAGAAGGTTCAGCCCGAGCAAAGCGGTCGAAAAGGCGAACATCGTGATAATGAGCGTCGCATAATAGGGGCTGACCGCGAATGGCACGACCGAGCCCGCCGCTGCAATCAAGATAAGGGGGCGGTATGCATTCATGGCATCGCCTTTCCGAACATGCCGTACGGACGAACCAGCAACATCGCCACGACCACGATGTAGATCGCCATGATCTCGATTTCCGGAAAGAACGTCAAAGCGAGCGCGCGCATGAATCCGACGATGAGAGCGCCGAACAAGGCTCCTTTCATGCTGCCCAGGCCTCCGATCACCACGACGGCAAACCCTTCGACGATCAGCACCGAGGGCATCTCGAGCGATGCCGCCGTCGTCGGAATGACGAGCGCCCCGCCAACTGTCCCGAGCACGGAACCGAGCACGAAGATCAACATGTTGATCCGCCGTGTATCCACGCCGAGCGCCTCGGCCATGGCCCTGTTCTCGGCAGTTGCACGGACGATGTGACCGAGGGGAGTCCGTTCGATGAACCACCAGAGCGCCGCAGCAATCGCCAGCGAACAGCCGATGACGGCGGCATTGTAGGTGGGAAAGCTGAAAGCGCCCACGGTGATTCGGCCGTAAACTGACGGCAGATCGGCCATTATCCGCGGCTGCGAGCCCCACACGAAACGAAGCAGATCCTGGAACATCAGCACGAACGCGAACGTCATCAGAAGCTGGAATGCCTCATCTCGCGCGTACACGAGGCGCAGAACGCGCTCGATTACGAAGCCGAGCTGGCCGGCGACGATGCCGGCCACCAGCAGTACGGGCAGGAGCAGCAAGGGCGATCCGCCGCGCTGGATGAACCAGTCGAATGTCGATGCTCCGAAATAGGCCCCGAACGCATAGGTCGAACCGGCGGTCAGGTTGACGATCCGCTGGACCCCGAATACGAGTTGCAGCCCCGCGGTGACGAGAAACAAGACCGCGGCGCTAAACAATGCAGCGACGAGTATATCGGCCGTGGCCATCGGTCCTATCGCTGTTTGAGGATCAAGCCGGGAACTTGGCCGTGTCTAGCCACGCCCAGAAGTCGGCGCCCGGCGGTTTCTGGAGAACCGACGCGTCGAAGCTGTATGTCTTCGCCAGCGTGCAGACGTCGAAGCTGTTGTCGTGGGTCGCCAAGCCGCCGTAGAAGATTTCCTGCGCGACGTGGTCCTTGCGCATGCTCGCCGGACCGCCGAACGAGTCGACGTCCAAGCCTTCCATGGAGGCGGCGATGTCTTCGGTGGAGGGCCATCCGCCGCTCTTGGCCTTCATGGCCTTCTCGACGCCGCCCTTGTAAAGCATCATGGAATAGTAGGCGCGGTCGCATTCCCAGTGCGGGTAATCCTTATATTTGTCCATGTAGAATTGGACGAATTCCTTCTGGTCGGCCGAGGGATTTGGTCGGGCAAAATACATGGTGTTGTAACAGAGCAGGGTTCCCTCGGGGGTGAAGGGCTTCTTCAACTGCCCGTGCTGATGTCCGGCCTGAACCAGAACGAATTTGGCGGTGTCGGTCAGGCCCGCGCTGGTAGCGGCTCGCATGAAGATCGGCAGATCCGCGTTTCCGAGCACGCAATAGATCAGATCCGGTTTTGCCGCCTTCAATGCGGCGACGTTGCTGGTGAAGTCGAGTTGAGTGAACGACGACCATTGCTCGGCGACGACCTCCGCGTCGATGCCGAACTTCTTGTTGAGCGCTTTGAAGGCAGTCCAGACGTTTCTTCCGTAGGAATAGTCGGGACTGATCGCCGCGATACGCTTGAACTTGCCGTTCCACTCCTTGATGGCGATGAGTGATGCCATCACGGCTTCGCATTCGTTATCGGTGCTCTTGAACACGTACTTCGGCGAGGGCATCGTCTCTTTGACGCCATCTTGGGTCGTACCGTCCCAAAAGATGGTCAGCGCCTGCATGTCTTCGAGCGTAGGGGCCATCGGCAGGCTTACGCCGGTCGAATAGACGCCTTGGATACAATCGACTTTTTCTTGCAGGACGAGCCGGCGTGCGCGCTCAAGCGTCTCCTTGGCGTTCGTCTCTTCCTCGACGATCAATTCCACCTTGCGGCCGCCGATGCCTCCGGCGGCATTTATCTTGTCGGTCGTCCATTGCGCCGCGCGAAGACCATTCTCGCCGATGTAGGCGGCGGTGCCCGCGCGCGCAGCGATGATGCCGACTTTGAGAGGTGCGTTCTGGGCGATGGCAGGCATGGCGACCGGGCCGACGGCCGCTACGGCAGCGGCGCTTCCGAAACCCTTGAGCAGTTCACGTCGCCCAATTCCACGCTTCTTCATGATGGCCACCTGTCTGTTTGATTGTTTGCCGCGCTTCATCAAGCGAAGCCGAATTTGGTCAACGCGGCGCGGAGTTCTTCTGCGTCCGCCCCATCCAGCCCCAGTATCGGCGCGCGTGGTCCACCGACCGACTTTCCGATCATCTCGAGGCCGCTGTGGGCCACGCGAATGATTCCGAAGCGGCTGCCGAGCTCGCTTAGTTCGAACAGCTTGCGGGCGAGCTCGGCGGCCTTGGCAGCGTCGCCGGCCTTCGCCGCGCTCCAGAATGCGACGCACTCCGCGGGACATACGTTGGCCAACCCCGTGAACCAGGTTGGAGCAATTCCCAGCGCAGGTTCCAGAATAAGCGTATCCTGGCCGATGCCGACCACGACCTTGCCTTTGGTCAACACCGGGATGGTCAGTGCGCGGGAAAGGTCGCCGGACGAGTCCTTCATTCCGACGACGTTGGGAATCAACGCAAGCTTCGCGATCATGGAAGGAACGAGGTCGATGCCGGCCAGCCCCGGATTGTTGTAGAGCCACACCGGCACAGTACTCGCCGCCGCGACGGTCTCGTAGTGCCGGATAATTTCACGGTCGGTCGGAGTCCAATAATTCAGTGGAACGACCAGCACGGCGTCGGCACCGTTTTCCGAAGCATGCCGCGCGAACCGCACGCTCTCCGCAGTCGTCATCGCTCCGATACCCATCATGATCGGAATCCGCTTCCCGATGTGCCTGGCGATCGTTTCCAACGCGGTCGCCTTCTCGGCCTCAGTGAAATATCCGTTGGCGCCTGTGCTGCCGAACAGCGTGATTTCGCCGATGCCAGCTTCCATCGCTTCGTCGAGATGCGCCTTCCAGCGATCGTAATCGATCGAGCCGCCGCTGGCGATCGGCGTCACCGAAAACGAGACCACTCCCTCAATCTTCTTCATAGTTCGCCGCTCCGACCTCGGCCGTTCGTCGGAGACATAGTCGTCGCCTCCATGGCCGCTCGAACGGAACTTCCTATGCCCTCGCCGCGGGGGAAAGGACCGCTTGTGAAAGAATGGTGGTGCCGCTCGCGGCAGACCGTCAATCGGGCGGTGGGGAGACCGGGGAATTGGTCAGGAGCCGTGAACGGCACCATGTTCCAGGTGTTCACTGGCCCTAACGGTTTTTCCGCGAGGCGTTACAACTCGGCCGCTCTCAAACTTCGCAATCTTGGGAGAATTTCATAAACTGAGGTTCACATGAAATCTGCATCAGAGAAGTTTCAGGGCGTTTCAGCCTTCATTGTTACTCCAACAAAAGACGACGGCGAGGCGCTGGATTTGGCTGCGCTGAAGCGGTTCATTGACTTCCAGATCGAGAGTGGCGTCGACGGCATCACGGTCTTCGGCAGCACCGGCGGCATCGGCTCCTTCAGCGAGCAGGAACGTCAGCAAGTCATCGAGACCGCCGCCCGGCACATCAACGGACGTGTCACTCTCACCGCCGGCACCGGCTCAATCCAGACGGCGGAGGCCGTCAGGCTCTCGAAATTCGCCGCCGATGCAGGAGCAGATGGCGTCCTGGTGGTCCCCATCAGCTATTGGCCCCTCAGCGAGGACGAACTCTACGGACACTTCGAGAGCATCGCGAAAGCCGTCGACATCCCCGTCGGAATCTACAACAATCCCGGCACGACGGGGATCGACATGAAACCGGCGCTGATCGCAAGGATCGCCGAGATCGATAATGTCGGTTTCGTCAAGGAAAGCTCGGGCGATGTTACCCGGGTAACCGCGATCGCCCAGAAGACCAAAGGCAGCGTATCAATTCTGAACGGCAACGATGCCGGAACTCCCGCAGCGATCGCCGCCGGCGTACACGGATGGTTTGCCGGAAGCTGCAGCATCATGCCGAAGCTCTGCACCAATCTGTTCGCACTTGGGAAGGCAGACAAGAGCATGGACAGACTGCGCCAAGCCTTCGCCGACATGTATCCGATCTGCGAATTCATGGGGATCAAGGGCTATATTCGCGTCGCCTACGCGGCATGCGACATTCTAGGTCATTCGATGGGTTCTCCGCGCAAGCCGATCCGGAGCCTAGACAAAGCCGACCGTCAGACGCTGGAGCGGCTTCTTGCGGCCGCCGGCGTGACTGCCTCGGAGATTGCCGCCTAAGCCTTGCTGGCTTCGTCAGAGAGCGCGCGCCGCCAATTTGTCGCGCGCGCTCCATGCCGTATCAGCAATCGTCGGCGTGGAAACACCTACGGCGAGACGCTCCAGACCGCGCGCAATGCGGGCAATCCCTTGCCGTGCGGCATCGGGGTCCAGCAAAGAGTAACCGAGCACAATTTCCCGTGAACTCAGTTGCGGATCGAACTCGTACGCTCCTGCCTGCGCAACCGTGTAGATGCCAACGCCTTCCGCAGCAGCGATCGAGGCGACTTCGGTCGCAGTCGGAAAATGCGAAGGCAGTTTCCACATGACATGCATTCCGCCGGCCGCGCCCGATATGTTGGTCGGGCCGAAGTGCGCTTCCATCGCATCCAGGAGTGCCGCCCTGGTCTGACCATAGGCCTGCCTTATGCGTCGCAGATGGCGCTCGAAAGCGCCGCGGCTGATGAAATCGGCAAGAACAATCTGTTCAATCCAGGGATTTCCGCAACTTGCGATGGCTTTGACGTGCCGCATGGGCTCGATCAACTGCCTGGGAACGATTGCGTACCCGGTCCGCAGACCCGATCCGACCGATTTGGAGAATGTCCCGAGATAGATTACCGACGTATTGTTATTCAGTCCGGCCAACGCCGTCAACGGCGGTCCATCGTAGCGGAAATCGCTGTCGTAGTCGTCTTCAACAATATAAGCCCCGTTGCGTTCGGCCCACGAGAGGAGTTCCAGCCGGCGGCGCTGGCTCATCGTGACTCCGGTCGGGAATTGGTGCGAGGGCGTAACGTAGATCAGTGAAGCGCCGGTTCCTTCGAGAGATTCGACGCGGGCTCCCTGAACGTCGAGCGAGAGCGGCACCAGGGTGCAGCCGTGGCTTTGAAAAGCGTACGCCGCTCCGCGATAGCACGGGCTCTCGACCGCGACCCGGACCGAGGGCTGGATGAACAGGCGACTGATCAAGCTGAGCGCTTCCTGCGCACCGGCGGTAACGATCACCTGCTCGGGATCGACCGCGATCGCGCGATTTGCGGAGACGTGCTCTGCGATAGCCTGGCGCAGCTCGGGCAGCCCTTCCGGAGGGCTGTAACCGGAAATGTTGGCGCTCGCGCGGGAGACGTTCTCGACCATGAATTGACGCCAGTCCCGCAGCGGAAAGTTGCGCCAGTTGGCGCTGCAATACCGGAAATCGATGCGGTGATCGCCTGCTCCCGATCGCGCCATCTGCAAAGCCTTGGTCTTCAACAACACAGGCGGATGGCGAACGTCGCGCTTAGGCGCCGGTCTGTTCGCCGTAGCCTCGGTGACGTCGACCGGCTGATGGAGCGTTCCGACGCATTTGTCGGGCAGCGGGTCGCATACAAACGTCCCAGACCCCGAGCGCATCCTCAGGTATCCTTCGTCTGCAAGCTTTTCGAATGCATGGACGATCGTGTTGCGCGAAACGCCAAGCTCACGGGCGATCTCGCGAGACGACGGCAACTGCGATCGCGGGCGCAGCACGCCGCTGACGATGGCCGCACGGACTTTTTCCCAAACCTGTGTCTGAAGAGGAGACGGGCTCGATGTATCCAACTGGATGGGAAACATTGCTCAGTTCCGGTGGTTCGCTGGGCACTCTCGAAGCAACATCCGTGCCATTGCTGCGCCGGCCCCGCAAACTTCCCTTTTCTCTACAGCGGTGAAGCTAACAGGGTGGTGACCTCTCGTTCCCGATACCGGTCGCGCTCCGGACAACTGGAATTGGCTCCCTCAACTTTCTCGAAGCGGCCCTAAGAGCCCCAAACGAGCAACCTTATAACGAGGGATTGCTTCACACTGGAGTTCCGCGGAAATGACCGATATCGAGACCTCGAAAAATATCGATGCGCCTAGCGAAAGAACGCGCCTCAAGCGGTACAATTGGCTGGCCAAATACGACCGGGATACCATTAATGCGATCATCGATGCTGGCATCGTTTGCCAGGTCGGTTACGTGATAGATTCACAGCCATATGTAACGCCAACCAACCATTGGCGGATCGATGATCATGTCTACTGGCACGGATCATCTGCCAGCCGTATGCTGAAGACCCAACAGGAGGGCATCCCAGTCTGCTTCACCGTGACGCATCTGGACGGAATCGTCTTTTCGCGTGCCGCCTTCAATCACAACGTCAAATTTCGTTCGGTAATGGCTTTCGGCAAGGCCGAGTTGTGCGCGGATGACGTCAAACGCGAAGCACTACAGGTTTTCGTCGATCGACTTGCTCCAGGCCTGTGGGAATACGCACGTAAGCCGACCGACCAAGAGTGGAAGGCGACCAAGCTCATTCGCATGAAGCTTGATGAAGTCTCCGCCAAGGTCAGCGATCGCTTGCCCGACGAAGATGCCGACGATCTTGCTTCGGATTTGTGGGCCGGATCGGTTGGGCTGCGAGTTGTGCAGGAACCGCCGATGCCCGATCCGAAGCTACGGGAGGGAATCGAAATCCCCGCGTTCGTTAAAAACTTCCGATATGTCAAATAGCTCTCGCAAGATGAGTTGAACGAAGTAAAAGCGATGGCCTACGACGACATAACCCCGAAAGGGCTTCTCCGACTTCGATGCGTGAAGCCGACAGGGAGGAAGATCAAGGTGGCAAGATGCGCATATTAATATTTCAACATCTGCCCGTGGAACATCCCGGCACGTTTCGTGACTTCTGGCACGGGCGGGGTTGGGAACAACATGTTGTCGAACTCGACGAAGGCGGTGTGATCCCCGCGCTGGAAGACTTTGATCTCCTTGTAGTTATGGGCGGGCCGCAGGATGTCTGGCAGGAGGATATCCATCCGTGGCTTGAAGCCGAGAAAGCAGCTATTCACCGATGGGTTCGCGACCTTGGCCGACCCTACCTTGGCATCTGTCTCGGGCATCAATTGCTTGCGGAGGCACTCGGCGGAAGCGTCGGTCTGATGCGTCAACCCGAAGTGGGACTTGCCAACGTCGAGTTCACGCACGAAGGCTCGCTCGATCCCTTGTTTCTAGGGGTCGGTCGCACCATGCAGACCTTCCAGTGGCATGGGGCCGAGATAACGAAACTGCCGGCCGATACTGTCGTATTGGCTCGCAACGCGGCCTGCGCAGTGCAGGCCATACGGTGGGGGAGGCACGCTTATGGCCTACAGTATCACGTCGAAATCACGCCCTCGACGGTGAAGGAGTGGGAGAGCCAGCCCGCCTACAGGGCGAGCCTCGAGCAGGCGCTTGGTCGGACTGAGGCCGCGCGCCTGAACGACGTCGTGACGCCACAGCTCGCGGCTTTCCGATCGACGGCGCGGCTCATAAACGACAATTTCTTGACCATCGTTGCGGACCGCTCGGTCATATCGCGGTGAGATCGCTTACCGTGCGCTTTCGATCACGGCGCGTCGACGAAATTGGCCGTGCCGAGGAAGTCCATCTTGCCAACGTCGACGCCATGATGACGAAGGATGGCGTACGTCATTGAGATGTGAAAAAAGACGTTCGGTATCGTCATCTGCAGCACGTAAGTGCGGGAAACGGGAATCATGAATAATCCGCATGGCGGGTTATTTTCGCCATACCGACATCCGGCAGAAGCATACGATTTGGTGATGATGCTCGAAATTCGGAATGGGAAATGTGCCAGCGAAAAGATGGACGCGTCCCAATGCGCTCATTGAACTTAGCGAGATTTGGGTAGAGGCCAGGCCAGTCGAATTCATTGCAACGCACAAGATGCCGGCGGCGAGGCCGACGGACTGCCCTGATCACTCATCAGTCAAGAAACCCGATTGGACAGCCAATCAACCCTCTCGGCTCCGAGTTCATTCACGTCTCTGTTAGCCGCGCCCGATCTTCGATGACCTGTCCTGCTGCTACGACGTGAGCACGTGTGGCGTGATAAGCAAGCTCTCCATTCCTGGATTCGATCGCCCTCACAATAGATTCGTGCTCACTATAGGCGATCGTCAACTGTTCCCGGTTCGATATGAGTTCCGCTCGCGTATATGGGAGAATTCTGCGCCGCATCTGCTCGACCGCATCCGACAGGATCTCATTGCCAGATCCAACGTGGATGTAACGGTGGAATTGCAGATTGTCATGGTCGAAACGCGCCGCGTCGCCGGCCTTTACGGCCTTGCCGATCGTGCGGTGCAGCGCCGCGAGCACAGCCCGCTGCTCGTCGGTCATCCGCTCCGCTGCATATCGTGCACAACAGGCCTCTAAGTCAGCGACGGCCTCGAGCGTTTTCATCAATCGCTCTCTTCCCATGTCGGCAACGAGCACTCCCCGGCGTGCTTTGATGTCGACAGCACCGATCGAGGCCAGTTCGCGCAACGCTTCACGGACTGGCGTGCGCGACACCTGGTATCGGCTCGCTAGTTCGTTCTCTTCGAGATGCATGCCCGGCGCAAAGACGCCGGAGGCGATCTCGGCGGCGATCTTGCCCTGCACGATCGACGCCAATGTCGGCACGGACGGAACGGATACCTGGTTTCGATCCGCAGCCCTTCGGGCTGTTCCCATCCGAGATACGGGGGGCAAAGGCATGTTCGTCTCTCCAACAGCGCGGCCAGCATCGATGATAACGTGTATACACAATTATCGGATTGCGATGCAAATCTCGCGTCTCAGCTTGACAGACATATGATATGCCATCACTGTGTATACACAACTCGTTAACGCCGACTTTCTCGGACGGCGCGTCCCGGGCACAGGAGAGATTCATGCGGACGATATTGCTTTGCGGCCAGTTATTCAGCGGGACCGAAAACGTCGCCCGCAAGGAACAGGCGATTGTCATCGAGAGCGGCCGGATCACAGAGGTCGGTCCGATTGAAGCTTTGCCGCAGCCCTCGCCATCGGATGAAGTTATCGACTATCGGCGATATTTCGTCATGCCCGGCCTTAGCGACCTTCACACTCACCTTTCTTACGGCAACGCCCGATCCGAAGAAGAAGTTGATCTTTACGGCAGCCTCGAATATCGGGCCATCCGCTCGCTCGCTGCCGCACAGCGCATGCTTAAGGCTGGCTTCACGTCGCTGCTCGATCCTGCCTGCGCGGGCCTCGTCACGCCCGCCCTTCGCGATGCGTTGTTCGTCGGAATGTTCGAAGGACCGCGTATTACGTCCGCTGGACCAGCGCTCACGTCGCGGCAGGGACTTTACGATTATTTTCCGAGCTGGATCGGCGTACCTCCCTGCTCGACCGGACTCCTCATCACGTCACGGGCTGAGGCCATCGAGGCAATCCGGCGCCAAACCAAGGACGGCGTCGACGTCATCAAGATTGCGATGGACGGTATCCAGGGCGGAAATCACGGCGGCCTTTACGCTTCCTTCGATCAGGATGAAACGACGGCAATGGTACGGGAGGCGCATCGTTTGGGCCGTAAGGTGGTTGTGCATGCACGTGGTCGCGAAGGTGCGTTGTACGCCGCGCGAGCCGGCGTGGATATCATCTACCATGCATCGAGGATCGATGACGAAGGGATTAGGGCGGCCGCCGGCGAAGGCTGCTCAATTTGCCCTTCCTTGCTTCTTTTGACCAACAACATCCAATATGCCCGGGAGGACGATCCGTCTTACGACTGGTGGCCTAACATTCAACGCCAAGAGCTGCAGGATGCTTCGCGGTCCCTCCGCAATGCCTATGAAGGTGGCGTGCGCTTCCTGAGCGGTTCGGAAACCGGGTTTGCGATCACACCTTATGGCGAATGGGCGACGCGCGAACTGTCGCTGATGGTTGACTATGTCGGCATCCCCTCGGACGAGGTATTGCGTATGGCGACTTCGACCAATCGCGTCATGCTCCGAGACGGCAACGAGTTCGACAGCCTGGCCCGCGGCAAGTTTGCCGACATTCTCGTGTTCGACGGCGATCCGGTTGCGGATGTCCGCATTCTCGAAGAATCCGCGCGCTTCGTCGCGGTATGGAAGGGCGGCCGCAAGGTCTCGCTGCCCGATCTGCCGGCCGACATGCCGCGTCACCAAGCCGAGGCATCGCAAGGTTTCTGGAACCGTCTTTACACGCGCAAGTCGACCGGCAACACGCCTTCGCTCGCTCCCGAACAGGCCTGGAAGGGCATTCCGAAGGACGCGGCGATCGCCGGAAACGCCGCTTAAGCTAGGCTGGTGCAAAATGACAGTGATCAGCTATCCGCTTGCCGTTGAGACGAGAACGACGCGTATCATCGAAGCCGGTGAAGGACCGGCCGTTCTCCTGGTTCACGGTTTCGGGGCGCGCGCCGATCGCTGGCGCACGACCGTGGAGCGCTTTGCCGCGAAAGGTTTCCGCGCGATTGCCTTCGACCTGCCGGGACATGGCTTTGCGAGCAAGGAGGCCGACGGTCCATATACCGTACCGAAGATTTCCAGCCATCTTCTCGCACTAATGGACACGCTGGGAATCGAACGAGCGCCACTTGTCGGCACCTCCCTGGGCGCGCATATCGCTGCGCACGCAGCCACTCGCGCGCCCGGCCGCATTCCCGGACTGGCTCTGGTCGGTGCCCTTGGCATCGCGCCGATATCGCGGGACGTCGCCGAGACGATCCGCCGCAATGTGCAGATCCGGGAACGCAGTTTGTTCGAGAACAAGCTTCGCTTCGTGATCCACGATTCGTCCAAGGTAACGAAGCCATTTGTCGAGGAAGAGTGGCGTATCAATACTTCACCCGGCACTATTGAGGCGTTTGTCCGCATCGGAGACTATCTGGTCGACGGCATCGCGGCCGATTACGTGGCCGAGAAGATCCGTAGTCTCTACCCGCCTGAAAAACTGCTGCTGATCTGGGGCGCGGAAGACCGCGCCGTTCCTCCGAGCATAGGCGAAACCTGTCGGGACGCCCTCGGCGCAAAGCTGGTCTTCATCAAGAACGCCAACCACGTCCCATATTGGGAGGAACCTGACGCTTTTGATGCAGCGGTTCTGCCGTTTCTTGCCTCGCTAAATCTCACCGCCTGACACGACGCCGCGAACGACGGCACGCCGGCTTTCTCACGTCGACGCCGCCTGACCGCGTAACCGGTCGACGATTACCGCGAGCAGAATGACGAGGCCAACGACCAAGACCTGAAGAAAGGACGAAACGCCGGCCATGTTCAAGGCGTTCGATAGCAGCCCAAGCATCAGCACGCCGTAAAAGGCTTGCAGCATATTACCTGAGCCTCCGGCGAGCGCGACGCCTCCAACGACGACGGCCGCAATCGACTGAAGCTCGAGGCCCTCTCCCGCCAGCGGCTGCGCCGCGCTGACCCATGATGTCAGGACGATCGCGGCCAAGCCGGAGATGGCACCGCTGATAGCGTAGACCAGAAGTCTGACCCGTCCGACGCGAACGCCGGAATTGCGCGCGGCCGCCTCGCTCGAGCCGATCGCATAGACGTGACGGCCGAATATTGTGGTCTGCAAAACGAAGCCACCTAGGAGCATGGCAGCGGATGCGATGAGACTCGAGACTGGAAAACCCGCTATCGCCCCGAAGCCGACGACATCCACGAGCGAATCCGGTACGTCGTAGAGTGGCAGGCCTCCGGTCAAGAGTAGCGACAGACCTTTGACCACGGACAGCATGCCCAACGTGACGATGAACGGCGAGACGGAAAATCCGACGATCAGCGCGCCGTTAGCTAATCCGAACGACAGTCCCCCCAGCACCATGACGACGAGGCTGCCGGCCAGTCCGACGTACGGTAACGACAGGATGCCAAGCACGCCCGAACAGGCCATGACGGAGGCGACGGAGAGATCAAGACCGCCGCTGATCATCGCGAATAATTGGCCGATCACGAGGATTTGCAGCGGCGCCAATTGCCTTGCCAGATTTTGCGCATTGCCGATCGACCAGAAATTGGGTTCCCGAATGCCGGTGATGACAGCAATCAGGATCACGAGAAGCGGCAAACCGAACTTTGCGATCAGGCGATACGGTCGTGATGTGGCGGGCATCTTGTCAACGATCGTGGTCATGGGTGCGGCGCCGTCTGGCTGCGACCGAGCACGGCAGCGAGAAGATGCTCCTCGTCAGCCATCGTCGGCGCGGCGATCTCGCTGACAATGCTGCCGTTGTACATCGCGTAGATGCGGTCGCACATTGTGAGCGTCTCCATGAGGTCGCTGGATATCCAAAGAAAGCTCATACCGTTTTCCCGATGATCGCGAATGATACGATAGAGGTCTTGTTTGGCGCCGATGTCGATGCCAGCCGTCGGATCCTCCAGCAGCAGAAGTCTGGGAAGCGCCCCAAGCGCTCGACCGAGAAGAACTTTCTGCTGATTACCTCCGGAGAGCGTCGTGATGGCATCTTCCGCCGAACCAAATTTTACGCCCATAGCCTTCAATTGCTCGGCCGCGTTCGCCCTCTCGCGCGTCAATTCAATCACGCCGCCGCGCGCGGCCGGACGCAGGTTGGACAGCATCAGATTCTCTCGTATCGAGCGGCCGGGCAGAATGCCCTCCTGCTTGCGATCCGACGGCAGAAATCCGATACCCGAACTAAGCGCGCGAGCCGGGTCGCGGGGTCGATAGGATTTGTCGAAAAGTTTGACCGAGCCGCCGAGCATCGGATGCAATCCAACCAGAACTCGGCTGATATCTTCTCTTCCGCAACCGACAACGCCATAGATGCCGACGACCTCGCCGTCGTTGATATGAAAGGAGACGTCACGGCTGCGGGAGGTCCGCAAGGCCGACACTTCGAGCAGTGGTAAGCCGGAGGATTTAACTGGCACCGCAGGCGGCAGGCTGGAAGTCTTGCCTACCAAAAGCTCCACCAGATCGGCCTCGGTCGTTTCGGGAGTTACCTCGCTATTGGCCACGATCCGCCCGTCACGCATGATGCTGACGTAATCGGCGATTTCCATCACCTCGCGCAGATGATGGGTTACAAAAAGGATTGCGGTCCCGGCGTCTCGAAGGCGTCTGACGAGACGAAACAATTGCTCGATTTCCCGCCGCGTGAGAACTCGCCGTCGGCTCGTCAAGTATCAGGATCGCCGGCTGCTGAGAGAGTGCCTTGCCGATCTCCAGCATCTGCTTCTGGGCCATGCCGAGGTTTCGGATCGGCTTCCGAAGATCGATTGAGAGACCAAGTTGCTCGAACATCGCTCTGCAGTCGCTTTCCTGACTCTTGCGGTCGAACAGGTTGCTCAAAATCCTGTGGCGACGCTCCCGTCCGAGGAACAGGTTATCGACG
Organism: uncultured Alphaproteobacteria bacterium; assembly: GCA_963748805.1. Classification (GTDB taxonomy): domain Bacteria; phylum Pseudomonadota; class Alphaproteobacteria; order Rhizobiales; family Xanthobacteraceae; genus Bradyrhizobium. The sequence goes on along the minus strand of CAVVLH010000104.1, from coordinate 14,576 downwards.
GCATCGAGATCGGGAGCGAGCGAGAGCTCCTGAAACACCATAGCAATGCCAAGCGTACGCGCCGACGCCGGATCGTTGGGTCTGACCTCGACACCATCGCGGCAGATCTTTCCGGCATCCGCAGCGTGGACGCCGGCGATAATCTTCGCCAGCGTCGACTTGCCCGAGCCGTTCTCGCCCAGGAGCGAGAGGATCTTACCGGCCTTGAGATCGAGATTGGCCCCTCGAAGCGCAAGCGTCGAGCCAAAAGCTTTATGCAAGCCGATCGCAGACAAGGCCGGTGCTTCTTTCATGGGAAGCCAAACATCTTTCTCGCAAGCGGTCTTCTTACTGCAACTGCGGCGGCGTCCAGCCTTCCGGCGGAAGATCGAACTGGTTCGGATCGTACGAGCCGATGTTCGCGGGCGTGAGCGAGCGATTGGGCACCATCACGACCGGAAACGGCAGGAGGCCGTGCACCAGATTCGGAAGCGGATCGCCGTTGAGAAGACGCACGGTATATTGCAATCCGGCGCGGCCGAACACGATCGGCGGCTCGCTCTCCACCATCGAGAGGGTGCCGTCCTTCAACAGGCTGATGGAGCGCCGGGTCAGCGTGCCGGTGACGACCTTGGCGTCGGAGTTCATCCTCTTGGCCTGTTGCGCTGCCCCGACCGCAAAGATGCCTGCAACCGCATAGATATAGTCGGCCTTGGGATTCTTGGCGAGTTGATCGGCGGCCTGCTTCTGCCCGTCCTCGATCGAGATGTTGCCGGCGAAGGTATTTCCAACCAGCTTCAGATCGCATTTCGCGGCCGCAGTCTTGAAGCCGTCGAATCGCAGCTTATTCCATTCCGAGCCAGCCGGCCCCGGCAGCGTGATGACCGTCGCCTTGGGCTTGTCCTTGCAGATGCTGTCCGCCAACGTCTCACCGAGTTTGATCTCGTTCTGCAGGATCGCAACGGAAACTTTCGGAGAGCCGATCGGCACACCGGTTGTCACCACCTTGGTGCCACCCTCAACAAGCCGGTCCACGACCTTGTCAAAACCGTTGAAGGCAGCACCGACGATGATGATGGCATCGAGCTTAAGCGTCGCAAGTTGTTCAAGCTGCGCGACCTGTTCGGCCACCTTTCCATAGCCGCCAGCCGAGACGATCCGCACGACCTCGACGCCTGCCTTCTTGGCTTCATCCAAAGTGCCGTAGGCGAGGCCAAGAAAATAGTCCGAATTCATGTCTACCGAGGCATAGCCAATTCGATACGGTTTCTTAGCCTTGACGGGCTCGACCATGCCAAGCAACCGGTCGTCCTCCGCCATACTGCTTTTGACCCCACAGGTCAGAAAACAAAGGGCTGCAAATGCCGAGCCAGCAATTTCGCGTGCAAACTTTCTCCTGATCATGATCGACTCCTGTTTAATTTACGTCATTTGAAACTTGGTCAGCGAACACCCCATCGTGGCCAGCAGGCGACTTCAGCTGGCCGTTCGGAGCGCCTGGGCGCGTGATCCGGTCTGCGAAGTCACATCGGCGAGCGCATCGAAACCATGTATCCAGAAAAATTTTTCTGGAACGCGCGCGAGACGGGACGCACGATCCCCAACAGCATCATCGGCCAGGTGAAGGACTCGATTTGTGTCGTGCGCGCTCCGTTGGACCTTGCGCGTACGGGCTCGCCTGAGGTCCTGGTAGAGTTTGATGGCCTCCTCGAAGCCGTCGACGCCGTACATGCGCAGCAGCTCGGCCAGGGTTATCGCATCCTCGATCGTGAGATTGGCCCCCTGTCCGTGGTGAGGAAGCATTCCGTGCGCAGAGTCCCCGAGCAGCACGACGCGTCCGCGCTGCCAACTCTGCAACGGCGGAACTTCAAACAACCCCCAACGCTTGGTATGCTCGACAGCGCCGATCATTTCGATGACAGCCGGGTGCCAGCCTGCGAACGCGGACATAGCTACGTCATGCGTGACGGGCGCGACCCAGGTATCAAACGTCCATTCCGTCGGTCCTTCAACGACGGCCAGGAAATTCACGTCCTCGCCAGAGGGTCCGAGTGCGAAGTGGAGCAGGTGCGCGTCGCGGCCCATCCAGAATTGAACCGCATGCGGATCAGGCAGTAACGGAAGATCCTTGACCGGCACGATCCCTCGGAAGCCGCTCGTCCTCGTATATACCGAGGGTCTGCCGCCCGTCACGTATTGCCGAACCCGCGAGTGCTGGCCGTCGGAGCCGATAAGAATGTCGGCCTCGACAGTTTTCCCGTTGTCGAAATTCAACCGGACAACCTTGTTGATTTCGCTAAGCGAGACGAGGCGGTGTCCAAGATACAATCCCTCCGATCCAAGGGCGCCGGCGAGCACGCGTTGAAGGTCGGAACGATGGATACCAAAATAGGGCGCGCCTACGCGCGCTCGATACGCCCCGCCCTTTGCGATCGGAAACGACGCGATCCGGCGGTCATCGCTCCAGCTACGCCAGATGAATTCGGTCGGCTCCGTGGAAACCGCCTTGATACCATCCAGACATCCGAGACGATCGAGCTCCCGCGTTCCGTTCGCGGTCAGTGCAATCGCCGCACCGATCTCCCGCAGTTCGGTAGCCTGTTCGTAGACATGAACATCGAGCCCCCGCTGGCGTAATGCCAGGGCAAGCGTCAGGCCGCCGATACCGGCGCCCACAATGGCGATACGAATTTTCTCTGTCGTCATTTCACTGCTACCACCGCTTCGATCTCGACCTTCATTCCGGGAATCGCGAGTTCCTTCACGCCGATCAGCGTGCTCGCGGGTTTGGCTGCCCCGAAATACTCCTGACGAACGGGATTGATTTTGGTGCGGTCGGCGACGTCGGTCAGATAGACGGTCACCTTGAGGACTTTGCTGAAGCTCGTTCCCGCTGCGTCAAGAACTTTCTTCATGTTGACAAAGATTTGGCGCGTTTGAGCTACGGCGTCCTCGCCAACCAGACGCCCCTTCTCGTCGAGAGGCGCCACCCCGGAAACAAACAAAAGGTCGCCGTAACAAACGGCATCGGTGTAGTGGCTGAGCGGCTCGCTCAATCCTTCAACGCGCAACTCTTCACGTGCCGTCACTCGGTTCTCCATTGAATTCGGAAATTCGGTCACTGCGGCAGATTGAGGCTCGCAGCGGGTGATAAACGTCGGGTCATTTCGACCGACGCTCAAGTTGGTGGAAAGGATTCTCGTTGAGGAAATCGATGTTGGTGAGCAGACGCCTCAACGTGCTTTCGCAATGCTGTCGGCTGATCCGGGCAGCGCTCTCGGAGTCGTTCTTTTTGAATGCATCGAATATCTGCCGATGCTCAACATTGGCGTAGTCAACCTGGCCGAAGAAATTTGCTTCGAGTTCGAATGTAAGGCTCGATCGAGTCGCGCAAATTGAGAGCAATCTCGCTTACGCGTTTACGGTGGGCACATTCGATAAGGCGACTGTGGAACAGACGGTTCGCCGACATCCAGTCCTGGAGAAATCCGGGCGCCGCCGGATCCAGCGTCTCCATTCGCTCGACCAAAGCCTCCACGTCCCGAATATCGGCCTCGGTCCGCTCCTTGTTAGCGATCAGCATCGCGTGTTCTTCGATCGCCATGCGGAGTTCGAAGATTTCGATGATGTCTTCCTGCTTGAGGGTCAGCACCGCAAAGCCTCTTCGGGGCCGCAGAACGATCAATCCCTCCGCCTGCAGGCGGCTTAAGGCTTCCCTGATCGGAACGCGGCTGGTCCCGAACTGCTTGGCGAGCAATTCCTGGCGGATTTCCTCACCAGGTCGCAGTCCACCAAGGAGAATCCTCTCCCTCAGCCACTGATAGACCACGTCCGGAACGGACCGAGGTTCGACGTTGGAGCGAGCAGCTAAAGCATAAATCATGTTGAAAGCCGATTGTTGATTGCCTACAATTTCTGAAAAATGATCAGATGTCAAATGGTTGGCTAGCACGGGCCAAACCGCCGCTTCTACGGACGGATCGCTGAGGTTGCAGAAGCTCTGCGCTAACGATGGAAAATTGCGAGGTACTCCAGTGAAAATACGGCTTGAAATATCGGCGACCCCGCACCCGACCGGTCCGCCTGATGAAGCAGGCAGGGCGTCCGGATCGCTGCACGTTTCCACGATACGGAATTTTTCGACGGGTCGACGAAAAGCTTTTTAAAACTGTCGTTCATCGGACTTTGCGGAAATCGTTTCGCGGAGCCAGCGATATTATCCAGAGGGCAACTCCATGGCGATTATGTCTAAAGCGCATAGTTCTTTGCACCGACATGTGTTGGCGGGACTGGTACTGCTCGGCGGCGTTTCGGTTGATGCTCGTCCTTCCGTTGCCGAGACGGCTGACCGGCTGCGTGACCTTGTGCCCCCTGTCACCGCAACGAAGCCGTTGAAAATCGGCGTTACCGTCGTCCACATGCAGGACGACTTCTGGAAAGGCATTGCCTACGGAATCGCGGACGAAGCGAAGCGCTCCAACGTATCGGTCGCGCAGATCACCGTAGCCGGTGCTTACGGCAACGTCAGCCAGCAATTCGCGCAGATCCAGGCGATGCAAACACTGGGCGTCGATGTCGCTGTTATTGGGCCTGCGGCCTATGACGGTTATGATTCAATCCTGGCGGGATTGAAAAAGGCCGGGAAGATGGTCATTGCGGCCGGCATTCCCGTCAATAGCCAGAACGTCGATTTCGGCGTCACACAGGATGATACGTCGCTGGGCGGCGCATTGGCCGACGCGGTCTGCAAAGACATGGCGGGCAAACCGGCCGAAGTCCTAGCGCTCCCGGGACCTGCTGGAGCGGAATGGTCACGCCTTCGTCTCGTAGGGTTTACGGAAAAGTCGAAAAGTTGCCCCGGCATGACGGTTATCGCTGGGCCGGTGGGAGGCGCGATCGACATCGGTTATGGTTTGTCACAGATCTCCGACATGCTGCTCAAGCATCCGGATGCGAAATACGCCTACACGCCTGAGTCAGCACTCGGTATGGGAGCCGTGCAGGCAGGACGCCGGCAGAAAAAGGAATTGAAGGTCGCGACGTCGACACTGAACGATCAGGGCCTCACGGAACTCAAAGAGAAGCACTTTCTGACGGTGATCTCCGAGCCGGGCATTTTGATGGGACGCCTGATCGTCCAATACGCCATCCGCAAGGCGGAAGGCATGCCGATGCCGAATATGCAGGAGATGAAGCCCTACCCGACGGTCGTGGTGCCCAACGTGGCCATCACGCAGGCCATGGCGGCGAGCTACGACAACTCCGTGTATGACGTCCCGCCCAAATCCTGGTCGATCGAGGCCGTTCAAAAATGATTCCCGCGCCGCGGGAAACGCAAACCGGAATCGATCGTATAATCGTCGAGGCGCGTGGACTCAGCAAGGCGTTCGGTGCAACGCGCGCCTTGCATAACGTTTCGTTGACAATCAAGTCGGGCGAGGTCCATTGCCTGTTAGGCGAAAACGGCGCCGGTAAGTCTACCTTGGCGAAGATTATTGGCGGCTTGATCCAGCCGGACGCCGGCAAGATCGAGATGGCGGGTCGTCCTATACGTTTTCGCTCCGTTGGCGACGCGCGCGCACACGGCGTCAGCATGGTATTTCAGGAACTCTCGCTTGCCCCTGATCTCAGCGTCCGGGAGAACATCTGCCTCGGTACCGAAGCCGGCGTCATTCCCTTTCGGTTCAATCATTCTCGCCTCGAAAGAGCCCGTTGTCGAGCGCTCCTGTCGGAGTTCGAGCTGGATTTCGATCTCGAGGCCCGCGCCGGTGATCTTCCGGTCGCCAGTCAACAGCTACTTGAAGTCGCAAAAGCGCTGATGCAGCGTCCGCGCGTCCTTCTGCTGGATGAACCGACAGCGATGCTCGGGGTACACCAGAAGCGAAAGCTGCTTGAGATGATCAAACGCGCGAAATCGGGCGGAATGGCGATTGTCTTCGTTACGCATCACATTGAAGACGTATTGGAGGTCGCCGATCAGATCAGCTTGATGAAGAACGGCGCGCTCGTGGAAAGCTTTCCGATGAGTGCGGAACTGACCGTGGATATGCTCGTCGAGAAGCTTGTCGGAAACCGCGAAGTAGATTCGATCGCCGCGCGGAGCGGAACGTTTGGTCACGACGTACTGGTCCTCGGTGACGTCCCGGGCACCGGCGGCCGGTCTCGCGACATTGCGATCCGTGCTGGTGAAATAGTCGGCCTATACGGCGTCGTTGGCTCTGGTATCGACAGCATCCGTGACTTACTGGTTGGCGCCAAAAGCATCGGTGCGAACGTCGCGCTCGAAGGAAAGCACTTCAAGCCGAGCGGAGCCGCCGCGGCGGCACGGCGCGGAATCTCGTATTTACCCTCGGGTCGCGCGGCAAACGGCATTTTACCGACACTGACCATCCGGGAAAATCTTACCCTCGCTCAGCCGGCGATCTTCGGACGGTTCGTGCTCGCGGCATTCCATCGGGAACAGGCAACCACAAAACGCCAGCTTGAACGTCTGCGCACGCGCTTTGCTTCGCAAGAAGATCCAATCACCTCCCTCAGCGGCGGGAACCAGCAGAAGGTTCTCTTGGGTAGATGCATCGAACGTGGCGGCAAGCTGCTGATCCTGGAAGATCCGACAGCCGGGGTAGACATCAACGCGAAAAAGGACATCCACGATCTCATCCGGGCAAGAGCTGCTGCTGGGCAGGCTATATTGTTGCTGTCGAGCGATCTGTTGGAGACCATCGCGTTGTGCGACGCAATCCATACGGTTCACAACGGCAAGATCGTCGGCACCTATCAAAACCCGAGCCTCGCAGACGAGCCCAATATCATTGTCGATATTCTGGGCGCGGTGCCGCGTACCTTCACCGAGACCGCTAAAGAGCAGCGCGATGTCTGAGCAAACCGGAGGCCAATTGGTCCAGCCAAGGCGATTTATCACCCTGCGGGCGAGCGAGTTCGCGCTGCCTACCCTGATCCTCCTGATATGCGTCGGAACGAGCCTGGTGGAGCCGCGCTTTGCCTCGGCGGCAAATGCCGCCAATCTCGCGAGCCAGATAGCGCCCCTGCTGATTCTGTCGATAGGGCAAGCGGTAGTTATCGTGGGTGGCGGTATCGATCTTTCGCTGGCCTCGGTGATGTCGCTTGCCGGCGTCGTGGGCACGCTGGCTATGCTTCGATGGAATATTCCGATCGGCATCGTCACGATAGTCACGACCGGTATCGTGACCGGCAGCATTAGCGGGCTCGTTATCGCCTATCTTAAGACAACGCCGCTGATCGTAACGCTGGGGATGATGTCGATCACGCAAGCCATTGCGCTTATTTTGGCGAACGGGGTACCGATCTATAACGTTCCAGGTTCCTTCGTAAGCGCCGTTGGCTTTGAGTCCTTCGCGGGCGTCCCGGTGACGGCGCTCATCGGCATAGGTCTATTGCTCGCGATCTGGATCGTTCTCCGACGGACGGTGTTCGGCAGATATCTCTACGCCATTGGCTCCAACCGATCGGCGGCGGAAAAGTCCGGCATCGACGTAGCTTTGCATACAATGCTCGCATACGCGATCAGCGGCATGTGCGCCGGGATCGCGGGTGTCGTTATGACCGCTTGGACAAGCGCGGCGCAGCCGGTGGCCGAACCCACTCTAACTTTACAATCTCTCGCGGCGGTCGTCCTCGGTGGCGTCGCGCTGACCGGCGGTAGTGGCGGCATGATCCATGTCATCTACGGCGTCCTGATCCTTGGCTTGCTAGCCAATTCGATGAACCTTCTGGGAATCTCGTCCTACTACCAGATCCTCGCGGTAGGGGTAGTAATCATCCTCGCCGTCGTTCTCGACCGCCTGCGCCACCGTGCGGGCTGAGCGAGCAATCCGAAAAGGCAGGACATGACTTCTCAATACGCCGAGAAGAACTTCGACTTCGAAGGATGCAACGTGCATTACATCGTGGGTGGCAGCGGATTCCCAATCTTGCTGCTGCACGGCTCGGGTCCGGGCGCTTCCACGATCGGCAACTGGCGTAAAGTGCTGGATCCCCTCGCACTTCGATATAAAGTCTATGCGATGGACCTGATCGGCTTCGGCAAATCCTCGCGCCGGCCGGCACCGCCCTATTTCGATATTGCACTATGGATGCGGCAGGCGCTTGAGATGATCAAGCGCATTGAGGGAGAAACGATGGGCCTGATCGGCCATTCTGTTTCTGGCGCGCTGTCCTTGAAGCTCGCCGCAGCGGAGCCCAGGATCAGCAAAGTCCTGGTCACAGGCACAATGGGGGCGTCTTTTCCTCTGAATGAAGCAACCGTTCGCACCTGGACATTTCCGAAGGACCGCGACGCCCTGCGTGCTGCCGCCGAGACGCTGATCTACGACAAGTCGCTCATCGACGATGCCTATTTGAGGAACCGCGAAACGGTGCTCTACACGGGCGACTATGAGCCTTATTTTTCGGTCATGTTCGGCGGCGACCAGCAGTCCTACATAGAAGCGGCCGTGCTCAGTCCCGAAGAATTGGGCCGGATTACCTGCGACGTGACCATGCTGCATGGCCGTGACGACGTCGCCTTCCCGCCAGAGGTGACGCTGAAGCTTGCGCGCATTCTTACACAAGCGAATGTGCACCTGATCGGCCGGTGCTCGCACTCGGTCGCGTACCGCCGCGACTCCGTTTGTTCCGAAGAAATCCAGAAAAGATTTGTCAAAACCATAAGTTACTACTGGCACATTCCAGCGGTACCCATTGCTGATACACATGGGGCCTCCAATGTCACCGGGAGAAATTACCCCATTACTTGATAACATCCAGGGTTGGTAAGGTCCCAGCAAGGCAAAGGCGGAAGAATTGATCGCTGAAACGATCAATAATCCCATGGTCAAAACAATTGCCAACATTTTAGTCCCGAATTTCATGCAGCCATCCAGTTTATCAGTCTGAACATGATGAACTTGTCGCATCCTTAGGTCAAACGATGGTTTGAGTGGGGAATTAATTTCCCCTCGGCCTCTTTACAACCACTTCGATTTCCGATTTATTTTTGGCGATCATGTTTGCCGGCAGGATGCCGCGCCAGGACACATTCGGGATAAATGACCGCGCCGCGGCCGATGATGCTGCCGGGATTCAGGACGGCAGTTGCAGCCCACTTCCGCGCCGTCGCCCAGCAGCGCGCCGAATTTGCGCAGGCCGGTGTCGAAGGGCTCGCCGTCGATCTCCACGGTGATGTTGCCGGGCAACAGTTTGAAATTGGAAATCTTCACGCCCGCGCCGAGGTGCGCCTTGTAGCCGAGGATGGAATCGCCGACGTAATTGAAATGCGGCGCCTGCGGCCTTGTTGAACAGGAGCGAATTTTTGAATTCCAGTCGAATTGCCGACCACGCAATCGTCGCCGATGATGACGTTCTCGCGGATGTAGGCGTTGTGGCGGATCTGGCAATTGCGCCCGATGATGGCCGGGCCTTTGATCATCACGCCGTCCTCCACGACCGTCCCTTCGCCGATGAAAACTTCGTCGCCGATATATGCGCGCCCTCGCACTGTTCCGCAATTCCGGTTTCAGGTTCGCGGCGAGATAGTCCTCGATTTTTTTGAGCGCGTCCCAGGCATAAGTGCAGCCGTCGAAAATTGCGGCGTGTTCGGTTTGGCTTAAATCAAACAGGTCGGCTGGCTTGAACATGGGGGCAGGTTAATGGGAATCGCAGGCGGCGGCAAAGCGAAATGTCCCGGGCTTTCTTTATGTGCTCCACAATGCTGTTTTGCATCGCCTCGGAGAATGAGGCGTGATAAAGCTCTAACCTGTGAGCACCTCCGTATCATCAGAGTCCACTTCTAAAGCTGACGTGGAGACGCGTGTCGCGGTCTTTGTCACCACCCACTGGTCGGTCGTGCTGACGGCTGGCCGCACCGATACCAGGCGCGCTCGCGCCGCGCTGGAAAATCTTTGCCAGACTTATTGGTATCCGCTTTATGATTACGTGCGCCGGCGCGGGCATTCGCCGGAAGATGCCCAAGACCTCACCCAGGAATTTTTCGCGCAATTGCTGAAACGCCAATTGCTGGCGATCGCCGATCCCGACCGTCGGACGGTTCCGTTCGTTCCTTCTGACGGCCATGAACCATTTTCTTGCCAACGAATGGAGCAAGGCACGCGCCCAAAAACGCGGTGGCGGGCTTCCGAACCTTTCACTCGATTGGGCCGCCGCGGAAAAAAGGTTTGATTTGGAGCCGGCGGACAATTCCGCGCCTGATAAGATTTTTGAAAAGCAATGGGCGTTGACGTTGCTGGATGAAGTTTTGAGCCGGCTTGAATGCGAATACCAAAGCGAGGGCAAAACGGAATTGTTCGCCGCGCTCAAACAAACGCTCATGGGCACTCGCGAGTCGCAGCCCTACGCCGAACTGGCGGCCAGTCTGGGCATGAACGAAGGCGCGGTGAAAGTGGCCGTGCATCGGCTGCGCAAAGCGCTATCGCGATCTGATGCGGGCGGAAATCGCCGACACCCTGGACGGGATGAGGATGTCGAAGACGAAATGCGCCATCTTTTTGCCGTGCTGGCCGCGAAAGTAATCCGCGCCGTTTCCCGTCGTAAAGCCTGTAACCTTTCGCTTTCAATTACAGTAGTAACACAGGACGACATGGATACGAAACCATTTGCCCAAGCTGCAGAAGCCGCTGGCCCCCAATGTGCCCGATGGGCCTTTGCCCGGAATGCCTGATCAAGGCGGGCTTTCCCACGGCGTGGAACGGATACCGGACGGCAAATCACCCCGCTTTGTTCCGCCCACCGTCGGGGAGATCGCCGCACATTTTTCCGCAACTGGAAATCCTCGAACTCATCGGCAAGGGCGGCATGGGCGCGGTTTACAAGGCGCGGCAGAAACAGCTCGACCGCTTCGTCGCGCTGAAAATCCTGCCGCCGGCATCGGCGGCGACCCGGCGTTTGCCGAACGCTTCACGCGCGAAGCCAAGGCGCTGGCGCAAGCTGAATCATCCCGGCATCGTCACGCTTTACGAATTCGGCGAGACGAGCGGACAGTTTTATTTCCTCATGGAATTTGTGGACGGCGTGAACCTGCGGCAATTGCTCGCAGGCGGCCGCGTGTCCGCCGCGCGAGGCGCTGGCCATCGTGCCGCAGATTTGCGACGCGCTGCAATTCGCGCACGACCAGGGCATCGTCCACCGCGACATCAAGCCGGAAAACATTCTGCTGGACCGCCGCGGCCGCGTGAAGGTGGCGGATTTCGGCCTGGCGAAAACTGGTCGGCGGCCGGAAACGAACCGGCGGACGCAGGCGTCATCGCCAGCCGAATCTTCCGCGCTGACCGAGGCCGGCAAAATCATGGGCACGCCGAATTACATGGCGCCGGAGCAGACGCGAACATCCCGGCGAGGTGGATCACCGCGCGGACATTTACGCGCTGGGCGTGGTGTTTTACCAGATGCTCACCGGCGAACTGCCCGGCAAAAAAATCGAACCGCCGTCCAAGAAAGTTCAGATTGACGTGCGGCTGGATGAAATTGTGTTGCGCGCGCTGGAAAAAAATCCGGAACTCCGCTACCAGCAGGCCAGCGAAGTGAAAACGCAGGTGGAGACGATTGTGGCAACGCCGCCGGGCAGCAGCCCTTGTGGGGAGGCTCAAACTGAAAATATCGAAAAAGAAATTTCGTCGGAAAAAAAATCCTGGCTGGTTTCGCCATTATCTTCGCCGGATGCGCGGGAAATTGCCGCGCATTTGACCAAGGAGGAACGAGGCGAAGCCGCCCTATATGGACTTCTCTGGGGCATTTGGGTCGCAACGGCGACATTTGGAAACCTGTTTCTGATAAAATCGTTCCCCGCGCCTGGAAGCTGGATTGTTGCTTCAATAATTGGGGCACTTTTCATCGCCAGCACTTCGCCGATGTTGCGGATACAACGGCGATTTCTTTGCTCGACTGCTTGGGCTAAAGAACGTGGTTACAAAGCCGAAAAACTCAAATTATTTTCATTTGGCCGGAGGAATTTGTGGAAAATCGTGATCTTCGCTGTTGCTATCACCCTATTTGCCATTGTGCAAATAAGATTGATCAATCACTTGAGCGGCGTATCGGAATTGGCCGCCAGTTTGAAGGAGGACGCGGAACGGACAAAAGAACTTTCGGCACAACTGGCCGACCATATCAAATCCGATTACATCGGCCAGGCTTATTTTCCGCATGGCGATTCCATTGAAATCACTTCCGTCGAACGAAGCGAAAACCAGATGATAGTCAAAGGTCATTACAATTTGATTAGCGCCGATGAAGCGTCACTATCGTTGAATATCACCGCGACGAACGACTTTTATCCTGTAGATGATCCAGTTCAGGCCCTCCATCGAAACCAGTCCCTACACATTTCCAGGGGCCGGGCCGATTTTGAATTGTCGCGCGACCATTTGGAGTCGGGACTTCCTCATGTTTCGATGTATGCCAACGGCCACGCCTTTGCCGGAGTGTATTTCGGAACCAAAACCGAGGCGCTGGCGGAAAGCAAACTTGACTTGACTGATCACTCGACAGTCTCCTTCGGCCCGATCGTCGAAACGGTAGTTGAACCGGGTGGAACCTTGAAGGTTACGATCTGAATTCCGGGCGGGTAATGAAAATCGGTGATCTTGAACATCCTGGCGCAAATTTGGTTGTGCGGCAGACCAGTGAGGGGTCTCTGGCTATGTTCTTCGTTGGAACGCGGGCGGAACTTTTTCCCGATGGCGAGGCGCGCTGGAATATGGCTGGCTGGATTGTGGCGACGAACCTAGCCATTATTCCCGAATCGCCCGATGCGTTTACGAATGTCTATGGCTTGTCCTGGCATCAGGCACAGGTGCCAGCACCATCAACTGACCCGGAAAATTATCAGCCTGATACTTACGAGTTTCAGACCCTTGAGACCGCCGGGTGTGTTGCAAATCCTCGGTTTCACTGAAAACCCGTCCGGCTGAAAATCCGCTATAAGCTGGTGGAAGATGAGCCGAATCGTACAACTTTACCATCGGCATCCACGGTAACTTCAGTTCCAATACCATTGTCCACTGCATCGGTTGGTGCGGATTATACCGTTGCTGCCAGTAATAGCGCACCATCGAGTTACCGATGGTTACCAGAAACAAATTCAACCGACTCAGCTGAAACCTGGTCCCCTACGCCTGGTCCCGGCGAAAAACTGGATTTTTCGAAAATTTTGCAGGAAGCGGATGACCTTATGAATCAAGGCCGCTATGAAGAATCGTTGCAACATTTGCTCTGGTATTTCAAACATTCGAGAAACGATCCCGGCCAAGCGGGCGTCCGAATTTCATTCGCATTGTCGGATTGGATCGAATTGGGACGTCGTTACCCAAAGGCCAGGCAGGCATTGCTCGAAATCCGGGATCATGACACGAGGGAATTTGCGGAAGGCCGCGGCTACTTCGATTTGTTCATGGAATTATCCAACATCAACAGTCAGTTGCAGGATGACGACGCGACCGTTGCACTTTTCAAATCCATCGAGCATGACAAGCAGCTCGCCCAGCAATGCTTCATTATGGCCGAAGGGGCGCTCGTCCAACGCGGTGACTACGAATTGTGCATGAACTATATCGACGATCCGCTGGCGGCCTTTGAAAATATCCATCAGGAATGGATTCGGATGAAGCAAATGGAAGACCAGCAGGCGGTCATGCGGCAGCAGGAAACCGAAAGGTTTCAAGCAATGGCCAAAACGAATGCGCTTTACGCCAGGCTGGTAATGTTCTCTCCACCAGCACCGCCTAAAATGGCGGACAATAATTTTATCGGTCAGACCCGGCAATTGATTGAAGTACTTGTCGGCGTTGGAAGGACCGACGAGGCTGATAAAATCCAGCAGAAAGCTGTGGCGGTTCTCGATGTGTCGGATTTAAAGTCTGCCGTAAGCGATGCGCAACAGAGGGTCAAGGAGCGTCGCGGCAATTTGGGAACAATCACAAATTAACTCAAGGAACGATTCAGATTTGGCCGGAAAGCGCAAACACGTTGCCACCATGGGCCTTATCACCCCGATTGTCGGCATCTTCCGGCGATTTTAAACGACGTCAAATCTCAAACTCTTTCAGTCCGCAACCGGTTTAAGGCGGCGCGTAAATCGCGCGAGCGGGGTGGTTTGGTGACCACGATATCCACATGCTCGGGCTTTTCTCCCTCTTCGCGCAACAGCGCGCCCCAACCGGTGAGCATCACCACCGGCGTGTCCGGCGATTCCTGCTTGATCATTTTGGCCACCTGCCGCCCGTCCAGATAGGGCATCCCCAGGTCAGTGATGATCACGTCGTAAGGCCGGCCGCGTTCGCGCGCAATCCTGAATTGGTCAAGGCCGGACTGGCCGTTATCGCTGACCTCCACCTTGTGTCCGTCGCGCTCGAGCATTTCCTTGACGAGTTCGCGCACCAGTGGCTCGTCGTCAATACACAGTATCCGCAACGATTCAATGGTTACGGATTCCTCCTCCGTTTCCTGTTCGATCTGGAACCGGTCGCGCACCGGGAAGGTCAGCCGGAAAGTCGTTCCCTTGCCCAACTCGCTTTGGATTTCGATATTGCCTTCATGTCGCTGGAGTACGCCGTAAACCATGGCCG
>CAVVLH010000103.1:0-17344 GCA_963748805.1 uncultured Alphaproteobacteria bacterium | reverse complement strand
GCATGCATCCGGTCCCGGCGATCCTGATGCTGTCCGGCGTCTATTACGGCGCCCAATATGGCGGGGCGATCTGTTCGATCCTTCTCAACCTGCCGTGCCATCCGCCGCACGCCGTCACCTGTCTCGACGGTTTTCCGCTCACCAAGCAAGGCAAGGGAGGAACAGCGCTCGGTATCACCGTCGTTGCGGCCTTCATCGGCGCTTCCTTCGGCATCACCGAGATGATTTTCCTCGCGCCCTTCCTAGTCAAGATGGCGCTTGAATTCGGTCCAGCCGAGGTGTGCTCGCTGATGCTGGTAGGCTTGATCGCGGGATCGACGCTCGCCAAGGGCTCCCCGCTCAAGGGCATCGCGATGACGGTGTTCGGTCTGCTGATCGGGATCGTCGGCTCCGACATCGAGACCGGCCAGCCGCGCTTCACCTTCGGCATCACCGAACTGTTCGACGGCGTTGAAATCGTTGCGCTCGCGCTCGGCATGTTCGGCATCGCCGAGTTCCTGAACAGCGTCAACAATACCGAAAAAGTCGACATGAAATATGCCAATGTCGGCATCTCCGACATGTTCCCGTCGAAGGCCGACCTCAAGCTCGCGTTCTGGCCGATGATCCGTGGCACTGTCATCGGCAGCCTCTGCGCGTTGATCCCCGGCACCGGCCCGACCATCGCCTCCTTCGTGTCCTACGCCACCGAAAAGAAGATCTCGAAGACACCGGAGCGTTTCGGTCGCGGCGCCATTGAAGGCGTCGCCTGCCCCGAAGCGTCGACGCATTCTTCGGTGCAAGGCGACTTCATTCCGACCATGAGCCTCGGCATCCCCGGCGACACCGTGATGGCGCTGCTGTTGGGCGCGCTGATCATTCACGGCATCGTGCCGGGCCCGCAATTGATCACCCAGCACGCCGACATCTTCTGGGGCCTGATCGCAAGCTTCTGGATCGGCAACATCCTGCTCGTCGTCCTCAACGTGCCGATGATCGGGCTGTGGGTGAAGCTGCTCTCGATCCCCTATCGCTACCTCTATCCGAGCGCGATGTTCTTTGTCTGCATCGGCGTCTATGCCGCGAGCAACGACATGTTCCAGGTCGGCGAAACGGTTGTCATCGGCGTGGTCGGATACATCCTGCTGCGGCTGGATTTCCACCCGGCGCCGATCCTGCTCGGCTTCGTGCTCGGGCCTCGCTTTGAGGAAAATTTCCGGCGCAGCCTCCTGATTTCCCGCGGCGACCTGATGACCTTCATCGAGCGCCCGATCAGTGCGTTTTTCCTCTTCATCTGCGTCGTGCTGCTCTCGGCCCAGGTTTACGTCTGGCTGCGCAAGCCGAAGATCGTACAGGAGGAGAAAGCGATCGAATCCAGCGTGCCGGCAACCGGATATTCCGAACTGGCGGAATAGCCGCAAGGTCACGCGGCGCGGTCACGAACCGACGGCGGGCTTGATCCCGGCGGATCGCCGGTCAGCGCCGGCCGTAGCAGTGGAACCCGCCGTAGATCCCGGAGCGATCGAGCTCAAATCCGACCGCGCTGCGTTCGTCGTCGCGCCGCCATATCCGCCGCAGCGATGCAAGCTCGTCGCTTTCGATCGGCGATGCTTCGCCGGCGGTACGAAAAATCACGTGGACATTGTCGCTGCCGGCGCGATCGATCGCATTCCACAGCGCCCGGATTTCGTCGATCGCCATCCAGTCCTGCGAGTCCAGCAGGATGACCGCATCGACTTCGCGCGCCGGCAACCCTTCCAGGAATTGCCGAAGATTGGCGTGATGCGGAATGATCAATCCCGCGCCATTGCGCATGCGCTCATATTGGCGGCGTTGCAGATAGGGCGGCAAGCAGCGATCGCCCGGACCGGCATAACCGCGATGCAGCGCCTGCCAGGCGAAATAATTGGTTTCGTTCGGATGACCGTCGATCAGGCGCACCAGGCGTTTGTGAAGCACGTCGTTCAACGGGGCGCCCCGACCCAGCAAGGCTCGCTGTCGCGGCGGAATCCCGAGGCCGAACAGCAGAGCCGGCGTTGCCGTGATCAGCCGGACCGGCGGCGAATGGAATACGCGATCAAGACGCTTCAGTGCCGCGATGCGCGCGGGCGCATCCCTCCTGCCGTTCAAGAGGATTGCGGGGTCGATGCCGCACAGCTTTGCCGCAATATGGGCAAGACCGATGAAACGGCCGAGAATGCCGTGACGGTAAAAGCCATTGGCGAAATAGGCGTGGCGCGGACGGCCGATGATATTTCGCTTGTCCCAATAGGCGCGCGCCTGCGCATCCAGCCAAGGCCGCAATCGCGCGCGATAAAGCTCTGTATTGGCCGGCTTGTCGGCTGCACCGAAGAACTGCCAGAAATCCGAATAGTCGGAGAAGGCACGCAAGCCGGCTAATTTGAGCTTGATGAGCGCGAGGTGCGCCTCGTTGAGATCGACCGCGTAAACCTGCGCCGGTCGCGCCGTCAGATAAGACAGCGCGTTGCAACCACCTGACGACAGCGTGACGATGGTCGAACCGATCGGTAAACGAAGCGCCGCGAGATCGGCAACCGGGTCTTCCCAGATCTGGGTATAGACCAGGCGACGGAACCAGAACGCGTAGAGCCTGTCCCAGACCGTCGCTTCGTCGTCTTTCCTGCTGCGGACGACATTTGCGATCAGCTGGCTGTTCATCCGCGCCTCGAATTAACAATCCGACCACGATATCGCGCGCTCGCTTCAGTTTTGCGACAGCGGAGGTGATGCGATCGGGCCGAGGATTCCGGAACTCCTTTTCGGCTCTCGGGATGCGTAAAGCCTGTCACATCGTTGTCGCGCGAACATCGCAAGGAGGTACGACATGAACCGCGACGAGGTGAATCATGTCGGATCTCGCTCAGGATACCGGCGTAAAATCTGGCGTTGAGAAGCCGCCCCGCGGCGCCCCGTGCGGCCTTCCCGCTTTTTCACCACCGCCGAGGTCGCCATGACAGGCTGGCTTGCGGTATTCGCGGCGGGGCTGTTCGAGATCGCCTGGGCTTTCGGTTTGAAATATTCCGACGGTCTCACCCGGTTCTGGCCGACGCTTGCGACAGCGTTGGCGATCTTGGCAAGCTTTGCGCTGATGGCGTTTGCGCTGCGGTCGCTGCCTTTTGGCACGGCCTATGCGATCTGGACCGGTATCGGGGCGGCCGGCAGCATCGTCGTCGGCATGGTGATCTTCAGCGAGCCGACCGACCCGGTACGCATCATCTGCCTGACGCTGATTGTCGCGGGCGTGGTCGGGCTGAAGCTCAGTTCGCCGGTGTGAGAAACCTCAGATACTTCGCCGGCGCCGCAAACTTCGCCATCCCTCGACGACGCCAAATACGCTGAGCGCGAATATAAAGGGCAAGAAGTGGTACATCAGGCGGAACATCAAAAGCGCGGCGACCAGCGGCTCCTTGTCGTCCCTGCCAAGTCCGATCAGGAACGTGGCATCGAAAACCCCGATGCCCGCCGGCGTGTGGCTCGCAAATCCCAATAAAGTCGCAGCGATGAAAACCGCCATGATCGGGAAAATCCCGATATTGGAGCCCGCCGGAATCAGCACATACATCGCGAGCGCCGCAGCACCGAGATCGGAAACGCCGATCAATATTTGCAGCAAGACCAACGGCCCCGACGGAAGCCGGACCGGCCAGCGCTTGGTGCCGATATTGCGCGGAAACCAGCACCAGGTCAGGAAGCCTGCGACACCCAGAAGCAGCGCTGTCGCAATCCACTGATTGACCCTGGGCGACAGAAAGTCGACCAGGCTGATCGCGTCGGGCGCAAAGAACAATCCGATCCCGAGCGCCGTCAGGTTGCCGAGCCAGAACGTCAACCCGGTCAGAAAGCAAATGTTGGCAACCTCGAACGCACTGAGGCCATGATACGAGTAGACCCGATAGCGGATCACCGGCGAGATCAGCGAAACGGCGCCGATGCCGTGCGCAATCGGATAGCTGGTAAAGCTGGCAAGCGCTGCGATCCGATAAGGAATCTCGGTGCGGCCGATGGTCCGCAGGGCGAGCAGGTCGTAGAAGGTCAGGCTGGCGTAGGAGGTGATTACCAGCGCAGCGGCCAGCACGATAAGAGAAGTATCGGTGCGCCTGATGACCTTGAATACTTCGTTGGTGTCGATGCTTTTCAGCGTGTGGGTCAGCGCGAAAATCGCAATCGCCGCAATCGCGATGCTGACGACAATGCCGAGGCCTTTCAGCCCAAAGCCGTTACGGCGAGATTTTGTCGGCGCGGCTACCTTCAGAATGTTCATCCGAGCAGTCAAGCATATCCAATGTCCCGCCACCGATTCGCCGGTGGCCGACACCGTCCATTGACACGCAGATGTGACAACCACGTTACCAGTGGCCCACTCGCTGTTTCTCGCCTTCGAACGATTCAAGAAAAGTTGCGTGCACAAGCCCATTGCAGACGCATTGTGGTCGTATCGGAGTCACGCATCCTTCCTAAGAGAGCGCACAAGGCGACCAGCGGTCCGATTCTAAGCATTCGCAACCCATCCCGGCGGCCGCTATCGAGGCAGCATGAACGACGAGAGCGACTTCGATCTCAGGCCTGACCAATGGGAAGCGTTGAAAGCGCTTCGCTCACCCTTCGCGAGGCCACCTGCCTCGACCCGGATAGCACTCGACGATCTGGTCGCGCTCGGCCTTGTGACCGTCAACGATCGCGTGCCGGCCATCACATCGAAGGGACGCAAGGCGCTGGTCAGGGGCTCGTTCAGCCTGCTGGATGCGGCCGCCTGAGGCAGGTCCGGTTCTCGTGATGGCGCCCTGCCCCCAGATTGCCGACGGCACGGTCTTGTCGCCAACCTCGGATCGGTTCAAAATGGACCGTTCGAGCCTGATCACCGCCCTGGTTTTTGAACCCGCTGAGTGGCTCGAACGACGTCTTCATTGTTGCCCGGCGGTCGCGGTCTGAACCAAAAGTGTAATTCTTTCTGATTGTTAATGCGACAACCGCAGGCAGGGACGTCAAATAAGGGGGCTCGCGGACCCTGGAGGCGGTTCCCCGCGACTAATTGCGGAAAACCTTCGCAAGCGCTCACACTCTTCACCTCAATGGCAGGTTCATGGACCAACCGATTAAGAACTTCCAAAAGGCACCTTCGATTGGTCCCGCGCAGGCCGCCAAACCGCGGTCAGGCCGGCGGTTTGTCCTGACGGCTATCGTTATCCTGCTGATCGTCGGCGGCGTCGTCTGGTGGACCAAGCAGGCTGCGCCTCCGCCGCAAGCCAATGGCGGCCGCAATTCCGCGCCGATGTCGATCGTTCCCGAAGTGGTCGGCAAAGGCGACATCGGGATCAACATCAACGCGCTGGGCACCGTGACGTCGCTCGCAACCGTGACGATCCGCACGCAGATCAGCGGCTATATGCAGAAGATCGATTTCACGGAAGGCAATGACGTCAAGAAAGGCGACCTGCTGGCGGAAATCGACCCGCGGCCATATGAAGCGACACTGGCGCAGGCCAAGGGGCAATTGGCGCGCGACGAAGCCATGCTGAAGGGCGCTCAGGTCGACTTGGCGCGATACCAGGGACTGGCGGCGCAGAACGCGGTGCCGCATCAGACGCTCGATACGCAGGTCGCTCTTGTCGCCCAGGATCAGGGCACGGTCGAGGCGGACAAGGCGTCGGTGAAATCCGCCGAAGTCAACCTCGCCTATTGCCGGATCGTGTCGCCGCTCGACGGCCGCGTGGGCCTGCGTCAGGTCGACCAGGGCAACTACGTCACTCCCGGCGATGCCAACGGCATCGTCGTCATCACGCAGTTGGAGCCGATCAGCGTGCTGTTCACGGTTCCTGAGGACAATCTGCAAGCGATCGCCAAGCGTCTCCAGTCAGGCGCAGTGTTGCCCGCAGCCGCGCTCGATCGCACCGGCGCCGGCAAGATCGCAGACGGATCATTGCAGACCTTCGACAGCCAGATCGATCCGACCACCGGAACGATCAAGCTGCGCGCGCAATTCCCCAATAAGGATCGGCTGCTTTACCCGAACCAGTTCGTCAACATCCGCCTTCTGCTCGATACCCACAAGGACGTCACGACAATGTCGACCGCGGGCATCCAGCGCGGCGCGCCCGGCACCTTCGTCTACCTCGTCAACGCCGATAGCACGGTATCGGTTCGGCCGGTCAAGCTTGGCGTCACCGACGGCGACCACGTGGAAGTTCTTTCCGGTCTGGCGCCCGGCGACCGCATCGTCATCGACGGCGCCGACAAGCTTCGCGACGGCGCCAAGATCGTCATTCGGTCAGAAAACAATCCGGCGAAAACCACCAATCCGGCTCAAGCCCCGGCCGACGCCGATAAATCGGGCGGCGGCAAAAAGCGGCGCTCCGACGGTGGACCAAAGCAATGAGTCCGTCGCAACCGTTCATTTTACGACCGGTCGCAACCACCCTGCTGATGATCGCCATCATGCTGTCCGGCCTGCTGGCGTTTCGTTTCTTGCCGGTCGCGGCACTGCCGGAGGTCGACTATCCGACCATTCAAGTCCAGACGTTCTATCCGGGCGCGAGCCCCGATGTGATGACGTCCTCCGTCACCGCGCCTTTGGAAGTGCAGTTCGGGCAGATGCCGAACCTCAACCAGATGAGTTCGATCAGTTCGGCAGGCGCTTCCGTCATCACGCTGCAATTCGGCTTGGCGATTTCGCTCGACGTCGCCGAGCAGGAAGTTCAGGCCGCGATCAACGCCGCCGGCAACCTGCTTCCGGCCGATCTTCCCGCGCCCCCGATCTACGCCAAGGTCAATCCGGCCGATGCGCCGATCCTGACACTTGGCCTAACCTCGAAGACGATGAAGCTGACCGACGTCGAGGACTTCGTCGACACCCGCCTGGCCCAGAAAATCTCGCAGCTTCCCGGCGTCGGCCTCGTCAGCATCAGCGGCGGCCAACGGCCGGCGGTGCGCATCCAGGCCGATATCCGCAAGCTTGCCGCCTATGGTCTCAACATCGACGACCTGCGCACCACGCTTGGCAACGCCAACGTCAATACGCCGAAGGGCAACTTCGACGGCGGGATGCGCGCCTACACCATCAATGCCAACGACCAGATCAGGAATGCCAGCGACTACAAATCGCTGATCGTCGCCTACAAGAACGGCTCACCGGTCCGCCTCAGCGACGTCGGCGACGTGATCGACGGCTCGCAGAACGACAAGCTCGGGGCGTGGATGAACGAGACGCCCGCAATCATCCTCAATATCCAGCGCCAGCCCGGCGCCAACGTCATCGCCGTCGTCGAAGGCATCAAGGCGCTGCTGCCGCAGTTGCAGGCGTCACTGCCGGCGGCGATCGACGTCAACATCCTGACCGACCGCACCGTCACCATTCGCGCCTCCGTCGAGGACGTCGAGTTCGAGCTGACGCTCGCCGTGATCCTCGTGGTGCTGGTCATCTTCGTATTCCTGCGTAACGCCCGCGCGACGCTGATCCCGAGCCTGTCGGTGCCGCTGTCGCTGGTCGGCACGCTGGGCGCGATGTACATGCTCGGCTTCAGCCTGAACAATCTGTCCTTGATGGCGCTGACGATCGCGACCGGCTTCGTGGTCGACGACGCCATCGTCGTGGTCGAGAATATTTCCCGCTATCTCGAGGAAGGCGACACTCCGTTGCAGGCGGCCCTCAAGGGCTCCGAGCAGATCGGCTTCACCATCATCTCGTTGACGGTGTCGCTGATTGCGGTGCTGATCCCGCTGTTGTTCATGGGCGACGTGGTCGGCCGCCTGTTCCGCGAATTCGCGATCACGCTCTCGGTGACGATCCTGATCTCGGCGGTGGTTTCGCTGACGCTGGTGCCGATGGCTTGCGCCAAGTTGCTCAAGCCGGAGACCCCTCACGATCAGGAAAATGCTTTCCAGCGCGGCAGCCGCGAAGCCTTCGACTGGATTATCGAGATGTACGGCCACGCGCTGACCTGGGTGCTGGACCATCAACCCATCACTCTGGTGATCGCGCTCGCCACCTTCGCCGTCACAGCGATGCTTTATGTCATGATCCCGAAGGGCTTCTTCCCGCTTCAGGACACCGGCGTCATTCAGGCGATTTCCGAAGCACCGCAATCGGTGTCCTACGCGGCGATGGCGGAGCGTCAGCAGCAGCTCGCCTCGGTTATCCTGAAAGATCCAGATGTCGTCAGTCTTTCTTCCTTTATCGGGGTCGACGGAACCAACAACACGCTCAACAGCGGGCGAATTCTGATCAATCTCAAGCCTTATAACGAACGCAAATCCGACGTCGCGACCGTGATGCGGCGGATCCAGAACGCGACCGCGTCGCTCACCGGCATCACATTATATATGCAGCCGGTTCAGGATCTGACGATCGAAGGCACGGTCAGCAAGACGCAATACCAGTTCATTCTACAGGACGCCGATCCGGTCCAGCTTTCGGAATGGACACCAAAGCTGATCGACAAACTGCGGCAGCTTCCGCAGTTGGGCGATGTCGCCAGCGACATCTCCGATCAGGGCCTTTCGGTCTACGTGGAGATCGATCGCGACCAGGCTGCCCGTTTCGGCATTACGCCTGCGACCGTCGATAACGCGCTCTACGATTCCTACGGCCAGCGGATCGTTTCCACCATCTTCACAAATTCCAACCAGTACCGCGTCATCCTTGAGGCCGATCCGCGGCTGCAAACCTCGCTGCAATCGCTCTCGGACATCTATCTTCCTTCCTCGGTCGGAAGCACCCCGGTGCCACTCGCGACACTCGCCAAATTCCGCGTGGAGACCGCGCCGTTGCAGGTCGCGCATCTCGGGCAATTCCCGGCGGCTACGGTGTCGTTCAACCTTGCGCCGGGCGCCGCTCTCGGCGACGCCGTCGAGGCGATCAAGCAAGCGCAGATCGACATCGCGCTGCCGGCCAGCGTGATCACCAGCTTCCAGGGCGCCGCGCTGGCATTTCAATCCTCACTCTCCAATCAGCTGTTCCTGATTTTGGCGGCGATCATCACCGTCTACATCGTGCTGGGCGTTCTCTACGAGAGTTTCATTCATCCCGTCACGATTCTGTCGACGCTGCCGTCCGCCGGTATCGGCGCGCTGCTGGCGCTGATGATGGCCGGCGACGATCTCACCATCGTCGCCATCATCGGCATCATTCTCCTGATCGGCATCGTGAAGAAGAACGCGATCATGATGATCGACTTCGCACTCGATGCGGAGCGGCATGAAGGAAAATCGCCACGGGATGCGATCTATCAGGCCTGTCTGTTGCGCTTCCGCCCGATCCTGATGACGACGATGGCTGCGGTGCTGGGCGCGTTGCCGCTGATGCTCGGAACCGGCGCCGGCTCCGAACTGCGCCACCCGCTCGGCATCTCCATCGTCGGCGGCCTTTTGCTCAGCCAATTGCTGACGCTGTTCACGACGCCGGTGATCTATCTTTGGTTCGACCGTTGGGCGATCCGGTTTTCCGGCCGCTCGGGCGATGCCACCCAGCCGGCGGAGTGAGCGCAACCGATGGGGCCCTCAACACCATTCATTCGCCGGCCTATCGGAACGACGCTGCTCACCTTGGGGCTGGCGGCCGCCGGCGCGGTGGCTTTCTTCAAGCTGCCCGTTTCGCCGCTGCCTCAGGTCGACTTTCCGACCATTTCCGTCCGCGCAACATTACCGGGCGGCAGCCCACAGGACGTCGCAACCACAGTCGCCAGCCCGCTTGAACGTCACCTCGGGCAGATCGCCGATGTGACCGAGATGACCTCGTCGAGCACGGTGGGTGGGGTCCGCATCAACCTCCAATTCGGCCTCAACCGCGACATCAACGGTGCCGCCCGCGATGTTCAAGCCGCGATCAATGCCGCCAGAGCCGACCTGCCAACCAGCCTGCGCACCAATCCGACCTATCGCAAGGTCAATCCGGCCGACGCGCCGATCCTGATCCTGACGTTGACATCCGACACCATGACCCGCGGCGACCTTTACGACGCTGCATCGACCGTACTCGCGCAGAAGCTGTCGCAAGTCGACGGCATCGGCGAAGTGGTGGTCGGCGGCAGTTCGCTGCCGGCCGTGCGGGCCGAACTGATCCCGCAAACGCTCTATAAATACGGCGTCGGCCTCGAGGACGTACGTGCCGCGCTTTCCAGCGCCAACGCCCACAGCCCGAAAGGCGGCATCGACGTTGGAGACGAGCGCTATCAGATCTACGCGAACGACCAGGCCAACAAGTCCGACGACTACAAATCCCTGATCGTTGCATATCGCAATGGCGCACCGGTCCGCCTGTCAGACGTCGGCGAGGTGACGGACTCAGTCGAAAATCTGCGAAATGCGGGACTTGCCAATGGCAAGCCGGCGGTGCTGATCATTCTCTACCGGCAACCCGGCGCCAACATCATCTCTACCGTCGATCTGGTGAAGGGAATGATGCCGCAGCTCAGGGCGTCGGTTTCACCGGCCATCGACATCAACCTCGCCGTTGACCGCTCGACTACGATCCGTGCTTCGCTGCGTGACGTCGAACGCACGCTCATTTTAGCAGTGCTGCTCGTGATCCTCGTGGTCTTCGCTTTCCTGCGAAATTTGCGCGCGACAATGGTGCCGGTCGTGGCGGTTTCGGTGTCGCTGATCGCGACCTTCGCCGCGATGTATCTGCTCGGCTACAGCCTCGACAATCTTTCGCTGATGGCGCTGACAGTTGCGACGGGCTTTGTTGTCGATGATGCGATCGTCGTCCTCGAAAACATAACCCGTCATATCGAGGATGGCATGACGCCGCTGGAGGCCTCTCTCAAGGGCGCCAGCGAGGTCGGGTTTACCGTGCTGTCGATGAGCATTTCGCTGATCGCCGTCTTCATCCCGATCCTTCTGATGGGCGGCATCATCGGCCGCCTGTTCCGCGAATTTGCGATGGTGATCTCGATTTCCATCATAATATCTCTCGCCGTTTCGCTCGCCACCACGCCGATGATGTGCGCGGTATTGCTGCGTAGCGATGCCGCAGAGGGGCGCGGATGGTTCTATCGAACAAGCGAGCGCTTTTTCGACGCCATGCTCGACGCCTATCGACGCACGCTGGCCATCGCGCTTCGGCATCCCGCCCTGATGATGCTCGTTCTGGCCGCGGTGCTTGGTCTGAATTTTTATCTCTATGATGTGATTCCGAAGGGCTTCTTCCCGCAGCAGGATACCGGTCGGCTGACCGGCTCGATCCAGGCGGATCAAAGCATCTCCTTCCAGTTGATGCAGAAGAAGCTGACGCAGTTCATCACGATCATCAAAAGCGATCCTGCCGTCGAAACCGCCGTCGGATTTACCGGCGGCGGTCAGACCAATTCCGGCTTTGTTTTCGTCTCCTTGAAGCCGATGGGCGAACGCAATATTTCCGCGGACCGGGTGATCGCACGGCTGCGGCGAGAAATGGCAGCGATACCGGGCGCAACCCTGTTTTTGCAGGCAGTGCAGGATATTCGCATCGGCGGCCGAGCCAGCAATGCGCAATATCAGTTTACTTTGGAGGGACCGACCTTCGAGGAACTCAACGAGTGGACGCCGAAGATCGCCGCCGCTTTGCAAGGCGATCCGAACCTGACGGATGTCAACAGCGATCAGCAGAATAAGGGGCTTGAGTCCGATCTCGTGATTGATCGCGACAAGGTGGCACAGCTCGGCATCACTGTCAGCCAGGTCGACAACACCCTTTATGACGCTTTCGGCCAGCGGCAGGTCTCGACCATCTACGTGGCCCGCAACCAGTATCATGTTATCATGGAAGTCGCGCCGCAATACTGGCAAAACCCGGAAACATTGAAGGACGTCTGGATCAGTACATCGGGCGCTGCGGTCGGCGGCTCGCAATCGACCAATGCCGTGGCTGGGACCGTTTCCGTCGGCAAGGCAACCGCAGCCACATCAGCCAACACGCAAGCCGCGAGAAACCTTGCAACCAATTCGATCGGCGCCACCGGCAAGGGCGCAGCTTCCACCGGTTCGGCGGTCAGCACCGGCGCGGAAACGATGATTCCATTGTCCGCAGTCGCAAGCTTCGTCCAGGGCGCGACCCCGCTTGCGGTGAACCACCAGGGCCTTCTTGTCGCCAATACCATTTCCTTCAACCTGCCGCCCGGGCGCTCGCTCAGTTCCGCCGTCACCTCAATCGAGGCTGCGATGAACCGGATCGGCGTGCCCGCCACCATCCGCGGCACGTTCCAGGGAACCGCAAAGGCTTTTCAGGATTCGCTACAGAACCAGCCTTTCCTGGTTCTGGCAGCGCTGATCACGATCTACATCGTGCTCGGCGTACTGTACGAGAGCTATGTCCACCCGTTGACGATTCTCTCGACGCTGCCGTCGGCCGGTGTCGGCGCCCTGCTCGCCTTGATGGCGTTCAACACCGAGTTCAGCATCATGGCTCTGATCGGGGTCATCCTGCTGATTGGAATCGTGAAGAAGAATGCGATCATGATGATCGATTTTGCACTCGAGGCCGAGCGTAACCGGGGCCTGAGCTCGATGGACGCCATTTACGAAGCCTGCCTGCTGCGCTTTCGGCCGATCATGATGACGACGATGGCAGCACTGCTCGGCGCCCTTCCTCTTGCCCTCGGCATGGGCGATGGCGGCGAACTTCGGCAGCCGCTCGGCATCGCAATTGTCGGGGGACTGATCCTCAGTCAGGTGCTGACGCTCTATTCAACGCCTGTAATCTACCTGTATATGGACCGGTTCCGGCTATGGGGCCAACGGTTGAGGGGCGGCGGAGCACCGGTCGCACCCGAGACCAGGCTGCAACCCGGCGAGTAGATGTTGGCATTTTCGATGATCGGCAAAGTTTCACCAAGCCTCGGCAAGTTTCGCCTTGCCGCTTCCGTTTTGTTGTTGGGGCCGGCTTTGTCGGGCTGCATCCTTGGAACCGAGCGGCCGGATCTCAACCTCGATGTGCCGGCGGCCTATCGCGAAGGCGGCCGCACGGCGCCGGACGCCCACGTTCCCGCGATCGATTGGTGGCGCGACTTCAAGTCCAGCGAACTGACTTCGCTGATGGACGCAGCCCAGCTCTACAATCTCGACATCGCGGTTGCGATTGCCCAGATCGTTCAGGCCGACGCTCAGGTGGGAGTCCAGGGCGCCCCGCTGTTCCCCTCGGTCACCGGGACCGCGAACGCCGAGCAAAGCCGCAGCGCGTCATCCGGCTTCAGCAACAACAACCTTGCCGGAACCGGCCTGACAAGCGTCTCCACCGGAGGCGGCGGATCGACATTCTCGCAATACAGCCTCGGCCTCAGCGCAAGTTACATGATCGACTTCTGGGGCAAGAACCGCGCAACACTTCACGCCGCCGAAGAGAGCGCGACCGCCTCGCGCTACAATCGCGAGGTCGTCACGCTGACGGCGATCGTCACGGTCGCCAATACCTACTTCCAGGTTCTCGCCGCGCAGGATCAACTGCGGGTGGCGCGGCGCAACCTCGCCGCGGCCGAGCGCATTCTCACGCTCATCAAGCAGCAATTTGCCGGCGGCACCGCATCGCAACTCGACGTGTCGCAACAGGAGACGCAGGTCGCAACCGAGCGCGCCGCGATTCCGCCGCTGGAGATCACGCTGCGGCAGAACATCGCCGCACTTGCCGTGCTGGTCGGCCGCGCGCCGGCGAATTTCACGGTGAAGGGCGGCCTGCTGACGCAGATCGCGGTTCCGCGCGTGACGCCGGGCCTGCCGTCGGAACTGCTCAATCAAAGGCCCGACATCCGCCAGGCCGAGGCGCAACTGGCGTCCTCGAACTTCAGCGTCGAATCGGCGCGGGCGGCGTTCTTCCCGCAGATCCAGTTGACCGCCCAAACCGGCGTGCAGAGCGCCGCTCTGGCGGCGCTGTTTGGACCGGGCGCCTGGTTCTACACGGTTTCCGCAGGACTGACGCAGCCGCTGTTCGACGGCTTCCTGCTCGAAAGCGAGTTGAAGCAGGCCAAGGGCGTGCAATTGCAAAATCTGCAGGCCTATCGCAAGGCTGTGCTTTCGGCCTTCTCCGACGTCGAGAAGGCGCTGGTGGCGCTGTCGCAATCGACCTTGCAGGAGCGCCTCGAGGTCGAAGCCGTCGCCAGCGCCCGCAAGGCGTTCGAGGTCTCCGAAACCCAGCTGCGCGCCGGCACAGTCAACCTCATCACGGTGCTGCAAACCCAGCAAACGCTGCTAACCAACGAAAACGCGTTGGCGCAGGCGCGATTGAACAAGCTATTGGCCGCGAGCAGCCTGTTTCAGGCGTTGGGCGGCGGCTGGACCCCGACCGGGCAGCTATCGTCGCTACAGCCGCAGGATGCGGCAGCGCCGTCGGCGCAATGAGGCGGATTGCAGCCCGTCATCGCCCCGCGGCGGATTGAGACCAAAAATCCGCGAGGAAATACTGACACTTAGCCGCCGTTGTATTCGGCCGCGATGTCGCTATATTTCATGGTTCGGTTACGATCGTACTGTAATTTCGGTGGTTGATGATGAGGCCCGTCTTTTCAGGCGGGCCGTCGCCATTTGAGGCCACCGTTGAAGGCCAAAAAGCGCGAGGGCACGAAGCCCTGGAAATCAAGTCTGAAGGATGGACCGCGATGACTCGTTCCAACCGGGTTGACCATATCCGGATCACCTCGCATCCGACGCCGGGAGGCAAACTCCAATTCCCGATCCAGTGGGGCGCGGCCAGCGCGCGTGAGCGCGGCCCGATCATCGGCACGGTATCCCGCCCGCAGGACCGCAATGTCATCGGCTCCCATGGCGGCTCCTATTCGGTCTACCGCGCGCTCGCGGTCTCCTCCGGCGCGCTCGATCCGATCCGGCGCCCCGATCTCACCAACACGCATCCGGCGGCAACCGTCGGCCCCTTCCCGCAATGGAGCGAGCCGGAGCGCATCGTCTCGCTCGATCCCTGGGGTCATCTGGTGGCGGAGAATTTCGCTAGCGAAATCGCCGAGGGAATCGACATCCGGCCGAGCATCGCGATCACCCGCGCCCGCCTCGATCTGCCGGAACTCAAATCGGCGATCGATGCCGGACGGCTGAAGCACGACGGCGAAGTCGTTCACAAGAACGGCAGCGTGTCGGTGGTCAAGATCGCCATCGACCCGGTCTGGTATCTTCCGGGCTTGGCACAGCGGTTTGCCACTACCGAAAATAATCTGCGCCGCCAACTGTTCGAGCAGACCGCCGGCATGTTCCCCGAACTGGTGACGCGGCCGGACTTGCAGGTGTTCCTGCCTCCGATCGGCGGCACGACGGCCTACCTGTTCGGCGACGTCAGCAAGCTGCCCAACCACCGCACCAAGATCACCTGCCGCGTGCATGACGAGTGCAACGGTTCCGACGTGTTCGGCTCCGACATCTGCACCTGCCGTCCCTATCTGATTCATGGCATCGAGGAATGCGCGCGCGCCGGACAGGAAGGCGGGCTCGGCATCATCATCTACAACCGCAAGGAAGGCCGCGCGTTGGGCGAGGTCACGAAATTCCTGGTCTATAATGCGCGCAAGCGTCAGGAAGGCGGCGATGCGGCCGCGCAATATTTCGAGCGCACCGAATGCGTGGCCGGCGTGCAGGACGCGCGCTTCCAGCAATTGATGCCGGACGTGATCCACTGGCTCGGCCTCAGGCGCATCGACCGTTTCGTCTCCATGAGCGACATGAAACACGATGCGCTGACCAGCCAGGGCATCGAGATCGTCGAACGCGTTCCGATTCCAGACGATCTCGTCCCGCCCGATGCGCATGTCGAGATGGCCGCGAAAAAGGCCGCCGGCTATTACAGCGCGGAAGCAGTGGCGCCTGACGAGCTCCTCAATTCGGTCGGCCGCCCGCTTGAAAAGTACTGAAGAGAGTGCGGGGGTGACGGCGGCAAATCCGGAAACGTCAGTGGCGCTGACGCTGCTGAACGCTGAGGCGGTTCGTTCGCGCGCCCATCGCATGCTGGCGCTGGCGCTGGACGATCGCTTGCCGAACTTCCGGATTCATCCCGAGAAAATGGACAGCGTCGTCGATCTGGTGCTGCAAGTCACGCGCGACGCCTATCCTGATCTCGATGTGCCGTTTCATTCGCGTTGGCGGCATTTTGTGCTGAGTGGCGACAACCGCTGGGCCGCTGTCGCAAGCCAAACCCGATGGCACGATTCCGCCGCCCGGGCGCGCGCGGAATTCGACCTGGCGATGGTCAGCGTCTTCCTCGACGCCGGCGCCGGTCCGACCTGGCGCTATCGCGATCCGAAAACCAACCTCGCCATCGGCCGCTCGGAAGGGTTGGGACTTGCGAGCCTTGCGATGTTCACCACAGGGCTTTTTTCGGCCGATCCGCGCGATCCTCTTCGCGTCGATGGCAAAGCTCTCGCCAGTCTTTCGGTGAATGACGCCGCGCGCGGTTTGCAGGTTTCCGATGCCAATCCCCTGGTCGGACTTGAGGGCCGGGTCGATCTGTTGCGCCGCCTCGGACAACTCGTCGCCTCCAAGCCAGAGATCTTCGGCCGTCATGACACCCCGCGACCGGGCGGGTTGTTCGATCAGTTGGCGGCGCGCGCCGACAACGGCTGCCTTCCCGCTCCCACCATCCTGTCCGAATTGTTGCAACACTTGGGGACTCACTGGGATTCTCACAGGATAATCCATTGCAGTTTCGACAGGCTGTCACACAAGGCAAACCATACTTGCGACACATGCAAGCTGCGCCACATGGTTTCTTGGCCTCGACTTTGCACTTGCAACATGTAACTTTCAAGATATCAGCGGGTGCAATATCAATATCAGTGGCTATGGGAATATATTTCCCTTCATGCAGCCTCCAACCCCAGTCCTGCGGATTGATCTCAGTAGTGGACAGCAGTTTCCACTGTAGAATTTGAAGATGGACTCTGTATGAATGATAGCAGGCAGCCCGCTCAGTCGGTGGAAGCCTTTCAGGGCGTGGAAGCTGAGTGCCAGTTGCAGTAATATGCATGTACGTCGAAAAACGGAGATGGTTCAGCGATTCTCTGACAGTCCCTCCATACAGCAAGGCTAGTAATCCACATCCAGCGAACCTCACTTCATCATGATCGGCTGTCGTCGACTCCAGCACGTCGCACAATGGCTGAACGTCTCTGGACGTACTGATCTTCTTGAAGACGCTAACCTTCCCATGACCAAATAAACACGACGTCGAATCACAACCACTAATAGCATGGATGACCAGTAGACGCCTCAAAACTGATGATTCCAAAGCCTTTGGTTTTGACTTTGGTTTGACTTTGGTTGGACTATGTTTTGCTCTTCACTGTCTTTGGAACACTTCCGAGCAGAATTGTCGCTTGCTGGCGTAGTTTCTCGGCGGCAATTGTTAAGCAATACAATAACGGAACCAATAAGATGTACATAT
>CAVVLH010000102.1:0-36296 GCA_963748805.1 uncultured Alphaproteobacteria bacterium | reverse complement strand
TCGATATCTGACGCCATGCCCCGCCCTGAATTTTATTTTATCCGCGCACCGCTTCGACCAGCGGCGGTGCGACGATTCCCTTTGCCGCCCTGCCCGCCAGCCCCTTGGCGCTGGCGCTTTGAATAAAACCGCCGCCGAGCACCCGCGCGCGGCCCGACGGCGCATCGTAGAATACGCAGGCCTGGCCGGGCGAAACCCCCTCTTCGCCGGCAACGAGGTCAACCGCATAACCATCATCCGTTGCGCGCAACCATGCCGGCTGCGGCGCGCGTGTCGAACGAACGCGCACGAAAATCTCCAGACCCGCGCCGACCGCGCGATCGAGCGCACCGTCGCCGATCCAGTTGACCTCGCGCAAGCCGACGTGATCCATCCGCAGCGCCTCACGCGGTCCGACGACGACGCGACGATGCGCTGCATCCAGCCGCACCACATAGAGCGGTGCGCTGGAGGCGACGCCCAATCCGCGGCGCTGGCCGACGGTGAAATGAATGATCCCCTGATGGGTGCCGATGACGCGGCCGTCGAGATCGACGATGTCGCCGGGCAGAACCGCGTTCGGACGCAGCCGGCCGATCACATCGGTGTAGCGCCCGCTCGGCACGAAGCAGATGTCCTGGCTGTCGTGCTTGTCGGCGACTTCCAATCCAAAGCGGCGTGCGAGGTCGCGTGTCTCGGGCTTGGTCATGTCACCGAGCGGAAAGCGCAGGTACTGAAGCTGCTCGCGCGTGGTCGCAAACAGAAAGTAGCTCTGATCCCGATCCGCATCCGCCGCGCAAACCAGTGCGCGCGAGCCATCGGCAAGCGCGCGTGAAGCGACGTAATGTCCGGTTGCCAGCACGGAGGCGCCGAGTTCGCGTGCGGTTGCCAGCAGATCGCGAAACTTGATCGAACGGTTGCATTCGATGCAGGGAACGGGCGTTTCGCCGGAAGCATAACTTTCCGCGAAATTGTCGATCACCGACTGGCGAAAGCGGCTCTCGTAATCCAGCACATAATGCGGAATGCCGATGCGCTCGGCTACATTGCGGGCGTCGTGAATGTCCTGACCGGCGCAGCAGGCGCCCTTGCGGTGGGTTGCCGCGCCATGGTCGTAGAGCTGCAAGGTAATGCCGACGACGTCGTAACCCTGCGACTTCAACAGCGCCGCCGTCACCGACGAATCGACGCCGCCCGACATGGCGACGACCACGCGGGTGTCCTGGGGACGGCCGTCAAGATCCAGACTGTTGCGCATGGTTCAAATCACCAATGTCACCGCGATAGCGCCGGGCGCTTCGCGGCCACAAGGTCATCTTGCGGTGGTTAGAGGCGTCGGGGCGTTTTGCTTCGCGCCTCCCTCTTCAGGGCGGCCGGAAAGCTGCTCTTTAATATAGGCCGCTTGCGCACGAAGCAATCATGGCGGCGTGCGGAATTGGGACGGCAAAACTTGCCGCCGGGCAGAAAGGATGGAGCCGAGACGCGCTTCCAGAAGGCGACCTTCAATCTAAAGTATTGAAATAACATCATATTTTTTGAGCCTTTGGCTGGCCCGGTCCTTGCTGACCCTTTGATGAGTTCCTTCGTTGGAGGCCACCCAGTGGTTAGTGCTACCGCAGATGCCGCAGCCGCAGCTAATGCCGCGTTCCAAACCGCGCCCTCGTGGCTGACGCGCACCAATACGCCGTCGGCCAACGGCCTTTTTGGGAACCTGGTCCATCAGAACACACCGAACGCGTCCGCGCAGCCGCCTGCCCCGCCGCCGCCGCAGAATAATAATGCAAACAACAATGCGGACGCCGCACCGCCGCCTCGGCCCGACAACAATGCGGCAGCCAACAACAATAACAATGCGGCGTCAGCCAACAACAACGCGCCCAACCCGCCGCCATCGAACGATGATTCCAGCAACGCGGCCGGTGCCAATCAGCCGACCGACCCCAACAACGCGGGTTCCAGCACGAACGCGAACGCCAGCGGCACAGCGGGCAGCGCCTCCAGCCCATCATCGTCCAAGACCACATCGGACCCGAACCAAACGACCGATCAGAAATCCAAGGACACAGGCGCCGACGCGGATTCGACTGCGGTGGATACAACCATCCTGGCGCAACAGACCGGCACAGCCACGCCGACGCCGGTTGCCGTCGCAGTGCCGACCTCAGCGCCTACGACCAATACGCCGACCTCGGCACCGACCCCCGGCGGCCCGACAGCACCGCTGGCCATTGCCGCTGCTGCGATTGCCGCCAGTTCGCAACCGCTTGCGCCGCCGCCCGGGCCATCCGACACGGCCAAGGCCGATACCGGCAAAGCCGACACAGGCACGACCTCGAAGACCGCCAACGGCGACACGACCGCAAAGACCCCTGTTTCAGCTTCCGTGCTCGTTACAAGCTCGACTGCGCAGACCACCGCAACCGATTTGACGCCCGTGGATACGACGACGCTGACCAAGGCGGCCGCGCCCGGCACGCCGAAGACCGGTCAAGGAAAGACTCAAGGTCCGGCCGCCGAAGGCTCCGCGACCAACTCGGCGTCGACCGACGCGACCGCGGATGCGACTCAGAACGCGACCGCGATACAGACCTCGACCGCCGGAAAGCAGGAAGCGGCAAATGCCGCCATCCAGGGAACGCCTGCGGATGCCGCAGCTCAGGCACCCGCGGCAGCCGCCCGTGACCACGCGGCGGCCGCAAGCGCGACCCACGCAGCCGCGGCCGACGTGACCGATACCAACACCCAGGCGATCGGCGCGCTTCAGCCGCAGATCAACTCGACTTCGTCCCTCACCTCGACGAGCAATTTAACCGCGACCGCGGCATCCAGCGGGACCGTGCCGTTAAGCGGGGTGGCGCTGGAAATCGCCGCCAACGTGAAGAGCGGCAAGAGCAGCTTTGAAATCCGGCTCGACCCAGCCGATCTCGGCCGGATCGACGTCCGTGTCCAGATCGACCAGAACGGCCAGGTTACGTCGCATCTGACGGTTGAAAAGCCGGAAACGCTGGCCATGCTGCGCCAGGACGCCCCGCAATTGCAACAAACGCTGAGCGATGCCGGGCTGAAGACCGACAGCGGAGGCCTGCAATTCAGCCTGCGCGACCAGTCTTCCGGTCAGAACGGCGGCAACAACAGCAACCCCAACGCCCAGCGGCTGATCATCAGCGACGAGGACGCCATCCCCGCCGCGGTCGCAGGCCGCAGCTATGGCCGTTCGCTCGGATCGAGCACCGGCGTGGACATCAGAGTTTGAGGAGAACGACATGACCGTTGTTTCAGGAACCACACCGCAGACGAACTCATCTTCCTCCTCCTCCAACTCGGCCGCGGCCGCCAACGCGCTGGCGAACACGCAGATCGCCGGCAACTTTCAGAGCTTTCTGCAACTATTGACGACCCAGTTGCAGAACCAGAACCCGCTCAGCCCGCTCGACACCAACCAGTTCACCCAGCAGCTGGTCGAATTCGCCGGCGTCCAGCAGCAGATCAACACCAACGATTCGCTGGCCACGCTGGTCTCGCTGCAACAAACCGCGCAATCGAGTCAGGCTTTGGAATTCGTCGGCAAGACGGCCATCGTCAAGGGCAACACCGCGGCGCTGACCAACAGCCAGGCCGAGTGGGAGTTCAATATCCCCTCAGCCTCCACCATCAACATCTCGATCGCCAACAGCACGGGCGCGACCGTCTACACCAACAGCTTCACCGTCGCCGCCGGCAACAACCAGGCGTTCGGGTGGAACGGCCTCGGCACCAATGGCACCCAGGAGCCCGACGGCAATTACACGCTCACGGCGACCGCCAAGGATTCGGCAGGCAACACGGTTGCGGTCACCACCTCGGTGGCGGGCGTGGTCAGTTCGGTCGATCTCACCCAGTCGCCGCCGCTACTGTCGATCGGCGGCCAGACCTTCACGGTCAATCAGGTCGAGAGCATCATAAATTAGGGCTGGGAGCGCACTCCAGCCCGATCACAGGACTTAAGACCTGGTTAAAACGCGCCGGATTGCGGCGCCGGCGCGGGACTCGCGCTGCCTTTTCAAAGGAGATTCGTATTGGACCCTTGGGTTTAGGCAAATTTTAAGCCGCCCGGCGTAGCTTATTGGCGTGAGTTCAGTGGTTGAGAGTTTGTGAGTACGCCATGACAGAGCCCCATCGCCCGAGGGTAAAATACGTCATCGGGCCCGATGGCAGTCCGCTGACGATCGCGGATCTGCCCGCACCCGGAACCAAGCGATGGGTTATCCGTCGCAAGGCCGAAGTCGTTGCCGCGGTTCGCGGCGGCCTGCTTTCCCTTGAGGAAGCCTGTAGCCGCTACACGCTGACCGTCGACGAATTCCTGTCCTGGCAGTTTTCCATCGACCAGCACGGCCTTGCCGGCTTGCGAACCACCCGTATCCAGCAATATCGCCAATAATCATCGCGTAATTGGCATTTGAGAAAAATCGACCTCGATTTGCGAGGCCGATTTTTGCCGTTCCGGGACTTTCGCCACCCTCATTTACCTTTGTTAACCATATCGAAACCATACCGTAGGCAATAATTGCCCAGTGGTCCGATCCCGATTGGGACCTGGTCTGAGGGGCGGTTGGTTTGCAGAGTCTCGTGAGCTTTCTGAGGGGCCTGGGCGCTTCGCGGCTGATGGCGATGGTGGCGGTGACGGCCGCGCTGATCGGCTTCTTCGCGTTCGTCATCATGCGCGTCACGACGCCGCAGATGACGACCCTCTTCACCGATCTCAGCCTCGAGGACTCCAACGCCGTCATCAAGGACCTCGAGCGGCAGGCCATTCCTTTCGAAATCCGCAACGACGGCGCCATCATCATGGTGCCGAAGGACAAGGTCACTCGGCTGCGCATGAAGCTTGCCGAAGGCGGCCTGCCCAAGGGCGGCGGCGTCGGCTACGAGATCTTCGACAAGTCCGACGCGCTCGGCACCACCAGTTTTGTGCAAAACATCAACCATTTGCGCGCGCTGGAAGGTGAACTCGCGCGCACCATCCGCGCCATCGATCGCGTCCAGGCGGCGCGGGTCCACCTGGTGCTGCCTGAGCGGCCGCTGTTTGCGCGGGAGACGCCTGAGCCGTCGGCCTCCATCGTCGTGCGGGTGCGCGGCAGCCTGGAGCCGCAGCAGATCAGGGCGATTCGCCATTTGGTCGCCTCCGCCGTCAACGGGTTGAAGCCGCAGCGGGTGTCGATCGTCGACGAAGCCGGCCAGTTGCTCGCCGACGGCGCGGGCGGCGAGCAGGACAATACGGTCGCAGACGAGCGCCGCGGCGCTTTCGAGAAGCGGCTGCGCAACGAGGTGGAAGGGATCGTGTCCTCGGTGGTCGGCTCGGGACGGGCGCGCGTCCAGCTCTCGGCCGACTTCGACTACAACAAGATCACCCAGACCTCGGACAAATTCGACCCCGAAGGGCGGGTGCTGCGTTCGAGCCAGACTCGCGAAGAATCCAGCGCCACCGCCGAAACCAACGGCCAGGTCACGGTCGGCAACGAACTGCCGGGAAGTCAGCAGAATTCGACGGCCCCGGTCGCGCGCGACCAGAGCAAGAAGACCGAAGAAACCAACAATTACGAGATTTCGCGCACCACCAAGACTGAAGTCACCGAAGCGGGAC
The DNA here is from genome assembly GCA_963748805.1 of uncultured Alphaproteobacteria bacterium. Lineage (GTDB taxonomy): Bacteria > Pseudomonadota > Alphaproteobacteria > Rhizobiales > Xanthobacteraceae > Bradyrhizobium. The sequence continues at coordinate 30,697 of CAVVLH010000102.1, read as the reverse complement.
GGGTCAACCGCATCTCGGTCGCAGTCCTGGTCGATGGCACCTACGTCAAGAACGACAAAGGCGAGATGGTCTATCAGGACCGCAGCAAGGAGCAGCTGGACCGGATCGCCACGCTGGTGCGCTCGGCGATCGGCTTCGACCAGAAGCGCGGCGACCAGGTCGAGGTCGTCAACCTGCGATTTGCCGAAGCGCCGGCCGTTGCGCCGCTGGCCGAGCCCACGGGCCTGCTCGGCATGCTGCAATTCACCAAGGACGACGTGATGTACGTCATCGAGCTCGGCGTCATGATGCTGCTCGGCCTGGTCGTGCTGTTCATGGTGATCCGCCCGCTGGTGAAGCGTATCATTGCCGACGAAGTGGTTGCGATGCCGGCGAGCGACGGCGCGGTAGCGGCAATCACCGACGGCAGTGGCGCGCAGGCCACCGGCTCCAGTCTCGTTCCCGGCGCCAACAACACCGCTGCAATGATCGACGTGGCCCAGGTCCAGGGACAGGTCCATGCCCAATCCGTTCATCGCGTCGGCGAACTGGCCGAGCGCAATCCCAACGAAACCGCAGCCATTATTCGTCAATGGCTCTCCGAACCCGCCGCGTGATCTGATATGGCCGTGCCTCAAAACGTCAACGCCACCGACATCACCAGCGTAATTTCCTCGCTGGCGGCGCGTCAGGGCAGTCGGCCCAAGGCCGAACCGCTGCCTGGACCCAAGCGCGCAGCCATCCTGATGCTGGCGCTCGGCGAGCAATATGGCGGCAAGGTCTGGTCGTTGCTCGACGACGACGAAGTGCGCGAGCTGTCGATCCACATGTCGACGCTCGGCACAGTGGAAGCCGACGTCGTCGAGGACATGCTGCTCGAATTCGTGTCGCGGATGTCGGCGTCAGGCGCCCTGATGGGCAATTTCGACGCGACCGAACGGCTGCTACAGCAGTATCTGCCGCCGGAGCGGGTCGTCGGAATCATGGACGAGATCCGCGGGCCTGCGGGCCGCAACATGTGGGAGAAGCTCTCCAACGTCCAGGAAGAAGTCCTCGCCAATTACCTTAAGAACGAATACCCGCAGACCATTGCCGTGGTGCTATCCAAGCTCAAGCCAGAGCATTCAGCGCGGGTGCTCGCGATCCTGCCCGAGGACATGGCGCTCGACGTCGTCAACCGCATGCTGAAGATGGAAGCGGTGCAGAAGGAAGTGATCGAGCGCGTCGAACAGACGCTGCGGGTCGAATTCATGTCGAACCTCTCGCAGACCAGGCGTCGCGACGCGCACGAGGTGATGGCCGAAATCTTCAACAACTTCGACCGCCAGACCGAAACCCGCTTCATTACCTCGCTGGAAGAAGACAACCGCGAATCCGCCGAGCGCATCAAGGCCTTGATGTTCACCTTCGACGATCTCATCAAGCTCGACTCCGGCATCGGCGCAAACGCTGATGCGCAACGTCGACAAGGACAAGCTCGGCATCGCGCTCAAGAGCGCCAACGAGGAAGTCCGCGGCTTCTTCCTCGGCAACATGTCCTCGCGCGCCGGCAAGATGCTGCTCGACGACATGGCGGCGATGGGACCGGTACGGTTGCGCGACGTCGACGAGGCCCAGGCGCTGCTGGTGAATCTCGCCAAGGATCTCGCGGCCAAGGGCGAAATCACATTGACCAAGAACCGCGCCGACGACGAATTGGTGTACTGATGGCCGCGCCCGCAAAATTCCTATTCGACACGGACTTCTCGGCGCCTGACCGGACGCGCGAACGCCCCGCGACGGCGGCGGAGGTCGCCCAGAAGATCGCGGCCGCCGAGGCGCGCGCCTATCGCGATGGCTATGATACCGCGCTACGCGAGGCCAAGGTGGAAAGCGATCGCCGCGCAGCACTTGCGCTGGAGACGATCGGCGTTGCGATCAAGGGTATTGCCGCGCGCTTTTCGACAATCGAGAGCCGCATGGAAACCGAAGCCGTCGACGTCGCGCTCGCCGTCGCCCGCAAGCTGGCCGGTGAACTGATCGCGCGCGAACCGCTCGGCGAGGTCACCTCGCTGGTCGCGGACTGCTTTGCGCAACTGGTTTCGACGCCGCATCTCGTGGTCAGAATCAACGATTCCCTCTACGAGGCGGCTCACGCCCGCATCGAGACATTGGCCAAACAGAGCGGCTTTGCCGGCCGTCTGGTCATCCTGGCCGAGCCGGATATTGCGACCGGCGACTGCCGGATCGAATGGGCGGACGGCGGCGTCGTTCTGGAGCGCAGTGCCATCGAAGCCAAGATCAACGAACTCGTCGGGCGTTATATCGCGTCCCGCAACCAGGCCTGAAGCGGGCCGAGAGGAATGAACCATGAGTGACACCGACACACAGGTTCCGCTGCCGGATCTGAACGCCGCCGATACGGCGACGGGAGGCGATATCGCCTATCGCGAGGACGAGAACGCCGCCCGCGTCGCAGCCGATCTCGAAGCCGTGTTCGACGTGCCGGTGCAGGTTTCGGCGGTGCTGGGCCGCTCCAAAATGGAGGTCGGCGAATTGCTCAAGCTTGGGCCCGGCACGGTTCTCGAACTCGACCGCCGGGTCGGCGAAGCCATCGACATTTTCGTCAATAACCGCCTGGTCGCGCGCGGCGAGGTGGTCCTGGTGGAAGACAAGCTTGGCGTCACGATGACGGAAATCATCAAGGCCGAACGCAGCTAGGACAGTTTCCAATAAAGCGCGCCTGAAGGGGCGCGAACAGACGAACAGGAGAATACCATGCGGCTTCTTATCGTTGGCACCTTGAAGGGGCAGCTCACAACGGCGACCAAGATCGCGATGGATAACGGCGCTTCCGTCACCCACGCGGAGGACAACGAACAGGCGATGCGGGTCTTGCGCGGCGGCAAGGGCGCCGACCTGCTGCTGGTCGATGTTTCCCTCGACATCCGCGATCTGGTAACGCGGCTCGAGGCCGAGCACATCCACGTGCCGATCGTCGCCTGCGGCATTTCCAACGATGCCCGCGCCGCGGTCGCCGCCATCCATGCCGGCGCCAAGGAATATATTCCGCTGCCGCCAGACCCGGAATTGATCGCAGCGGTTCTCGCCGCGGTCGCCAATGACTCGCGCGACCTCATCTATCGCGACGACGCCATGGCCAGGGTCATCAAGCTCGCCCAGCAGATTGCGGGTTCAGACGCCTCCGTCATGATTACCGGCGAGTCCGGCACCGGCAAGGAAGTGCTGGCGCGTTATGTCCACACCCGGTCCCACCGCGCCAAGCGGCCCTTCATCTCGATCAACTGCGCGGCCATCCCCGAGCACCTGCTGGAATCCGAACTGTTCGGCCACGAAAAGGGCGCGTTCACCGGCGCCATCGCGCGGCGGATCGGAAAGTTCGAAGAAGCCACCGGCGGCACGCTTCTGCTCGACGAAATTTCCGAAATGGACGTGCGGTTGCAATCCAAGCTGCTGCGCGCGATCCAGGAACGCGTGATCGATCGCGTCGGCGGCACGCGGCCGGTTCCGGTCGATATCCGCATCATCGCGACTTCGAACCGCAATCTGTCAGATGCGGTGCGGGAAGGCAGCTTCCGCGAAGACCTCCTGTTCCGCCTCAACGTCGTCAACCTGAAGATTCCACCGCTTCGCGAGCGCCCGGCCGATATCCTGGAGCTTGCGCAGCACTTCGCCAAGAAATACTCCGACGCCAACGGCGTTCCGCTGCGTCCCCTCTCCGCCGATGCCCGCCGCGTGCTGACGACCAATCGCTGGCAGGGCAACGTCCGCGAGCTCGAGAATACCATTCATCGTTCGGTGCTGATGGCGCAAGGCGACGAGATCGGCGTCGATGCGATCCTTACCCCCGACGGTGATCGCCTCGATGGCCCCAAGGCGGTTCCGGCGGTGGCGCATGCCACCTTCGCAGCCGAACAGGTGACCCGCGCGCTGGTCGGCCGCACGGTCGCCGACGTCGAACGCGACTTGATCCTGGAGACGCTGAAGCATTGCCTCGGCAACCGCACCCATGCGGCCAATATCCTCGGCATTTCGATCCGGACGCTGCGCAACAAGCTGAACGAATATGCCGACGGCGGCCTGCCGATCACGCCGGCGGGCGCCGGCGACATGCAGCGCGCGGCCGCGACGGCGTAAGCGGCGAGAACATCCAATCAATCCGGCGCGGGGGCAACCTCGCGCAGGAACTGTTTTATAACCGCCGCGTTCACCCAGGTATTCTATTCCTGTTTGAAAGCGTTTGATGTCGATTTTACAGCTCGATCCGCCGCTTCCGGTGGTTACCCCAAAGGGAGACGGATACGCCCATCTTTTGATCGACTACGGACCCGAGTACAATCTACTCTGGGTTTGCTTCTTGGACGATTCCGGCGAGTGCTGGACTTACGACAACACTCAGATCCGGGCTCAAAAGAACGTCACTTTGGGCCGTACCTTCGTCTCACGCCATCAAACTAAATCCCCTACCATTACCGCCGAATAATTCGGCGCATCGGGTTTGCGGAAGATGTGGATGGGATCGCCAGGCTCAAACTCGCGCCCCGTGAAGGTTACATAGGCGTAAAGCGCAAGATAGGCGATCGCCAGCGCGCCGACGGCGTAGACCACCCAGGTGGCGGCGCGTTTCATCGGTTCGAGCTAGCTTACCACGACGGCAGCACGGCGCCCTTGAATTTCGTCAGAACGAATTCGCGAACTTCCGGCGCCTGGTAGCTCTGCACCAGAGTCTTGACCCACGGCTTGTCCTTGTCGGCGCTGCGCACCGCAATCAGGTTGGTGTAGGGCCCCTTGGGATCTTCGCGCAGGATCGCGTCCCTGGTCGGATCAAGGCCCGCCTGCGTCGCGTAATTGGTGTTGATGCCGGCGGCATCGACGTCATCCAGCGTCCGGGCGGTTTGCGCGGCATCGACTTCCACGATCTTGAACTTCTTCGGATTGTCGACGATATCGGCCACCGTCGGCTTGAATCCGACATTCGGCTTCAGTTTCAGCACACCCTTGTCCTGCAACAGCAGCAACACACGTCCGCCATTGGTCGGATCGTTCGGGATCGACACCGTCGCACCCTGCGGCACCGCATCCCAAATCTTGTACTTTTTCGAGTAGACACCCATCGGGAAATTCACCGTGAGCGCCACGGTTTCAATTCTGTAGCCGCGATCGGCTTTCTGATTATCGAGATATGGCTGGTTCTGAAACGAGTTCGCCTGCAAGTCTCCGGCATCGAGCGCGGCATTCGGAACCACATAATCGGTAAATTCGACGATCTGGATGTCGAGGCCGTTCCTGGCGGCGATCGGCTTGACCGCTTCGAGGATCTGGGCGTGCGGGCCCGGCGTGACGCCGATCTTGATGGTTTCGGCGCAGGCCGGATGCACGAGCGATGCCGCCAAGACAACCGGGGCCAGCAGAAGACGAAGTGAAATCATGGTTCGATCCTTTTGGAAAATTCGCACTCACGCATTCCGGCTGCGCTTGTCGAGGCGTCGCGCGATCGTCTCGCCGAGCGACTGGACGCCCTGCACAAGCACGATCAGCACGACAACGACCGCTGCCATCACCTCCGGCATAAAGCGCTGGTATCCGTAGCGAATGCCGAGATCGCCGAGGCCGCCGCCACCGACCGCGCCGACCATCGCCGAATAACCGAGCAGGCTGACCAGCGTCAATGTCAGCGCCAGCGTCAGGGCCGGCAAGGCCTCCGGCAGCAACACCTTGCGCACAATCTGCAACGGGCTGGCGCCGAAAGCGCGCGCAGCCTCCACCAGCCCCTGATCGACTTCGCGGATAGCGGCTTCGACTACACGGCCGATGAAGGGAATGGCGGCAATGGTCAAGGGCACCACCGCCGCGCGGGTGCCGATCGAGGTTCCGGCGATCAGACGCGTCAAGGGCACGATAGCGACGACGAGAATGATGAACGGCGTCGAACGCGTCGCGTTGACGATGAGGCCGAGGATGCGGTTGGTGATGGGCGCCGAAAACAACTCGCCGGCCCGGCTTGTCGCCAGAAAGACGCCGAGCGGAAGTCCGAACAGGGTCCCTAACAGGCCGGAGAGACCGACCATGATCAGGGTGTCGAACGTCGAGCTGACGATGAGCTGAATAATTTCAGGAGACATAGCCGAGATGCTCCACCGTGTTCTGTCCCGACGTCAGTTGCGCCTTGATCCGCCACAAGTCATCCGGATCGGCCGAAACCGAGATGAACAGCGATCCGAAGGGATGACCGGCGATTGCTTCAACCTGCCCGTGCAGGATGTTGATGTCGAGACCAAGATCCCGCGACAACCGCGACAGGACCGGTTGATCGGCTTCGCCGCCGGCAAAGCCGATCCGCAACACGGCGCTGTCGCCCGGCTGGCGTTGCGGCCGCAGTTTCGCGGCCAGCCATTCCGGCATCTGACTGCCGGTGATGGCGCCGATGAACCGTCGCGTGGTTTCGTGGCGAGGATGCGCGAAGATCTCGTAGGTCGTGCCCTGCTCCACGATGCGGCCGCCCTCAAGCACGGCGACGCGGTCAGCAAGCTTTTTCACGACCATCATTTCGTGGGTAATGAACAGGATCGTCAGTTTGAGTTCGGCGTTGATGGTCTTGAGAAGCGCGAGAATCTGGTCGGTCGTCTCCGGATCGAGCGCGGACGTCGCCTCATCCGACAGCAGCACCTTGGGCCTAGTCGCCAGCGCCCGCGCAATGCCGATGCGCTGCTTCTGCCCGCCGGATAATTCGGCCGGATAGCGGTCGCGCTTGTCGGACAGTCCAACCATCTCGAGCAAGGGTTCGACGCGTTTGGTGATCGCGGCCTTGTCGAAACCGGCAATCTCGAGCGGCAACGCGATATTTTCGAACGCGGTGCGGGACGACAGCAGATTGAAGTGCTGAAAAATCATGCCGATCGAACGGCGCGCCTGGCGCAGGCCGCGCTCGTCGAGCGCGGTGACGTCGGTGCCATCAACGACGACGCGGCCGCTGGTCGGACATTCAAGCCCGTTGACCAGACGAATAAGCGTCGATTTTCCGGCGCCGCTCTTGCCGATCACGCCGACAATGGCGCCAGCGGGGACTTCAAGATTGACCTCGCGAAGCGCGACCACCTCCGCCGCACGGTCCCGCGACGGATAAATCTTGCTGACGTCGTCGAAAGCGATGAGTGGGCGGATCTGCACCTCGCTCGGCGGCGCTCCGGGAATCGGGAAGGGAGCGTTCATGGAAATAAGGTTCTACGCTGATGAAACCGATTTTGCGGCTTAAGGCTATACCAATGTGCCAGCCGCCCGGCCAGCCCCGCGAGCCGGGTGGATGCGCCTGCCACGGTCGAGGGGTTAGAGCTTGATCGGCACGAAATGATTGATGGCGATCAGGATCACCAACAGGGCAATGCCGAGACCGAGGCTGAAGCCGATCAGCTTCTTTTCGACCGGCAGCAGCGGCTCGACTTCCTTGGCGGAAATTTCGTTCTTGAGGTCAATTTGCGACATGTGGCTGTCCTCGATGGATTAGCTGGCGAGCGGCGGCTTGAAGCCGCTGAAGAACAGCCAGGAGATCAACAAGCCGACCCAGATCACAAATCCGAACAGACTGACGACATAGACCGCGGCAAGCTTGCCAAAACCCTGCTGCCAGAGTTTGCGGAAATCCGACAGCACGCCGATCGAGAAGAAGGTGAGCACGAAGAAGATCACGCGGAACACATTGGCTTCGCCGGCCGCCGCAGGAAGCGCCTTGGCGATTTGCGGCGTCGAGCCGAGCGCGAGCCATAGCGAGGCGGCGAACACGACGATGAAGCCGAGGATGAACTTCGGGAACCGCTGCCAGATTTCGACAGGCTTGGCCCGGTCTGGACCCTTGTCGATGTGGTTGGTCCAGATATAGCCGAGAATGAAAGCCCAGATGCCAATGAAGATGTCGATGAAAAGCTTCACCGTCGTCGTCGTCGCAAGAATCCAGCCCGGCTGATATTTGATGCCTTCCGCGGCAGCCTTCGCCATGATCAGCGATTCCGTGATGCCGCCGCCGGCGACCGCGGCACCATCGGTCTTGATCGCAAGTCCGACCCAGGCGCCCGCCACCAGCGGCTCCTGCCACAGAAACGTCTGGGCGAGAAACGGCAGGATCAGGACTTCGACGACCGCGAAGACCACGACCAGCGACGACACCAGGATCGGCACCGCCGGCCGTGCCCGGATCGCTCCGCCAGTGGCGATCGCTGCGGCCACGCCGCAAATCGAAATGCCGGAGGCGAGCGGCACCGACCATTCGCGGCTGAAGCCGAACCATTTGCGCGCCACGTAATAGATCACGGCCCAGTAGATCAGGTAGGCCTCGACGATGGCGGCCGCGCCACGCAGCAATAGCGAGGAAGCCAGGTTGAGCTTGCCGGCCGCCGTGATCGCAACGGTAGCGCCGAGAATGACGATGGCGATCTTGATGTAGAGCTCGGGCCGGATCGCTTCCTTCAGCCATTCCGCAAAACGCGGAAAGAAATTGGCGATCACGATGCCGGACAGAAGTGCTACGATGAAGCCGCCTTCATTGGTCAGCTTGAGCGACCAGTCGATGCCGAATTTCTGCTGCTCGGCGGGCGTCACGGCGGCGACATAGGCGTAGCTGCCGACGATCCAGCTCGCATAGGCGATGGCAAAGGTGGCGGTGAATGCGAGTGCAAATTTCCGGACATCCGCGCCAAGGGTTGCGACACCGGCGCTCAACACCACGAGCAGCGATAGATAAGTCGCGATCAGTGCACCACCGCCGCCGAGCGAGCCATAGGCCTTGGCGAAGGGACGGAGTGCTTGCGTGACATCGGTGTAGACCGATGTGGTCACGGCCCATCCGAGAAGGTCGGTCCCGCTGACGCTGACCAGCGCCGCCCCAAACACCAGAAGACCGATGACGACGGCCAACCAGTCCTCGGTTAGCTGCGCCCGCAGCGTCAACGGCTCTGAGGCCTTGATCACCGAGGCCTTGACCGCAATATCCGACATTTCAATTCCCCAAAAATGATCAGTACGGAAGGCCTAAACCCCCCGGTTTTTCAATTTCAGGATGATGGCGCCGGGTCCTGCTGTCGAGGACCTTGGAAAAAAAGCGATGTCCGGCCTGTCGGATCGGCGGAAAACGGCAATTTTCTTCCGACGGCCTTGAGATTAATAGAGCATTTTTCTCTACCAAGCCGACTGCCGCCGAGGCCGGATACTTCAGCTATTCCGCGACCGCGGTGGCAACTGCCGTATGATCGCAAGCGGGATATCGCCGCTTTCATGCTGTCCTTCCAATTCCGTGCTCGGGTTGCGCTACCGGAGCGAATGGTTAGTTTGAGTTTGGCCCGAGTCGCCTCAGCCCTTCCCAACCGAACCTCATGACAAGCTTCACGCCACATCAGGATTCCGCGCTAAAGGCCGTTGCCGACTGGCTGAAAGCCAAGCCGGGGCGGAACGGCACGCCGCCGGTGTTCCGCCTGTTCGGCTATGCCGGCACCGGCAAGACCACGCTGGCGCGCCACATTGCCGAGGATGTCGACGGCGAGGTGAAATTCGCCGCCTTCACCGGCAAGGCCGCGCTCGTCATGCGCAACAAGGGTTGCGACAACGCCTCCACCATCCATTCGCTGATCTACCGCGCCCGCGAATCCGGCGTCGAACAGCCGAGTTTTGAGTTGTGGGACGATGCGCCGGCCTCGAAGGCCAAGCTGATTATCATCGACGAATGTTCGATGGTGGACGCCGAGATGGGCCGCGATTTGATGTCGTTCGATTGTCCGCTGCTCGTGCTCGGCGATCCGGCACAATTGCCGCCGATCCAGGGCGGCGGCTTTTTTACCGGCAGCGAACCTGACGCCATGCTGACCGAGGTGCATCGCCAGGCGCAGGACGATCCGATCGTCCGGATGTCGATGGATATCCGCGAGGGCCGCGATCTCGAGATCGGCCGCTACGGCGAGAGCGAAATCGTATCGCGCGCCGAGCTCGATCCGGAGCGGGTGATGCAGGCCGATCAGGTGCTGGTCGGACGCAACAACACCCGCCGCGCCTACAACATGCGGATGCGGCAAAAGCAAAATATCGAGGATCCCTTGCCGGTTGCCGGCGACAAGCTGGTTTGTCTGCGCAACAACCGCAAGAAAGGCCTGTTCAACGGCGGCCTGTGGCGCGTCAAGTCGCGCAACGCGTCGCGATCGAAAACGCGCATCACCAGCCTGCGGCTCGCGCCCGACGAGGAATTCAGCCACAAGGTGACGAAAGTATCCGTCCGCTGCGATTGCTTCGAAGGCGGGATCGAGGCGATTCCGTGGGAGCAGCGCAAACCCTATGACGAGTTCGACTATGGCTATGTGCTCACCGTGCACAAATCGCAGGGCTCGCAATGGGACGACGTGGTGCTGTTCGACGAGAGCTTTGCGTTCCAGGACAGCCGCGCCCGCTGGCTCTATACCGGCGTGACGCGGGCGGCGAAACGGCTCTCGATTGTGGTGTGAATACGTCCTTCGAGACGCATCGCCGCAGCCGATGCTCCTCAGGACGAGGCCCCGGCGAAGGGTGCGAAAGACCCTCGTGGTGAGGAGCGTCGTGCCTACGACGCGTCTTGAACCATGAGGCCCGGCTGCCGCTCGGGCCCAATGCCTCTCTAAAAACAGCTTTTTCACCGACTTGTGTGCTCCGTCGGGTAACAAACCGCCTTTTACCCCGTATCTTGGCAAGATCGGGCAGAAAGCCGTTTTGCAAACGCCGCTGCCGCCCTAAATTCAACCCGTCCGCCAGGCCTCGTTCCGCCAAAATCAGGAGCAAGCTCCCATGACCCGCCGTTCCCTCAGCCGCCTTTCGATGTATGCCGCCGCCATCGGCTTGCTGGCGATTTCCGCCATCAAGATCGCGCCTTCGCTGGCTGCGGAAGATGCCGTGATCATTCCACCGCCCGTGGTCGACGCTCAGAACGCCAGCGGCGTTCAGACCGCGGTACTGGCCGGCGGCTGCTTCTGGGGCGTGCAGGGTGTGTTCCAGCACACCGCCGGCGTGGTCAACGCCGTCTCCGGCTATTCCGGCGGCAGCAAGATGACCGCTGACTACAGCGCAGTCTCCACCGGCACGACCGGACATGCGGAATCGGTTGAGATCAAGTTCGATCCGAAGAAAATCAGCTACGGCAAGATTTTGCAGATCTTCTTTTCAGTCGTACACGATCCGACGCAATTGAACCGCCAGGGACCGGACAGCGGTACGCAATACCGTTCGGCGATCTTCACCACCAATGACGAGCAGAAAAAGGTCGCGGACGCCTACATCGCGCAACTCAACGCCGCCAAGGTCTACAACAAGCCGATCGTGACCAAGGTCGGGCCGCTGGAAGGGTTTTTCGCCGCTGAAGCCTATCATCAGGACTATCTGACGCTTCACCCGAACCAACCCTATATTGCGTACAACGACATCCCAAAGGTCGAAAACCTGAAGAAGATTTTCGCCGCGAACTACATCGAAAAGCCGACTTTGGTGAGCAGCATCAAGGTCACCAACTAGGAGTTTTGATTTCATGTCTGACGCCAAGACGATGCCGAAAGTTGAAAAGAGCGAGGCCGAGTGGCGCAAGGAACTGACGCCAATGCAGTACGCCGTGCTGCGCGAGAAGGCGACCGAGCGGCCGTTCTCCGGCGAATACGAGCATGAGCAGCGCGCCGGCACCTATATCTGTGCCGGCTGCGGACAGACACTGTTTGAGTCCGATGCCAAGTTCGATTCCGGCTGCGGCTGGCCGAGCTTCACCCGGCCGGCGGCCGAAAGTCATATCGACGAAGAGCGCGATGTGAGCCATGGCATGGTCCGCACCGAGGTGCTTTGCTCAAGTTGCAACGGCCATCTCGGCCATGTGTTCGAGGACGGCCCGGGGCCGACCGGATTGCGTTACTGCATCAATTCGGCGGCGCTGAAGCTCGATCCGAAATAGCCCTTCCCCCTGCGGGATCCCTAAATTGGGGTTCCGCAGCTGGAACCGGCGGCCCGGATATGCTGTTCTTCTGTTGGCGTGGCGGAATTCGTCCGCCCACCAGCCTTTCAGGGGAGGCGCGCCATGTCGCTTGGAACGATCCTCATCATTCTCGTGGTCCTCTATCTGCTTGGCGGCTGGAGCGGCCGGTTTGGCGGCTATGGTTATGGCCTCGGCCATTCCGGAATGGGGCTCGGCGGTGTGGTTTTGGTAGTGCTCCTGGTTTTACTGCTCCTCGGCAAGCTCTAAAATCGCATAAATTACTGTAAATAAACGCCTTTTTATCGAAAGGCCTGCCGGGAAGACATATTCATCATCCCGTTCGGCAGGAGTTGCAATTCCCGCAGAGACGCCTATATTAAGGGCTGTCCGAAACGACATGACATGTACCGGCGCCGCTCGACTTTTTGCGCCCGTGCGACCTGTTCGCGATGTTCGCGTTCTCACTAAAAAGAACAGAGGTCCCCGACCATGGCTTCCTTCAGCTTCAATACTGCTGCCGAATTGTTTCCAGCCGCCATCCGCAAGAAAAAGCGGGCGGGCTTCGCCTATCGGCGATTTGGCACCGCGGCCGAAGCGGTTCGTTTCGCGATCGAGGAATTGCCGGCGGATTTGTTGAACGGCGCTTACTTGCAAGTTGACGAGGCCCGCTTCGATCAGGTCGGCATTCGCACGCTCTATGAGAGCCAGGATTTCCCGCTGGAGCGCCGTCCCCGTGCGCCTGAGCCGGTGGCTGCCGACGCCAAGACGGACGAAAAGGCCGCTTAACTTTTCAGGGTTACCAAGTTGATATCAGCGGCCGCGATCTACCGCGGCTGCTTGTCCAGCCAGCGCCGCAATAGCCGCACGTTGCGCATATTGGCGCGAAACAGCACGTCAAACGCATCGCCCGCCAGGGGCACCAATCCCACCACACCATCGACCGCGACGTTGCCGAGCATCCGCGCGGTGACATGCCACGGCGCGCCCAGCGCACGCGCCTCCCGCACCAGCCACAGCGCGAAGGCGGTCGCCAGAACATCGCCGACGACCGGGATCAATCTGATGATGCCGTCGACCCCGTAACGGATTTTTGTACCTGGCAGAATGAAAGCGACGTCGAGCAGCTTGGCCAGCATCTCAAACCGCGCCAGACGCTGCTCGTGGGTGAGATTGCCAAAGGGATTGGCGCTGGAATGGCCGAAGTCGAACTGGAACTGGCGCAAGCCATCGCGCAGTGAACTGGCCGGAATCTCGCGGCCTTCCTGGTCGATTACAGGACCTTGCACAGGACCTCGCGGCCGGCCGGCGCGGAACCCGCCGCGCGAGGCGCTGAAACGCGCATCAGAGGGAGAAATGATTTCTTCGTTCACCATGCCCATCAGATGGGTGCGCACGGGATCGGCGCAAGAGCCGTCTCAGGCCGGCAGCGCCGCCTTGATCGGCCGGTCGATGAGATAATGAGCCAGGCCCGACGACACCGCTCCGGGAACAAAGCCGACCAGACCATAAAGAACGAATTGCAGAATGCCGCTGTCCGGCCCCCGCGATCCGTAAAGCAGCTCGGCCGCCGCAAAGCCGATCCCGCCGACGATCAACAGACGTAGGTGAGGTCCAATTCGCTTGATGTGAAATACGATATCGTCGACGGCGCCGAGCATCAGCGCCGGCAACAGGCCGAACAGGTAGGAATACTGCAATGTCCTGGCAAACACAGTGAGCAGCTTGCCCGCCTCCGACAGGCTCGGCGGATGGCTCCAGTAGCCGGACATCACCGTGGTTGCGAGAAGAAGCAGGAAGCCGCCGAACAACGGCCCGAGTACGGCGAAGATCAGATAGCGCTTCATCTAGAGCTCCGATTCCGAAGTTCGTATCATATTGCGGCCCCACGTTTACGAACTTCGGAATCAAAGGAGCTCTAGCAACCTTATTGATACCAGGGCGGCTTTGAATTTGAAGTTCCTATGATGGACTCGCGGCGAAACTGATAGGAACTTCAAATTCGCCGCACTGGTGACCTCGACTACTCGCCCCAGGCTGCGAAGGCGTCGTTGAAGGCGCGCTCGCCCGGAGCGCCCTTCTCGATGGCGATGATGGCGCGGCGCTGATTGACATAGACCAACGGCACATCGAACCAGGAGCGCTCTTTCAACAGTTGCATGTTGCGCGAGCGGTCGGCCTCGACATTCGACAGGCCGACCAGGAAGAATCCGTCGGTGACCTTGACGGCAAGGCCTGCGAGCGGCGTGCCGCGGGCCTGCTCGTTGGACTTCATCAGGATGCCCGGCACGTTGCTGACGCCGCCGCCGGAGAAATCCGGCGGCAGAATGAAGGTCAATTCCGCCGTGTGGCTCGCCGGCAGTGATGTATCGGTGTTGCGGCGGAACGACATCGTCATCTTGAACTTGCGATCGGGAATCTCGATGTCGGCGCGGACCGCGATGTCGGCTTTCTGGTTGCCGGTGGCCTTGATCGGCTCGGTCCGCCAGATCACGGAGCCGACATATTGCTTGCCCTTGGGATCGGAAGGATCCTCGTCATACAGCACGACCTTCTGTGCCACCGGCGCCAGTTGATCGCTCGACGACGGCTGTCCCACGCGGTCGGTAATCTTCGGTTTGGTGCCGGGGGCACTGGGATCCTTGGGAGCCTCGACGACGGTTGGCGAGGATTTGAACAAGCCGCTCACCGTGCTGACGACCGACTTGCCCCACAGGATCGCCGCGCCGACCAGAATCAGAACGATGCCGACCGCAATCGCGCTCTTGAACGGAAATATGGTCCCCCGCTTCGGTTCATCTCCGCGGCCGGGCGCGATCCGCGGGCGCGATGAGGATGGCTGCGGCGGGGCGTAGCGCTCGGCTTCTGCGGCAAACTCGTCGTACGAATAAGGCGCCTCGGAATCGAAGTCGCGGTCTTCCATGACCGGTTCGAGCCGGTCGAACTCGGGTGACGGCGACGGTACGTTGGCATAGGTTTTCCGCGCCGCGCGGCTCGCTTGCGCCGCGGCGCGGCCAAGATCATCGGCATCGGCGGTGATGTCGCGAAAGCCGCGGACGCCCGGCGGTTCGGGAGGGGGGGCGTCCGGTCCGCGGCGTGACGCTGACCGCTGCTCACGCGTCGGCGGCAGTTGCGGATCCTGCATCGAAACCTGCGGCTGGCGCGGCGGCTCGGGACGGGCGCTGCGCGCCTGCCACTGATCCGGCCGGTCTTCCTGCCGGGTTTCTTGCCGGGTTTCCTGGCCGAGCGGCGGCCGATCGTTGCGCGGCAACGGCGGCGGCGCGGGTTGCCGCGGGCGTGGTGGTGGTGGCGCTGCCGTGTTCGGCGCAGCGTCTCCCGGCCGCGCGCCGGGACGGGAATTGGCACGCAACGCCGTGCTGGCCCTGGAAGGGGTGCGCGTCGGGTCGCCTGCTCCGCGTGATGCCTCGCGCGCCCGCTGGGCGGCTTCGGATTCCACCTTGCGGACGGCTTCTTCCAGCGAAAGCCGCTCGCGGGTAATTTCGGACTCGCTGAGTGGCGGCTCGACACTGCGGAGCTGCGCGATCAATGCCGCTCGCGCCCGCTCATAGAGCGCACGGCGGCTTTCGCCGGGAGCACTGGGGTCCAGTCCGGCGATGGCGCGGGCAATCAGCGGGTAGTAGTCAGCCATCTCAACTCAACAATCCACGCTCTGCGGTAATATCTCGTTAATCTCGTCAAGCCTCGAACGGATTCTGCACCAGGATAGTATCCTCGCGTTCGGGACTTGTGGAAAGCAACGCAATTGGACAACCCACCAATTCCTCCACACGGCGGACATATTTGATCGCCTGCGCCGGCAGGTCCGCCCAGGAGCGGGCGTTGGCGGTGGGCTCCTTCCAGCCTTCGATCGTCTCATAGATCGGCTTGACCCGGGCCTGGGCGCCCTCGCCGGCCGGTAAATGGTCGATTTCCTTACCGTCCAGGAGATAGCCGGTGCAGACCTCGATGCTGTCAAAGCCATCGAGGATGTCGAGCTTGGTCAGCGCCAGGCCGTTGATGCCACAGGTGCGCACGGTCTGACGCACCAGCACCGCGTCGAACCAGCCGCAACGGCGCTTGCGCCCGGTGTTGACGCCGAATTCCTTGCCGCGGCGACCGATCTCTTCGCCGATCTCATCATGCAATTCGGTCGGAAACGGGCCCTGGCCGACCCGTGTCGTATAGGCCTTGCAGATTCCGAGCACGTAACCGACTGCACCCGGCCCCATGCCGGTGCCGGTCGCGGCCTGCGCCGCAACGGTGTTGGAAGAAGTGACGTAGGGATAGGTGCCGTGATCGACGTCGAGCAGCGCGCCCTGCGCGCCCTCGAACAAGATGCGCTTGCCCTCGCGCCGTTTGATGTCGAGCAGCCGCCATACGGTTTCGGCATAGGGCAAGAGCTGCGGCGCTAGCGCCGTCAAATCCCGCAGCATCTGTTTGCCGTCGATCTCTGCCAGATTGAGGCCGCGGCGCAGCGCATTGTGATGCGCCAGCAACCGGTCGATCTTGTGCGGCAGCGTATCGAGATCGGCGAGATCCATCAGGCGAATCGCACGCCGGCCAACCTTGTCCTCATAGGCAGGTCCGATGCCGCGCCGCGTGGTGCCGATCGCGGTGCCGGCGTTGGAGGATTCCCGAAGCGCATCGAGTTCGCGGTGCAGCGGCAGGATCAGCGTGACGTTTTCGGCGACCCTAAGATTCTCCGGGCTGATCGCAACGCCCTGCCCCTTCAGCTTCGTCACCTCGTCGAGGAATGCCTGCGGGTCGAACACCACGCCGTTACCGATCACCGCGAGCTTCGAGGGCCGCAGAACGCCAGACGGCAACAGCGCCAGCTTGTAGGTCTCGCCGTTGATGACGAGCGTATGGCCGGCATTGTGACCACCCTGAAAACGCACGACGATATCGGCCTGCTCCGACAACCAGTCGACAATCTTGCCCTTTCCCTCGTCGCCCCATTGGGCGCCGACGACGACGACATTCCCCATCCGCAGCTATTCCCTCTGCAACCCTGTTTGGTCAGGCATGATCTGTTCGAAAAACCGGTCTTGGCCCATTGGATCAGCATCCAGGGCATGCCCGGGGCCAGTCGCATGCGAGGCACACCATCGGATAAAGGATGCGGGCTACCGACGCAAGCAAGAAGGCGCTTTATTTCATCCCAAGAAGGCCCATCAACCCATTGATATCCCCCAAAAATATGCGCCCCTCGGACTCTGCCCCAGGCATGGTTCAAAACCTCCTCCCTATTGAGGCGGCGCCAAGGCAGATTGGGCGGCCGTTCCCTGGGCTTTGGCCGCAAGGGTCACTGCTATCGGGGCCTGCGGCGCATGGCCGGATTCTGTCGCGAGACCTCCATTTTGGAGACCGCATGCCGAGGAATTCAGACTGGCCGTGTTGGGCGGCCTGCTCGCATGTCTGATCGGCACGACGCCACCAGCAGCACCCCGTCCCGACTGGCCGATCACCATCGTCGCGGAGGCCATGTCCAGGAACATCGGCCAAAAAATCATCGTCGAACTCAAGCCTGGCGCCGGCGGCGGCCTTGCCATGGAACAGGTCGAGAAGGCCGGCATCACGCTCGCGATGATCGCGCAAGGCACCCCTTCAATCTCAGCCTCTACAAGACGCTGCATTACGATCCGGATCGCATCATCCCGGTCACGCCGATCTCAGCGGTCTCCAATGTGGTGATGCACGCATGGTCGCGATGCATCCGGCAGCATTGATGGCTCGCGAAAATCCGTGTCTTTGAAGCAGGCGGGCAAGGATTCTTACCGCCGCGCTATCGTGCCGGGCCAAGCCGCGGCGTCGTGATTCCTGCAACACATCAGCCGCATGTCCGCTTCCGATCAGGTCTCCGATGAACCTCGCAACTGGCTTGCCAACCAGCCCTATGCGCTGCTTGGGATCGCTGCTTTGTGCTGGGCCGGCAATGCCATCGTCGGCCGGCTGGCCGCCGGTCACATTCCGCCGGTGACGCTAGCCTTCCTGCGCTGGTCGATCGGATTTCTGATCGTCCTTCCTTTTGCGTGGAAACATCTCAAGCGCGATTGGGGCGCGATCCGCGCCAGGCTCGGCCTGATGATCTTCCTGTCGCTGACCGGTATTGCCGGCTTCAACGCCCTGCAATACTGGGCGCTCGAGCATACCCAGGCGCTGAACACGCTGCTGCTGCAATCCGCAGGACCGCTGTTCGTCGCGGGCTGGTCGCTGATCCTGCTCGGGATCAGGCTGACGCTGGCGCAGGCAGTCGGTATCGCGGTGTCGCTGACCGGCGTGCTGGTGATCCTGTTGCACGGCGACCTCACCACTATTACGGCGATCGATTTCAACCGGGGCGATCTCATCTTCACCGCTGCGCTGTTGATCTTCGGGCTCTATTCCGTGATGTCGGTCAAGCGGCCGGCCATTCATGACCTGTCATTCCTGGCTTTCACATTCGCCTGCGGCGCGGCGTGGCTCGTTCCGCCGCTGATCCTCGAATTGATCTTTCGCCCCGTCATGCAGATCAACTTCACGAATCTCTTGTCGGTGCTTTACGTCGCGGTCTTTCCCTCCACGATCGCTTATCTCTGCTACAATCGTAGCATCCATCTGATCGGCGCCAATCGCACCTCGCCGTTCTTTCACGTCGTGCCGGTCTTCGGCTCGGTGATGGCGATCGTTTTTCTCGGCGAGCGACCGCAGGCTTTTCACTTCATCGGCTTTGCGTTGGTACTGACAGGCGTCTTCGTCGCGTCACGAAAACCGCCCGCGGCATCAAGATGAGCGCAAGCGAGCCGCCATCGTTCGATCCCATCCGTTGGCTCAACCACCAGCCCTATCTGCTCCTAAGTCTGGCGGCGCTGTTCTGGGCCGGCAATATCGTGCTTGGCCGTTACGTCGCCGGCCACGTGCCGCCGATGACGCTGTCGTGCATCCGATGGATCGGGTCCTGCCTGATGCTGCTGCCATTCGCCTGGCCGCATCTGAACAGGGATTGGCCGGTGCTGCGTCGGCATCTTCCGCTCATGCTGGCGCTGGCGACAACGGGTTTTGCTCTCAACAACGCGCTGTCCTATTGGGGCCTGCAATTTACCCAGGCGCTCAACGCGCTGCTGATCCAGTCATCCGGGCCGTTGTTTATCGCGCTATGGGCGCTCGTCCTGTTCGGCATCAAACTGACTTGGGCGCAGCTTGCCGGGATTGCATTGTCGCTGCTCGGCGTTCTCACCATCATCTTGCGCGGCGACCCTTCCGCGCTTGCCGCCATCCGCTTCAATCTCGGTGACCTCATGATGACCGGCGCGCTGGTCGCTTTCGGTCTCTATTCCGCACTGATGCTGCGCCGGCCGGTAACGCACCAATTGTCACTGATCTGCTTCACAATGGCCTGCGGCGCGCTATTATTGCTGCCGCCCTCGATCTGGGAATATGCCAACGGCATCCGCCTGCAATTCGACGCAACCACGATGATGACGGTGGTTTACGTCGTGATCTTTCCCTCGACGCTGGCCTATCTGTTTTTCAACCGCGGCATTGCGGCGATCGGCCCGAACCGCGCCGCGCCGTTTTTCCATCTGGTGCCGGTGTTCGGCTCGGTCATGGCGGTCCTTCTGCTTGGCGAAGAACCGCGGCTGTTTCATCTCGCCGGCTACATCATGGTGCTCGCCGGCGTCGTGATCGCCTCGCGCAAGGCCTCGGCGACCTAAAGCATGATCCGGAAAAGTGGGAAGCGCTTTTTCCGAAAAGATCATGCTTGATCAAAGAACTGAAGCGCGATGACGATTCAACCAAATCTCATTGCGCTTTAGAACGCCAACGCCTTCGCCTGCTTCACCTGCGGCAGCGCCTGCACCTTGGACAGAACATCGGCCGGCACCGCGCCGTCGATCTCAACCAGCGCAATCGCGTCTCCGCCCTGCTTGTTGCGGCCGAGATGGAAGGTCGCGATGTTGATTTTGGCATCGCCAAGCAGGCTGGCAAAATGGCCGATGAAGCCCGGCTTGTCCTCATTGGTGACGTAGATCATCGACTTGCCGAATTCGGCATCGACCCGGATACCCTTGATGTCGACCAGCCGCGGCTTGCCGTCGGCATAGACCGTGCCCGATACCGAGCGTTCCTGCCGCTCGGTGGTCACGGTAACCGTGATCAGGCTTTCGTAATCGCTCTGCGCCGCGCGCACGACTTCGTCGACCACCATGCCCCGTTCCTTGGCAACCGCCGGCGCCGACACCACGTTGACGTCGCCCAGCATCGGCCGCAGCAGGCCGGATAGTACCGCCGAGGTCAGCGCCTTGATCTTCATCTCGGCGACGTGCCCCTCATAGGTGATCTGCACCTTGGCGATGCCGGTCTCGGTCAACTGGCCGGCAAATGAACCCAGCTTCTCGGCGAGTTCGATGAACGGCCTCAGCTTGGGCGCTTCTTCCGCCGTGATCGAGGGAAAGTTGACCGCATTCGAGATCGCCCCGTGCAACAGATAGTCGGACATCTGCTCGGCGACCTGAAGCGCGACATTCTCCTGCGCTTCGGTGGTGGCGGCGCCAAGATGCGGCGTGCAGATCACGTTGGGATGGCCGAACAGGACGTTCGAGGTCGCCGGTTCCTCGACGAACACGTCGAAAGCGGCTCCCGCCACCTGCTTGGAATTCAGCGCATCGACCAGCGCCTGCTCGTCGACCAGTCCGCCGCGTGCGCAGTTGACGATCCGGACGCCTTTTTTCATTTTCGCGAGCGCCGCCGCATCGATGATGTTGCGGGTCTTGTCGGTCAATGGCGTGTGCAGCGTGATAAAATCGGCACGCTTGAACAACTCGTCGAGTTCGACCTTCTCCACGCCGATGTCCTTGGCCCGCTCCGGCGACAGGAACGGATCGAACGCGACCACCTTCATGCGCAAACCTAACGCGCGATCGGCAACAATCGAGCCGATGTTGCCGCAGCCGATCACACCCAACGTCTTGCCGGTGATTTCGACGCCCATGAAGCGGTTCTTTTCCCATTTTCCGGCTTGCGTCGACGCATCGGCCTGGGGAATTTCACGCGCCAGCGCCAGCATCAAGGTGATTGCGTGCTCGGCGGTCGTGATCGAATTGCCGAACGGCGTGTTCATCACGATGATGCCCTTGGCGGTCGCCGCCGGTATCTCGACATTGTCGACGCCGATGCCGGCGCGACCGATCACCTTCAGCCTTGAGGCCTTCTCGATGATCTTCGCCGTTGCCTTGGTCGCCGAACGGATGGCAAGACCGTCATAGTCGCCGATGATTGCGGCGAGCTTGTCCTTGTCCTTGCCGAGGGTGGGCTGGAAGTCGACCTCGATGCCACGGTCCTTGAATATCTGCACCGCGGCCGGCGACAGCGCGTCGGAAATCAGCACTTTGGGTTTTGTCATGGTTCGATCCTGAAAGCAGAATTCGGGGTGTGCCACGAACCCTCTCCCTTTGTGGGAGAGGGTGGCGGAAATCGAGCAAAGCGGGATTGAGGTAGGTGAGGGGTAAGGGCTCGTGAGGACCCCTCACCCGCTTCGCGGCTACGCCGCTTCAGCACCCTCTCCCGCAAGGGGAGAGGGTAAGAAATCACGCCGCCTTCGGAAGCTGCGCCTTGGTCTCAGTAAAGGCCCAGTCGATCCACTGCGTCAAAAGCGCAATGTCGTTCGCCTCGATCGTGGCGCCGCACCAGATACGCAAGCCTGCCGGCGCATCACGATGACCCGCGAAATCGTAGCCGGCGCCTTCCTTCTCGACCAGACCGACCATCTTCTTGATGAAGTCGATCTGCGCGTCCGAAGTCAGCGAGGCGATCGCGGGATCGGTCACCTTCATGCACACCGAGGTATTGGAGCGGATTGCCGGCGTGCTCGCGAGAAAATCGATCCAGGGCGTTTTGGCCTGCCAGTCGGCGAGCACTTTAAGATTTTTGTCCGCGCGCGCCATCAGTGCCTTGAGGCCGCCGACCGACTTGGCCCAGTTCAACGCGTCGAGATAATCCTCGACGCAAAGCATCGACGGCGTATTGATGGTCTCGCCGACAAAGATGCCTTCGTTGAGCTTGCCGCCTTTGGTCATGCGGAAAATCTTCGGCAACGGCCACGCCGGCTTGTAGCTCTCGAGCCGCTCGACCGCGCGCGGGCTCAGCACCAGCATGCCGTGTCCGGCCTCGCCGCCCAGCGCCTTCTGCCAGGAGAAAGTCACGACATCGAGCTTCGGCCAATCCAAAGCTTGCGCAAACGCCGCCGAGGTGGCGTCGCAGATCGCAAGGCCCTCGCGCCTGGCGCTGATCCAGTCGGCATTGGGGACGCGAACGCCTGATGTCGTGCCGTTCCAGGTGAAGACGATATCGGACGCTGGATCGACCTTGGAAAGATCGGGAAGTTCACCGTAGCCGACGGCGAGCTTGGTCACGTCCTTGAGCTTTAGCTGATTCAGGATATCGCTTGTCCATCCTTCGCCGAAGGATTCCCACGACAGCGTGGTGACGGGCCGCGCGCCGAGCAGCGACCACAGCGCCATTTCGACGGCGCCGGTGTCGGAGGCCGGAACGATACCGATCCGGTAATCGGCGGGCACTTCAAGCACTTCGCGCGTCAGATCAATGGCGCGTTTCAGCTTTTCCTTACCGATTTTCGCGCGATGCGAACGGCCAAGGGCTGCGTCCTTGAGATTTTGCGGGGTCCAGCCGGGGCGCTTGGCGCAAGGGCCGGAAGAAAAATGCGGCACGTGAGGCCGCGAAGCGGGCTTCGCTGCAGTCATGATCTACCCTTCCAGATAGCGAGCCTCCCGTTGGGGGGAGGTGTCCCGCCGTCGTGAATAGGGCAATCATCCTAAATCGTCAAGAAACTTCATCTCGCTCCAGCGCCGACGGCTCCGCATCGGATGCCGACGCTGGCTGCGCATTCAGCAGTTCGGCCGCTTCGGTCACGAGTTGCACCGCGCGGCGGCGGCTTCCGACTTTTAGGATATTCTTGTCATCGGCGCGCACGACATAGTCATCGCCGATCCGGACGATCGAATAGCTCTTCATATGGCATCCCCAAGGTTATCCGCGCCGGACAGACGCCAACGTGTCACGGATCGTTCCTCGGAAGAATTACCGATGGCCTGATTAGTTTATCGTGCGTTAAGGAGATCAAACGGCGGCATTGATTTTCGTAACGTTCGCAACGGCCGCTTCATCGAGCGGTCAAAACTGCGGCAAAACCAAAGCGCGATTCCGGCACACTTATCGGCGCAAGGCAGGCAGACCCAAGGATTTTTCGGCCTCGCCGATCCAGCGCCGCAGCGAAACATAATCGTCGAGATGAAAGCCGCCTTCGTGCGCGACACGCGTATAGGCCAACAAGGCGATATCCGCGAGCGTCAGCGTATCACCGACGAAATACCTGCTCGACGCAAGTTCGTGGTCCATACGCGTCAGCGCCGCGTAGCCGCGTTTGACCTTGTCGGGATCAAGCTCAGAGGCGGGCCGGCCCAGATACACCATCTGGAAACGGCAGCCCGCGATATAAGGTTCATGGCTGTACTGTTCCCAGAACAGCCATTCATCCATCTTGGCAGCGGCAAAGGCATCGGACGGAATGAGGTCGCTGCCGCGGGCGAGATAGCGAATGATGGCGTTAGACTGCGCGAGCACGCGGCCATCCTCGAAGTCGACGACGGGCACCTGCCCCGCAGTGTTGAGTTTGAGAAATCGCGAGGTCCGACTTTCCTGCTTCAGGATGTCGACTGGAATCCAGGTGTAGGGCAGGCCCAGGCGGTCGCAAACCCATTTCACCTTCAGGCAATTGCCCGAATTAGTGTCGCCGTAAATCTTCATCATCCGCCGCCCTCGCCGAGAGAGCGACACAGCAGCAAGCGCAATCCATGATGTCAATCATGGTCGACCAGCCGGGAGGGAATCAGAACTTGTAGCCGAGTCCGGCGCGCACCGTGTTGACATTGGTTTCGACCTGATCGACGAAGCGCACATATTCCCACTCGGCACGCATGAACAAGCCACCGACCAACTTGATATCGATGCCGAGACCCATCGTGTAACCGTAGATCATGTGATCGGCGGTGACATTGGTAGCGGATAATGGCTGTAACGCGGTGTAATTTCCAAGAAGGGTTGTGCTGACAGCGTCCTTGACGGTTACAGTTTGCCCGATGCTGGCGTTCCCTAGCGCCAGGCCGCCGAATACATAAGGCAGGAAGCAGCCGAATGCATAACCGGCACGGCCTCTGAAGGTGGCCATATCACTGATGGCGATTTGCGATGCAGAGCTGGCAGAAACGGAATGAAATAGACTGTCCGAAAGCGGCACCGAGGTCGTGAAGGCTTCCTGCGCCGTGGCCGAGCCGCCCATTTTGCCGTGTATATAGGATGCCTCAAGTCCCAGAACGACATCATCCCATTGCGAGTTGTAACCGCCGAATGCGCCGTACCCCCACATATGCGACGACACTTTGCCAAGTTGAAGGTTGGACTGTCCTATTCCAGTCTCCGATACAGTTAAATTCGAGATCAGCGCATTCAGCATGCTGGTGGTTGAGCCGTTGAAATTCTCGCTGGAAGTCCCGTAAGCACCCTGACCGCCGGCGTAGAATCCCTGCCAGTTGGTGGTCGCGACGGAGCCGCCCAGTGAGCCACGAAGGAAGTCGGGCATGTCCGCAGCTTGCGCGCTCGCCGAGATCGCCAACATCGCCACCGCCAACAGGACTCTACGCATCGACCACTCCCATCCACACTTTCTGACCTGGCGTGATCATCGCCCGTTAACCTTAATCAATCGTTTTCAGGCGCGCTTGATTGGCAAGATCTTGTCCGAAAACCGGCAGCCGTTTTTCGAAGATCACGCCGCGCCCAAAGCAAAACGGCGCGGGAGACATCCCGCGCCGTCAAGAGAAGTTAATTCAGGCTCGATCAGCCCTTGGTGACGAGCGGCGGCGGCATGTAGACCGGCGGGCTGTCGAGATTCCAGCGCACGCCGAGTTTCACGTCCTGCGAAGTGATGTTGTGGAACTGGAAGACGTGCCCGCCTGCCGAGTGATCGAAGGTGCTGTCCACCCCAGTCGTGCCATTGCCGAGATCGACATAGCTGTAGCCGAGTTCGACCGTCATGTTCGGATTGACCTTGTAGGCCAGACCCGCATGCAAGGCCCAGGCGAAGTTCCACTGCGAACCCGTTGCAGCCGACACCAGACTCGGACCAACGCCGCCGAACGCCGGAGGCAGCGTGGCAACGCCCGAGTCGGTGAAGTTGGCAATCGACACCCGCGCGGTACCGATGCCGGCGCCGACATAGGGCGTGATGCAATACCAGGTGCCGAGATCGGCATAGGCGTTGGCGAGGAACAGCCATTCGGACTTTTGCGCGTTGTAAACATCCGAGCCGAAGCCCGGGGCTCCACCGTTGGGGAAGCTGGTCAGGTCGAGGCCGTGGAAGTTGGTGTTGCCGCGGTACTCGCCGGTCACGTCGACACGGAACCAGTGATTGAACTGATAGCCGGCGCCGATCTGGTAGATGCCGCCGGTGTCAAATCCGGTCTTTTCCTGGAACGAAGTCAGGTTGGTATAGAGCGCGGGATTGGTGTTGCGAATGCTGTCGACGCGCTGGTTGCTAAATCCGATGTCGCCGCGCAGATACCAACCGCCGAAGTCGGCTGGCGGCGGAGCATAGCCCATCGGTGGGGGCGCAATCGCCATGTCCGCGGCGAAAGCCATCGACGACAACAAGTATGCCGCTCCGGCGACAACAATAAACTTCACACTACGCATCGGTCTCGTCCTTTTGGCCGGTGAGGCAAACGGCCCCACGTCTAAAACTCACGTCCAGGACGATGGCACCAAATGCTTAAGCGCCGCTTAACCCTAATTTTTAAGGTTGATAATTCGCGAACAAAACCGCAGCTGAAAGTTTCACTCGCGCAAAAACGGCGAGCGTCGTCACAAGTGCTAATGATGTGTGAATGAAAATTGGCGCGAGTAGCGAATGGTGAGTAGCGAATAGACGATCACCACTTGCGGCTCGCCACTCCCTATTCGCTATTTCGCCGCTTGCGGCATCTTCGGCAGGAACACGGCGAGCAGTCCGATCGCCGGCAGGAACGAACAGATCTGATATACGAAAGCGATGCTGGTGTGGTCGGCGAGCTTGCCGAGAACCGCAGCACCCAGACCGCCGATGCCGAAGGCAACGCCGAAGAACACGCCGGAGATCATGCCGAACCGGTGCGGCACCAATTCCTGCGCGAACACGATGATCGACGACGTCGTCGAGGAAATGATGAGGCCGATGATCACGGTCAGAACCGCGCTCGCAGCCAGCCCCACATAAGGCAGCGCCAGTGTGAACGGCAGCGCGCCGACGATCGAGAACCAGATGACGATCTTGCGCCCGAAACGATCTCCCAACGGCCCGCCGAAGAATGCGCCAACCGCGTTCGCCGCAAGGAAGATGAACAGATAAAGCTGAGCCGCCTGGGTCGAGACGCCGAAGCGGTCGATCAGATAGAAGATATAGTAGCTCGACAGGCTCGAAACGTAGAGCTGCTTCGAGAACAGCAGCATCACCAGTACCGCGAGCGCGATCAGGACCCCGCGCTGAGACGGCGCGTCCGGATGCGTAGGCGTCGCAGCCATCTTTTTGGCTTTGATCTGCGGCTTGTACCATCGGCCGATCCGCCACAGCACGACGATCGCGAGAAATGCGATCGAGGAGAACCAGGCGATTGAGGGCTGGCCGAAGGGAACGACTATCAAGGCCGCGAGCACCGGCCCCATCGAGGTACCGAAGCTGCCGCCGAGCTGGAACACCGATTGCGCAAAGCCGTAGCGGCCGCCGGAAGCCAGCCGGGCGATGCGCGCCGATTCCGGATGAAACACCGCGGAGCCGAGGCCGATCAGCGCGGCCGCCATCAGGATGACCGAATATTGATGGGCGACGCTGAGCAGCAAGAGACCGAAGAAGGTCGAGGACATGCCGATCGCCAGCGAGAACGGCTGCGCCTTCTTGTCGGTGAAATGTCCGACCAGCGGCTGCAACAGCGAGGCCGTGAACTGGAACGCCAGCGTGATCAATCCGATCTGCGCGAAGTCGAGCGCATAGTTGTCCTTCAGGATCGGATACACCGATGCGATCAGGGACTGCATCGTGTCGTTGAGGAAGTGCGAGAAACTGATGCCGATGAGCACGACATAGGCCGGGCCGGCCGCGGCGGCTGCCTTCAGCGACGCGGGCTCGACAATGACCGGCTCGGTCATTGTTTCATCGGAGACGATAACAGACTTGTTCAAGGAATCATTCCCGGCAAGGCACCATGCAATGCGCATTTCCTACGCCGAGGGTGTCCTTGCGACCACCGTCATTAAAAAATGGCTGCGATGCGCCCGCTGCGCCGCCTCAGGCCGCGGCCTGGCCGAGCGCCGAAACAATGTGGTCGACAACTTCCTCGACCAGCAGGCGATCGTCGCCCTCGCCCATCACGCGGATCACGGGTTCGGTTCCGGACGATCGCACCAAAAGACGGCCGTGGCCGTTGAGCCGTTTCTCGCCGGCAACAATCGCGGACTTGACGTCGGCATTGTCGAGCGGCTTGCCTGAGCGATAACGCACGTTCTTGAGGATCTGCGGCAGCGGATCGAAGCGGCGGCAAACTTCAGACACCGGACGACGAAGTTTCTGCACGACAGCCAAGACCTGAAGCGCGGCGACGAAGCCATCACCAGTGGTCGCGTAGTCCGACAGGATGATATGGCCGGACGGTTCGCCGCCGAGATTGTAGCCGCCGGCGAGCATCCGCTCGAGCACATAGCGATCGCCCACCGGCGTGCGAATGAGTTCGATGCCGATATCTTCGAGGAAGCGTTCGAGGCCGAGATTCGACATCACGGTGGCGACGATACCGGGCTTTGCCAGGCGGCCGTCGTCCTTCCAGCTTTGCGCGATCACGGCCAGCAGTTGATCGCCATCGACCAGATGTCCGCGCTCGTCGACCAGGATCACCCGATCGGCGTCGCCATCGAGTGCGATGCCGATGTCGGCGCGCAATTCGCGCACCTTGCGGCTCAAGGCTTCCGGCGCCGTCGAACCGCATTCCTTGTTGATGTTGAAGCCGTCGGGCTCGACCCCGATAGAGATGACATCGGCGCCGAGTTCCCACAGCGCTTCCGGCACGACCTTGTAGGCGGCGCCGTTGGCGCAATCGACCACGACGCGCAGACCCTCGAGCGAGAGTTCGCGCGGCAGCGTGCGCTTGGCGAATTCGATGTAACGGTCGTGTACGCCGTCGATGCGGCGGGCGCGTCCGAGGCTCGCGCTTTGCGCCAGCCGCCGGTCGAGCGATTCATCCAGCAACTGCTCGATCTGCTTTTCGACGTCGTCGGACAGCTTGAAGCCCTGCGGGCCGAACAGCTTGATGCCGTTGTCTTCGAACAGATTGTGGGAGGCTGAAATCATCACCCCGAGATCGGCACGCATCGACTTGGTCAACATCGCGACCGCCGGCGTCGGCATCGGGCCGAGCAGCAGCACGTCCATGCCGACCGAAGTGAAGCCCGCCACCATGGCGGTTTCGATCATGTAGCCGGACAGACGGGTATCCTTGCCGATGACGACGCGATGGCGGTGATCGCCGCGCTGAAACACCAGCCCGGCCGCCTGCCCTACTTTCAGCGCCAGCTCAGGCGTGATCAGGCCATTGGCGAGGCCCCGAATCCCGTCCGTTCCGAAATATTTGCGGCTCATTTAACCCCCTGTCCGCATCTCCAAGGCCCAAGTCCAAACAATCTTGGCCGAGATGCCGGACGTCTGCCCCATGCTAACGTTGCGGCGGTTATAATGCCTTCGCCGCTAAAATGACTTCAAAAAATATGATGAATCATTTCCGGATCAGTTCCCCGGCCTTGAACCTAACCGATTGATATTACAACAATAAATTTACGAATCACAAGCCGGCGGCAGCGCTTTAGCCCTTGCGCTTGGCTTGACCGTCTTCTTTTGACGGGGCCGGCTGGGTGACGCTGACCGGATCGGAGCCCGGGAAGGTCTCCTCCAACCCTTCTTCCAAAGCCTCTTCGAGCCCCTCGTCGCGCTGCTTTTCGGCGGGCTTTTTGACGCCGGAGGACGTCGTATGCGGTCGGGTCATGGGGATGTCCTTATCCAGAGGCGATGTTGCGCCGGCCTCGGTTCTAACATTCGCAAAAGTGGCTGCCGAGCAGGGATGCGAATGTTAGAACTGGACCACTAGCCGTGGTAGATGACAGCCAACGAGCCAAATACAAGTACAAGCGTCCCGGTTCCGACATTCGTATCATATCGCCGCGAGTTCGTTTACGAATGTCAGAACCAAAGGAACACTTGCAAATATGAATTTTAGTGCGGTTTTGGATTTGCCATTCGCCTTCGCGGACTCGCGGCCATACTGAGGCGAATGTCAAATCTGCCGCACTGACTGGGGCCGGAAAACGTCCATGAAACACATTACCTGCATTGAGGATCTGCGGCAGCGCCATATGCGGAAGGTGCCGAAGGCATTTTTCGATTATTGCGACCGCGGCTCCTATGCCGAGGAAACCCTGCGCGCCAACCGGGAAGATTTGCAGGCGATCAAATTGCGCCAGCGTATCCTGGTCGATGTGTCCAAGCGCGATACCTCGACGAAAATTCTGGGCGAACCGGCGGCCTTGCCGCTGATCCTCGCGCCGGTCGGCCTGACCGGCATGCAACATAGCGACGGCGAAATTCATGCCTGCCGCGCCGCGCAGGCCGCCGGCATTCCCTACACGCTGAGCACGATGTCGATCTGCTCGATCGAGGACGTCGCCGCCAATGTCGACAAGCCGTTCTGGTTTCAGCTCTATGTTATGAAGGACCGCGGCTTCATCAAGGCGCTGATCGAGCGCGCCATCGCCGCCAAGTGCAGCGCGCTGGTGCTCACCGTCGATCTGCAAGTGATCGGACAGCGCCA
The DNA here is from genome assembly GCA_963748805.1 of uncultured Alphaproteobacteria bacterium. GTDB lineage: Bacteria > Pseudomonadota > Alphaproteobacteria > Rhizobiales > Xanthobacteraceae > Bradyrhizobium. The sequence goes on along the minus strand of CAVVLH010000102.1, from coordinate 829 downwards.
CGCCGACATCAAGAACGGCATGACGGTGCCGCCGGAATGGTCGCTGTCGAAACTGGTCGATTTCGCCACCAAGCCCGCCTGGGTCGCCGGTGTGCTGCGCGGCAAGCGTCGTACCTTCGGCAATCTGGTCGGTCATCTGAAGGGCACCGACGACATCACCGCGCTCGGTACCTGGATCGGAACGCAATTCGATACCACGCTGAACTGGAAGGATGTCGAGTGGATACGCTCGATCTGGCCCGGCAAGCTGGTTTTGAAAGGCATTCTCGATGTCGAGGACGCCAATGAAGCCGTCAAGACCGGCGCGCAGGCGCTCGTCGTATCCAATCATGGCGGCCGCCAGCTCGACGGCGCGCCGTCATCGATCGCGGCCTTGCCGGAAATCGTCGATTCGATCGGCGGCAAAATGGAAGTGATGTTCGACGGCGGCATCCGCTCCGGCCAGGATGTGGTGCGCGCGCTCGCGCACGGCGCCAAGTCCTGCATGATCGGCCATGGGCCATGGGGAGAGAGAGAGAGAGAGAGAGAGAGAGAGAGAGGGAGAGGAGGAGGAGGAGGGAGAGAGAGGGAGGAGAGAGAGAGGGAGAGAGAGAGAGAGAGAGGGAGGAGGAGGAGGAGAGAGAGAGAGAGGAGAGAGAGAGGAGAGAGAGAGAGAGAGGGAGGAGAGAGAGAGGGAGAGAGAGAGAGGGAGAGAGAGAGAGAGAGAGAGGGAGAGAGAGAGGAGAGAGAGAGAGAGAGAGAGAGAGAGAGAGAGAGAGAGAGAGAGAGAAGGAGAGAGAGGAAGAGAGAGAGAGAGAGAGAGGGAGGGGAGGGAGGAGGAGGAAGGAGC
>CAVVLH010000101.1:0-12228 GCA_963748805.1 uncultured Alphaproteobacteria bacterium | reverse complement strand
CCGATAGCGGTCTTTGTCATGAAGCTGATTCTTCCTGAAGGCAACCGGCCGAAAGTTGTTACCTGCCCGGATATGATGCATCCGGGCAGGTAACACAGCAGGACGCAATCAGCTCTTGATGTCGGCCGACCAGGTCTTCTCGATCATCTTGACCACGGCATCCGGCATCGGGATGTAATCGAGTTCCTCGGCCATCTTGCCGCCATTGGCGAATGCCCACTTGAAGAACTTGACGGCCTCCCCGGAGGCAGCCTTGTCGGCCGGCTCCTTGTGCATGAGGATGAAGGTCGAAGCCGTGATCGGCCACGACTGTTCACCCGGCTGGTCGGTGAGGATCACGTAATAGCCGGGAGCGTTGGCCCAATCGGCGTTCGAAGCCGCCGCCTGGAACGAGGCAACCGTCGGCTGCACGGTCTTGCCGGCCTTGTTGACCAGCGCCGTGTAGGTCAGCTTGTTCTGCTTGGCATAAGCATATTCGACATAGCCGATCGAATTCTTGGTCTGACCGATGTTGCCGGAAACGCCTTCGTTGCCCTTGGCGCCGACGCCAACCGGCCATTCGACCGCGGTGCCGGAGCCGACCTTGGCCTTCCAATCCGGGCTCACCTTGGAGAGATAGTCGGTGAAGTTGAAGGTCGTGCCCGATCCATCGGAACGCCGGACCACGGTGATCGCATCAGTCGGCAGCTTCACATTCGGATTGAGCTTCTTGATCGCCGGATCGTCCCATTTGGTGATCTTGCCGAGATAGATGTCGGCGAGCGTCTGGCCGTCGAACACCACTTCACCCGGCTTGACGCCTTCCAGATTGACGACGGGAACGATCGCGCCCATCACCATCGGCCATTGAATCAGGCCGTCCTTGGCGAGTTGATCGACCTTCAGCGGCATGTCGGTCGCGCCGAACGTCACGGTCTTGGCTTCGATCTGCTTGATGCCGCCACCGGAGCCGATCGACTGATAGTTCAGCCCGTTGCCGGTCTCTTTCTTGTAGGCATCGGCCCATTTCGAATAGATCGGGAACGGAAACGTCGCACCCGCTCCAGTGATGTCGGCGGCAAAAGCCGACGTCGATGCGGCGACCAGGCCGGCAGCGACGATTGTTTTCACGAAATTCATTGCTGGTCTCCATCTCGTAAGCGAATGCGCTCACGCCGCTCCGTTTAGGAGCTGTCGTTGCCGCTTTTACGAAGGTTTGATGACGTCTGGATGACAAGACCAAGCCATTGAAATTGTTTGGCTTCAGGTCGATGCCGGGCCCCGGGCCTGGGGAAAACAGGTGGTAAAAGTCGCACCATTTTTGAGCACGCTTTCGATCAAAAGCCGGCCGCGATGGCGGTTAACGATATGTTTCACCAGCGATAGTCCGAGCCCGGTTCCACCCTGGGCCCGGCTGTCGCCGACATCCACCCGGTAGAACCGCTCGGTCAGCCGCGGCAGGTGCTCCGGGGCGATGCCCGGGCCGAAATCGCGGACCAGAACCCGCACTTCCGGCTGGCCTTCGCTGGACATCGCCGCGATCAGGGAGACGATCACCTTGCCGCCGGCGGCGCCATATTTCAGCGCATTCTCGACCAGGTTCTCAAACAGCCGCAACAGCTCCTCGCGGTCGCCGGCGATCCAGGCCGGCGTCTCCGGCAGATCGACGTTGACATCGACCTGGCGTTCGCGCGCCAGCGGCTCCAGCCCGTCGACCACCTGGCGGATGATGGGCACGATATCGACCAATGTATCCGGGCGGACATGGGCCGACAGTTCGACCCGCGACAGCGACAACAGATCGTCGATCAACCGCGCCATCCGCGTTGCCTGGCTATGCATGATGCCGAGAAAGCGCTCGCGCGCCTTGGTATCGTCACGGGCCGGTCCTTGCAGCGTATCGATGAAGCCGGACAGCGCCGCCAACGGGGTGCGCAATTCGTGGCTGGCATTGGCGACGAAATCGGCCCGCATCTCCTCGACCCGGCGCAGCGGCGTCTGGTCATGAAAGGTCATCAGCATGCACTTGTCGGTGCCGCCGAACAGGGTCGGCACCGGCACCGGGATGATGACAAGCTCCATCCAGCGATCGACCGGGGCATGATCGAGATAGGTGGCGCGGCGCGTTTCCGTGGTGGCGATCGCTTCACGCAAAGCGGTGATGATTTCCGGCGAGCGCAATGCAAATTGCGCGAGTTCATTCTTGCGCAAGGCCGGCGCCAGCTGGGCCGCGGCCGCATTGAGGTGAATGACGCGGCCGGCGCGGTCGAGCAGCACGGCCGGATCCGGCATGCCGGAAACGACGGCGGCAACAGCGCCGGCTTCGACCGGATTGACGCCGCGGACATCCTCGCGCGACATGTTGGCGTCGTGCAGGCGCCATGGCACCAGGGCGGCCGCGGCAATGCAGGCGAAGATCGCCGCGGCCCGCAGCACCGACAATTCGCCAAGCACGACCACCGCCGACAACGCCAGCGCCGCGGCGAGCAGGATGATGGCCGAGTGCCGCAACCGGTCGGGCCACGGCGAGAAAAAGAACGAGGGAGAATCGTCTATTGCCATGGGGCTAAAGTTCCGATTCCGAAATTCGCAATCTCATCCCGGCAGGCCGTCACGTCAGGCTCCGGGGTCCTTGCGCTCCCTGACATACACGGCTTCGGGTGGTGGCTCCACCGCCATTGCCGCCGCGGCCTGCCGCAACCGTTTCGACCGGGTGCCGATGATAACCTCCCGAAACGTCAATAAGATTACAGATATGACGAACGGGGCAATATAGTAGAGCAGCCGGAATAACAGCATCCCGGCGAGCAGGTCTTCCTTGTCCATCTGCCACAGGCCGACCAGCATGGCCGCGTCGAAGACCCCCAGGCCACCGGGGGAATGGCTGGCAAAGCCGAGCAGCGTCGCCGAGACGAAGATCACCGCGACCACGACGAAGCCGAGATTGGGCTCGTCCGGCACCAGCGTATACATCGCCAGCGCGCAAAATCCGAGATCGACGATGCCGATCGCGATCTGCAACAGCGTCAGCGGCCCGCCCGGCAATACCACCGTCCATGGCCCACGTCCGACATTGCGGGGCTGCACCCAGACCCAGACCACATAGGCGACGAGGCAGATGATGATGGCGACGGCGATCACCCGGTTGAGCCAGGACGGCAGTTGATCGATCGACGAGGCGGCTTCCGGGTGATAGGCGATGCCAATCCCGAGCACCGCCGCGTTGCCGAGCCAGAACGTCAGGCCGGCGATAAAGCAGATCTTGGCGACATCGATCGCATTCAGCCCCCAGGCCGAATAGATCCGATAGCGCACCGCCCCGCCGGTAAAAACACTGGCGCCGACATTGTGCCCGATGGAATAGCTGGCGAAGGCCGCGAGCGCATTGACGCGATAAGGGATGTCGCTGTGGCCAATCGCACGGACCGCGAACAAATCGTAGAAGGTGAGCGTGAAATAACCCGCGGCCACGAACAGCGCCGCCAGCGCAATCGATCGGGGCTCGGTGCTCTTGATCGCCTCGATGACCTCGAACGTGTCGATGTCGCGCAGCATACGATAAAGAACATAGCAGGCGATGCCGATGACGGTGATGCTGACCGCGACGCCCAACTTGTGCAAGATTTGCCTGTGGCGAAGAAACGAAATCGCCCGGCGTATTGGTTCCAGCATCTAGACCTCGGTCTCGCGCACACATCCGGAGCAAATGCGAAGGCCGCTCCGGTCCCGATCCCTCTGGTAGCTTGTTTTACGCCGGAGTGGAATTCGCTTCATGCTAATAAGCTTTCCCGTTCAACATATTAGAAGCTCCAAGCCGACCCGGGAAAGCACCCATTGCACGCGATATAGGCATCTGCTCAGGCGGCTAGGCGCTGGAAAAACAACAGATCGAGCTCCGGCGCTTCACCGACGAGGCCGGTTAAGAGCGCATGCACCTGTCCGCGGTGATGGGTCTGGTGATTGAACCAGTGCGCCAGCGCGGGCGCCATTTGCTGCTCAAATTCCTGCGGCGACGAGACGCGGTGATATTTGATCGTCGCAGCGATGCGCATGTCGTCAAGGCTATCGACAAAGTCGACAATCCGCCGGTCCTCGGCCTCACGCGCGGCGCGCAGTTCGTCTAAAGTCTCATACAGGATGGTATCGAGGCGATCCGGCGCGTCGCCCCTGCCTGTCAAGCGCTGCATCCAGACCCGGTCCGTCACCAGGAGGTGATTGAGGGTGCCGTGGACGGATTTGAAGAAGGCGCTGCGATCGGCGCGGTATTGCTGGACCGAAAGGCGGCCTGCGGCCGCGAACAATCGGCCATTGGCCCATGTGTTGTAGCGGCCGAACATCCGATAGTGGGCTGCGAGCGTGCCGTCCATCTCAAGCCGTCTTCAGCTTGCGTTGGCGGGGCCGGGAAGCACCCGGTCACGCAACCACGATCCGATGCCGCAGCCGATCAGATAGAGCGCGAAGATCATCAGGCCGAGGTCGAGCCAATAACCCGGCCGGCCCGGAACCACATGCGCCAGCGCCGCGGCAAGGAGGACGGCAACCAAAGCGGCCAACCCACGGGCGAGGCGCTTTGAGACGCCGTGACCGCGATGAACCACTGCGATCCAGCCCATCGCAAAACCCAACAGCAGCGCGACCAGGAGCCAGCTCCAGTGAAATGTCGCCAGAAAGATCATGGTTGCTCCTTCACGACGAATTCGATGCGGCGATTGCGCGCCTTGCCATCATCGGTGTCGTTGGCGGCGACCGGCTGGGTGCTGCCGTAGCCGACCGCGGCAAACCGGCTCGCCGGCAGACCAGCCTTCACCAGATAATCCACCACGGCCTGGGCGCGCTTCTCGGAGAGGGCCTGGTTCGTGGCGCCGTCGCCATCGGTGTCGGTATGTCCGGCGACCTCGATATTGGTGGTCGGACAACGCAGCGCAATCTCGACCAGATGATCGAGCAGGCCGGCCGAATCCGGGTCGAGGTTGGAACGACCGGATTCGAAACGGATGGTCCCCTTGGCGAGCACCTCCGAAAACAACTGCTGGCAGACGGTCGCATCCACCGGCGCGGCCGCGGGCTTGACCGAGAGGTCCGCCTTGAGCTGCCAGCCTTGCGGAAAATCCTTGACCAGATTGCCGCGAAGCTGACCGGGCGCTGTGTCGTAGAGCGCGTCGCCCGACAGCTTTACCTCGCGATCCGACACCACCAGCGTCCCGGTCGACAGACGTGACAACGCGCCAAGCGCCGGCACCACGGCACCGGCAAAACCCGGCGGCGAACCCAGGCTGGCCTTGAGGTTGTCAACGACTTTTTCGCCGAAGAATTTGCGCCCCGCTGCGGCGACGATCGCCGCGTGCACGGCATTGTCGGGCACATAGCCCGTCAGCGTCAGCGTCGATGCCACCGGATCCTTGTTGGCCTGGAAAATATAGGGCGGGGCCTTGACCTCGTTCGAAGCGACCGAAAAACCCTCGGGCAGATTTTTCAACGCCGCTGCAATCGCCTCCCGGCCGCCGAGCTCGCGTGCAATGCCGGAGAGGCTGACCTTGGTGTCCGAAATCGTGATTTTGCCGTCTTTCAGCTTTGAAACCTGATCCAGCAGCAACAGTGCGGCCTCGTCGAAACCCCGTGGCGCGCCGCGCGACAGATTGGTCTGGTCGACCACCTCCACGCCGCCAAGGTCGGCGCGTGCCGCCTCCAGCAATTTGCCCTTGCTTGCGGGCATCGGGGAACTGCCGGTTAAAGTGACCCGCACCACATCGCGCTCGGCCGACCAGACGAACGGCTTGGCCTCCGGAATGAGACGGGTTTCATCGTTGACCAGGCGCACGCCCGGCACGGCCTCGATCGCGGCTACCGCGTTCCGCCGCCCTTCTTCCGAAAAAGCGTCAGCCGCCAACGTGACGTCACGGCCGCTTACCGTAACCCTGCTCTTGTCGAGCAGGATATCCTTGAGCGCCGCGCTCGAACGGCCGGCGAGTTCGGCTTCCAGAGACTGCGTGTTGATCCAGGCGGCCAAAACCCAAAGGACGGCCAGCGGTATCGTTCCCGGCCACCATTTGCTGCTCCACCTGACTAATCCGCGCATCCGACATCCCGCGAGGCAGGACGCCCCGTCTTTTCCGAAATTCGCAAAATCCTACAGGCATTTTCCCCTCGGGCGAATTCCGGGAAACGGGGGGACTAGCGGTCCTATTCTAACGTTGGCATTCCTTTGCAGCGGCCAGTTTTGCGAACGTCAGAACCAACTGGACCGCCAGCAAATTTAGATTTGATGTGGCGTTGGATTTGACATTCGCTTGAAGAACTCGTCGTGACATCAAATCCAATGTCAAATCCGCCACACCAGTAACACTCTGATCCGTTATCGCTTTTTGCTCCTGACGCAGCGCCTCGCAAAAACCCGTGAAAGGCCGCGCCCGGACCGCCGAGCGCAGGCACCGGAAAGACAGAGAAAACAAACCCTTGCGGGGCTGTCAAACCCGAAATAGCAGGGCTGGGTGCAAGAGGCGGCAGGGCTAATCGTTTCTTCAGAACTCTCTCGCTAGCTTGAGACGCGCTCTTTTCAACCGGCCAATCAGATTTGATGAAGCAATTACGCAGCAAGGTCATCCGCGCCGGCCTGGAAGCGCTTTATGTCACCGGTGCGCATCGCCTGTTTCGCCCGGTCTTCGCCGGCATCGGCAGCATTTTCATGCTGCATCACGTGCGGCCGCCGCGCGACGCCCCGTTTCAACCCAACAGCCATCTCGAAGTCGCGCCCAGCTTCCTGCGCGCGGTTCTTGTCCATCTGCGCGTCCGCGGCATCGATATCGTCACCATGGACGAGTTGCACCGCCGGATGACCGGGCGCGACTTCTCGCGGCGTTTCGCCTGCTTTACCTTCGACGACGGCTATCGCGACAACCGGGATTTCGCGCTGCCGATCATGCGTGAATTTGACGCACCGTTCACGGTCTATGTCGCCAGCGACTTTGCGCAACACACCGGGAATTTGTGGTGGGTCTTGCTAGAGAGGGTGATCGCCAGGGCCACGACCGTCGAAGCCGATATCGACGGCGTGGCCGCACACTTCGACACATCGACGCTTTCGGCCAAACACGCAGCCTTCGAGCGTCTGCATGACTGGCTGCGGGCGTTGCCAGGCCGCGATGATCTGGCCCGCGAGATCGGCAAGCTATGCGCCCGCCATGGCGTTGATCAGGCAGCGATCTGCCGCGAGCTCTGCATGTCCTGGGACGAGCTGAAGCCGTTTGCCGCCGAGCCGCTGGTCGGCATCGGCGCGCATTCGGTGACCCATTGCAATCTGGCCCGGCAGCTCGACGCGATCGCAAGCCAGGAGATGGCGACAAGCCGGGCGCAGATCGAAAGCGCCATACAACGAGACGTGCTGCACTTCGCTTATCCCTACGGCGACAGGGCCGCTGCCGGCCCGCGCGAATTTGCACTCGCCAAATCGGCCGGCTTCAAGACCGCGGTGACGACGCGGCCGGGCATGATCTTTCCCGAAAACGCGGAATATCCGACCGCGCTGCCGCGGGTTTCGCTCAACGGCAATTATCAGGACGAACGGCTTCTGCCGGTGCTCACCTCGGGCGCCGCCACCGCGATGTGGAACGGCTTTCGCCGCGTCGACGCGGCTTAACAATATCTAACGCTTGCTCGGCCTCATCCTGAGGAGCGCACACTAGTGTGGCGGTTCAAAAGCCCGCATCGTCCTTACCGCGCGTGTTTCATGCGGACTTTTGAACCCAAGCCACACTAGATCAATAGGTTTGCTGGTGTCCTGTCGATTCCGAAGTTCGAAAACGGGCTCCGAAAAATGATACGAACTTCGGAATCGGGACACCAGTGCGCGTCTCGAAGGATGGGCCGCCCTCTCCTTTGAGACGGCGCCAAAGCGCCTCCTCAGGATGAGGGCGGATAGATCGCTATTCCTTGACTAACCTTTCTCCCGCGCCCAGAACTTCGGTCAAAAGCCAATTGTTGAAAAGCTCTCGGGAGTGACGCACATGTTCACCGATCTGTTTTCGCTTCGCGGCCGTATTGCACTGGTAACCGGCGGATCGCGCGGCATCGGCAAGATGATCGCTAGCGGCTTTCTTAGCCAGGGCGCCGCCAAGGTCTATATCACGGCGCGCAAGGCGGCGGCGTGCGAAGCCGCGGCGAAAGAATTGAGCGCCGCCTGTGGCGGCGAGTGCATCGCGCTGCCGATCGATATCTCGACCAACGCCGGCATCGAGATGCTGGCCAGCGAAATCAGCAGGCGCGAAGGAAAGCTCGATATTCTTGTCAACAATGCCGGTGCGGCCTGGGGCGCGGATTTCGACGATTTCCCGGAAAGCGGCTGGGACAAGGTGATCAACCTCAATCTCAAGACGCCGTTCTTTCTCACCAAGGCGCTCGCCGGGTCTTTGCGCGCCGCCGCCAGCGCCGAGAGGCCGGCGAAGGTGATCAACATCGCCTCGATCGACGGCATTTTCGTCAATCCGCTGGAGACCTATTCCTATGCCGCCAGCAAATCCGGGCTCATTCACCTAACGCGCCGGATGGCCGCCAAGCTGATCGGCGATCACATCGTGGTGTCGGCAATCGCACCGGGTCCGTTCAGTTCCGATATGAACAAGGCGGCGCGCGACAATGCCGACGAGGTGGCGACGCGCGTCCCTGCCGGGCGCATCGGCACCGACGAGGACATGGCCGGAGCGGCGATCTATCTCGCCTCGCGCGCCGGCGATTATGTGGTGGGCGCCACTATCGCGGTTGACGGCGGCATCGTCTACGCCAATCCCGGCATCAAGGGCGGCGGCTGGGATAGTTGAAGGGAAAAGCGAATAGGGAGGAGCGAATGGTAGTTCTTCTACTCGCTACTCGCGGATTAATCAGGTCTCGATCTTCACATACTCGAAGTCGCCCGGCTTGTTGTCGATGCCGATCTTCGGCGGCGAGATCCAGGATGCGAATTCGCCCGCGTTCGTCACCGGCGTCATCAGCGAGGCGATGAAGTCGCCGTCCTCGGTCGAGGGCAGCCACGCGCTCTTTTTCGCGTTCCAGGCCGCATCATCGATCAGGATGCCTTCGGGCGTGGCGTGAATATCCTTGAACTCGCCGATCGCGCGGTGGAACGCGACGTTCGGCAGCGTCAGCTTGAAGTCGTAGCCGGCGGTCGAGATCACCTTGTTCCAGCGCAACAGTCCCTTGACGCAATCCTGCGTATAGTCGTCGCGCAGCCGCATGTTGAGTGCGGTCAGCGCCGGTTCGTCCACGCGCGTGATTTTGCCGTCCACCAGCTTCAACACCGGATAGGTATCGTCGCGCAGGCGGTGATCGTCCTGAATCTGGGTTTCGTGATAACGGCCCTTGATGCCGGCATTGAAAGCATTCGCCGCGTTGGTCGAGACTTCCGATCCAAACAGATCCAGCGACAACGAGTAATGCAGGTGCAATTTCTTCTGGATGGTCGGCAGATCGATCACGCCGAGCGCGCGGACCTTGGCGATCTCGGTGGGATCGGAGATGCCGGCCTCTCTCATCGCCTCGCAGGTGCGCTGCACAACGCGGGTGATGCCGGTTTCACCGACGAACATGTGGTGCGCTTCTTCGGTCAGCATGAAGCGGCAGGTGCGCGACAACGGATCGAAACCGGATTGCGCGAGTGAGTGCAACTGCATCTTGCCGTCGCGATCGGTGAAGTAGGTGAACATGAAGAACGACAGCCAGTCCGGCGTCGCCTCATTGAAGGCGCCGAGCATGCGTGGGCTATCCGCATCGCCGGAGCGGCGGCGCAACAACTCGTCGGCTTCCTCGCGGCCGTCGCGGCCGAAATATTTCTGCAACAGGTAAACCATCGCCCAGAGATGGCGGCCTTCCTCGACATTGACCTGGAACAGGTTGCGCAGGTCGTAAAGCGAGGGCGCGGTCTTGCCGAGATGACGTTGCTGCTCGACGGAAGCAGGCTCGGTGTCGCCCTGGATCACGATCAGCCGCCGCAGCATCGCGCGGTATTCGCCGGGCACTTCCTGCCAGGCCGGCTCGCCAAAATGCTCGCCGAAGGGAATGACGCGGTTTTCTTCTTGCGGAGCAAGAAGAATGCCCCAGCGATAATCCGGCATCTTGACGTAATCGAACTTGGCCCAGCCGCGCGGATCGACGGAGTAGGCCGTGCGCAGATACACCAGCGACTGCTGAAAACCTTCCGGCCCCATGTCGCTCCACCAGTCCATGTAACCGGGGTGCCAGCCTTCCAGCGCCTTGAGCACCTGGCGATCTTCGCTCAGATTCACGTTGTTCGGAATCTTGGTCGAATAGTCGACGTTCAAAATGTTGACGTTCATGGCGTACTCCTTCGGCTTGTGCTCGTGTCCCGGACGCGGTGCGTCGCGAAGCGATTCGCCGCAGTAGCCGGGACCTCATTAGTGAAGTCCACGTTCCCGGTTCAGCGTGCGTCACCAACGTCGCCTCACCGCGCCCGGGACAAGTCAAACCCGCGTCGTATCGAACTGTGCCTTTTGGCCGGTGCCGTAGCGGCGCAGCGCGCCCTCCTCGCCGACCGCGTTGGGGCGCTGGAAGATCCAGTTCTGCCAGGCGGTGAGACGGGAGAAAATTTTCGATTCCATGGTCTCGGGTCCGACAAAACGTAGATTCGCTTCCATGCCGGTGAGACCATCGGGCGAGAAGCTGGCGCGTTCCTCGAGGAACACCCGCACCTCGTCGTCCCAGTCGATGTCGTCGAGCGCAAAGGTCACGAGCCCAAGCGCCTCGGCCTCCTCGGCATCGAGCGCTTCGCCGATACGCTTCGCGAGCGCCTTCGAGATCGGATGGGTTGGCCTGGAAGCGTGATTCAAGCCGGGTCAATCCATGGCTCATCGGATAGGCGCCGAAATTCAGCGCAGAAAGTGTGAGCGAGGGCGCGGCGTGGTTGTCGCCCTGGCGCGTGCCGATCAACATGTAGGAGCGGTCGGCGGCAAGCACCAATTCGGCGAGCGTGCCGGCGAAGCACGAGCCCGGCTCGACGAGCGCCACCAGCGTCCGCGAGGTGACGTCGATGCGCTTGAGCACGCGCTTCCAGTATTGCCTGATTTCGTTGACGAGCCAGTGCGCCTTGTGGGCTTCCAGAAAACCGTCGTAAGCCAGCACGTTGGCGGCGTCGCCATACGACTTGAACACCAGCATGGCGATCTGAAGCTCGTTGATGCGCAAGTGAAGGATGGAATCGTCCAACTCGCGCGCGACCTGAAGCGGCCAGAAGTCGGCGCCTTGCGCGATCATGCCGTCGATGTCGGCGGGCGGCGGCGTCTCCGGCGCTGCGATGGTAATAGTGGCGATGCGCGCGATGCGGTCGATATCGACGCCGACGTGGCGATAGCGAATGGTCGTGTCGTCGATCGTGCGCGACAGCGGCGTCAGCGAGATCCCCTTGCCGCCTCCGTTGCGTTTTGACGCGGCGGCGAACTCGCCGGCGCGCTCGGCGACTTTGGCCTCTAACTTGCTGTTCGGCACGATCTCGTCGACCAGCCGCCACTGCACCGCGCGCTTGCCCTTGATGCCTTCCTCGATGGTGCAGAAATAATCGGCATGGTCGCGGCGCACCTTGCGCTTGTCGACCACCCGCGTCAGGCCGCCGGTGCCCGGCAACACCGCCAGCAGCGGCACTTCCGGCAACGAAACGGCCGCAGAGCCATCGTCGGCGAGGATGATGTGATCGGTCGCGAGCGCCAGTTCATAGCCGCCGCCGGCGGCGGTGCCGTTGACGACGGTGATGAAGCGCTGCCCGGAATGTTCCGAGGAATCCTCAAAGCCGTTGCGGGTCTCGTTGGTGAATTTGCAGAAGTTGACCTTGTGCGCGTGGGTCGAGCCGGCCAGCATCCGGATATTGGCGCCGGCACAGAACACGCGATTTTTGCCCGAGCGCAGGATCACGACCTTCACACCGGGATGTTCGAAGCGCAGCCGCTGCACGGCGTCAGCGAGTTCGATATCGACGCCGAGATCGTAGGAATTCAGCTTGAGCTGATAGCCTTCAAACAGCCCGCCATTCTCATCGACGTCCATCGTCAGCGTCGCGACCTCGCCGTCGACATCAAGCTTCCAATGGCGGTAGCGCGATGGATCGGTCTGGAAATCGATAAAACTCGCTCCCCTGGCGAGAACGCGTTCGTCACCGGCCATGGGCCCATCCCTGAGTGCGGTTCTTCGTTAACGAGTACATGCACAATAATGCATGTATGGGGGCAGGTCTAGAGCTAAAAGATCACAAAATCT
>CAVVLH010000100.1:0-12567 GCA_963748805.1 uncultured Alphaproteobacteria bacterium | reverse complement strand
CCCCCCCCCACCAACTCACCAACTACTACTTACTAGTCACTATGACCAACGACGCCTCAACCAACCACGACCAACGACCACCAACGCTCGACCACCAGCCACCACCACCACCACCACCACCACCACCACCACCATGATCCACCAGCTCACCAACTACTACGACGAGCCACCACCACCAACGCTCTACTACGACGCACCACCAACGCCGCCACCACCATCACCGCCACCAACGCCACCACCACGCCATGATCACCTCCACCGTGCCCGCCACCCCCACCACCAGCTCCACCGAGCTCCACGACGTCGACTCACCACCACCACCACCCGACGCCGCCCCCACACCACCACCACCGCCTCCACCAGCTACCACCACCACTAACCACTCACCGCCACGACGTTCTACCACACCACTCCGCCGCCACCACCACCACCACGACGCCCCCACCAAACACGGCCACCACCACCACCCCACCACCAGCTCCCGCCACCGACCTCACCGACATCACCACCACTCCCGACCACCACCACCACCAACGCCACCAACACCACGTCACCACGACCACCCGCCACCACCACGCCCGACCACCACGCCACCACGCCACCACCGCCACCACCACCACCACGCCACCACCACCACCACCACCACCGCCGCCACCACCACCAACGCCACCACCACCGCCTCCCACTACGCTTCGACGACCACCCCACTACGCCGCCACGACCACCGCCACGACCAACGCCTCGACGTGATGTGATGCGCTGCGGCGAGGCCGCGGCTGCGCGGTGCGGCGCGGCGCGAGCGACCGGCCAGCGGCGCGCGGTGAGGTCGTTGTCCATCGCGTAATGGGCGATCTTCGAGGCCTTGTCGTAGCCGATGACAGGAGACAGCGCCGTCACCAGCATCAGCGATCGCTCGACATATTCGCCCGATCTTCTTCTTGTTCGGCTCCGTTCCCTCGACCAGGAACTTGCGGAAGTTCGTGCAACCGTCCGTCATCATCGTGATCGAATGGGTGATGTTGTAGATGATGAGCGGCTTGTAGACGTTCATCTCCAGATAGCCGCTGGCGCCGCCGAAGCCGACCGCGACGTCGTTGGCCATCACCTGCACGGCGATCATCGTCAAGGCTTCGGCCTGGGTCGGATTGACCTTGCCCGGCATGATCGAGGAGCCCGGCTCGTTCTCCGGGAATGATGAGTTCGGCGAACCCGGCGCGAGGCCCGCAGGACATCAGGCGAATGTCGTTGCCGATCTTGTAGAGCGAGACGGCGAGCGTGCGCATCGTGCCCGAAAACTGCACCAGCGCATCGTGCGCGCCCTGCACCGTGAACTTGTTCGGCGCGGTGATGAAGGGCACGCCGGTCAGTTTCGCGATTTCGGCAGAGGCTGCCTCGGCAAAGCCCGGCGCGGAGTTGATGCCGGTGCCAACCGCGGTGCCGCCGAGCGCCAGGCGTCGCGCGGTTTCAGGAAGCGGACGTGATACGCACGCTCGGCGGCATTCTCGCAACTGGCGGCATCCCCGATCTGACGCGGCTGGGCTGGCCGACGCTGCGGGGCGCGTCCCCGCAGACGGCTTTCCTCAACGCCATGCGCGAGATGCGGGAGGCGCTTGGTCGCCGCTCCGCTGCCAACGTCGCGCCCGTTCTGGCGATGATCGGCCAGGGGGCCAGCCGCGATCGAAGCATCGTCACCTTGAACGTCGCGCTCGCGGCTGCCCGCAACGGCGCCAGGGTGCTCGTGATCGACGCCGATCACGAGAATCATATCCTCTCGAACAAGCTCGCTGGCCCTCGCAAGCCCGAGGCCAAGCGTCTCGGCTGGCTCAGCATCGGAACCAAGGCACAGCGCGCCATCAAGACCAATAACGGCATCGAGGTTCTGCCCTCGATCGGGTCCGGCGCGGCCGACACCATCCGAAAGGCGATCGCGCAGGCGCGCGCAAAGGGCGACTATGATCTTGTGATTGTCGACGGGCCGGCGATGCCGTTTGGCGTGGAAGACCGCAAGCTGATCGATGTCGCCGACGGGCTTGCGGCGGTGCTGCCGGCCAGTCTCGATATCAACAGCTGCATGGACGACATCATTGCCGCGCTTGGCGGCGCCGAGCGCAAGCTGATCGGCGCGATCATCAACGAACTTCATTCCGTCCCCGCCCAACCGGTTCGGAGCGCGCAATATGCTTGAGCGGCGCGCCAACCCGATCGGCCGGGCGGCTACGGCGACCATCCCCAGAATCACGCTGGAGGGCTCCGCATCGCCGTGCTCGACCTCGAGCAGACCGCCGATTTCATGATCGATCTCGTGTTTCCGCAGCGCCAGCTCGCCCGGCCGCTGTATCTGACCTCCGCCAACGGCGAGGTGCTGGCGCGCTGCTCCACCGAACCGATGACCGACCAGTTGTTTCGGTCCGCCGACCTCATCAATGCCGATGGCCAGCCGCTGGTCACGGTGTCGCGGCTGACTTCGCCGCTGCGGCTGCCCGAGCGGGTGGCGACAACGGATCTGTTTCACGTTGTCGCCCGCAAGGCGGAAGCCGCCGGCCTCACCTTTTATATGTTCGGCGCCGACGAGACCGAGAACAACGCCGCGGTCGCCAATGTTCGCAGGATGTATCCGCGCCTGCGGATCATCGGACATTCTCACGGCTATCTCCGCGGCGATGCGCTGCGCGCCAAGGTCGATGAAATCAACGAACTGGCGCCGGATTATCTGTGGGTGGCGCTTGGCGTGCCTTACGAGCAGGCCTTTGTCGCCGAATTCACCTCGCGGCTGACCAAGGTCGGCATCATCAAGACATCCGGCGGATTGTTCAATTTCCTCTCCGGCAGCCGTCAGCGCGCGCCGCGCTGGATGCAGGATATCGGGCTCGAATGGATCTGGCGAATCTGGCTCGAGCCGCGCCGGCTGTTCTGGCGTTACCTGACGACGAACCCCCGCGCGCTGTATCTCCTGCTCAACCGCAGCCACGGCTCGAAACCGGACCAGACGCTCGGCTAAGGCCCGTCCACGCACCTCGCGCTTAATTGCCGTAGACCGCATGCGGCAGCCACAGCGTGAGCGCGGGCACGTAGGTGATGATCATCAGCACCGTCAAAAGCAGAACGAGGAACGGCAATACCCCACGCACGACCTCGCCGATCGGCGCCTTCGAAATCGTCGACAGCACGAACAGGTTCAGCCCGACCGGCGGGTGAACCAGCGCGATCTCCATGTTGTGCGTGAAGATGATCGAGAAGTGCACGGGATCGACGCCGAGCGCCGGCAACACCGGCGCGAGAATTGGCAACACCAACAGCAGCGTCGCGATCACCTCAAGAAAACAGCCGAGCACGAGCAACAGCACGTTGATGGCGAGCAGGAACTGCCACGGCGCCATGTTCTGCGCCAGCACCCATTTGACCAGCTCCGCCGGAACGCCGGAGGCTGTCATCCAGTGACCGAACGCCAATGCGGTGGCGACGATCAGCATGATCGCGCCGGCGCTCTTCAGCGCGTCCGCCATCACCCATAATGTCTCTGACCAGTGGAAGCCGCGGTAATACACCAAGCTTACCAGAAGCGACACGACGGCGGCGATCGCCGCCGCCTCGGTCACCGTGACGATGCCGCCGTAGATGCCGACCAGCACGATGACCGGCACGATCAAGGCAGGAATAGCCTTTCCCGTCACGCGAACGCGTTCCGCAAACGGCAACGCCGGCTCGACCGGAAATTTTCGCCGCCGCGCGTCGTACCAGACCCAGGCAAAGAACACTGCGGCCTGCAACAGGCCGGGCAACACGCCGGCGAGAAACAGCCGCGGCACCGATTGTTCGGCGACAATGCCGTACAGGATCAGCGCCAGCGACGGCGGGATGACGATACCGATGGTGCCGGACGCGCCGACGACGCCGAGCGCGAAGCTGCGGGGATAGCCTCTCTCGATCATGGCCGGCACGAGGATCGTCCCCATCGCCAATGCGGTGGCCACCGACGAGCCGGAGATCGCCGCAAACAGCGTGCACGCCACCACCGTGACCAGCCCGAGCGCACCCCTGACGCCGCCGAGCCAGGCGGCGGACAGATCGACCAGCGCCTTCGCCACGCCGCCGTGGCGCATGAAGGTCGCCGCCATCACGAACAACGGCAGCGACATCAGCGTCGGCGAATTCAGGTGATCGATGATGACTTGCGCGACGCCGATCAGCGGCTCGCCGGAGGCGAAATAGAGGATCGAGGCGCAAAGCCCGAGTACCAGAAAGATCGGCATGCCGGCGGCGAGCAGGCCGAAGAACAGCACCACGAACAGGATGATCAGCATGAGGTCTTATCCCTCCCCCGCGAGCGCAGCGAGGAGCGGGGAGGGATAAGGAGAGAGCAAGCCCATCTGCATCCCGGCTTTGTTCATTGCCGATTTCATCATGCGCCGGGTTGCGAAGCGTGGCCCGCGCCGGCGACTTGCTCATGCGCGGGGATGTGACCGACCGTCATGGTCTCGGGATCGAAGGCGAAGACGTAGCGATAGAGCCGGATCAGATAACGGCCGGACATCAGCGCCGCACCGGTCGGAACCGCCGCCGAATAAAGCCACATCGGAAACTGCACGTTCGACGAGCTGCGCTCGTCCAGCATCCAGGACGTCTCGACGATGCTGAAGCCGTACCAGGCGAGGCCGGCGCAGAATCCGAGGGCGACGAGACAATTGGCGACCTCCATCCAGCGCTGCACGCGCGGCGACACCGCCCGCAGCACCAGATCAGGCCGTACATGGCCGTCGGTGCGCACCAGTTGCGAGGCAGCTAACATGATGCCCCAGACGACGAGATAGACGATCACCTCCTCGGCCGAGGTGATGGCATAGCGCGGGGCGATGTATCGCCCGATCACCTGCACCAGCCCGACGATCATCGCGGCGAGGCCCAACAGGCCGATCAGAATCCGCTCAGCCTTGTCCCACCACGTGTCGCGCGCCACCGCCGAACTCCCCCTGCCCCTGTTTATCTCAGCTGCGGCTGCTGCCGACGGTGTCGGTCACGAGCTTGACGATATCGGCCGACAGTTTGGTGTCGCGGATGAGATCGGCCTGCACCTCGATCATGCGCTTGCGATCGGCCGCCAACTGGTCTGCCGGCGGATCGACGAAGGTCACGCCGTTCGATTGCATCGTGGTGCGGGCATCGGCCTGGGACTTCGCGGACATCGCACGGTAACGTTCGATATTCGCGGCCCAGATGTCGCGCATCAGCTTGCGCTCGGGCTCTCCAAGTTTCGACCAGAAGGAATCACCGACCATCGGAATGTAATTGGCGAAGAACTGATGATCCGCGTAGGAATATTTGATGCCGGCTTCCCAGAGCTTGCCTGAATTGCAGCTCTCGTCGGTGGAGATCAGGCCGTCGAAGGTGCCTTGCGATAGCGCCAGCGGCACGTTGGGCCAGGGCGTGACATTGGGAAGACCGTGCGCGAAACCGATGCGCCAGGAAATGCCGGCGCCGCCGGGGCTGCGGATCTTCAATCCGCTGACATCCTCGAGCGAATGAATTTCCTTCTTGGTCGTGTACCAGTTCTCATTGCCGAGCTCGAGCCAGTTGCCGAGCACATGCGAGCGCACTTTGGTTTCAAGCTGCTTGTTGACATGTTCACCTGGCGCGCCGTCGACGCAGCGGCGGTACACCTCGATCGGCGGACTATAAAGCGCCGGCAACTGGCAGAAGTCGCAGTCGGGCACGAGCCCGGTCATGGTCCAGCTGCCGGGCGCGGCCATGTCGACCTGGCCCTGGAGCAGCGCCTTTGTGACGTTGAGGTCGGCGAACAATTGCCCGGAGTGAAAGACCTCGCCCTTGATCTTGCCCTGGCTCGCTTCCTCGATCTTGGCGAGATAGTCGACAATCGCCTGATTGCGCGGATGGGACGGCGCGGTGTCGAGCGAGCAGCGCAGCTTGATTACATCATCCGCCAAGGCCCGGCGCGACACATAAGGCGCGGCGATCACGCCTGCTGCGGCCGTGACAAAGGCGCGCCTGTTCAATCCTGCCATCGTTTCCTCCCGACTGCTTTTTTCCGACCGATTGTTCCGGTCTCTTGGGCTTCAGGATCGCGTTTGTTGCCGCCCTTGGCAACCGTAATCCGGGTGGTTTCTCGACATTTTCGGATCAGACTTTCGGCGTTGGTCGATGTCGTCGTCCGGCTCGACCGGACGACCCAGTATCCCCGAGACATCACCGCTTCACCGAAGCGCCTCACGGCCTGCGCGCGCAAGATGAGGATTAACGCCTGCCGGCTGAACCGGCCGTGTCTAACGAGCGACGTGAGAGCACAATGCCTGACGAGACTTAGCCCGCCATTCCCGGATAACCTTTCGTTAAGACCAGTCGGAGGCGGCCACAAAAATTTTTGCGGCCCCCTTGAAACCAAAAATGGATTTTTTTATTTTTCCGCTGCCGCCGCGAGGTGGCACCCCCGACGCCTTGACGGGTCGGGGGACTTCAGACGGGCACCGGTCGTGTCCGGTCCCGCTTGTATCCATTTTGCTCTTTGGAGGATTTGGCTATGCGCACTTACGACTTCTCTCCGCTTTGGCGCTCGACCATCGGTTTCGACCGCCTGTTCGACCTCGTTGAAACGGCACAGCGTGCCGGCGAGGACAACTATCCCCCCTACAACATCGAACGGCTTGCCGAGGACCGCTACCAGATTTCGCTCGCGGTTGCAGGCTTTTCGCCAGACGAGATTTCGGTGACGGCCGAGCAGAACGTGGTCACGATCGAGGGCAACAGGGCCGACAAGACCGAGCGCGAATATCTCTACCGGGGTATTTCCGCGCGGCCCTTCAAGCGGCAGTTCAACCTGGCCGACTACGTTCAGGTGAAGAACGCCGCCTTCGAGAATGGCCTGCTGAAGATCGAACTGGTCCGGGAAATCCCCGAGGCGATGAAACCTCGGCGGATTGCCATCAACGGTTCGCCGGCCAGCAACGTGCATCAGCTCGAAGGCAAAGCCGCCTGACATTTGTTTCAGGAAACTGGTGCTCCCGCCCGCCACGGGTGGGAGCGGCCTCGGCCGTGGCAGCGGCCTGGCCGCAAATTCGATGTGTCCAACGAAAGGAGAAGGAGGATCTGCCGTGATCGACCATGCCGACAACATTATCGACCTGAATGCGATTTTGCATCCGGGCTCTGTTTACGATCATCCGCGCGATATCGTCGCGGACACGACGATATCGATCGCGACCAAGCGCGCGATTCTCGCGTCCTGGGCCTCGGACGCTGCAAGCGTGACATCGAACCCGGCGCTCCGAGAACTGCAGGGCTGCCAAATTGTGACGATCGACGAGATTCTCGAGGCGCTCTCCGCGCTCGATGATGAACCCAAGGACCCTCCGGGCGGAAAGCCGGCGCGCACCAAATCGGCCGCTCGTGTCGGCATCGCGGCCTAAAGCGCGATGAAGTCCGATTGGATCGTCATCGCGCTTTAGCCGTTCGATTGAACTGACCTTTGCGGAAACGCCGCGCTCAATCAAAGAATTAAAGCGCGATGACGCTTCGTAAAAATCTCGTCGCGCTTTAGTTCTTCTCTTCTTCCATCGTCACGGCAACCGCACCGATGGCGGAGAGCCGCACCTTGTTGCCTTCAACCCCGGCCACCAGACCGCGGTCGATAAAGTGGTGATGGCCCTTATGCGAGCCTTCACCGCTGTCCTTCCTGGTCAGCTTGATCCGGTTGCCTTCGACCTTGTCGACGGTGCCGACGTGAACGCCGTCGGCGCCGATGACTTCCATGTGCTCTTTGATGTCGGCCATTGTCTACAACTCCTTGATCTACAACGCCCAGCCAATGTGGCGTTCAAAACACCCGGTTCAAGCCGCCAATTTCTGCTCGGCTTCGATATTGACCAGGGATTCGGCGAGTTTGGTCAGCGCGGAATCCGTCGCCTCCTCTTCGTCGAGTGTCGCCTGCAAAAGCCTGGCGGCGTCAGGCATTCCAAGTTCTTCGGCCCAGGTACGAAGCGTGCCATAGCGCGACATCTCGTAATGTTCGACGGCCTGGGCCGCCGCAAGCAGGCCCGCATCAAGCGCCGGCATTCCCTTGAAGTCCTTCATGATCTCGGCGCCCTCTTCGGTGATGCCGTTGATTGCCGCACAGGTTTTGCCCCGAGCCGGTTTGCCGATGATCTTGAAGACCTGGTTGAGGCGTTTCACCTGACCTTCGGTTTCCTTGAGATGTTTGGTGAAGGCCTTCTGCAAATCCTTCGACTGCGCGGCCTTTGCCATCTTGGGAAGGGTTTTGAGGATCTTGTTTTCGGCGAAATAGATATCCTTGAGCGTCTCGTGAAAAAGGTCGCTCAGCAGCATCGACTTTTTGGCCATGTTCATTCCTATCCCGGTTGAAGACCCGTTGCGGGTTGCCGGAATAAGAGGCGGGAGAGAACAATCGTTCCAAGGCGCGACGATATGTTTCGTCGGCTGACGGCTAACTTGCCGCCTTTAGCGGCGGCCGAACGCCAGCGGCGAGGCTCCGGGCAACAGCGCGGAGTTGATGTCGTTAGGCTGCTGCGAGAAGCTGGCACCGACGGAGAGGCTGAGATTCGAGGTGGGACGGAACTCGACGCCGGCATTCACGCGATAGCCGGACGTGTTGCTGGAGGACATCGAGTTCGAGGGCCGTAAACGGGTTGCCGATGCCGGGGCCATTGTACTTGATGGTGTCGAAGCCGGCATAGACCGAGACCGGTGCGCTCTTGAAATTGTAGCCGGCCTGCGTGCCTTCGTAAGTGAATGCGGCGCCGTTGCCGAAGGCAACCGGCGAGGCGAAGTTGCTCAGGCCCCAACCGAGATTGCCGCGCTCGCTGCCGACGAACCAGCCGTTCTCGAAATTGTAGCGCGATGAAAAGTTGCCGAAGAGATTGCTGGCGTTCGGGTCAGAAGTGAGCGCGCTGCCGAAGCCGGTCGTCGAGGTCCAATAAGGCACGGATTGCGCCTGCGCCTGTGAGCCGAGGCAAAACGAGGCCGCGACGACGGCAAATGCGCAACCCAATCCGCGGGAGATCATTTCGCGTGAGATCATGGACATTCGCTGGAAACTATACCCGGCCCCGCCGACTGACAACCGCCGTCCGGCACGGCCGGCGCAAAATCGCCACACCGGCTTCGAGGGAACCCGAATTTTTCCCGGATATCAAGCGCGTTTGCCGCTCCCGCTGCCTCGTGAGGAGTGTTGATGAAGCGCGCCGCCCGCGCCTGACAAGTTGCGCGCGGTATCGATTAGCCGTGAACGGTCGAGAAACCAAGACGATCGCGCAACGTCCCGCCTTCATATTCGGTCCGAAACAGTCCTTTCTCCTGCAGGATGGGCACGACGCCCGCGACGAAATCCTCGAACGTATCCGGCAGAAACGCCGGCGAAACCACAAAGCCGTCGGCCGCGCCCGACGTCACGATCTCGGCCATTTCGTCCGCAACGTCCCTGGCGGTGCCGACCAGCCTCGGGCACATGACGCCCTGGCCATAGATACGTCCAGCGTCGGCGATCGTGATCGGCCTGCCCGCCGCGATACTCTTCAATGCCGCAAGATTACCCTGGCTGCCGGACGACTGGATCGCCTCCACGGATTCCTCCAGCGCAAAGTGCGAAAAATCCGCATTGGTGTGGGCGGCAAGCGTGGAAAGCCCGACGACGGGGGTGACAAGGGAATCGTGAAGATCCCGCTTTGCTTCGGCTTCGGAACGGCTAGCGCCGATAAAGGGCATCACCGCCATCAAGACCTTGCTTGCGTCAGGCGGTCGTCCGGCATCCGTGAGTGCAGTGGAGACATCATTTTTGAAGACGCGCATGCGTTCCAGGCTGGGTTGCAGCGCAAAGATCACCTCGGACCATCGCGCCGCGAACGCCTTGCCGCGGCCTGACGATCCCGCCTGGATGATGACCGGACGTCCTTGCGGGCTGCGCGGAATATTCAGCGGCCCGCGCGACTGAAACCAGCGTCCGCGGTGATTGAGATAGTGGACCTTGTCGGGATCGGCATAGATGCCGCTGGCGCGGTCCAGCACGAGCGCGTCCTCGTCCCAGCTATCCCACAACCCTAGAGCGACTTCCATGAACTCGTCGGCACGGTCGTATCGTTCGTCGTGGGCGAGATGGGGGA
Organism: uncultured Alphaproteobacteria bacterium; assembly: GCA_963748805.1. Lineage (GTDB taxonomy): Bacteria > Pseudomonadota > Alphaproteobacteria > Rhizobiales > Xanthobacteraceae > Bradyrhizobium. The sequence continues at coordinate 2,446 of CAVVLH010000100.1, read as the reverse complement.
CGTCACCAAAGTTCAGCGCCTCGGCATCGTTCATTGATGTTACCACGTTCCACGCCGCCCGCCCGGCGGAGAGATGGTCGAGCGTCGCAAACTCACGAGCAATGCTGTACGGCGCGTCATAGGTCGTCGAGCGCGTCGCGCCGAGACCGATGTGGCTGGTCGCCGCCGCGATCGCGCCCAGGATCGGCACCGGATCCATGCGGGTGGCATCCTGATCACCCCACTGGATGCCCGTCCGGTGGCTGTCACCATAACGATCGGCGATCGCCAGCCGGTCGGCAAAGAACAGAAAGTCGAATTTCCCGCGCTCGAGCAGCCGGCCGATGTCGAGATAGTGCTGAAGGCCGAGGAAATCCGTCTTGTGTCCGGGATTGCGCCATATCGCGTGACTGTGAACCACGGGGCCCGCAATCAGGAAACCGCAGAGATGCATCTTCGACGTTTTTGGCATGCGACTCTCCCTTGGCGCAGCCGATCGCTGCGCTCCGTTTTTACTTTCCGGTTTTTTCGACTTACATCAGGTCACGATTTCAACGATCTGGTTCTTGCCGTCGTGAATGAGCTGGTGAACGAATGTCCGGTTGAGCTGGTCGCCGCGCTCATCGAAATCGACGGTGGCGCCGGCACCCACAAAGTTGACCTTCTTGCCCGCTCGCGTCATTTCAAGCGCCCGGATGATGTCGTCGACTTCTTCGCCGGGCGGATTACACACCTCCCGGATCGACTTTGCCCAGACCGACGCATCGGTTGACTTGGCGTGCTCCATCGCAAGCGCCGCGACGCAAATCTGATCGTGGGTATTGCCGGCGAACAGGAACACGGTGCCCTCCGGCATGCCCATTTCCTTGACGAATTTCTTGTAGGACACCGAGTCCAGCGGCGGCCCGGGTTGTAGATGGTGAATGCCTTCCGAAACCTCGTTGGGCACGCTCTTGATGAAAGCGCCGTCGGCATCGGCGCCGGTTCCGAGCGCAACGATCTTGGAGCGATAGCCGCCGCGATAGACCTCCTTGGAGATGGCCACGAAATCGGTCAGCAGCGACGCGCAGAAAACGCCGTCCGGCTCGGCGCCGAAGGCCTTCTCAACCTCGGCGCGATAAGATGCCTGATTGGGGTTGTAGATCACGACGTCGGCGACCGTACCGCCGAGTTCGGCTAGCGCGGCCTTGAAAGGCTCAATCATGGCAATGACGAACGGATTCTGCTGGGCGAGGATCGATACCTTTTTCAGCTTAAGGCTTGTCACGACCTTGGCAGCAGCGGGGCCCCATTGCGAGCTCCTGGCCTGGAAGCGGTAGACCAGCCCCTTGGTGTCACCGTCGGTGATGGCATCGGCAGAAGCCGACACCATCTGGACCTTGTTGGCAGCAAGAATGAGCGGCTTCGAGGCAATCGCCTCGGGGCTGCCCCAAAATCCACCCACCAGTTCAACCTTGTCGACATCAAGCAGCTTGCGCGTCGCGGTGACGCTGGTGGTGGCGCTGGTCTCGGAAGTTCTCGATATAGAGCCGAAGCTTCCGTCCGCCGAGGATGCCGCCGGCGTCATTGATCGCCTTGACCACGAGATCAGCGGCCTTCTTCATGTCGGGTCCGTACGGGCCGGTCGCTCCGGTGAACGGCAACACCATCCCAAGAGGAATTTCGCCGGCACTTTCTGCGAAAGACGGTCTTGTCACGAGGCCCGCGAGAGACAGGCCCATCATGCCGACGACCCGACGTCGATGAATCAGAACGTTCGAATTTGTCATCATTGATTCCTGTTCATTAATCCCGATTAGAGCTCGGCCGCGGCGCGGCCGTCGTCAATCTGAAGGGCTTCGTTGAAGCGGTTGAAGAAACCGGCCAGCGAAAAGCGCAAGGTCAACTCAACGATTTGGCTGTCCGAGAAGCGGGCATGCAGGCGCTCGAAGACGTGATCGCGAATCTGTCCAGCCTTCTCGGTGATCAGCGTCGCGTATTCGATCACGAGCCGGTCGGTCTCGTCGAACTCCGGGTGGTCGCCCGCAGGCAGAGTGGCGATCGCAGCCTCGGAGATGCCCTCAACCCGCAATACGGGTGAATGACTTGCGACGCAAAATGCGCAAGCATTCAGCTTGGAGACGGTGACGATTCCAAGCTCAATGTAACGCCAGGGGACGTTGCCTCGTGCTTTCGGTGATGCCGACGGGGAACCGGTCGGATGGCGATGATTCCGGCGCAAAGGCGGTGGGATTGGCGCGAAGGATGGGATGGTATGGCCTGTCAGGGGGGAATTATACACCGTAAGTGTAAAGATGTAAATTATCGAATATTCAAATAGAATAATGCTTCAGTTATCCCGTTCAAAGCATTATTGACTTATTTTTAGTGACTTTTTGTGTGAAATTTTTTATAATGTTTTTTTATTTTGAGCTGCGTTTGAAATTGTGCAAGACAATATTAACTTTTTATAAATCGCAATTCGTTG
>CAVVLH010000099.1:0-54386 GCA_963748805.1 uncultured Alphaproteobacteria bacterium | reverse complement strand
GGCGACGCCGCGGGTGACCGGGCGACGGCCCAGCCATCGGTTGCGGCCGGCCTTGCCGAGAGACTGGTTGTCCTGGTCGCCGTTTCCGACGACGCCGATCGTCGCGCGGCACCTTGCGTTGACCAGGCGGATCTCGCCGGAGGGCATCTTCAGCTGGGCGTTGGGGCCCTCGAGGCCGATGATCTCGACGCTCGTGCCCGCCGAGCGGCCCATCTTGGCGCCCTTGCCGGGGACCATCTCCACGCAGTGGAGCTTGGTGGAGGGCGGGATGATGCTGAGCGGGAAGCTGTTCCCGACCGTGAAGTCGTTCGTCGTCGCCGTCAGTTCGAGGAGACGATCCTGTCAGCCGACCTTCAGGCCCTCGGGGGCAGGGCCAACAGCGCGCCGGCGACACTGATGAGGAGGCCCGCAATCCACCATTGCGGCTGAAGCGAGAGATGCCCCGGAATTTGCGCGCCATAAAGTCCGCGCAGCGATGCGGCGACATCCGGCAACAGCGCGGCTGCCATCAGATAGCCGCCGACCATCCCTAAAAATCCGGCGACGAGGGCGAAGAAAATCAGCTCGATCACCAATACCGTGTTGAGCTGCCGCGCCGATACGCCGCAGGCGCGCAAGGTGCGCAACATCGGCAGCCGCTGCTCGAATGCGAGCCCAATCGCCGAGTTGACGATGAAGAGCCCGACGAAAAACGACAGCAGCCCGAATGCCGTCAGGTTCAAATGAAAACTGTCGGTGAGACGCTCGAGATCGCTCTCCGCATCGGGCTCGACCAGGCGCAGCCGATCGCCTGCGATCGATTCGAGTGGCGCGCGCGGGCTCCTAACCTTGCCGACAAGCAAGCGCGAGACCTGATCGGGCATTTTCAAAAGCCGCTGAGCGATGCCGATATCGACCACCATCACGCCCGGCGCGAGTTGCGCCGCTAGGCGAAGCGGCGGCAAGGCTATGTCGTTACTCGTTGGCGGGGAGGCGCCTTCGCTCAAGCCCAGTTCGGCCAGGGTCTCGGGCGCTACCCGCGTCTCTCCCGGCGGCATAACGAAGGTCTGCAAGTCTTCGCCGATGGCCGGCGTATCGCCGACATCGGCGGGAAGGGTCACGGGTTCGATGCCGAGCAGGCGGAATGTCCTGCCGCCGACCTGGATCCGACCTTCGAGGACCGGCGACACCGGCCAACCGGCGCGGCGGAGCTCGACAAAAAGCTGCTGCGGAAAGGGAGCGCCGTTGCGGGCGACCAGCGCGGCGGTGCGGACCCCGCCGAACGCGGCGGCCGCGCGATCGTAGCTGGTTCGCGCTTGCTGGTTCAAAGCCTGCACGCCGCTCCACAGCGCGATCGCCGAGGCGAGGCCGATCAGTAATGTTGCGAACTGCATCGGATGCCGCCGCCAATGACTGAGCAGTATGGCGAGAATCCACAACGGCCGCCTCACGCGATCAATCCCGCGCTGAGATGGATATGGCGATCCAGCGTCGCGGCGAGCCGGATCGAGTGGGTCACCATCAGGAGACCGCAGCCGGTCTGTGCGACAAGGTCGCGGGTAAGCGCCAACACGCCGTCGGCGGTGGCTTCATCGAGATTGCCGGTCGGCTCGTCCGCAAGCAGGAGCAAAGGCTTGACTGCCAGCGCCCGGCCGATCGCGACCCGCTGCTGCTGGCCGCCGGACAGTTGCTCGGGATAGCGGTCGAGGAGACCGTCCAATCCCAGCCGTTCCGCAAGTTCATTGTGCCAGGCCGGATCGTGGCGTCCGGCAATGCGGGACTGGAAGGCCAGATTGTCCCGGACGCTCAAGCTCGGGATCAGGTTGAATTGCTGGAACACCAGACCCAGCCGGTCGCGCCGCAACGCCGCAAGGCCCGCTTCGCTGAGCTGCAAGATCGGTGCTCCGGCCACATCGATCTCGCCGCCATCGGCGCGATCGAGGCCTGCGATCAGATGCAACAGCGTGCTCTTGCCGCTGCCGGATTTACCGGTCAGCGCGACCCGTTCGCCGGCTGCAATCTCGAGGTTGACCCCGCGGAGGACAGTGACCCGCTCGCCGGCGGCCGAATAGGCCTTGGTCAGATTGCGAACGCTCAGCACGATCTCTTTATCAGCCGTCATGCGAAGCGATGCACCCTCGATACTCCCTCAATGGTCATCCAGCATAGCAATACCACAGCCGGAGATCACGGCCCCGAATGCAACCGCGACACGATCGTGATGCTGGGTTTTCGAAAGGAAGCCGAGGTTCGGGACGGTCAGGCCGCAGATCTGGCCGTATGCGGATTCCGTTCGGTCACCAGCGCCAGCAGGACGGTGAGCACCATGAACACGACGGAGACGCCAAATACCCAGTGCGGCAGGTTCCTGTCCATGATCCAGCCGAACAGCAGCGGGCTGATGATGCCACCGACATTGAAACCGGTGGAGACGATGCCGAACGCCCGGCCGGCAGCGCCCGGAGGGGCTGCGTTACGGACCATCATGTCGCGCGAGGGGGCAATCACGCCGCTAAGAAATCCGGCCAGTGCCATCGCTGCAATCAGTAATAAGGGCGGCAGAGTGATGGCCGCGACGATCAGCAGGATCACGGCATTCGCCGCGAAGCAGGCGGCCGCGACCTGACCGTGCCGCTCGGTCAGGTCGGCGAGAAATCCACCCGCCAGAACGCCGCCCGCACTTGCGCCGAGATAGGCTGACAAAGCGAGGTTGGCGGCGGAGAAGGTCGCGCCATAGCCGCTCATCATCGCCACCACACCGAAATTACTGATTCCGGCGTTGGACAGGTTGAGCAGCAGGAAGAAGATCGTCAATACGACGAGCGCCGGTGTGATGACGTTTTGCCTGGATGCGTTGGCGCTATCTGTTTTTCGATTGGTGGCGCCGGCATCGGGAATTCCGACGCCGAGAAGAAAAAGCGCGACCAGCGGGCCGGCTGCGCCCGCCACGATCAGCGCGCCGTGACCACCGACGGTGGCCACCAGGCCTGCCACGATCGCAGGCGCCACCGCGCCGCCGAGAAATCCGGCAAAGGTATGAATCGAAAACGCGCGGCCCATCCGCGCCTCGTTCATATGTGCCGAGAGGATCGCATAATTGGCCGGATGGTAGACGCTGTTGGCCAATCCCAACAGCGCGGCGGCCACAAGCAGCGAGAGATAGCTCAGATGCAGGCCGAGCACGATCAGCGCGGCGCCGCCGAGGCAAAGTCCCATCAGCAGAATTTTCCGCGCGCCGAGATGGTCCGCGGCATAGCCGATCGGGGCCTGGGTCAGGCCGGAACTCACGGCAAAAACCGTCAGGGCAAAGCCGAGTTCGACATAGCCGACATTGAGCTGTTGTTTCAGGAAGGGAAACAGCATTGGCAGCACGAAAATATGAAAATGGCTCACCCAATGCGCGACGGATATCGCGCCCAGTGTGCGGAACTGTTCGTCTTTCGCGGTCTGCGGTGATGTCGCGTGTTGCGCTGCGGCCAGAATATCGGCCATTTTGGGCATTTCCTCAGCTTTTGCGCGGGAAAATATCGGTCCTTCCGGTTACTTGTCCATGAATATGGCTGCATGGCAGCCCTCAAAGACGGCCAATCGCTTGTTGCCCGTCCGATGAAACGGTGGGAGATAGATGTGTCCATACCGCGCAAGACGGTGCTGATATCATTGATCCGTTTACCTGCGGCAGGTTGAAGATGCTCGAAACCCGGCGGATCGTCTCGTTTTTGCCCTCGGCGACCGAGATGGCATGCGCCCTCGGTTTGTCCGACCAGTTGTTGGGCGTTACGCACGAATGCGATTATCCGCCGCAGATCCTGGGCAAGCCGATCGTCGTCCGTAACGTTCTTCCGATCGAAAGCATGAGTCAGTCGGAAATAGATTCCGCCGTCACGCAAAGATTGCGCGAGGGTCTAAGTCTGTATCGGGTGGACGAGACGCTGATGCAGAATATCGCACCCGATCTTATTCTGACGCAGGACCTCTGCCAGGTCTGCGCGCCTTCGGGAAACGAGGTCTCTCAACTCCTGCAGGCGCTGCCCACCAAGCCCCAGATATTGTGGCTTACACCGAAATCGATTGAACAGATCTTCGACAATTTACGTGAACTCGGCGACGCCACCGGTCGCGCGCAAATGGCGCAATCATTGATCGCGGAGGGGCGCGCGCGGCTTGGCAGGATCGAGGCCGCCACGCGCACTCTGGTTTCGCGGCCCCGAGTGTTTTGCATGGAATGGATGGACCCGGTCTATTGCTGCGGTCACTGGGTTCCCGAAATGGTTCGCATCGCGGGCGGTTTCGACAAACTCGGTCGTGAAGGAACCGATTCCGTTCGCATCCCGTGGAATGACGTTGTCGAATGGAGGCCGGAGGTGCTGATCGTGATGCCGTGCGGCTTCGGTCTGGAAAAGGCGGCCGAGCAGGCGCGCCAGCTGACGGTTTACCACGGCTGGGACGATCTGCCGGCCGTGCGCGACGGACGTGTCTATGCGGTGGACGCGAACTCTTATTTTGCGCGTCCAGGGCCGCGTGTCGTCGAGGGGACGGAGCTATTGGCTCATCTCCTCCATCCCGATTTGTTCGAGTGGAAAGGGCCGGCAGACGCATTTCGGCGGCTGCTGTAACCCTTTCTTCCGATTGTTCAGGCTGGCGCCGCGACTGAAGCTTACTTGACCGCGTAGCTCGCAAAGCGAATGCCGCCAAATACGCCGAGACCGGGTGCGAGGAAACCGGTCGGATTCTGGTAGTGAACGTTGGCGACGTTGTCGATCCGGGCAAACACCTTGAGCTGATCGTTGATCGCGTAATCGGCGCGCAAATTGACGATGGTGTAGCCCGGGGCAGTGACCGGCACGCTTGTATTTCGGTCGATATCGGACCAATCGCTCACGTGGAGGACTGTGGCCGACAACGTGAGTGGGTCCATCGGATTCCAGAGCGCGGTGACGCTGAACTTTTCCTTCGGTCGGCGGAGCAACTGCAAACCGGTATCGGTGTCGACCGTTCGCGTGAACGTGTAGTCCGAGCGAACCTTCACATGATCAATCACATTGAAGGTCACGAAGTTCTCGGTGCCTTCGGTGATGGCGTGCCCAATATTGACATTCTGGCCGAGGAAGCTGCCGGCTATGGGTTCGAAAAAGATCAGGTCCGTGATGTCGTTTTTGAAATAGGTCGATCCAAACCGGATGCGATCGTTGAACAGAGGTTGCTCGAAGCCGATGTCGGCGCCGCGGCTTTGCTCGGGCTTCAGGTTTGGATTCGGTATGGAAAACCCGGGAAAAAACTCGAAGAGTTCACTGAGCGTGGGCGCCTTGAAGCCGGTGCCGTAGCTTGCCTTGATGGTGGTCTCGGTGATGGGCAGGATCACGGACGGCGCGATCCGGTAGGTCATGTGGTCGCCGAAATTGTCGTTATCGTCTTCGCGAATATTGGCGGTCAGAAAGAAACGCTTGGCGAAATTCGATTGCCATTCGATGAAGCCCGCACTGTTGCCGGTCTGGGCCGACAGGCCCGTGGTATTCAGCTCGGAGTTCTCGCGCTCGAGGCCAACCACGAGATTCTGACCGGTCGCAACTTCGGTGACGCTGTGCCAGTCGTATTTTAGCCGGTTGCCTGTCGTGATCGCGGTCAGGTCGACGCCGGGCGTGATGTCGGCATGCCAATAGTTGGTGTAGTTGACGCCGAAGTAATTCTTGATGCGGCCGTCAAGCAGTGACCAGACAGCCTCTTCGCGGCCGGTAAATTGGTGGATGGTCTGCTGGCTTTGCTGAGCGTCCGGGAAAAAGACGGTGAAATCTGCGTTTGGCGTATTGTTCCCGGTAAAAAGCAGCGTCGATTCCGTGTAGCGGAGCACCGAATTCCACGTCAGCGAGTCGCTCAGATTGACGCCGGTCTTTGTCGAATACGTCATGTTGTCGTAGTTGTTGCCGATCGCCTGTTGTCCCGGTGGAAGCAACTGTAACGGCGTGACAGGCACATCGCTCGCATGGACGTGCGAGACGCTGGCGGCATAGCTGACGTTGTCTTGTGAGCCGCTGACCCCGAGGCTCTGGTTGAAAGTGCCGAACGACCCGGCTTCGTTCGAGGCTGTCCAGCGTGCGGGGCCTTCGCCTTTCTGGGTGATGATCGAAATGACGCCACCGATCGCGTCCGAGCCATAAAGGCCGCTCTGCGGGCCGCGCAGTACTTCGATTTGGGCTATGTCGGCCGTCAGGAGATGAGCGAAATCGAAGGTGCCGGTGCTGGGGTCGCTCACGTCGACGCCGTCGACGAGCACCTTGGTGTGGTTTGAGTTGGTGCCGCGCATGAAGATGGAGGTCTGAGCGCCGGTCCCGCCGGACTGCACCACGTTCAAACCTGGCACGGTGTTCAAAGCGTCGGGTAGCGTGCGGTACTGCTGGGTTGCGATGTCCTGCGCGGTGATGACCGTCACCGAGTTCGCCACCTGGCTGATCGGCGTCACGATGCCGGTCGGACTGACGACGTTCGTCGCCGTGTTCGGAATGCCCGGCTGCGTCGTCGCCGGTTTTTCGGCCGGCTTTTGCTGGTTTGGCTTGGCTGCGGCCTGCCGCGACTTCGGCTTCTGCGCGGTTGGAGGTTGCGTGGTTTCCGGCTTCTTGGATGGGCTGACCTCGACCGGCGGCAGCAGATCGGGCGAAGCCGATTGCTGGGCGTGCGCGGCCGGAATAGCGAAGGGCGAAAGCGGGATCAGCACGGTGGACGCGAGCCATAAACGGCGCCCCGCGCTTTTGTTGGCGATCGAATGCATGGTTAGACCTCGGTATGACGTCAGTGGCACGTCACAGCGAACGAAGTCTCACCCTGCTGTTCCCCAGCCCAGTGAAGCTAATGCCTGTACTCCCCGACCGGCATCCTCGCGTGTGACCACGATTGACGGCAGGTCTCCTGGCTCGCGGGTCGCTACCTTTCGTCGCCTTCCCGGGACCGAGATTCCCAGTGGCATGTGACGGAAGATTCGTCGCTTACAGTTGCGGGGGCAGCCGCGGCATTGGAGGAATCTCTCCGCACCGCATTCCCTTTTGGTCCTCGTGAGAGGAACCGTCGGGGCCATCTAGGAGAGTGCCGGCGAAAGAGTCAATGCCGGGCGTCCCGTTGTATCACAGCGGTACGCATTTTGTTCTCGCGCTGTCTCCTGCTCGACACGGCAGCTTGTGCCAGCCTCCATTCGCTGTAAGAGCATAGGCCTTGGTATCGGCATAGGCTTGGGCGACGAAAAGGTCGCTCTCTTGTGGACGTGACAGACGCGCGATGAGTGTTGCGAACGTAACGGCGGGAATCGACGGCGAGGCGCGCTGGCGCAGAGCCGTGACGGTGGTGCTGTGCGTTCTGGTCATCGGGCTGTATCTCACCTCGCTTGGTATCGGCCCGGTGCGGCTTTCGCCATGGGCTGTGGTGGATGCTTTGTTCGGCGGTGGTACCGATGTTGCGCAGGTGATCGTCCGCGAGATAAGGCTGCCGCGTGCCCTTCTTGGCGTTGCGATCGGCGCGATGCTGGGCCTTTCCGGTGCGGCGTTGCAGGGACTGTTGCGAAACCCGCTCGCGGCGCCGTCGCTGTTCGGCGCCCCGCAATCGGCGGCGTTCGGCGCCGTATTGATCATCGCCTTCGGTCTGGCCGATGTGAGGTCCTACGCATTGCCCGTCGCAGCCATTGCGATGGCATTCGCATCGGTTTTCGCGCTGCTTGCGATTGCGGGTCGCAATGCCGGCCTTTTGATCCTGATTCTCGCGGGGCTGGCGATATCGAGTCTTGCAGGTGCGGCGACGGCGCTCGTGATGAACCTTTCAAACAATCCGTTCATGGTGCTTGAAATCACGTTCTGGCTGCTGGGTTCGCTGGAGGATCGCAGTTTTCGCCACGTCGCCCTGGCGCTGCCCTTCATCGTCGCCGGTGCTGCGATGCTGTTGAGCCAGCGCAATGCCTTCCGCGCACTTAGTTTGGGAGAGGAGACGGCGCAAAGCCTCGGCGCCGACATCGCCCGGTTGCGCCTGCTGACGATTCTCGGCGTAGCACTTGGTGTCGGCGGCGCGGTCGCGGTGTCCGGCACCATTGGCTTCATCGGCCTGGTTGCGCCACATCTCGTGCGGCCGCTGATTGGCTATGATCCCGCGCGGCTTTTGATTCCGAGCGCGCTTGTGGGAAGCGCCTTGCTGCTTGCCGCTGACATCGTTGTGCGCATTATTCCATCGACCAGCGACATCAGGGTCGGCGTGTTGACCTCGATCATCGGCGTACCGTTCTTTCTCTACCTCATTCTGCGCGAGCGCCGCGCGCTGGGCGCGGGCGTCGCATGACCGCCTTTCTCACAGCTCAGGCGGTGCACGTAAAATTGTCCGGCCGGACCGTCCTGAATGATATTTCGCTCGCGCTGTCTACGGGACGACTGATCGCGTTGGTGGGGCCGAACGGGGCGGGAAAGACGACGTTGTTGCGCGCTTTGGCGGGACTTGTTCCGTCTGACGGGACCATCCATGTCGGGGGCCAAGCTCTGTCATCGCTGACATTGCGCGAGCGCGCGCGGCGTTTTGGCTATCTGCCGCAGGGACACGTCGTGCACTGGCCGCTTCCGGCGTGGGATATCATTGCACTCGGCCGTTATCCGCACGGCGCCACCGACCCCGCACGGCTGACGCCGAGAGATGCCGAGGCTGTGCAGCGCGCGATGCAGTTGGCCGATGTCGTCGAATTCAGGTCGCGCCGCGTCACCGAACTGTCCGGCGGTGAGCGCAGCCGCGTCGCGTTGGCGCGCGTGCTTGCGGTGGAGGCGCCGGTGATTCTGGCGGACGAGCCGACGGCCTCGCTTGATCCGCGTCATCAGATCGACGTGATGAAAACCCTGCGGCTTGCCACCGACAACGGCGCGCTCGTGATTGTGGTAACGCATGATCTCGGGCTTGCCGCTCGCTTTGCAGATACGATTCTGGTGATGAATGAAGGTCGGCTGATCTCGCAAGGCGCACCGATGGAAGCGCTGTCGGAGCAGGTGATGCGGGATGTGTTCCGGATCAGCGCGTATCGAGCGGAATTTCAGCAAGAGGCCGTCATCGTGCCCTGGGCCGAAATCTGAGGGACCGATGAACCGTCGTCTCGGATCGCCATCCAGGTTGGTCGCCATCGCGGCGCTGGCTGTGTTCGTCGGTCTCCGGCCCGCGCCGGCAGCGGGCCCGCGAATTGTGTCGATGAATCTTTGCACCGACCAATTGCTTGTTCCACTGGCCGATCCCGAGCAGATCCTTGGGCTCAGCCGATACTCGCGGGACGTTTGGCAATCCTTTACGGCCGGTGAGGCGCGACGCTATCCAAAACTATCGGGGAGCGCCGAGGACATCTTGGTGATCAGGCCCGATATCGTCGTGGCGGGACTGTTCGACAAGCGAGCGACGCGGGAGCTGTTGAAGGAAAACGGGCTTCATCTCGCTGAATTCGCCGTGCCGCGCAACCTCGACGAGGTCAAGGCGCAAATCCACGAAATGGGCGATCTGGTCGGTCATGCCGACCGTGCGAGCGCCGAGATCGCGCGGCTGGACGACGCGATCGCGCGCGCGCGAAGCGTCGTGTCGCAGCATCGCTACAAGGTGCTGCCGCTGTCGCGGCGCGGCTGGGTATCCGGCACCGATAGCCTGCTGAGTTCGCTGCTGGCCGAGACCGGACTTTTCAATGCGGCCGGCGATCTCGGCATTGCGTTCGGGGGCTACGCCTCGCTGGAGACGATCGTGAAGTTGAAGCCTGATTTCATCATCGTCTCGGACGCTGGCGACCGTGCCGAAGACGATGGTCACGCGTTCCTGCTGCATCCTGCGCTGGAGGAAATTTATCCGCCGTCGCGGCGTATCGTGATTCCGGATCGGCTGACGGTATGCGGCGGCGTGATGATCGCCGATGCGCTGGATCGCTTGGTCAGCGAGTTGAAGCGGGTCGAACCATAAAATCGGTGCCTCACTGAGGAACGATCGTAAAGACCGCGTCTCAAAGCGCCGCAGCATCTCGTCCTTCGAGACGCGCGAAGTCGCGCTCCTCGGGACGAGGAAGATCTCTAGCCCGTCAGCACCGGTCCGCCGGCCTTTTTCCAGGCGTCGATGCCGCCGGCAATATGGGCCGGATCGGTCAGTCCCGCTTCCTTCGCGGCGTTCACCGCCATTGCCGACCGTTCGCCATAGGCGCAGAAGAACACGATACGCCGCCCGGTCGCGGTTGCGACTTCGCGCAACATCCCGCCGGGCTTGAGGCTGTCGCCGATCGAAGGATACGGCGCGTGCAGCGCGCCGGGCAGGGTGCCATGTTTGGCGCGTTCGGCTACCTCGCGCAAGTCGACCAGAAGAATATCGGGACGGCCGAGGCTTTCGATCGCCTCGCGCGCGGTGAACGCCAGCCCCTGCTTGGCCAGCTCATCCTGATGCAGGCCGACATGCATATTGGCCGGCACCGCGACATCCATCATTTTGGGATTGGGCAGCTTCAGATTGCTCATCAACTCGACATATTCGTCGACTGAACGCACCTGCAGCCGCGGATTGTAGCGTTTCTCTTCGCCGATGGTGGAGACGGTATCGCCTTTATAGTCGTGGGCCGGAAACACCATGGTTTCTTCCGGCAGCTTCAACAGCCTGTTGAAAATCGAGTCGTATTGCGCCTGCGCGCTGCCGTTCTGGAAATCGGTGCGGCCGGTGCCGCGGATCAGAAGCGTATCGCCGGTGAAAACCCGGTCACCCATCAGATAGCTATAGGAATCGTCGGTATGGCCGGGCGTGTACATCACATCGAGGGTAATGCCCTCGATCGTCACCTTGTCGCCGTCGGCGACCCGCATCGCGACGACGTCGGCCTTGGTCTGCTCGCCCATGATGGTGACGCAGTGGGTGCGGTCGCGCAGCTCGCCGAGCCCGGTCACATGATCGGCGTGCAGATGCGTATCGACGGCCTTGACCAGCTTGAGGTCGAGTTCGCGCAGCAACTGGCAATAGCGATCGACCCTCTCCAGCACGGGATCGAGGATCATCGCCTCGCCGCCCGCACGGCTTGCCAGGAGATAGCTGTAGGTGCCGGAGACGCTGTCGAACAACTGACGAAAGATCATGGCGATAAATCCGTAAACCGATTCCTTGATCGTATCATGCCGAAGAATATGGCGCAGCAGATTGGCGTTATCCCGGCTCCAGGATACCGGGATTGCCGGTAACGCCCCGCAGCGCAACATTGTTGGCCGAGCGGTCGAGTGGCTTGCCGTTCCCGAGCTGTTTCGAAAGCACGTCCCACACCGGTATTCCCTGCCGGGCGTTAACGGCGGCCCAGCCGGCGACGGTGTAGCGCTTGCCGGGTTCGATCGCGCGGCCTTTATCGAGTTTCAGGTCGGAAATTCGCCGCCCGATTTTTTCCGAAGGCGTGCAGCTGTAACTGAGGCCACCGGTACGGACCATGTCGCCGCCCTGCTGGTAGTAGGGATCGGGATTGAAGAGATTGTCGCAGATGTCTTCGAGCGTGTTCTTGATCTCGGTGCCGGTCAGTTTTTGGACATAGGTTTCCGGATAGGTGATGGCGGTCTCGCTCAGGACGTCTTCCATCGTCAAAGGCTGGTTCGGCAGGAAACTCGCGCCCCAGCGAAAGCCCGGCGACAACGCGATTTCGGCATCGAACTCGCGGCGTAGCGCGGCGCAGATCAATTGATCTACGGTGCCCGTGAAATTGCCGCGGCGATAAAGCAGGCGATCGGTGGTGGCGATCTTGCCGCTCCATGATGTTGCATGGGGGTTGCGAACTTTATCGATCAGCGCCGCCATCGCGGCATCCGCTTTCAACAGCTCGGAAAACACCGGAAACAGGCGGTATCGCACGTCCCGCACGCGGCCCTTGTCGAGGTCGAGATCGATCACGCCGAGAAATTTGCCGTTCGAACCGGCGTTGGTAACAAGCGTGGTGCCGCCGGCATTGGCGACCGCGATGGCTTGCGGGATGGCATCATGGGTGTGGCCGCCGAGAATGACGTCGAGGCCGCGCACGCGGCTTGCCAGTTTGAGGTCGACGTCCATGCCGTTATGCGACAGCAGCAGCACCGCGTCGGCTTTCTCGGCCGAACGAAGACTGTCGATCAGCGTTTGCAGCTCCTGTTCGCGAATGCCGAAACTCCAGTCCGGCGTCAGCCGTTTCGGATGCGCGATCGGAACGTAAGGAAACGCCTGACCGATCACCGCGACACGGTAGCCGCCGACCTCTTTCATCGCGGCCGGCTTGAACACGCGGCCTGAAGCAGGATCGAAAGCCCGGGCGCCATTAAATGCGGCTTCGTCGGTCAGGAAAACATTTTGCGCGAGAAACTCTCCCTTGAAGCGTTCAAGGTTGCCGCGCAGCGTCGCCTCGCCATAGGTGAATTCCCAGTGCCCGGTCATCGCTTCGACGCCCAGCAAATTGGCGGCCTCGACCATGTCGGCGCCGCGCAAGGTGTTGGCCAACCCCGTGCCTTGCCAGGCGTCGCCGCCGTCAAGCAGCAGAGCGCGCTGGGGTCCCACCTCATTGCGCAGTCGGTCGATCAGGGTTTTCAGATGCGCATAGCCACCAAGCTTGCCGAAGCGGCCTGCGGATTTTTCGAAATCGAGCGAGGTGAACGCATAGGCATCGGCACTCTCCGCCTTGATGCCGAACCGGTCGAGAAAGGCGCGGCCGACGAGATGCGGCGGCTGCCCGGTCATCGTGCCGAGGCCGAGATTGACGCTTGGTTCGCGAAAATAACCAGGCAAGAGCTGCGCATGCGTATCGGTGATGTGCAGGATGCGGGCATTGCCGAAGCGTTCGAGATCGTAGACGCCCCCCTCCGCGCTGCGCGCAAGGCGCGGCAGGCCGCCGGAGAATGCGGCGGCGCCCGTCATTTTAAGAATATCCCGGCGGTTGAGGGGCATGGTCGGCGCTGTGCGATTCTCTTTCAGAGTGTGCAAGTGATTTAGGGGGTGTCAGTGAATTTCGAGATTTTTCCAGGCCTCTTTCTCGCTGGTGGACTGGAATATCGAGGCGTTGGCGAGCGCTTCCGCTTCCTTGGCAAATCCGGTTGCCCGCTCGAAGTCGCTTTTGTCGGCGGCGGCTCTTGCCTCGGTGAGGGCGGTCTCGGTCGCGAGCCACTGGTTGCGCAGGCGGCCGGCCTCCTTCTCGGCGGCGTCTGCTCGCGCGTAGGCCGATCTGAAGTCGGCCTCGGAGCCTGCGGCAAATGCTGCGGTATTGATCCAGGAGACGGACGCGAGCAGCCAAAACAACCCTGACGAAACCTTCAAATTTTTCATGGCCGCGAACCCGGTCCGGAAATCGGCAAACCGTTACTGACATAGGACAGAAAATATTCGAGGTCGCGATATTCTTCGGCTTGCGGTTCAAGCGGCACGCCGCGCACCTGGCTGTTGCAGGTGATGAAGCGCCGGCTGGTCGTTCCCATGCCGCCCCATTCCGAACGGTAGATCGGCATCGCGTTGAGAATCCCGAACGCCGGTGCGAGCACCTCGGCGCGCAGCCGCTCGCCGGGATTCTGCACATGGCAGGTCGCACAGGAAAAATTCAATTGTCCCCGCCGCGAGTAGAAATAGCGCTTGCCGTTTTCGTATGCCTCGAGCGCGCGGGAATCGTCGGGAATTTTGATATCAAACGGTTTGCCGCGGGAAGTGAAGGCCATATAGGCGGTCAATGCGGCCATGTCGTCGCCGGTGTAGGAGATGGCCTTCTCGCCATTGGCCTCGCGGCACTGATTCAGCGCCAGTTCCAGCGTGATGACCCGGCCGGTCTTTTCGTCGAAACGCGGGTAGTTTTGCCGGATGCCGATGCCATGTTCGGGAAAGCAATCAGCATAGTGCTTGCCGTTGGCGAACGGCTTGGCGAACAATTCTTTGCCCGCCTCCAGCGAAAATTCGTAAGGTGGAAATTGCTCCTTCTCCTCCCATTGCCGGTGCAGATCTTCATTCAGCGCATAGGGGCCGTTGGCAAAATCGTCGAGCTTTACGTTCGGAAATTTTTGAATGAAGTAATCGCGGAAGGCTTTGGCCTCAGCGGCCGGGTCCACGCCGTCGACGGCGGCAGCTTCCGCGGTCGCAAGCAGCAGGGCAGCGAACGAAATCAGAAGAAATCTCACGTTCAACCGTCTCCCGGCTCGGTCAACACGCGCCACCAAGACAAATCCCTACTGTATCTTGAACGTGGCAGTGTCGGTCTCGCCCTTGTTGTCGATCCAGCTCACCTTCAGATCGTCGCCCTTGTTGGTGCCCTTGAAGGCGAATTTGACATAGGGATCCTTCGAGACCGCCGTTCCCCAATCGGCGATGAACACCGGCCGGCCATTATGTTCGAACGTCAGTTCCTTGATGAAATGCGCCGGGATGAACGCGCCCTTGTCGTCCTTGATGAAGCCGGAGTCCATCGGATGCTGGATCAGCGTCTGCACTTCGGTCGTCTCACCATTGGCGATCGCGCGCACGCGGATACTCGATGCCATGTTCAGCCTCCACAACCGCCGACGGTGACCTTGACTTCCTTGGTCGCGCTAAAAAGCCTGCCGCCGGCTTCGACGATTACAATGACGTTGCTGGTCTTGGCCATTTTCAGACGGTTGGCGACATTGGGCATCGTACCCTGCGGTATCCTGTAATAGGCCGCGAGCACATTTGGATTTTCCGGCACCACAAAAGCGATCGTGGTGACGTCAGTAAGGCTGGTCGAGACCGAGATCGGAACCACCGCACCGTTCTCGGCAATCTCCGGCGCGTCGAGCTTGATCTTGTCGGAGGGCTCGGCGGTGCGTCCGTAGAGCAGCTTGATCGCTTCCTTGCCGTCCTTTTGCGTGAAGGCTTCTTCCGGATATTTGTCGTTGGCGGCGGCAAGGGTGGGCGCGGTGTGGAACGTGACGACGCCGAGGCCGGCAAGCGCGACCGATCCGGCGCCGCGCAGCACGAGACGTCGCGTCACCGGGAAGCGTTCCTTCGAAGTCGTCATCGCGCATCTCCCATGGGGTCGCTGTTCCGTCTCATAGCGTTTGCAGGAAATCCACGATCGCGTCGATTTCCTGTTCGGTCAAAATCCGGTTCCGGCCGAACGGCGGCATCGCCGTTAGCGGATTTCGGCGTGTCTCGTCGGTGAGGATCGCAACGAGATCGTTACGGTCAGGATATTTGCGTTTGACGTCTTTTAGCGCCGGCCCGATGGTGCCCGGCAACTCGCCACCTTTGATGTCGTGGCAGCTCAAACAGTTGCCTTTCGCCCGGTCGAAAGCGAGCTTTTGGCCTTCGCTGGCCTTCGATTGCGCGTGCGCCGCACAACATGGCCAGGTAATGGCGGTCACGAGCGCCATCAAAACAAGTCCGGATGAGCGGCGGTCGATCAAGATACAGTTCCTGTGGGCGATCTGCCCGAATATAATCGTTCAAAGCATAAACGCTATCGCCTGACAACGCGGGTGGCGCCGTTCCCGGAGGCTAACGTGGCTGAGTATGTCGTTGAATTTGGCAAAGATGGCGGCGGCCTCGAGCCCGACGGGCGGCTCGACGCGCCGGCCTTTCGCCGTAACCATCATGCCATCCGCAGCGTTCTGGAACGGTACTTGACCGACAAGTCCGGCGACGCTGTTGAAGCCGGCAGCGGCACCGGTCAGCACGTCGTCGAATTCGCCCGTCAATTTCCCGACATCACCTGGTGGCCGAGCGACCTCAATGAAAATCACCTGACCAGTATTGAGGCGTGGCGGCTGCATTCGCAGCTCGCGAACATCCGTCCGCCACAGCGGATTGATCTGGCCGATCCGGCCTGGGGCGATGCCATGAGGGCCGAAGATCGCCGCGGCCAGTTGCTCGCGGTGTTCTGCGCCAATGTCATTCACATCGCGCCGTGGCGCGTTGCCGAGGGACTGGTTGCCGGCGCAGGGCGCGCCTTGCGCGAAGGTGGAATGCTTTTTCTCTACGGTCCCTTCGCGCGTGATGGCCGGCACACGGCCGAAAGCAATGCCACTTTTGATGCGAGCTTGCGGCAAGGCAATTCCGAATGGGGCGTGCGCGATGTCGGGGCGGTGGAAAAGCTCGCGGCAAAGGCCGGCCTTTCGCTGGTCGAGATCGCCGATATGCCGGCTAATAATCTCACGCTGATATTCCGCCGAGCCTGAACCGGCGTGCATATCGCGCGCTCGTTTCCACCGGTTGATCGCAGCCGCGACGCATAGTACGTCGAATCATCCATAATGTTGCAGCGGCGCCTTGCCGTTTTCGGGTGGAAACAGCCAATGATCGATATGACCGCAGCCGGCACGGATGACGTTCGCGTCCGCGCCAATGTCACGCGGTTGGCGGCTGCGCAGGCGCTGACGGGGGCGAACTCGGCCGTGATTTTTGCGACCGGTTCGATCGTGGGCGCAACGCTGGCGCCTGACGTCTCGCTCGCGACTGTGCCGATCTCGATGTATGTCGCGGGCCTTGCCGCAGGGACCTTGCCGACCGGCATGATTTCGCGCGCCTTTGG
The DNA here is from genome assembly GCA_963748805.1 of uncultured Alphaproteobacteria bacterium. Lineage (GTDB taxonomy): Bacteria > Pseudomonadota > Alphaproteobacteria > Rhizobiales > Xanthobacteraceae > Bradyrhizobium. The sequence continues at coordinate 37,927 of CAVVLH010000099.1, read as the reverse complement.
CCGCCGTGTGGCTTTCATCGCCGGCACGGCGTGCGGCACCTTCACGGGCCTAGTGGGTGCGTTCGCGATCCTGCACGGCTCGTTCGTGTTGTTTTGCTGCGCAACCTTTCTAGGCGGGCTCTATGGATCTGTGTCGCAGTCCTATCGCTTTGCGGCCGCCGACGGCGCCAGCGCGGCGTTTCGTCCCAAGGCCGTGTCGTGGGTGATGGCAGGCGGCGTGTTCGCCGGCGTCCTCGGCCCGCAACTCGTGCAATGGACGATGGACGTCTGGTCGCCCTATCTGTTCGCGTTCAGCTTCATCGTGCAGGCCGCTGTGGCGCTGGTGGCGATGGCCGTTCTCGCCGGCGTCGATGCGCCGAAGCCTGCGCCGGCCGATCTGCATCGCGGTCGTCCGCTGTTCGAGATCGTACGGCAGCCGCGCTTCATCGCGGCGGCGCTCTGCGGCGTCATCGCCTATCCGACGATGAATCTGGTGATGACGTCGGCGCCGCTGGCGATGAAAATGTGCGGCCTGAGCTTGAGCGATTCCAATTTCGGCATTCAGTGGCACATCGTAGCAATGTATGGGCCGAGCTTCTTCACAGGGGCTTTGATCGCCCGGTTTGGCGCGCCCAGGGTTGTGGCAGCGGGGCTTTTGCTGGAGGCGTGCGGCGCCATCATCGGCCTCTCCGGGATGACGGCGATGCATTTCTGGTCGACGTTGATCGTGCTTGGCATCGGCTGGAATTTCGGCTTCGTCGGCGCCTCCGCGCTGGTGCTGGAAACGCACCGGCCCGAAGAGCGCAATAAAGTACAGGCCTTCAACGATTTTCTGGTATTTGGCATGATGGCGGTGGGATCGTTTTCCTCCGGCCAGCTGCTGGCGAATTACGGCTGGGCCGCGGTCAATTGGGTGGTGTTTCCGCCCGTGCTTTTGGGTGTCACGGTGCTGTGGCTCGTTTCGTTGACGAAGCGACGGGCCGCGTTGCCTTAGGCTCGCAGCTTCCGTCCAAAGTCACCGGCCGGTGCCAACTGCTGACACTTCGATCTGGATCGAAATAACCGGCTTGGCCCGGCGCTAGCCCCGGCCTATCTGGTTTCTCGTGAGATCGGGAGATCATCGCTTGAGCGCCTCAGGTTCTTGTTCAATCGACGAGAGCTCCGCCCGTTATGACGGATGGCGGATCGTTGCGGTGTGCTTTGTGGTCGCGACGTTCGGCTGGGCGTTCGGCTTTTATGGCCAGAGCGTTTATCTGGCCGAACTGCACCGGCAGCATGGCTGGCCGGCGTCGCTGATATCGGCCGCGACGACTTCCTTCTATCTGTTCGGGGCGCTGCTCGTGGTCTTTGTCGCGGAAGCCGTCAAAAGATTAGGTCCGCGAAATTGCCTCCTGGCGGGCACGAGCGCGATGGCGGTTGCGGTGGTGCTGATGGGTCAGGTCAGCCAGCCCTGGCAGCTTTATCTCGCCGACGCCGTACTTGCCGTCGGCTGGGCCGGCACCAGTCTGGCGATGGTCAGCAATACGCTCGGCCTCTGGTTTGATCGAAAGCGCGGCATGGCGATCAGCCTCGCTTTGAACGGCGCGAGCTTTGGCGGCATTGCCGGCGTTCCGCTGCTGGTGATCGCGATCGGCCGGTTTGGTTTTCCGCATGCGATGATGATGGCCGCCGCCGCCATGGTCGTCCTGGTAATGCCCGTGGTGTTGCTGTTCGTCGGGCCGCCGCCGTCGCGTGCGGGCGCTAAAGCTGCCATGGCTGACGATGCGCCATCATCGTCGGAAATCCGTGCCCGCGCCTTGCGCGATATCGGATTTCTGTCGGTATCCATCGCATTCGCGGTGGCGCTGTTTGCGCAGGTCGGCTTCATCGTTCACTTGATCGCATTCCTCGATCCCGTGATCGGCCGTTCCAGTGCCGCGGTCGCGATCGCGATGCTGACGGCGATGGCGGTGGTTGGTCGCGTGCTGTTCTCGACCGTGATCGATCGGCTCAATCAGCGGCTCGCTTCGGCGCTTTCCTTTGTGAGCCAGGCGCTGGCGCTCGCGGTCATTATCAATTTCAACAACGATATGGTGCTGATTGCGGCTTGCGCTGTCTTTGGTTTTTCGGTCGGCAATCTGATCACGCTGCCGTCGCTGATCGTGCAGCGCGAGTTCGATGCGCGTTCGTTCGGCGTATTGATCAGCCTGCTCACCGCGATCACCCAGGTGACTTATGCTTTCGGCCCGGGCGTGATCGGTGCCCTGCGCGACCTATCGGGATCCTATATGTTGCCGTTTTACGGCTGCATTGCGCTGGAACTGGCGGCGGCCGCTCTGGTGATGATCCGCGGAAAGTTGGCGTAACCGGCCGAGCTTATGTCACTCGCTGCCGCATCAGATCCTCCACATCGAGCCGCCGCGTAAACATTGCCAGCGACCCGTCGGCCCCGCGCGGCCATTCGGCCTGCGGGCGGTCCCAATAAAGCTCGACGCCATTTTCGTCGGGGTCACGCAAATAGAGCGCCTGGCTGACGCCGTGGTCGCTGGCGCCGTCGAGCGAAATGCCAGCGCTGGTGACGCGATGCAGCGCATCCGCCAGCGCCGCCCGGGTCGGATAGAGGATCGCGGTGTGAAACAGCCCGGTCGTTCCCGGCGCCGGTGGATGGCCGCCTTTGCTTTCCCAGGTGTTCAGCCCGATGTGGTGGTGGTAGCCGCCCGCCGAGATGAAGGCTGCATCGGTGCCATAGCGTTGCATCAGCTCGAAGCCGAGCACGCCGCAATAGAAGCCCAGCGCGCGCTCGAGATCGGCGACCTTGAGATGAACATGGCCGATCCTGGTGCCGGCGATGATGGGCGGATTTGGCGGCATGACTGATTCCTTTCGTTCCCCGGATGCTGCGCAGCGCTCTTGCGGTGCGCTGCTGGTCCGGGGTCCAAGATCCTCGTAGCCGATGGGTCCCGGATCAGCGACGCACCGCTTCGCGCTGCATCGCGTCCGGGACAGGTAGGCAACCAGTGTTGCTCACGCAAGCTCCGATACCTGCCCGTCGGGCAGGCCGAATTCGAAAGTGTTCAGCGTCATGGAGACCATGGTGTAGTAGCCGCACAACCCAATGACTTCGACGACGCCGCGCTCGGAGAGCACATTGACCGCTTCATCATAAAGCGACTGGGAAAGCCCATGGCCTTCATGCAGCGATTTCGCCACATCGTAGATCATCTTCGCCTTGGGATCGTCGAAGTGCGGCGTGCGACGATCGCGAATGTCGTCGGCGAGCTTGGGATCCATTCCGCCCTGGAGCGCGAGGCGCTTGTGCGCGAACCACTCGTAATGTGAAGTCCAGTGCCGGGCGGTGACGAGGACCGCGATCTCGGACAGTTTGGCGGGAAATATCGTGTTGAAACGCAGCGTTTCGCCAAGCCGTGTGGCGTGCCGCGCCATCTCCGGGCTGTTGAGCCAGGCCATCATCGGCGCCGGCGGCTTGCCGCGCTTGCCGGCGACCGCTTCGTCGTAAGTCGCTTTTTGGTCGGCGCTCATTTCCTCGGGCGAGAGCAATTTCAGCCGCATTTTTGTTTCCTCTTGTTTTTGTTGTTTGCTGCTTGGACAATTCCTCATGGTGAGGAGCCGCATTTTAGCGGCGTCTCGAACCATGAGGCCCGGTTGATAGCCTCATCCTTCGAGACGCGCACTTCGTTTGCACCATTCGCGATGGCCTCGCTGCCGCTCGGGTGCGTGCGCTCCTCAGGATGAGGAACGGCGATTACCGGATCGGCGGCGCGTATTGAATGCCGCCGGCGCTCCAGAGCTGGTTGAGGCCGCGCGGAATCTTCAGCTTGGATTCCGAGCCGACATTGCGCTCATAGACTTCGCCATAATTGCCGACATGCCGGATGACGCGGACCGCCCAGTCCTTGGTCAGCCCTAGTTCTTCGCCGTAGTTGCCTTCGGTGCCGACCAGCCGCATCACGTCGGGCTTCTTTGACTTGAGCGCTTCGTCGATGTTCTTGGAGGTCACGCCGAGCTCCTCGGCATTGATCATCGCATAGAGCGTCCACTTCACGATCAGCATCCAGTCGTCGTCGCGGAGCCGCACCACCGGCGCGAGAGGCTCCTTGGAGATTACGTCCGGCAGGATGGTCTGGTCGACCGGCTTAGCAAGATTGAGCCGCAGCGCATAAAGCTGGGATACGTCGGCGGTCAACGTATCGCACTGGCCGGATTCATAGGCTTTGACGACGTCTTCCAGTTTGCTGAATTTTTTCTCCTCGTACTTCATGTTGTTGGCACGGAAGTAGTCGGCGAGGTTGAGCACCGTCGTGGTGCCGTCCTGGACACAAACCTTGCTGCCATTGAGGTCGAGCGCCGAATCGATGTTGCGCGCGCGGGGCAGCATGAAACCCTGGCCGTCGTAATAGGCGACCGCCGGGAAATAGAGGTCGTAGGAGGTCTCGCGCGACATGCTCCAGGTCGAGTTGCGCGACAGAATATCCACCTTGCGATTTTGCAGTTCGCGGAAGCGCTCATTGGCGTCGAGCGGGACGAACTTCGCTTTGGTCGGATCGTCGAAGATGGCGGCCGCGACCGCGCGGCAGAAGTCGACGTCGAAGCCGGTCCAGTTGCCTTTGTCGTCAGGAATCGAGAAGCCGGGCAGGCCCTTGTTGACACCGCACAAGACCTCGCCCCGGCGAACCGTCCGTTTCAGCGTGCGCGTGTCGTAGAGCTCATAGGCGGCGGCAACCGCCGCAACCGCAACTGCGACCGCCAGCCCGATCAGTAGGCCGCCTCGGAATGTCCGCATGATTTGTCCCTCGCCCCGGTCGGGAAATTGAAATCGATTTTTTTGATAGGCCGCGGTTACAGTTCCGGCTTCTGCCGAACCACAACCTTGGTGCCCACCGGTACCCGATCATAGAGATCGGCGACGTCGGAATTGACCAGGCGGAAACAACCGGAGGAGACCTTGGTGCCGATCGTGTCCGGCCGGTTGGTGCCGTGAATGCGATAGACCGTGGTGCCGAGATACATCGCGCGGGCGCCAAGCGGATTTCCAGGTCCACCGGCCATGAAGCGCGGCAGATAGGGTTGGCGCTCGATCATTTCCGGTGGCGGCACCCAGTCCGGCCACTCGGCCTTGCGGGCAATATTCAACAACCCTTGCCACTGGAATCCGTCGCGGCCGACGCCGATTCCATAACGAAGCGCCCGCCCGCCGGGCTGGACCAGGTAGAGATGCCGTTCGGCGGTCGAAATGATGATGGTGCCCGGTGGTTCGGTGGTGCGGAAATACACCATCTGTTTCTGCCATTCCGGATCGAGTTCGTAGCTGTCGTCGGCGATCAGGCCGGGCTGGTCGCCCTGGTCGGGCTGTTGCGCAAAACTGTGCGAGGCGGAAAGCATCAGGCCGGCTGCGGCGATGGCCGTGCAGATCAGGTGACGCATTTTTGTCATTTCAAACCTCTCTCGTTCGCCGCTCGATCGTCTGAAGCCGGCAGCGTTTGCCAGGGCCGTTGGCCATCAAATCTCAGGGCCCGGACGATGGCAAGCCGTGGCCCCAGCCCTGAGGCCTTTTACAGGCAATGCGTTGATTTTCAAAAAGCTTTTCAATGCGGTGCGATCCAGAGCTTCAAAATCAACGACACGGTGGCCACGGCGCCGACGCCGCCGAGCCAGAGCATGACAAACCACGCCAGACGCTGGGCGAGCGGCCGTGCCTGGGGTTTGGCGGTCATCAATGATAGCCGCTTTCGGGTTTGACCTTGCCGCGGAAGACCCAATAGGCCCAGCCGGTATAGCCGAGGATCAAAGGCACCAGCACCGCGACGCCAAACAGCATGAAGATCTGGCTCCGCTCCGGCGACGCCGCCTGCCAGATGGTGATGCTTTGCGGCACGATATAGGGATACATGCTGATGCCGAGACCGGCATAGGACAGCGCGAACAGGGCGAGTGACAGGAAAAACGGCCGGTAATCCTGCCTGGCGGCGAGGCTGCGCAGCAGCATGATGGTCACGGCGGCGACCGCGATCGGGACCGGCGCGGTCAGGATCAGGTTCGGCCAGGTGAACCAGCGCTGCGCATATTGCACATGAAGAAATGGCGTGGCGATGCTGACCGCCCCGATCGCGCCCAGCATCGCAAACAACAGCAGCCAGCTCAGGCGATAGGCCTTGTCGCGAAGTCCGCCCTCGGTTTTCATCACGAGCCACGTGGCGCCGAGCAGCGCGTAACCGGCGACCAGCGAAAAGCCCGTCAGAACGGTGAACGGCGTCAGCCAGTCCCACCATCCGCCGGCATAGTGCCGTCCCTCGACGTGAATGCCTTGCAGGATGGCGCCGAGCGCGATCCCTTGCGCCAGCGCCGCCAACGACGATCCGCCGGCGAAGGCGAGGTCCCAGCGATTTCGTTCGACCCGTGTCGTGCGCCAGCGAAATTCGAAGGCGACGCCGCGAAAGACGAGGCCGATCAACATCGCAATGACGGGCGTATAGAGAGCCGGCATCAAAACCGCATAGGCGAGCGGAAACGCTGCCATCAGGCCGCCGCCACCCAGCACCAGCCAGGTCTCGTTGCCGTCCCACACCGGCGCGACGCTGTTCATGATGACGTCGCGATCGGACTTTTCGGGAAAAAGCGGAAACAGAATGCCAAGCCCGAGGTCGAAGCCGTCCATCACCACATAGACGAAGACCGCAAACGCGATGATGAACGCCCAGATCGTTGCCACATCGAAAGACACGCTCATGGGGTCTCTCCTTTCGCCACCGCGGCAACGGCGGGCGTGATGCCCGCGGCGCGCGCCGGGATGTCGCCGGGCGGGCCTTGTTCGCCGTGAAGCGGCGGATGGCCCATCAGGCGCAGGATATAAATCACGCCGGCGGCGAACACGGCGAAATAGACCACCACGAAGGCGATCAGCGAGGAGGAAACCGCGGGCGCGGCCAGTGGCGATGCTGCATCCGTCGTTCGCAGCAGCCCATAGACCGTGAACGGCTGGCGCCCGGTCTCGGTGGTGATCCAGCCAGCGAGCACGGCGACGAAGCCCGCCGGTCCCATGGCGACCGCGAATCCATGCAGCAGGCGGGACTCATACAGCTTTCCGCGCCAGCGTTCCCAAAGGCTCACCAGGCCTAGGCCGAAGATCAGAAATCCCAGCCCGACCATAATCCGGAATGACCAGAACGTGATCGGAACCGGCGGCCAATCCTGACGCGGAACGGTGTCGAGGCCGTTGAGCGGCGCATCGAGCGCATGTTTGAGGATCAGCGAGCTCAGCTTGGGGATTTCGATCGAATAGCGAACCCGGCCTGCTTGCTGATCAGGTAGACCGAACAGGATCAGCGGCGCGCCGTCCTTGTGGCTTTGGTAATGGCCTTCCATCGCCATCACCTTGGCGGGCTGGTGCTCCAGCGTGTTGAGGCCATGTTGATCACCGGCGAGAATCTGGATCGGTCCGACCAGCGTCGCCATCCACATCGCCATCGAAAACATCACGCGGGCGCCGGCCTGATGGGAATCGCGCCAGAGATGAAAGGCGCCGACGGCGCTGACGACCAGCGCGGTGGTGAGATAGGCCGCAAGCACCATATGCACGAGGCGATAGGGAAACGACGGATTGAAGATCAGATTCAGCCAGTCGGCGGGAACGAACTGCCCGTCGGCGTTGACGGCGTAGCCGGCCGGCGTTTGCATCCAGGAATTGGCGGACAGGATCCAGAAGGCCGAGATCAAAGTCCCGATGGCCACCATCAGGGTTGCAAGAAAGTGCAGGCGATGGCCCACCCGTTCGAGGCCGAACAGCATGACGCCAAGGAAGCCGGCTTCGAGGAAGAAGGCGGTGAGCACTTCGTAGGCCATCAGCGGGCCAATCACCGGGCCGGTCTTGTCGGAGAAGACCGACCAGTTGGTGCCGAACTGGTAGGACATCACGATGCCGGATACGACGCCCATGCCGAAGGCAACGGCGAAAATCTTCAGCCAATAATTGAACAGGTTGAGGAAGACCTCACGGCCGGTCCACAACCACAGCGCTTCGAGAACCGCCAGATAGCTGGCCAATCCGATCGAGAAAGCGGGAAACACGATGTGAAACGACATCGTAAATGCGAACTGCGCCCGGGCCAAGCCCACGGCATCCCAGCTTTCGAACATGACAAGAATCCATCACTGCGGTGATGGCTTCTATCACGCCGAATGTTACGAGGGTACTATCGGTTCAGGCGGCCAGGCTCTCGATGCCGGCGACCTTGAGCAGGTCGGCGAGCTGTTTGCGCGCATAGAACATCCGCGTCTTCACCGTGCTCTGGGGAATGCCGATGATGAGGCCAGCCTCCTCTACCGACTTCTCATGGTAGTAGACGAGGTTGATGATCTCCCGGTGCGCCGGCGACAATTTGGCAACGCAGGCGCGCAGGATCGCGCTGGTCGAGCTGCGGTCGAGGCAGGCTTCCGGCGTCTCCGCGCCATCGGCGATCTCCAGGATCTCCTCCTGATCGATGTCCTCGTGGCGGCGCTGGCGCAAGGCCGTGAGGGCCTTGAAGCGGGCAATCGACAGAAGCCAGGTGGAGACCTGGGAACGCCCCTGGAATTGGCTCGCCGTACGCCACACATCGAGGAAAACCTGACTGCTCAGATCCTCGGCCGTGGTGGTGTCGCGCACCATTCGCAGGATGAACCGGTAAACCCGGACGTGGTGGCGCGAATAGAGGATGTGCATCGCGCTACAGCCGCCCTCGGCAATGCTCTCAAGCAGCGCTTCGTCGGACGTCGCCTGAGCGGCAATGATGCCTTGGTGGGCTGCGGCGTTGATGGCTACGACGTTCTGCATGACAGTCTCCCATTGTCGCCCTGTGGCGGCCTTCGTTGCCCCTTTGGTAGTCAGCGAAGGTTTCGGGACGTCTGCGAGAAAAGGGGAAAATGGTTTCGTGGCCGGGAGAATTGTTTCGTCGCCGCCGTTGCGACGAAACAATCGGCGGTAAAAAGCCAGCAAACTTAAGTAGATAAATTTTAACCGGTCGCGCCGGAAGCGATCGCGGCCCAAGGGAACCAGGGGGAACAAAGGCCCTGAATCATGACAGGGGCCGGCTTGCCGAGCGGTTGAGGGGCAAATCTCGGCAGCAAGTCAGGCCTTGTCGCCTGCGGGCGAGAACAGGTATCCGCCGCCGCGAATTGTCCTGATCACCGCGGGTTTGGTCGGATCGATCTCTATCTTGCGGCGAATTCGCATGATGCGAAGGTCGACGGCGCGATCGAAAGCTTCGCTGTCGCGGGCGTTGGCGAGTTCCAGCAGCCGCTCGCGCGACAGCACGCGCTTCGGATTGGCGGCAAAGACCTTGAGCAGCCCGAATTCGGAGGCCGTCAACGGATGTTCGTTGCCTTCGTCGTCGCGTAGCGCCTGCGCCTGAAGATCGAGCCACTTGGTGCCGAACCGCACCAGCGAATCCTTGTCGGCTTTCGTTCCATTGGCGTCACCGGCGGCCTGCGCCCGGGCCGGCGTGCTTCGCCGCAATACCGAGCGGATCCGTGCCATCAGTTCGCGCAGTTCGCAGGGCTTGGCGACATAATCGTCGGCGCCAAGCTCAAGCCCGACCACGCGATCGATCGGGCTTGCGGTGGCCGTCAGCATGATCACTGGTACGTTGGTACGGCTTTTCAAATCGCGAATGATCGAAAGCCCGTCTTCTTCCGGCATGTTCAGGTCGAGCACCACCAGATCTGGCACGTTGTTTTCGATCACCCCGCGCAGGCTCTTGCCGCCATCGCAAAGCGTCACGGTAAAACCGTGCATTTTGAGGTAATCGCCGACCATTTCGCGGGCCGGCGCCTCGTCATCGACAATGATGATGTGTGGACTTTGACTCATGGGATTACACGTCTGCTGCCGGCAATGTGATGGTGAATGTCGAGCCTTGTCCAGGCCCGGCGCTGTTGGCCGTAACCTCGCCACCATGCATGTCGATAATGCGTTTGACGATCGATAATCCAAGGCCAGTCGAACTCTCGCCGGCGGTGGGTTTGGCGGACAGGCGCTGGAAACGCCCGAACAGCCGGCCGAGGTCTTCCGGCGAAAGCCCGGCGCCTTCGTCGACGACGCTGATAACGGTCATTTTTGAATCCTGGCCGACCTGCACCGCAATCTTGCCGCCGATCGGGCTGTATTTGATGGCGTTGCTGATGAGATTGTCGATGGCTTCGCGGATCCGGTCCGCGTCGCAGGCGGTGGTGAGGTTGGGGGAGGCCGCAACCGTAATCGACTGCTGCTTGTTGACGGCGAGCGGCTGATTGGCATCGGCCACTTCGCCGACCAGGGCTGCAATATCGACCGGCTCGCGGCGGATGGTGATGTCGAACGCGTCCGCCATCGCATCCGAGATCAGGTGATCGACCATCGAGGTCAGACGTTTGGTGGCGTCGCGGATATGCTCGACCTGGGACGTGACGTTGTCGCGGGAGGAGCCGGCGGCGATCAGCTCAGTCAGCATTTCGGTGCGGCCGAGAATCACGCTCAACGGGTTCTTCAGGTCATGGGCGACGGTGCCGAGAATTTCGTTCTTGAAGCCGTTGGCGCGTTGCAGCCGCAGCCATTGCGCCGACAGCCTGCGGTTGGCCTGCATCAGCGCGCGGGTGCGTTGGGCGACACGGTCTTCGAGCTGGGTATTGGCCGCCTGAAGCTGCTGGTAGAGAATGACGTTGTCGAAAGCGATCGAAAGCCGGCTGCCGAAGATCTCGACCAGCGAGCGGTCGGTTTCCGACAATTGACGCTCGGCTTGCAGCAGCACGACGACTTCGCGCCCGCTGCCGGTGCGGATATAGAGCACGGTGCGCTGATCGACGAATTCGTGTTTGCGGCGCTTGAACGCGGCCTCGACCATCGAACGTAAATCGGTATCGAGAGACCTGGCGTTGGTGGTGCCGATGAAACGGCTGTAACAGCCGGAGCCCGCCAATACTGAAAAATCGTCTTTGGCGTCGCCGCCGTCGCGGAGCACCAGGATGCCGGCGCAATCGACGTTGAGGAGCGAGGCGATCTGCGTCAGCACGCCCTCGGCCAGGCGCTGCATCGATTTGAAATCGTAAAGCGTCGAGGCGGCGTCGATGATGATTTCCAGCCCGCGCCGGGTCTGGACCATGCGTTCGAGCTGCTGATAACTGCGCAGCGCCGCGGTGAGCGAGGTGAACAGCTTGTCGGCAGTCAGCTCCGTCTTCGCCTTGTAGTCGTTGATGTCGTACTGGACGATCACGCGGCGCTCGGGCGCCTGTCCGGGCTGACCGGTGCGCAGGATGATGCGGACCGTCTCGTTGCGAAGCTCGTTGCGGATATATTCGACCAGATCAAGGCCCGCGGCATCGGTCTCCATGATGACGTCGAGCAGCACGGCGGCGATGTCCGGATGCGCGCGCATCAGCGTCCGCCCCTCGCTGCCCGAATAGGCCGACAGGATTTCGAGGCCCTGCCCGTTGAGGCTGTAATCGCTCAGCGCAAAGCGCGTGCCTTCGTGCACCGCCTGATCGTCGTCGATGACCGCGATCTTCCATTTGCGCGCGCCGGAGATTTCCGGATCGGCACCGGAATCGTCGATCAGGTGGAGGACATCGTCCTGTTCGGCCATGCAGAAGTCCTGTCGCGATCCTGGTTTTCGGTTGGCTGGGCGCCCTTGGCGGTTTTGGGCATGATAATGCGAAACGTGGTGCCTTGTCCCGGCCTTGAATCCAGCATCATCCGGCCGCCCAGTTGCTGGGTCACGAGATTGTAAACGATGTGCAGGCCAAGTCCGGTGCCGCCTTCGTTGCGGCGCGTGGTGAAGAAGGGGTCGAACGCCTGACGCTGCACGTCCGGCGTCATGCCGGCGCCGTCGTCGGCAAACATGATCTCGACATCGTCGCTGCCGCGCGGCTTGGCTGAGATCGTGATGGTCCCCGAGCGCCCGTCGGGAAACGCATGGGTCGCCGCATTCAGAAACAGGTTGGTCAGGATCTGGCCGTAAGAACCGGGATAGCCGTCGATGACGAGGTTTTCGGGCACCTCCAGCGACAGCGCGATCGACGCCTTCTTCAGCGCCGGCCGCAGGCTCGCGATGATCTGGTCGGTCGCCTCGTTCAGATTGAAGGTGCGCCGCTCGGCATGCGAGCGGTCGACGGCGACCTGCTTGAAGGACTGAATGAGTTCGCCGGCGCGGTGCAGATTGCCCACCAGTTGCTGGGCGGCATCGCGGGAGGTTCTGACGAATTCGTCGAGCTGCGAGCGCCGTAATCCGTTGCCGGTTCTCAATTCTTCCTCGAACGCCTCGGTGCGGCGCGCGAAACTCGAGGCGACCGTCAGGCTGATGCCGATCGGGTTGTTGACTTCGTGGGCGACGCCCGCGACCAGGCCGCCGAGCGCCGCCAGACGTTCCGCGTCGATCAGGTTTTGCTGCGCGGCATTGAGCTCGTGCAGCGCGTTCTCCGCCTTTTCCTTGGAGGCGCGCAATTCGTCTTCCGTCTTTCGCTTGGCGATGGCGTTTTCGCGGAACACTTCCACCGCGCGCGCCATCTCGCCGACCTCGTCGTTGGCGCCGGTGCCTTGAACTTTACGATTATAGTCGCCTGAAGTGATCGCGTGCATTGCCATCATGATCTGCTGCAACGGCAGGCGGATCGAGAGCGCGATCAAAACGCCGGCGGTGATGATAATGCCCAGAAAGATCACGGCGATCGAAAGCACTTTTCGGGAAATGTCGGCAAGCGTCTGGTCGAAGGTTTCCTGCGCCCTCTGCTCACGCTGGCGCATCTTGACCGACAATTCGTCGATGGCGCCGGAAGCCTCGGCCTGGCTTGCGTCGATCGCGTCGCGCAAAAGCTCGGTGCGGTTGGTCAGCTGTGCCGACAGTTTGGCAAGGCCTTCACCCAGCGCCTTGCTTCGCGTGTTCAGCCGTTGCAATGCCATCCGTTGCAGATCGTTGTCGGCAAGGTCGATCATCACGGGGATGGTCTGCTGGATGGTCTCGGTATTGCGGCTCGCCTCCTCGGCGGAAGCTGTCGCCAGCGAGAGATAGTAGGAGTTGGCGGCCACCAGCATGGTTGTGAAGGCTTCGCGCGATTTGCCGAGCGAGGGCCAGATCAGCGCATCGCGGTGGCCGGTGGCGCCCTCGATGATCGAATAAAGCCCGGCCATGTCGCGGGCCGGCGTGAGGACCTCATCCTCATAGGTCTTCGTGATCGTCGCCTGCACCGCGCTCAATTGGCTGAAGCCGTTGAGGAAGCGCTCGGTGACGCGCTCAAGCCGCGCCACCGAGCCGGAGAGCATCGGATCGGTCGAGGCCCGCGTCGTCAGCGTGCCCAGCACGGTCTCGCGTTCATGCGAGATCTCGGCGAACATTTCCGGGCTCGGCTGGTTGATGTAGCGATGGATCAGGTTTTGCAGATGGCCGGTTTCGCTCTCGAGCCGCGCCAGGATATTGTCGGATTCCCTCACCTGCCGTACATCGTCCCAGGCTGACCCCAGCACCTGGACGCCGTTCCAGATCAGCGCGACCAGCACCACCACGACCGCCGAATTCAGCGCCGCGATCGACAGGATGCGCCAGCGGATCGGTACCGCGCGCACCAGCGCGACCAGCCGCGAATGGCCGCGCCCCGCGAAACTCGCGGGCGCTTCCGTGATCGCGGGCTGGTGCGCTTCCTGCTGCAATTCAGTCGACCTTGCGGATTCGTTCGATCAGCGCAGCTGCGGCCGGATCGCGCCTGGCCTTGTCGTAAAGGCCATCCATCGCCGCTACGAACGGCTTGCGGTCGAAGTCGCTCACGACGGTCACGCCGGCCGATTGCGCCTGCCGGCGCGATTGCTCCTCGAGATCCTTCCAGCGCTCGCGCATGAAACGGCTCGACTGCCGGGCGGCGTCGTGAAAGATCGCCTGATCTTCAGTCGACAGGCTCGTCCAGGCCTTGTGCGACATCACCAGCACCTCCGGGCTCATGGTATGTTCGGTGAGCGTATAGAAACCGGCATATTTGTAATGATCGGTGGTGACAAAGGACGGCCAGTTGTTTTCCGCGCCATCGACCAGCTTGGTGGCGAGGCCGGTGCGGACCTGCCCGTAGGGCAGTTCGATCGGCTCGGCGCCGAGGGCCCTGATCATGTCGGACATCAGTTCCGATTGCTGCACGCGAAGCCTCAAACCCTTCATGTCGGCGATCGAGCGGATCGGCCTGACGCTGTTGTAGATCGATCGCGCGCCGGAATCGTAGAAAGCGAGGCCAACGAATCCATAAGGCTCGAAGCTGCCCAGGATTTCGTCGCCGATCGGGCCATCCAGCACCTTCTGCAAATGCTCGATGGAGCGGAACAGAAACGGCATCGCCAGCACGTTCATGGCCGGCACGAAACTTCCGATCAGCGCCACGTTGGTGCGGTTGAGATCGATGGCGCCCGCCCTGGTCTGCTCGATGGTTTCCTTTTCTTCGCCGAGCTGGCGCGAATGAAACACGCGGATCTGCAACCGGCCGTTGGTTTTCTCCTCGATCAGCCGGCCCATGAATCGCAGCGCCTGGACGGTCGGATAGTCCTCGCTCTGGGTGTCGGCGGCGCGAAACTCGCGCGCAAGCGCGCTTGTTGTGACGGCCGTCAAAAGCAATGCAGCGAACATCGTAACGGTCCGCGAAAGGCCGGCACGGATAGACACGAGCAACTCCCCCCGTAATTGAGGCGATGACCGGGAAAAAAGGTTCAACGCAATTCCACGGCGAGATTTTTAAAGCACAACATGGCGGGCCGATATCCTGCCTATTAATTCAGCAAGTTTATTTCTCTGTATGCAATGGATTTTTGCGGCCGCGCCGCCGGCGTGGTTGCGGCAGGCGAAGAATTGACAAGCCAAATCAAAGATTTAAACGCCGGTTAGCCAATCGTTAAGCCTTGGCACGAACCTTGCGACGCCGGTTCCAGAACCGACCCTTTTGTGTGCTGGAGCATCCGATGAAACGCCGCGATTTTCTTAAATCCGTCTCCAGCATCGCCGTCGGCGCTGCAGCCGTGCAGGCGCCGGCGATCTGGTCGCCAGCGAAAGCCGACGCGCGATCGGAAACGTTGCTGGTGGTCACTGAAGGCGGCCCCAACAATCTCGACATTCATGGTGTCGGCACCAACCGGCCGGGCTACGAGACGTCGTGGAATTGCTACGACCGGCTCATCAGCCATGAGACCAAGACGCTGGCCGACGGCTCGCTGTCTTACGACCGCGACAAGTTCAAGCTGGAATTGGCCGAGGACATGAACGTCGGCGATATGTCGGTGACGTTCAAATTGAAGAAGAACGCCAAATTCCACGACGGCACGCCGGTCACGGCCAAGGACGTCAAATGGTCGCTCGACCGGTCGGTCACGGTCGGCGGCTTCCCGACCGTGCAGATGAAGGCCGGCTCGCTGTCCGACAAGGAACAGTTTGTCCTTGTCGACGACAGCACCATTCGCGTCGATTTCGCCAAGAAGGATCGTCTCACGCTGCCCGATCTCGCGGTGATCGTGCCGAGCGTCTACAACTCCGAACTTTTGAAAAAGAAGGCCACGGAAAAAGACCCGTGGGCTCTGGACTATACCAAGAGCAACACCGCCGGCAGCGGCGCCTACAAGGTGACGAGCTGGAAGCCGGGTGTTGAAACCGTCTACGAGCGCCACGAGGATTGGGTCGGCGGCAAGTTGCCCCAGCTCAAGAGGGTGATCTGGCGCACCGTTCCCTCGCAGGGCAATCGCCGCGCCTTGATGGAACGTGGCGACGCCGACATCTCGTTCGATCTCTCGAGCAAAGATACTTTCGAGATGAAGAAGGACGGCAAGCTCGTCATCCTTTCCCATCCGATCGGCAACGGCATGTACTCGGTCGATATGAACGTGAAGAATCCGCCGTTCGATAATCCGAAGGTTCGTCAGGCGGTGGCCTATGCGCTGCCGTATCAGAAGATCATGGATGCGGCGATGTTCGGCCTCGCCAATCCCCTGTTTGGCGGTCCCTCCAACAAGGTCAGCGATATCGCCTGGCCGGCGAAGACCGGCTACGTCAACGACATGGCGAAAGCCAAGGCGCTGATGGCCGAGAGCGGCGTCTCCGGTATCGACACCACGATCTCCTATGACCTCGGCGCGGGCGACATCTGCGAGCCGATCTCGGTATTGGTGCAGGAGAGCCTGGGCCAGATCGGCATCAAGACCTCGATCAACAAGGTGCCGGGCGCCAATTGGCGCAGTGAAATGGCCAAGAAGTCGATGCCGCTGATGATCAACTTCTTCTCCGGCTGGCTCGACTATCCCGAATATTTCTTTTTCTGGGCCTATTCCGGCCAGAACGCGATCTTCAACACCTCGAGTTACGTCAATCCGGACATGGACGCGCTGATCGACGGCGCGCGGGCGGCGGCTGCGGTCGGCGACAAGGACAAGTACGCCAAGGACGTCGAGGGCTTCATCGCCAAGGCCTATGACGAAGTGCCGCGAATTCCGCTGTTTCAGCCGTTCCTCAACGTCGCCACGCAGAAGAACATTTCCGGCTACACCTACTGGTTCCACCGTCAGCTCGATTACCGTTCGATCGTGAAGGGTTAAAGGCAGGTCGCGGCGCCGCCGTTGGCCGTCATGAAGCACGCGGCCCGGACCATTCTGGAGTTCGAACATCATGGTGATCTTCAAGCGGCTCGCAACCGTCATCCCGACCCTGATCGGCGTGGTTATCGTGACGTTCCTGCTGACGCGGGTCTTGCCGGGCGATCCAGCGGTCTATTTCGCAGGTCCCGCGGCGACGCCGCAGTCGATCGCCGAGATTCGCAAAAGTCTCGGTCTCGACCGGTCGTTGCCGGATCAGTTCCTGCGCTACGTCAACGACCTCGCCCACGGCAATTTCGGCAACTCGTTGTCGACGGGCCGCCCCGTCGCCGCTGAAATCTCAAGCCGCCTGCCGGCGTCCGCCGAACTGACACTGATGGGATTGTTTCTGGCGATTGCGATTGCGGTGCCGCTCGGCATCTTTGCCGCCGTCAAACAAGGCTCTCTGATCGATCATCTCTGCCGGGTGATCGCGACCGCGGGCGTCTCATTGCCGGTGTTCTTTACCGGGCTGCTATTGGTCTACGTGTTCTACTTCCGTCTCGGCTGGTCACCGGCGCCACTTGGCCGGCTTGACGCCTTTGCCACAAGCCCGCCCGACATCACCGGCTTCTTCCTGATCGACAGCCTGATCACCGGCAATTTCGAAACCTTTCGCGCGGCGTTTAGCCAATTGATCCTGCCGGCGGTGACACTGGCGGTGTTTTCGCTGGCGCCGATCACGCGCATGACTCGCGCCTCGATGCTGGCGGTGCTGGCGTCCGAATTCATCCGAACCGCGCGCGCGAGCGGTCTCAACAGCCGCACGGTGATCCTGACCTACGCATTCCGCAACGCGATGCTGCCGGTCGTGACCACGCTCGGCATGGTGTTTTCTTTTCTGCTCGGCGCCAATGTGCTGGTGGAAAAAGTCTTCGCCTGGCCCGGCATCGGCTCCTATGCGGTCGAGGCGTTGCTGCAATCGGATTTCGCGCCGGTGCAGGGCTTCGTGCTGACCATGGCGGTGCTGTACGTCGCGCTCAATCTGATCATCGACATGCTCTATGGCGTGATCGATCCGCGCGTGAGGGTTGACGCATGACCGAAGCAAGTCTCACCACGGCGCCGGCCGCAAATCTTCCGGCGAAACCGCCGACCAACTCGCTTCTCCGCCATGCCATCTATGTGGTGGCCGACAATCCCGTCACCGGGTTGTCGTTCGGCCTGTTCGTTCTGATCGCGCTGTGCGCCTTGGTCGGTCCTTATGTCGTTCCTTACGATCCGCTAGCGAGCGACACCGCGGCGACATTGCAGTCGCCGTCGCTGCGGCACTGGTTCGGCACCGATCTGGTCGGGCGCGATATTTTCAGCCGCGTCGTCGTCGCCACTCGTCTCGATTTCGTGA
Organism: uncultured Alphaproteobacteria bacterium; assembly: GCA_963748805.1. Lineage (GTDB taxonomy): Bacteria > Pseudomonadota > Alphaproteobacteria > Rhizobiales > Xanthobacteraceae > Bradyrhizobium. Next base: position 20,018 of record CAVVLH010000099.1, on the reverse strand, counting down.
TCGCGATCGCCTCGGTTGCCCTGGTGCTCGCGATCGGCGGGCTTGCCGGTATCGCCGCCGGCTTTTTCGGCGGATGGACCGATCGCATCATCGGACGCATCTCCGATACCATCATGGCGTTTCCGCTGTTCGTGCTGGCGATGGGCATTGTGGCGGCGCTCGGCAATACCGTGACCAACATCGTGATCGCGACCGCGATCATCAATTTCCCGCTCTATGTCCGCGTTGCGCGTGCCGAAGCCAATGTGCGGCGCGATGCCGGCTTCGTGCAGGCCGCGCGGCTCTCCGGCAACAGCGACATGCGGATTTTGCTGACGCATATCCTGCCCAACATCATGCCGATCATGATGGTGCAGGTGTCGCTGACCATGGGCTACGCCATTCTCAATGCCGCCGGCCTGTCGTTCATCGGGCTCGGGGTCAAGCCGCCGACGCCGGAGTGGGGAATCATGGTGGCGGAGGGTGCCACTAACATTATTTCCGGCGAGTGGTGGGTGGCTTTCTTTCCCGGCGGCGCGCTGATGATCGCGGTGTTCTGCTTCAACCTGCTCGGCGACGGGTTGCGCGATCTGGTCGATCCGCAACGGAGGACGTGAGAAGCATGATCCGGAAAAGTGGGTACCGGTTTTGGTCGCGACAAACGCGAAGCGTTTGCGCGGAGATCATGCTCAAGAAAGTGAGCGTGACATGACCGCGCTGCCGCTGCTCGACGTCAACGATCTCACCGTGGAATTCGCCACCCGGCGCGGCATCGTCAAGGCCGTTCAGCATGTCAACATCGCCGTCGCCAAGGGCGAGACGCTCGGCATCGTCGGCGAGTCCGGGTCCGGCAAGTCGGTGACGTCCTACGCGGTGATGCGGATTCTCGATCGCGCCGGCAAGATTGCCGAAGGCTCGGTTCAATTCTCCGGCGTCGATGTCCGGGCCGCGACCGAAGACCAGATGCGCGACATGCGCGGCCGCGAAATGTCGATGATCTTCCAAAGCCCGCGGCTCGCGCTCAACCCGATCCGCAAGATCGGTCATCAGATCGAGGATGTGCTGTTGCAGCACGTCCAGGTCGATCGTTCGCAGGTTACCGACCGGGCGATCGCCGCGCTCGAGCAGGTCAAGATCGCGCGCCCCCGCGAGCGCTATCATGCCTATCCGTTCGAGCTTTCGGGCGGCATGTGTCAGCGGGTGGTGATCGCGCTGGCGCTGGCCTGCGGTCCGCGCTTGCTGATCGCCGACGAGCCTACCACCGGCCTCGACGTCACGACCCAGAAGGCGGTGATGGACCTCGTCGTCGAACTCACCAAAGCGCGAAGCATGTCGACCATCCTGATCACGCACGATCTCGGCCTTGCGGCCGCCTATTGCGATCGTGTCGTGGTGATGGAAAAAGGACGCGTGGTCGAAACCGCGCTCTCGGCCAATATTTTCGCCAAGCCCGAACATCCCTATACGCGCAAATTGATGCGCGCTACGCCGCGGATCGGCGTGTCCCTGCGCGATCTGTTGCCGGAGGAAGAGGCGGCTTTGCTGCCCGCGCCGGCCATGCCCAGTACAAACGGGAAGGGCGAGGAGAGCGCAGATGCTCCGGCCAAGCCGCTTCTTCTGGTCGAAAAGCTGGTGAAGGAATATCCGCGCCAGGGCGCACCCGCGATGCTCGCCAAATTGTTCGCACGCAAGCCGCCGGCCGAGCCCGAGATTTTCCGGGCGGTCGACGGCATCAGCTTTACGGTCGGCCATGGCGAAAGCGTCGGCCTGGTCGGCGAATCCGGGTGTGGCAAGTCCACCACCTCGATGATGGTGATGCGGCTATTGGACCAGACGTCCGGCCGCATCATGTTCGACGGCGAGGAGATCGGCGGCATCCTGCCGAATGCCTTTGCGCGATTGCCACAGCGCAAGAGCATCCAGATGGTGTTTCAGGATCCGACTGACAGCCTCAACCCGCGCTTTACGGCGGTGCGCGCGATCGCCGATCCGATCCTGAGACTGGGTAACGTCAGTGGGCGCGATGCGCTGCGGGCGCGCTGTGAGGAACTCGCGACGCTGGTCGGCCTGCCGATCAATCTACTCGATCGTTTTCCGCATCAGTTGTCGGGCGGACAGAAGGCCCGCGTCGGAATTGCGCGCGCGATCGCGCTCAACCCGAAGCTTGTCATCCTCGACGAGCCGACCGCCGCACTCGACGTTTCGGTGCAGGCGGTGGTCTTGAACCTGCTTCAGGACCTCAAGCGGTCGCTCGGCATGAGCTATTTGTTCGTCTCGCACGATTTGAACGTGGTGCGGCTATTGTGTGACCGCGTCATTGTGATGCGGACGGGCCGAATCGTCGAGCAGGGAACGTCTGACCAGGTCTTGGGCGATCCGCAAAATGCCTATACAAAGGAGTTGCTGACGGCTATCCCCCACCCACCGCTGCCGGCGGCCTGATCGGGGCGAACTACTGAACTACTGAACTACTGAATTATCGAACTACAAAGGCTGAAATGTCAGAAGATTCGCTGGACGACTATATCGATGCGGCCGCCAAGGCCCTGAGGCTTCCGGTCAAGGACGCCTGGAAACCCACCGTGCGCGCCAATCTCGAAGTGTCCATGAAGCTGGCGCGGCTGGTGGACGATTTTACATTTTCCGACGCAGCCGAGCCCGCCAGTGTCTTCACAGCTTGATACCGTGGCAGGCGCCGGAGACGGAATGTCTGCGTTCGACATCGCGCATTCTGTCAAAGACAAGAAGTTCTCGGCGCTCAGCGCCACCGAGGCCGCGCTGGCGCGGATCGAAAAGCACGATTCGGCCCTGAACTCCTTTACCGATATCACCGCCGAGCGGGCGCGTGAAAAAGCCCGCGCCGTCGATGCCGCGATCGCGGCCGGTAAAAATCCGGGATCGCTCGCCGGCGTACCGTTTGCCGTGAAGAACCTTTTCGACGTCAAGGGTCTGCCGACGCGGGCCGGATCGAAGATCAACCGCGACCTTCCCGCAGCCACGCGCGATGCCACGCTGGTCGAGCGGCTGGAAGCCGCCGGCGCTGTGCTGGTCGGCGCGCTCAACATGGGCGAATACGCCTACGACTTCACCGGCGAAAACATTCACGACGGACCCTCGCACAATCCGCATGATCTGACGCGGATGACCGGCGGCTCCTCGGGTGGTTCCGGTGGCGCCGTCGGTGGCGCGCTGGTGCCGCTGGCGCTCGGCTCCGACACCAACGGCTCGATCCGGGTGCCGTCGTCGTTTTGTGGAATTTTCGGACTGAAGCCGACCTATGGCCGGCTTTCCCGGGCGCGCTCGTTTCCGTTCGTGTTTTCATTCGATCATGTTGGTCCACTGGCGCGCTCGGTCGCAGACCTGGCGCTCGCCTATGACGCGATGCAGGGGCCGGATGCGGGCGATGCGGCCTGCACGACGCGGCCGGTCGAGCCGGCTTTGCCGTCGCTCGCTGAAGGAATCGGCGATTTGCGAATTGCGGTTGCCGGCGGCTATTTCCAGCAGAACGTCTTCCCCGAGGCCACCGAAGCGGTCGGCCGCGTGGCCAGGGCGCTTGGCGCCAGCCGTACGGTTGAAATTCCGGAAGCGGCGCGCGCCCGCGCCGCCGCTTACGTCATCTCGACCTGCGAAGGTGCTTCGCTCCATCTCGATCGGCTGCGCACGCGGCCAGACGATTTCGATCCCGCGGTGCGCGATCGCCTGATCGCAGGCGCGATGATTCCGGCGCCGATGGTCGACCGCGCGCAAAAATTTCGCCGCTGGTATCGCTCACAGGTTCTCGAACTGTTCAAGTCGGTCGACGTTATCCTGGCGCCGGCGACGCCTTGCGTCGCGCCGAAATTGGGGCAGGTGAATTTCGTGCTCGATGGCGTCGAACTGCCGGTACGCGCCAATATCGGCATCCACACCCAGCCGATCTCCTTTATCGGTTTGCCGGTGGTCGCGGTTCCGGTTCCGCTGGAGCCGATGCCGATCGGCGTGCAGATCATTGCCGCGCCCTGGCGTGAAGACATCGCGTTGCGGGTAGCGGCCGCGCTGGAACGGCAGGGGGTCGTATCCGCGCCGCGACCGAGAGCGATTTGAGCAGGATTTGAAAATGCAGGTCGATCTTCCGGATGTGCTTGCCGAGGTGACCGCGCAATTCGCGCGTTACGAAAAGGCGCTGGTGACCAATGACGTCGCGGTGCTGGATGAATTGTTCCGCGACGATCCGCGCACGCTGCGCTATGGCGGTGGCGAAAATCTCTACGGCTATCAGGAGATCATGGCGTTTCGCGCGGCACGCCCGTCGGTCGGCCTGATGCGACGGACCGACCGCACGGTGATCACGACCTATGGCCGCGACATGGCGGTGGCCTCGACGCTGTTTTATCGCGATTCCGCGCCGGGCAAGGTCGGGCGGCAGATGCAGACATGGGTACGGTTTTCGGAAGGGTGGAAAATCGTGGCCGCGCATGTCAGCATGATCGACGAACCCAAAGATCTGAACATCGGGGATCAAAAGGCATGAGCCTTGACGACCTCCCAGACCTGGCATCGCTTGGCGTCCTTCAGGAAGCCAAGACGACGGTTCGTCGCGGCGCGGGCGTCCGCGGCGTCGACAAGCTAACCCGCGCCGAGGAGTTGCGCCTGCAACTGGCCGACGAGATCGTGCGCGGCGCGCTGGCGCCGGGATCGGCGCTGGACGAAACCGACATCGCGCGGCGGTTTAACGTGTCGCGGACGCCGGTGCGCGAGGCGTTGCGGCAGCTCGCAGCCTCAGGGCTGGTGGAGGCGCGCGCCCATCGCGGCGCGGTGGTGGCGCAGCCCTCGATCGAGCGCCTGAGCGGCATGTTCGAGGCGATGGCGGAATTGGAAGCTTTATGCGCGGGGCTGGCGGCGGAGCGGATGATGCCGGCCGAGCGCTACCGGCTCGAAGCGATCCATGAGGAACTGCGGGTGCTGAGCTACGCCGGCGATCCCGATCGCTTTCATGAAGTCAATGAGCGTTTTCACAGCTCGATCTATACCGGTTCGCAAAACGCCCATATCGCCGAGATCACGTTGGCGACGCGCAAGCGCGTGCAGCCGTTTCGTCGCGCCCAGTTCCGCAATCTCGGTCGGCTGGCGCAGTCGCATGCCGAGCATGATCGCGTGGTGGTCGCCATCATGCGCGGCGATCGCAACGGCGCGGCCAATGCGATGCGGGCGCATATCGAGCGGGTGCACGGCGAATACGCGCTTTATGCGGTGTCGTTGTAGAACAAAATACGCTCGCTCAACCGAATGAATTCGTCATGCCCGGCCTTGTGCCGGGCATCCACGTCTTTAGGAATCGGCGAAAAAGAAAGACGTAGATGGCCGGGACAAGCCCGGCCATGACGGAAGCGGTAAGGCTACGCCGTTGCCTTCGCCACAAAAGCGCGCCAGCCGCCAAAAGCTGAAATGTCCTTTGCGCTGCCGATGTCGGCGGCTTCCACGATAAAGCCCTTGATGCCGCGACCGTCTTTCAGGCGTACCGTGCCGATCGACAGCGGTGGCGGGATCGCATCGACGAATTTGGCGAAGGCGGCCGCCGGCAGCGCCCAAAGTTCAAGCTCGATCGATGTGCCGGTGCCCGCTTCGACGCGCAGCATGCCGGGCTTTGGCGGCGTGGTGGGAAGCGCATAGAGGCGATAGTCGGGCGCGGTCGAGGTTGCTTCCAGCAGGCGGGCGCCATGCGTCTTCAATTCGCTGTTCAGCGCCATGCCGGAAAGATGCGCACCGACCACCGCGATCGGGATTTCGTCGCCCGTCAGGGCCAGTGTGAGATCGGCCAATGGCGGCATCGCCACGCCCTTGGCGCCCAACGTCAGTTTCGTCTGCGCCTGAAAGACGCGGCCGATGCTCGCAAGCAGCGCGTCCTGGCCGGCCGGCGCCAGCAGCGTGATGCCGAACGGAATTTCGTCGGGCCTGATGGCCGACGGCAGCGCGAGACCGCAGAGGTCGAGCAGGTTGACGAAGTTGGTATAGGTCCCGAGCCGCGAGTTGAGTTCGATCGGGTTGGCGAGAACCTGCGCGGTCGAATAGGCGGTCGGCGCGGTCGGCAACACCAGCGCCTCGATGTCGGCAAAGGCGTGCTCGGCCGTGCGCCGCAACGCCTGCAGCCGGTAAAGCGCGGCGAAGGTGTCGGCTGCGGAGAGCCGGCTGCCGGCAATCGTGATCTCGCGGGTGACAGGATGGATGGCGTCGGGCGACGACGCCAGCATATTGCGGATCACGAGATAACGTTCGGCAACCCATGGACCTTCATAGAGCAGCCGCGCGGTTTCATAGAGCGGCTCGAGATCGAAGCCGACGAGCGTCGCACCCAACGCGCGCCACTTCTCCAGCGACGCCGCGTAGGCCGCTTCCTGTTTCTTGTCGCCGAAGAAGATGAGCTGGCCGTCGCGCGGCACGCCGAGCCGCAAGCCGGTGGGAAACGGGCTCATCCTCGACAGCGTCCGGTTGCGTGAAAACGGATCCGACCTGTCGGGGCCGGCCATGGCTTCAAGCGCGATCACCGCATCGTCGACGGTGAGCGAGAATACCGAGACGCAATCGAGCGTTCGACAGGCCGGCACGACGCCCGCGGTCGGAACGAGGCCAAGGCTCGGCTTCAACCCGACAATATTGTTGAGCATGGCGGGCACGCGGCCGCTTCCGGCGGTATCGGTGCCGAGCGAGAGCGGCACCAGTCCGGCCGAAACCGCCACCGCCGATCCCGAACTCGATCCGCCTGGAACAAGATCGGCGCGCATTGGGTTAGTGGGAATGCCATAAGGCGAACGCACGCCGACGAGGCCGGTCGCGAACTGGTCGAGATTGGTCTTGCCGATGATGATGGCGCCCGCCCGGCGCAGCCGCGCCACCGCGATGGCATCGCGGGTCGGTGTGTAGGAATAGGCGGGACAAGCGGCCGTGGTCGGCAACCCCGCCACATCGATATTATCCTTCACCGCAACCGGAATGCCGTAGAGTGGCAGCGCGCTCGCTTCTTTGTTGACGGCAAGCGCTTCGGCTTCCGCAATCGCATCGTTTTCGTCGCGCAAGGAGATGAAGATGGCGGGATCGTTGTGCTCGCGGATGCGCTGAAAACTGCGCGCCACGGTTTGCGCAGGGGTCTGGCGGCCGGCGCGATGCGCGGCCACGATTGCGGCAACGGTCTCGCTCACGCGCCACCTCGATCCGCGCTGATATCACGCAGCGCGCGCGGCAATTGAACTCGGGGAGGTGAGGGCGCCATATCCGATTGTACTCTGGAGGTGCGGGAATTTTTCATTTTTCGAAGCAAGCGGTGTGCCATTGTGTACATCGGTAGGGCGGAGGCTGTTTGACAGAATGGCCCAGTCTTATCAACTGTTTGGAGGGAGTTCCACGCAGGCAAGTGGCTCGCCCCGGCACGACCCCTTACCGGTTTCGAGGGCAATACCGGCAGCTTCTCTCTTCAACGCGCCACCTTGCTCGAACCTTGCGTAATCAGCCGTGCGGCGCGCTGGTCGCGGGCGTGAATCCAGAGCCAGCTAATGGCAACGCTGAGCCGGTTGCGCAAGCCGATCAGGAAGTAGATGTGGGCGATGCCCCAGATCCACCAGGCGATCGTGCCGCGCAGCTTGATCGCGCCAAAATCGATCACGGCCTTGCGCTTGCCGATCTGGGCCAGACTGCCGGCATGGCTGTAACGAAACGGCGCGGGCGTCTTGCCTGAGAGCCGCGCCAGAATCGATGCGGCGACATGGCGGCCTTGTTGCTTGGCGGCGGGCGCGATGCCCGGCACCGGATTTCCCTGCCTGTCCGCGATCGTGACGGTGTCGCCGACCGCGAAGATATCGGGATGATTGGGAACGCTCAGATCGGGCTCGACCTGTAACCGGCCGGCGCGGTCGGCCGCCGCATGCAGCCACTCGGCGGCGGGCGAGGCGCGCACGCCGGCAGCCCAGATCAAGGTCCGCGATGGCAAATGCTTACCACCATAGACCACGCCGTCGGCGGAGCATTCGGTAACGGCTTGTCCCAATACAACTTCGACGCCGATGCTTTCCAGCGAAGCTTGCGCATAGGCCGAGAGATCGTCGGCAAAGCCCGCCAGCACGCGTGGACCGGCTTCGATCAGCACCACGCGCGCCTGATGGGTATCGATGTTGCGAAAATCAGGCGGCAACGTGTCACGCGCGAGTTCGGCGATGGTGCCGGCGAGTTCGACGCCGGTCGGCCCGGCGCCGACGATGACAAAGGTCAGAAGAGCGGCGCGTTTTTCCGGATCGCTCTCGCGTTCGGCGCGCTCGAAGGCGACCAGGATGCGACGCCGCAACGTGGTGGCGTCTTCCAGCGTTTTCAGGCCCGGCGCAAACGGCTCCCATTCGTCGTGGCCGAAATAAGCGTGGCGCGCGCCGGTCGCGAGCACCAGCGTGTCGTAGGGAAGCGTATCGCCGTCGTCGAGCAGCACGCGCTTGTTGTCGGCATCGATACCGCTGACGGTTGCGAACAAGGTCGTGACTTCCGGTCGATCGTTCATCAGGTGACGGATCGGCCAGGCAATTTCCGAGGTGGCGAGCGAGGCGGTCGCGACCTGGTACAACAGCGGCTGAAACAGATGGTGGTTGCGGCGATCGACCAGTGTGATCTCGACCGGCGCGCCCTTTAGCCGCAGCGCGCATTCAAGGCCGCCGAAGCCGGCGCCGACGATCACCACGCGATGCGAGGATTTTGGGGCGGGTTTCGGATCACGCGCTGCAGATGTCATGGCGCCCTCACGGTTCGAACGGCTCCCTCTGCTGGTGTAAGCGTTCAGTCGCTGGGCTCAAGACCGCTCTCCCGATCGGCTGATAGCGAAAGCCGATTGTTGTCGGCCCGGCGCAAACCCACGACGGTGCCGACCGGCACTATAATTCTTGCCATTCGCGGTTATCGCGAACTATGGTGCATAAAATCAGGGCGGGGTCCGAAGGTTCAAGAAGAGCCGGTCGGTTCATGCTTGCTGCCGGCCAACCATTTCGAGCACAAAAACCGTCTGGAGGCAGGGTTACCTCCGCAAACGGCGCCGGGGTTGGCGGGCGGCATAAGCCAACAAGGAATTGAGGGAGGGAGACGACGATGAAAACGGCATTTTGGCTCGCGGGCGCTACCGTGCTGGCCCTGGCTCAGCCAGCGGCTGCGGCGGACACGATCAAGATCGGATTCGTCTCCACCTTCAGCGGGCCGACGGCCGTGATCGGCAACGACATGCGCAACTCCTTCGAACTTGCGCTCGACCATCTCGGCCGCAAGATGGGCGGCAAGCCGGTCGAGGTGATCTATGAGGACGACCAGCAGAAGCCTGACGTGGGCAAGCAGAAGACCGAGAAGCTGGTGCAGTCCGATCATGTCGACTTCATCGCCGGCTATATCTGGTCGAACGTGTTGCTCGCCTCGCTCAAGACCGCGGTGGATTCGCAGACCTTCCTGATCTCCGCCAATGCCGGACCCTCGCAGCTCGCCGGCGAATTGTGCTCGCCTTACGTGTTTTCGACCTCTTGGCAAAACGACCAGACGCCGGCGGCGATGGGCCTTTACATGAACCAGAAGGGCGTCAAATCGGTATTCCTGATCGGACCGAACTACGCGGCGGGCAAGGATATGCTCGCGGGCGTCAAGAGCACCTTCAAGGGCGAGGTGCTGGGCGAGGAATATACGGTATGGCCGAGCCAGCTCGATTTCTCGGCTGAACTCTCCAAGGCGCGCAACTCGAAGGCGGAATCGATCTTCGTGTTTTATCCAGGCGCGGCCGGCGTGCAGTTCCTCAATCAGTACGCGCAGGCCGGGATCAAGCAGCAGATCCCGCTCTACACGGCGTTCACGATCGACGAATTGTCACTGCCGCTGCAAAAGGACAATGCGATCGGCGTTCCCGGCGCGCAGGAATGGGTGAACGACCTGCCGGGCGAGCAGAACAAGAAGTTTGTCGAAGACTACCGCAAGAAATACGCGCCGCTTCGCCCGACCTATTACGGCGCGCAGGCCTATGACGCGGCTCAGTTGATCAACAGCGCCGTGGTCGCGGTCAAGGGCGATACCAGCAAGAAGGACGCGATGAAGGCGGCGATGGAGAAGGCTGACTTCAAGTCGCTGCGCGGCTCCTTCAAATACGGCAATAACCATATCCCGATCCAGAACTTCTATTTGCAGGACGTGGTCAAGGCTGCCGACGGCTCGCTGTCGCTCAAGACGGTGGCCACCATCGTCAAGGACAACCAGGATAACTTCCACGACAAATGTCCGATGAAGTGACGGCGGGATATTTCGACGGAGCGGTGGCGCTTGCGCCGCCGCTTTTCCTTATTCGCGGTCACCTTGCCCGGCACGTGTTTTGCACTCCTCGCAATGTCGTAACGATCTGAAGTCCACATGCTGCTTGTCGTCGAACAATTCCTGAACGGACTGCAATTCGGCCTGCTGCTGTTCCTGCTGGCGGCGGGGCTGACGCTGGTGTTCGGCATCATGGACCTCGTCAACCTCGCCCACGGCTCGCTGTATATGATGGGCGCCTATTTCGCGGCGACCTTCGTGGCCTGGACCGGGAGTTTCGTTCTTGGCATCGTGCTGGCGCTCGGCGCCACGCTGCTGCTTGGCATTGTGCTCGAGGTCGTTGCGTTACGGCATCTCTACGGCCGCGATCACCTCGATCATGTGCTGGCAACCTTCGGGCTGATTCTGTTTTTCAACGACCTGGTGCGGCTGGTCTGGGGACCGGCCGGGCTGGCGCTGCCGCTGCCGGCCTGGCTCACCGTCCCGGTGCAGATCGTGCCCGGCGTGTTTTATCCCGCCTACCGGCTTGCGATTATCGTCGTCGCGCTCGCCGTCGCGTTGATGCTCTATATCGTGGTGATGCGCACCCGCATCGGCATGCTGATCCGTGCCGGCGCCTCGAACCGCGAAATGATCGGCGCGCTGGGCATCAACATCAAGCTGCTCTATACGCTGGTGTTCGGACTGGGCGCGGCGCTCGCCGGCCTTGCCGGGATGATGCAGGCGCCGATCCTCACCGTGCAGATCGGCATGGGCGAGAACATTCTCATCCTTGCCTTTGTGATCATCGTCATCGGTGGCATCGGTTCGATCCGCGGCGCGTTTGTCGCGGCGATTTTGGTCGGGATGATCGATACGCTCGGGCGAGCGTTCCTGCCTGACCTGCTTCGCCGTATCCTCAGTTCAGCGGCGGCTTCGACCGCGGCGCCTGCTTTGTCCTCGATGCTGATCTATCTCCTGATGGCGATCGTGCTGGTGGCGCGGCCGGAGGGGCTGTTCCCGGCCAACCGTCGATGACCTCCTGGTTCAATCTACGTAACGCGGTGGCGGCGGCGATTGTCGCTGGTCTTTTGTTGTTGCCGTTGTTCTCGCAAGCAACCGGCAACGTCTTCGTGCTGACGTTGTTTACGCGTATCGTGATTTTCGCGCTCGCCGCCGTCAGCCTCAATCTCATTATGGGCTATGGCGGAATGATGAGTTTCGGCCATGCCGCCTATCTCGGAATCGGCGGCTATGCGGTCGGCATTCTTGCCGCCGAAGGCTTCGGTTCCGGCTTTGTGCAGTGGCCGGTCGCGTTGCTGGCTTCCGCCCTGTTTGCGCTTGTGATCGGCGCGCTGTCCTTGCGCACGCGCGGCGTCTATTTCATCATGATCACGCTCGCCTTCGCGCAGATGGCCTATTATGTCGCCTCCGGCCTGTCGCGCTACGGCGGCGACGACGGGCTGACGATCTATAAGCGCAGCACCTTCGGCGGCCTGATCAACCTGTCGAACCGCGTCCAGTTTTATTACCTCTGCCTGTTTTGTCTGCTTGGCGGCGTTTTTCTGGTCTGGCGCATCGTCAATTCGCGCTTCGGTCTTGTGGTCCAGGGCTTGCGCTCGAACGAACAGCGCATGCAGGCGATCGGTTTCCCGGCGACGAGATACCGGCTGATCTGCTTTGTCATCGCCGGCACAATGTGTGGCCTGGCCGGTGCGTTATTGGCGAATAACACCGATTTCATCAGTCCGGCCGTGATGTACTGGACCCGTTCCGGCGATCTCATGGTCATGGTCATTCTCGGCGGCATGGGATCGCTGATCGGCCCGGTCGTCGGCGCCATCGTCTATCTCGTGCTTGAGGAGTTTCTCTCGCAGGTCACCGAATACTGGGCGATGATCATGGGGCCGCTGTTGCTGCTGATCGTGCTGTTCGGCCGTGGCGGCATTATGGGACTGATCGGGAGGTTTTCCCGTGACTGAACCGTTGCTTCGCATCGAAAATCTGGTTCGTCGGTTTGGCGGCATCGTTGCCACCGACAATCTCTCGCTCGATATCGCGCGCGGCGAATTGCACGCGATCATCGGACCAAACGGCGCCGGCAAGACCACGCTGATCAGCCAGTTGATCGGCCAATTGCGTCCGACCGCCGGCAGCATCCGTTTCGCAGGGCAGGACGTCACGCATCTTCCGGCCTGGAAGCGCAGCCGGCTCGGCCTGGCGCGCTCGTTCCAGATCACCTCGCTGCTGCCGAACTTCACCGCGGCCGACAATGTCGCGTTGGCGGCACAGGCCCGCGACGGTCATTCGTTCCGCTTCCTCGGCAATGCCCGCCAGGAAAAGCCGCTTCGCGCAGCGGCACATGCGGCGCTCGATCGAGTGGGACTTCTCGGTCGCGCCGACGTCATGGTTTCCAGGCTGAGCCATGGCGAACAGCGCGAGCTTGAACTGGCCGTTGCGCTCGCGACCCAACCGCAATTGCTGTTGCTGGATGAGCCGATGGCGGGCCTCGGGATCACGGAATCGGCCCGCATGGTAAAACTGCTCGCCGAACTTCGGCAGGAGGTCACGATCGTACTGGTCGAGCACGATATGAACGCGGTGTTCGCGCTTGCCGACCGGATCACGGTGCTGGTCTACGGACGCGTGATCGCTTCCGACGTGCCCGCGGCGATCCGCAGCAACGAAGAGGTCAAGCGTGCCTATCTCGGCGACCAGCATGTGGTGACCGCTCATGACTAAGGGGACATCGGCTGAACCCGCGCCGCTGCTCGAAGTCGAGGCGCTGGAGACCTGTTACGGCCTGAGCCAGGTGCTGTTCGGCCTTTCGTTGTCCATCAACAGCGGCGAGATGGTCGCCCTGATGGGCCGCAACGGCATGGGCAAGACCACGACCGTCCGCTCGATCCTGGGGCTGACGCCGCCACGCGCCGGCACGGTTCGCTTCGGCGGCCGGGAAGTCCGGGGGATGGCCGCGTTCCGCATCGCGCAGCTCGGCATCGGGCTCGTTCCCGAAGGCCGCCAGATTTTTCCGAACCTCAACGTCCGCGAGAATCTGGTCGCAGCGTCCGCCAATCGTCTCGGCGCCGACGACCCCTGGACGCTGGAGAAAATTCACGCGCTGTTTCCGCGACTTGCCGAGCGCGGCACCAATATGGGCAATCAGCTTTCCGGTGGCGAGCAGCAGATGTTGGCGATCGGCCGCGCGCTGATGACCAATCCGCGGCTCTTGATTCTCGATGAGGCCACCGAAGGTCTCGCGCCACTGATCCGCGAGGAAATCTGGAATTGCCTGTCGATGCTCAAAGCGCGCGGGCAGTCGGTGCTCGTGATCGACAAGAATGTCGAGAACCTCGCCCGCATCGCCGACCGTCATTACATCATCGAGCGCGGCCGCGCGGTGTGGAGCGGCACCTCGGCGCAACTGATCGCCGAGCCTGATCTGCAACACCGTTACCTCGGCATCTGAGCCGAAGCGGCCAACTCAAAACATCTCGAAATATTCGCGTTGTTCCCAGTCCGAGACTTCGGCCTGGAAGCGTTCGAGTTCCGCGTTCTTGATGTGAAGATAATAATCGACAAAGCCCGCGCCGAGTTTTTCGCGGAAGAAGGTATCACTCTTCAGCGTGTCGAGCGCTTCTCGCAGCGTTTTCGGTAAAGTCGGCGCTTGCGTCTCGTACGGCGTGTCGGCAGGCGGGGGCGGATCGAGAGCGCGATCGATCCCGTCGAGGCCTGCGAGAATTTGCGAGGCCATATAGAGATAGGGGTTGGCGGCGGGCTCGCCGATGCGGTTTTCCAGCCGGGTCGCCGGATCGCCCGGGCCGCCAAGCATGCGCACCATCACGCCGCGGTTGTCGCGGCCCCAGATCGCGCGGTCGGGCGCCAGCGAATAGGCGCGGTAGCGTTTGTAGCCGTTGATCGTCGGAGTGGCGAACACGGCCGAGGCGCGCGCGTGCTGCAATAGCCCTGCGAGGTAATGACGGCCGAGCGGCGACAGCGCCACATCGCCGTCTTTCGCCATGAAGGCATTCTCGCCGTCCTCGCGCGAGACGATCGATTGATGCAAATGCCAGCCCGATGCGAACACGTTGGGAAGCTTCGGCCGGCACATGAAGGTGGCGTGATAGCCGTGGCGCTGCGCGATCTGCTTCACTGCGCTGCGAAACAGCACCATGTTGTCGGCGGGCTCAAGTCCCTTCCGCGGTGCAAAGGTGAATTCACATTGGCTCGGGCCGAATTCGACCTCGACCGAGCGCAGTGGCAGACCCAGCGCGAGCACATCGCGCCTTATGATATCGAGCACCGGCGCCATCTGGTCGTAGCGCTGCTCGGTCAGATATTGGTAGCCGTGCGAAAGCAGGCTCACCTCCGGCGGCCGTCCGGGCTGACCGGCGTCTTCGGGCGACATCTTCGGGTCTTCGAGCTTGAAGATGTGAAACTCGACCTCGAGGCCGGCGACGAAATCGAAGCCACGTTCGCCGAGTTGGTCCAGCACCTTGCGAAACAGATGCCGTGTCGCGAACGGCACGGCACGGCCGTCGGTAAAATACACGTCGCACAACAGCCAGCCAGTCGAGGGCGCCCAGGGCAGCACGCGAAAGCTTGTGGGATCGGCGACCATCAGCACATCCGCCGCGCCTTCCATCTCCGGCATGCCGAAGCCGCCGCCCGAGGTGAACACCGGAAACACCGTGCGGTGCGCGGTGTCCTTGGCGAACATGGTGGTGGTGATGGTGCAGCCGCTTTCGAGCGAGGCCAGCGCCTCGCTTGCGACCAGCGTCTTGCCCCGCAGGATGCCGTGCTGATCGGGAAACGACAGGCGGATGGTCTCTAATCTCTGTTCTTCGACGATGCGGCGAAGGCGGCTGGCCGCCTCTTTCTGCTCGCTCGTCCAAAGACCGTGACGCTCAACGAAGGTCACGCGTCACCTCTCGTGTCGGCGTCATTGCGAGGAGCGGACGCGACGAAGCAATCCAGAATGCGGGTGCATTTCTGGATTGCTTCGCTTTGCTCGCAATGACGAACGGCGAACATCACTTGACGGCTCTCAGATGCGGCGCCTTGCCCGCGATTTCTTCCGGCACTGGGGCAGCCCACGGCGCGCCGCGGCGGCGCTTGACGTCGACCTCCATCCAGAAGGTCTCCCAGCCCCGCGTCGGTCCAATGCCGTCCATGGTCGCCGGCCCCTGGATGCGTCTGGCGTGCGCGGCATCGAGGAACATGAACGGCCTATCGCCCTTGACGGCCTTCTCGATCTCGCCACGCAGCAGGCGGCGGTACTGCACGATCGCCTTGTCGGCGGTGCCGAGATGCTCGCGGGTGCGATCCTGGATCGGGCCCATCGATTCCACCGCCCACTGGTCGTGCACATTGATATCGCTGCCCATGCCGGTATAGGTCGCGGTTTCCTGTTCATGCGGATCGAAACCGTAATCGTTCGATCTGTTCTTGCGCGATTTATAATCCGGCAGTTCATAGAGTTCGAGGCGCTGCTCGCGCATCTTCTTCTTGTCGACCGGCGCGGAGTAGGACGTGAAGATCGCATACCAGTAGCAATTCTCGTCATCGACCGGCACATGCCACTGCGTGATCGTCATCTCCGTGCTCATCGGGATAACAAACGCATGCGGGAAAAGCTGGTTGGTGACGCGCACATGCGTGCGCTCCTGGTCGATTTCGCGGAGCGCAATCAGCCGCAGGCCATATTCGGTCTGCTCGACATTGATGATCGGGCGATCGTATTCGCGCAGGATCTTGGTCATCGGCAGTTCGGTGCCGGCGGAGGCGCCCCGAAACTGACGGCCATAGGCCGCGGAGGTGTCCTCATCCTCGAAGAAGCGATGCAGGAACGAAGCATGCGAGGGATCGATGCCGACTTCAAGCGCCTGCAGCCAGTTGCAGTTGATGTGGCCCTTGAATGCGAAGGTGTGGCTGCCGGGGGCGACGAAAGCGTCGATTTCGGGAAAGGCCGGCGGTTCGCCCTCGCCCAGATAAGCCCAGAGGATGCCGCCCTTTTCCACCACCGGATAAGCGCCCTGCCTGATGCCCTGGCAAAGTTTGGAATTCGCTGGCTCGGCCGGCGTCTCCAGGCATTGGCCTGAGGCGTCGAACAGCCAGCCGTGGAAGGCGCAGCGCAGCCCGCCATGCTCCAGACGGCCGAAAGCGAGATCAGCGCCGCGATGCGCGCAGTGACGTTCGATCAGACCGTAACGCCCCGCGTCGTCGCGAAACAGCACGAGGTCTTCGCCGAGCAGTTTCACCGGGCGTACCGGTCGCGCGCTATCGAGTTCGTCGACCAGCGCCGCCGGTTGCCAATACATCCGCATCAGCTTTCCGCAGGGGTCTTTGGGCCCGGTGCGGGTGATCAGGTCGTTCTGTTCCTGGCTCATCATGGCGCGTTACCTCATCCTAAAAAGGCTTGCGGTGGAAGGCAGTTGCAGCTAGGTTTGTTCGTCTATTGAACATTTGTTCAATAATCGTAGCACGGCCTTTGGACTTCGCAAGCCTCTCTTATGGTCAAACCTAGACGCACCGACGCCGAGCCGCGTGCCACCGACTTCGTCGAAAGCCTCGATCGGGGCTTAAGGCTGTTGCAGGCCTTCGGCGCACGGTCCGCGCCGATGACACTGAGCGAAATCGCTGACCTTACTGGCCTGCCGCGCGCTACGGCGCGGCGCATTTTGTTGACGCTTGTCCACGGCGGCTACGTCTCAAGCGACGGCAAGCTGTTTGCGCCGACGCCGCATGTCCTGACGCTCGCCGGCAGCTACTTGCGCTCGAACCAGATTGTGGCGGTGCTGCAACCGGTGCTGGACGAGATCGCGACGGCCGCGCAGGAGATCGGTTCGCTCGCGGTACTCGACGGCGACGATGTCGTGTTCATTGCACGCGGCAGCCCGACGCGAATGTTCTCGGGCGGCGTCGATATCGGTTACCGGCTTCCGAGTTTCTGCACGGCGGTCGGCCGCGTCCTGCTCGGCCGGCTCGATGATACCGAGTTGAAGGCACGCTTGAGCGCGATGAAGCGCGAGGCGCTCACGCCGCAAACGCTGACCGATCCAAAGCGACTATTTGCGGCCATCACCGCCGACCGCACGCGGGGCTACTCTCTCGTGGATCGCGAGGCCGAGCCGCATTTTCGTTCGATCGCGGTGCCGGTGCAGCGTTATGACGGCACGATTGTCGCCGCGATCAATATCGGCGCCCACGTCGACCGCATCTCGACCGATGAGATGGTCAAGCGCTTTTTGCCGTTGTTGCGCGAGCATGCGGAGAAGGTGGCGGCGAGATTGCTGTGAGATGGGTTGACGGTCAGTCAGCGCGCGGCGCTGCGCAGGCCGAACGCTTTTGGCTCGCTTTGAAGCACAGGCGCGACGGCATCCAGTAGCCTTGCGGCAGCGGCATCGACGCTGAGGCCCGCGGTATCGACCACCGCGGACGCACGCGCGTAAAGCGGCTCGCGGCTTGCGAGAATATTGCGCAACTCCGCCATCGCCGAGCGATCGTCCGCCATCGGGCGCAGATCGCCCTGTTTGCGGACGCGCGCCATGTGTTCTTCCGGCTCGGCTTTCAGCCAGATCGTGTAGAACGACGACAGGATGAGGTCGAAGGTCACGGGTTCGGAGACGATGCCGCCGCCGGTTGCCAGCACCGTCAACTCTTTGCGCGCCAGCAATTGCGTCAGCGCCGCCTGCTCCATCCGGCGAAAGCCTTCCTGGCCGTACAGCGCGATGATCTCGGCGACAGAGAGGCCGTTCTGCGCCTCGATCTCCTTGTTGAGTTCGACGAAATTCCAGCCGATCTTTTTGGCGAGCAGTTTGCCGAGCGTGGACTTGCCGGCGCCGCGCAACCCGATCAGGGCGATGCCGGCAAACGATTTCAGCCGCTGCGAAGACGCGTTCTGACCGGCGAGAATGTCCTTGGCTTGCGAAACTTGCGAGGGCGAGGCTTTTCGCAGGAGATCGCGGATCACGGCCCAGTCAGGCGACGGTTCGGCCGCCGGAATCAAATCCTCCAGATGGGCGCCCATCGCGTTCGACACTCGCCGGAGCAGCACGATCGAGACGTTGCCGCGGCCAGCCTCCAGCTGCGCGATATAGCGCTCGGAAATACCGGAGACTTTGGCCAGCACTTTTCGCGACATGCCGCGCAGCGCACGCATGGTGCGCACACGCTGGCCAAGCTGTTCGAGAAAACTGGTTTCGGGATCGCTGGTGCCGTCCATTGACAGGAAACATAATGCCGCAAAGGATTGACAGCAAGCGCGCGGAATGCCTTTCTATGAATTATAATGCTTAAAAAGCAACACAGGCAGGCGACGATCTGCGTCGTTGCCTGACGTGAGGGGCGTTCCAAGGGAATCGGCATGAGCGAGACATCGGGCGCTTACAATGCGGTGACCTATCTGCTCGACCGCAACATCGACGAGGGCCGGGCCGACAAGCTGGCCTATACCGACACTGTTTCCGAACTGACCTATGGCGAGTTACAGCGGCAAAGCTGCCGCGTCGCCAACTTCCTTCGCCGGCTCGGCGTCCGCCGCGAGGAGCGCGTGGCGATGATCATGCTCGACACGGTGGATTTCCCGGCGGTGTTTCTCGGCGCGATGCGCGCCGGCATCGTGCCGGTGCCGCTCAACACGCTTTTGACTGCGGATCAGTATGCCTATGTGCTCGCCGATTGCCGCGCGCGGGTGCTGTTCGTTTCCGAAGCGCTGTATCCGGTCGTAAAAGACGTTGTGGGGCGGATGGCTGATCTCGATTGCGTCGTCGTCTCCGGCAAAAATTCATTCGGGCATAAGTTGCTATCCGATGAGCTCAAGAGCGAAAGCGATGCGTTTGCGACCGCGGCGACCCATCCCGACGAGCCCGCCTTCTGGCTTTATTCGTCCGGCTCAACCGGCATGCCCAAGGGCGTGCGGCATCTGCATGCCAATCTGGCCGCGACCGCGGAGACCTATGCCAGGCAGGTGCTGGGAATCCGCGAAGACGATGTGTGCCTGTCGGCCGCGAAATTGTTTTTCGCCTACGGCCTCGGCAACGCGCTGACCTTCCCGATGTCGGTCGGCGCCACCACCGTTCTGAATTCGGAGCGGCCGACGCCGGCTGTAATGTTTGCGCTGATGAACAAATATCATCCCAGCATCTTTTACGGCGTGCCGACATTGTTCGCCGCGATGCTGAACGATGAAGCTCTTAAAACACAAGGCGGCGGGAAACGCCTGCGGGTCTGTACATCGGCGGGCGAAGCCTTGCCGGAGTCGGTGGGCAATGCCTGGAAGGCGCGCTTTAACGTCGACATTCTCGACGGCGTCGGCTCGACCGAGTTGCTGCATATCTTCCTGTCGAACGCGCCGGGCGACATCCGGTACGGCTCTTCAGGCCGCCCGGTGCCGGGCTACAAGGTGCGGCTTGTCAACGAAGCCGGCAGCGACGTGCCGGATGGCGAGGTCGGCGAACTGCTGGTGGATGCGCCCTCGGCGGGCGAAGGCTACTGGAATCAGCGCAGCAAGAGCCGCCGGACGTTTGAAGGGCATTGGACGCGCACCGGCGACAAATACATTCGCGACGCCGACGGGCGCTATACCTTCTGCGGTCGCAGCGACGACATGTTCAAGGTCTCGGGCATCTGGGTATCGCCGTTCGAGGTCGAGAGCGCGCTGATCACCCATCCGGCCGTGTTGGAGACGGCGGTGGTGCCCGAGGCAGACGCGGAAGGATTGCTCAAGCCCAAGGCTTTTGTCGTGCTGCGCGCCGGCGCCGAGACGGATGGCCTCGACG
>CAVVLH010000098.1:0-6905 GCA_963748805.1 uncultured Alphaproteobacteria bacterium | reverse complement strand
ATTTCGCCGCTGAAGGATGAGACCATCGGCGGCAAATACAAGCTCAGGAAAAATACCTTCATCACCGTGCTGGTGCTGGCGCTGCACCGCGATCCCTCGGTATGGGGACCTAACCCCGATGCGTTCAATCCGGAGAATTTTTCGCGCGAGGCCGAAGCGGCGCGCCCTGTGAATGCGTGGAAGCCGTTCGGAAACGGACAGCGGGCCTGTATCGGCCGTGGCTTTGCGATGCATGAGGCAGCACTTGCGATCGGCATGATCTTGCAGCGCTTCAAGCTGATCGATGTACATCGTTACCAGATGCATCTGAAGGAGACGCTGACGATCAAGCCGGACGGCTTCAAGATCAAGGTACGGCCGCGAACCGATCAGGAGCGCGGCAGCTTCACCGGGACTGCGGCGGGGATGCCGGTTGCCAATCCGGCTGCGCCACGGGCGCGGACCCGGCCGGGGCATAACACAC
The DNA here is from genome assembly GCA_963748805.1 of uncultured Alphaproteobacteria bacterium. Lineage (GTDB taxonomy): Bacteria > Pseudomonadota > Alphaproteobacteria > Rhizobiales > Xanthobacteraceae > Bradyrhizobium. The sequence goes on along the minus strand of CAVVLH010000098.1, from coordinate 6,442 downwards.
CGCTGCTCGTGCTGTATGGATCCAACCTCGGCACCGCCGAAGAGCTCGCCACCCGCGTCGCCGATCTCGCCGAGATCAACGGCTTTGCAACCACGCTCGCCCCGCTCGACGATCATGTCGGGAAATTGCCGACGCAAGGCGGCGTTTTGATCTTCTGCGCGTCCTATAATGGCGCTGCGCCCGACAACGCGACGCAATTCGTGAAGTGGCTCGGCAGCGGCTTGCCGAAGGATGTCTTCGCCCAATTGCGCTACGCGGTGTTCGGCTGCGGCAACAGCGACTGGGCTGCGACCTATCAATCGATTCCGAGATTTATCGACGAGCAATTGGCGGGCCATGGCGGTAAAAGCGTTTATGCGCGCGGCGAGGGCGACGCCCGCAGTGACCTCGACGGGCAGTTCGAGCAATGGTTTGCCAAAGCCGCGCCCGAAGCCGTGAAGGAATTCGGTGTCGACACTGGTCTGAGCCGCAATGCCGAAGACGAGCCGTTGTACAGTATCGAGCCGCTGGCGCCGTCGATTACGAATACCGTTGTCGCGCTCGGCGGCGCCGCGCCGATGCAACTTCTCGTCAGTACCGAGTTGCAGAACAAGACGGGCGCCAATGCCTCGGAGCGGTCGACCCGGCATATCGAGGTGCAGTTGCCGCCCGGCGCGCGCTATCGAGTCGGCGATCACTTAAGCGTCGTGCCTCGCAACGATCCGGCGCTGGTGGATTCGGTGGCTCGTCGCTTCGGTTTTCTTCCCTCCGACCAGATTCGTCTTCAGGTGGCCGATGGCCGGCGCGCGCAGCTACCGGTCGGTGAAGCCGTGTCAGTCGGACGGCTGTTGACGGATTTTGTCGAATTGCAGCAGGTCGCAACCCGCAAGCAAATCCAGATCATGTCGGAGCATACGCGCTGTCCGGTGACGAAGCCGAAGCTCTTGGCTTTCATCGGTGAAGATGCCGCATCGGCCGAGCGTTATCGCGCCGGCATTCTGGGCCAGCGCAAATCGGTGTTCGACCTGTTGGAAGAATATCCGGCCTGCGAATTGCCGTTGCATGTCTATCTCGAAATGCTGTCGCTGCTCGCGCCGCGTTATTATTCGATCTCCTCGTCGCCGTCGGTCGATGCCTTGCGTTGCAGCGTTACCGTCGCCGTGGTGGACGCGCCGGCGGCCTCGGGCCGCGGCGTCTACAAAGGCATTTGTTCGAATTACCTGGCCGGCCGCCGCGTGGGCGAGACGCTCTACGCGACCTTGCGTGAAACCAAGGCCGGCTTCCGTCTGCCGGCGGATCCCGCGGTGCCGATCATCATGATCGGTCCCGGCACGGGGCTCGCGCCATTTCGCGGTTTTCTTCAGGAGCGCGCGGCGCTGAAGGCCAAGGGAGCCGCATTGGGACCGGCCATTCTGTTCTTCGGCTGCCGTCATCCCGAGCAGGACTATCTCTATGCCGACGAGCTGCAAGGCTTTGCCGCTGGTGGCATCACGGAATTGCACACGGCGTTCTCGCGCGGCGAGGGACCGAAAACCTACGTGCAAAATCTGATCGCGGCCGAGAAGGACCGGGTCTGGACGCTGATCGAGCAGGGCGCGATCATTTACGTCTGCGGCGATGGCGGCAAAATGGAGCCGGACGTCAAGGCGACACTGGTTGCGATCCATCGCGAAAAGAGCGGTGCCGATGCGCAAGCCGGCCAGCGCTGGATCGACGATCTCGGCGCGAAAAATCGTTATGTGCTCGACGTCTGGGCGGGCAGTTAGTTCTAACGCGGCGGCAGCTTCTCGAAGCTCGGCATGCCCGCGGGGATGGCATGGAACGCTTGCTTGTCGCAGGTGTAGATCGCCGTTTGCGGAAGGCCATAGAGCGCGGGATCGTCAAGCGTGCCGGCTTTCAGGATCACCGCCGGCAGTCCCGGCCGCAGCGTCGTGAGATGGGTGCCGCATTCGGCGCAGAATTCACGGGTGACGGCGCCTTCGAGGTCGCGGCGGCTGAACTGCCGAGGCTGACCCTTGCTGTAGCCGAAGCCCTTGACCGGCATCAGCATGAAGAAATTGGGACCGCCGCCGGAAATGTACTGGCATTCCCGGCAATGACATTGCCCCTTGAACATCGGATCGCCTTCGGCGACGTAGCGCACCTGGCCGCAATAGCATCCGCCTTCCAGTTTCATCGGCGCGCCTCCTCGTTCTCAATGCACCGTCGTCGCGGACGCCGAATGGGCGTGCCGGTCGATCGCATCGATGATCTGCGGCCACATCTGGATCGGCAGCGCGTGGCCCATGCGTTCGATCATGACCAGCTTGGCGCCGGGAATTGAAGCCGCGGTATCCTTGCCGCCGGCGGGGTGCACCAGCGGATCGACGGTGCCGTGAATGACCAGCGTCGGGGCCTTCACCGTGCGAAGCCGCTGCTTGCGGCTGCCGGAGGCGAGAATGGCGCGAAGCTGGCGAGCGACGCCTGCCGGATTAAGCCCGCGGCCGAAGGTGCGCTCCGCACGAGCTGGGTCAAGCGCTTCGTCGTCCGGGAAGGAACCTGCGCGCAGGACTTTCCAGGTCTTGCCGAAGCGCGCGATATATTCCTCCCGCGACTTCGGCGGCGGCGCCATCAGCACCGCCATGGCCTCCCGCGTCGGGCCGGGAATTCTCGGATTGCCCGTGGTCGACATGATCGAGGTGAGGGAGCGGACACGTTGTGGAAACGAGATCGCGATTTCCTGGGCAATCATCCCGCCCATGGAAGCGCCGACCAGATGAGCGGACGCGATGCCGAGCGCATCCATCAGTCCGACGGTATCTTCCGCCATGTCGCTCAATCGATAAGGCGCCTTCACCGGGATCTTCAGGAAACGCAGCTTGAGCAGTTCCAGCGGGGTCAGGGGCTTGCCGCCGGACAGTCTGCTGGACTGGCCGATATCGCGATTGTCGAAACGGATGACGCGAAAACCGCGCGCGGCGAGTTGCCGGCAGAAATCATCGTCCCACTGGATCATCTGAGCGCCCAGCCCCATGATCAGGATCAACGGTTCCGCGGCCGGGTCGCCGAAGATTTCGTAACAAAGCTCGATGCCGTTGGCATGCGCCATCTGCGGCGGCTGGTGGGCGGACAGGTTCACCTTGGCGTTTCCTTTTGGTGCGGATTGCGTGAGCTTATCGCCGTTCGGCGCTTGGAAGCACGCCATTGTCATATTTGAGCACAATGGCGCAGGTACGGGCAGGGATGGCGGCCCTTGGGCTTTCCGGACCTTTCGCGCCCCGCGGAGGGTGCGATTCCGCCGCTTCCACAAGCAAATCGCCCAATTATTCTACTGATCACAAGTTTGTGATATTGCGCCGCACAATCGATATTGCAGCGCACCATTAACTATGCCATATAGAGGTCACCCCGGGCCAAACGGACGGGGTGAGCCCATAGCTCAAACCGAGGATGGAGAGACCCCAATGACCACCGAGACCAATTCCGTGCTGAACAGCTTCAAAGATGCTTTCGCGCCCGTGACCGAAGCCTTCAAGAACTTCCAGAACATGGAAGTGCCCGAGGCCGCCCGCGATTTCGTCAAGAAGCAGGCCGAGACCGCCAAGGGCCGCGCTGCCGAGTTCTACGCGGGTTCCGAGAAGGCCACCGAAGTGATCGAGTCCGCCGTGACGGGTTCGGTCAGCGAAGTCGCCAAGATCAGCCGCAACATCCAGCAGGCAATCTACCAGGATGCCGAGGCGTTCTTCGCCGGCGTCGACAAGCTCGCTACCGCGAAGTCGTTCAACGAAGCCGTCCAGATCCAGTCGGATTTGCTGCGTGCGCATGGCGAAACCGTCGTGTCGCGTGCCAAGGCTTCGACCGAGTATCTCGGCAAGCTCGTCACCGAGGGTGCCAAGACCGCTCAGGACAACCTCGCCAAGGTCTACACCAAGACTGCCTGATCGTTGCTTTCAGTAGCGTCCGCCTTCAAGGCCCGCTTTGGCGGGCCTTATTTTTTCGACCTGCGTCCACGTTGCACCGCAAGAGATCGACCGGGCGCCGCCGCGCCGGGTGCGATTTTCGTGCGTTTTAGTTCTTTGATGAAGCATGATCTTTCGGAAAACCGCTTCACACTTTTCCGGATCATGCTTTAGCGGCTATTGTCCTGCCCGCCGGCTGCGGCTTGAATGATCAAATCGGCGTCATAGGTTTTAACCCAGCCCCGAAGAGAAGATCCGATGTCAGCGACTGCCCGGACGTTGCGCCCACCGTCGAAGACCCTGATGTTTCTCGAGGGACGGGCGATCCATGAGTTTGGCGCGTTCATCGGCGCCTTGCCGCTCCTGAGTCTGGCGCCACGGGGCGACGGGCATCCGGTACTCGTGCTTCCGGGCCTTGTTGCTTCCGACACCTCGACCCAGCCGTTGCGCAGCTTCTTGCAAAACAAGGGCTACGCCGTCAGCGGCTGGCGGCAGGGCCGCAATCTCGGGCTGCGCGACGGCGTGCAACAGGCGATGGTCGATCTCGTCCACGAACTCAGCGACACGCACGGCCGCAAGATCAGCCTGATCGGCTGGAGCCTCGGCGGTCTCTATGCGCGTCAGCTTGCCAAGATGCTGCCCGACCGTGTGCGCTCGGTGATCACGCTCGGCAGCCCGTTCGCCGGTCACCCCAAGGCCACCAACGCCTGGCGCGTCTACGAAATGGCAAGCGGCCGCCGCGCCGAAGAAGATCATCGTTTCGGCGGATCGCTGTCGGAACCGCCTCCGGTGCCGACCACGGCGATCTTCAGCCGCACCGACGGCATCTGCGCCTGGCAGGGCTGCAAGGAAACTTCCTCGGCGATTGCCGAAAGCATCGAGGTCGAAAGCAGCCATTGCGGCATGGGCCATCACCCGGCCGTGGTCTATGCGGTGGCCGATCGCCTCGCCCAGGTCGAAGGCCAATGGAAGCCGTTCGACCGCTCGGGCTGGCGCAGCCTCGTCTATCCCGATCCGAACCGGTAACCCGCTCGCCTCGCCCCGATGGTGGGAGGCAAACCGGCATTGTCGCATTTGCGAAAACTGCGCTAAGCGTGGATGAGACGAAGCTGCCGTGCTTTCGGCAATTTCGGCTGATGCGGTGATTTTCGAAAATCCGGAAAGTGCGATGCTGTCAGAGAATAAAACAAATACCCGGCCGGTATCCGTCGAGGCGCGTTGCTCGCGGCTGAACGTCAAGGCGGCGACGCCGGCCGAAGTGGCGCCGGTTGTCGAGCGGCATGTGTTGTCGCGTGGCGACGACCAGGTGCTGATCGAAATCAAGGCGGCGGCCGTCAACCCCTCCGACATCAAGGCGGCGACCGGGTTGATGCCTTACGCGGTATTTCCGCGCACCTCGGGCCGCGATTACGCCGGCGTCGTGATCGACGGCCCGGCCGGCATGATCGGCCGTGAGGTGTTCGGTTCCTCCGGCGATCTCGGAATTCGCCGCGACGGCACCCATGCCTCACATCTGGTTGTCGAGGCCGAGGCGGTCGTGGAGAAACCGAAGAATCTCTCTTGGGCGGAAGCTGCCGGGATCAAGGCGAAGGTATCCCATTGTTTGAACAGGAACGCATCGCCATTTTCAGGCAGGTCGCGATAAGAGCGAGTAGCGGCCCCGAAGGCAACGGCACCGCGAGTTAGGCGCGATGAATCGCCCGGTAGCCAGCGGCGGCAAACGATACGGGCCTTTCCTCCAGCGTCAGAACAAATCTCCAGTTCTTCCATGAACCGGTTCAAAGTCCCTGAGCCGAACTCCGCACACTCCACAGCTTCCACCTCGATTCCCGCACCCTCGCCAGTGCGCTCGCCCGTATGGATCTCGCGCAAAGTGATATTGCCCCCGCCCATGTGTCGAACAACGTTTGCAGCTAACTCCGCTATCGCAAGGGCGATCTGTTCACTATGGGAGATGGGAAACCCGATGCTAATGGCAAACTCCCGAGCGCGCTCACTTGCAGGCAGAGCGTCAGCCGGCCAGACGACTCTTACATCCAACTCACGAACAGTAGCGCTGGCAGTCAGTTCTTGCGCCATTTCCGTATTGTGACTTTCGTACCCTCTCCAACGGCCGACTCAATCTCCATCTCATCCACCAGCCTCTCTGAGCCGGGCAGACCCATTCCCAAGCCGCCTCCCGTTGTGAACCCTTCGCTCAGCGCGAGAGTTAGATTTTCAATTCCGGGCCCCCTATCAATGAACCTAAGCTCCAATCCGACGCCGGAGTTACGTTCGACCTTAGACCAATGCATAGTGCCGTGGCCCGCGTAACGGTGAATATTGCGCGCGAGTTCAGACGCTGCGGTAACCACTCTAGTGACATCGGAAGACGGCAACCCGAAACGAATCGCCGCATCGCGAACTGCGCGGCGGGCTAATACAATGTCGCTTTCCACTCTTATGGCGACGTCGCCGGAGGTCGGCGGCTGAGAGGCGTCCGTCATCGCCGCACCCGCAGGTCATCGGCCGATGCCAACAATGAG
>CAVVLH010000097.1:0-4798 GCA_963748805.1 uncultured Alphaproteobacteria bacterium | reverse complement strand
TTTTCCTGTCCTCTTCTTGGAGCCGTTGCGTCTTGCTGTGACGAGGTGCCCCATCTCAAGCGCAAGCCCTCGGAATATGTGAGGGACCATTTCTGGTTCACCACGCAGCCGGTCGACGAGCCGGACGAAGCCAAACATCTGCGCTCGCTGATCGAATGGGTCGGCGTCGACCGGCTGCTGTTCTCGTCGGACTATCCGCATTGGGATTTCGACGATCCGCGCTTTGCCTTCAAGACGCCGCTGAGCGAGACCGAGCGGATCAAGATCTTCAGCGGCAACGCCCGCGCGCTCTACAATCTCTGATCGAAAGTACTTAGCGTTCGCCATGGCCCGTCACATCGTCGCCCGCACCAGCGATATCCCGCCCGGCGGCAACAAGGTGTTCGGCGTCGAGGGCCGCGACATCGTCGTGTTCCACGTCAATGGCGAGTTCTTCGCGCTGCTCAATCGCTGCCCGCATGAAGGCGCGCCGCTGGAAAAGGCCGCCTGCGTGGCGCGGCTGACCTCGCCGGAGCCCGGGGTCTACCAGCGCTCGCGCGTCGGCGAATTGCTGCGCTGTCCCTGGCATGGCTGGGAATTCGACATGCGCAACGGCCAATCCTGGTTCGATCCCAAGCGCGTCAAGGTCCGGTCCTATCCGGTCGCGGTCGAAGATGGCGAGACGCTCGCCAAGGATGAAGGACCCTATGTGGCCGAAACCTTTCCGGTTCACGTCGAGGACAGCTACGTGATCGTCGAGACCTGAGCTTTTTGTCGCTCGCAAGATACCAAGGCAATGCTATAAGGCCGCCATCTTCACGATTTTCAGGATCAGGTACGAGCCGATGTCAAAACAGTCGATGCGCGAGGAGGCCGAGCGGCTGATCCGCGAAGCCATGGCGCGCAAGCCGCTGGTGGTCAAAGAAGGCCATACCCGCATCGAGGCGGTTTGCGGTAAATGCGGCGCACCGAACCGCGTCTCCGCCGAACGCGGCGTGACGCGGGCGAAATTCGTCTGCAAGCAGTGCGGACACAAGCAGGAGACGTTGTAAATCGCTTCGAGGAGAGCACATGGGTGCAGCGGACGGATTGGAGCCGATCGAGACTGCCAGCGCCGACCAACTAAGTTCACTCCAGCTTGTGCGCCTGAAAGAGGCGGTCAGCCGCGCCTACAGCAAGGTGCCGCATTACAGGCGCGCCTTCGACGCCGCCGGCGTCCATCCTGATCATCTCAGGCAGCTTTCCGACATCGCGAAATTTCCGTTTACGACCAAGCAGCATCTGCGTGACAATTATCCGTTCGGCATGCTTGCGGTTCCGATGGACGACATCATCCGGATCCACGCCTCCAGCGGCACCACCGGCAAGCCCACCGTCGTCGCCTATACGAGAGGCGATATTCGAGATCTGGTCGCAACTGATGGCGCGCTCAATCCGCGCCGCCGGAGGCCGGTCGACGGACAAGATCCAGGTCGCCTATGGCTATGGTCTCTTCACCGGCGGTCTCGGCGCGCATTACGGCGGCGAACATCTCGGTGCCGCGGTCATTCCCGTCAGCGGCGGGATGACCGAGCGGCAGGTGCAGATCATCTGTGATTTCCAGCCGCAGATCATCATGGTGACGCCCTCTTATATGCTGGCGATCGCCGACGAATTCGACCGGCAGGGGATCAAGGCGGCTGCGTGCTCCCTGCGGGTCGGCATTTTCGGCGCCGAGCCGTGGACGGAAAGCATGCGTTCGGAAATCGAATCCCGCATGGGGTTGCAGGCGCTCGATATCTACGGGCTGTCCGAGATCATGGGGCCCGGCGTCGCGCAGGAATGCATCGAGACCAAGGACGGCCTGACGATCTGGGAGGATCATTTCTTTCCCGAGATCATCGATCCCGATTCAGGACTGACGCTGGCCGACGGTGAGCCGGGCGAACTCGTGTTCACGACCCTGACCAAGGAAGGCATGCCGCTGATTCGTTACCGCACGCGGGACCTGACGCGCCTGTTGCCGGGAACGGCGCGGACGATGCGCCGGATGGAGCGGGTCAAAGGCCGCAGCGACGACATGCTGATCGTTCGCGGCGTCAACGTCTTTCCGTCCCAGATCGAGGCGGCGCTGTCAGGCGAAGAGAAACTGGCGCCGCATTACGTGCTCGAGTTGCGCCGTTCCGGGCGTCTCGACGAGCTTGATGTCGTTGTCGAGACGCGGCAATTGTTGGACAGCGAAGCGTCAGGCGAGCGGGAGACGTTGCGGCTTAGGGCCGAGCATCTGATCAAGGCGTCGGTCGGCGTGACCTCGCGGGTTCGCATCGTCGACCCCGGCGCGATCGAACGGTCGCAGGGCAAGGCCAAGCGCGTCCTCGATCTGAGGCCCAAAGATTGACCAAGCAATGATCGAGTACTGATCAAGCACCGACGTGGAGTTCGAACATGCTTCCTCCTGGCCTGCTGCCGCCCGAGACCCTCCAGGCTTGGCAAAGTGCCGAACCGGATTCGGCAGCTGATTTTGTTGGGGGCGATTTCGACGGCGATTGCCGCCGCTACGGAGCCTACTGGACGCTTGCACGCGAGCTTCTTGGAAATTTGCCGTCGAGGCCAGCCCGCAACGAGCAACAAGCGAAAGCCGCCGACATCATCCGGGACAAAGCGCGCGCCGCGCGGCAGCGCTTCCTGGAGCGGCATACGGCTTCCGTTTACGAGAGGCTCACGCAAAACTATTCCAGGTTTCTCCGGGTCGAGACTTTGGCCCAGGCTGCGGCCGATACATTTCCGGGTCTGGTGCCTGGCGCTGACGAGATGGCCGAGGATGCCGGCCGGCTGCAACGCGACAAGGAAGGCGTCGAAATCGACCAGGGGATATTCCTGTCGCATGTGTTGGGCGAGATGCGCTCGGGCACGCATCTTTGCCACGCGATGCTGCTGCCGAGAGCGGATGCCGAGCCATATCTTGAAGAGTTCATCGCCGATGGCTTTGTCGACCTCGGCGCGGTGACAGTCGAGCGTCGCGGCGACGCGGTCCACGTCACTTTGAAGAACCCGCGGTACCTGAATGCGGAAGACCAGACCACGATCGATGCGACCGAAATCGCCATCGATCTGGCGACCCTCGACCCCAAAAGCAACATCGCCGTGCTCAGGGGCGGCGAGGTCGAGCATGTCAAATACCGTGGACGCCGGATACTCGGCAGCGGGATCAATCTCACACATCTTTACCGCGGCAAAATTCCCTTTCTCTGGTTCATCCAGCGCGAGTTGGGCTTCGTGCATAAATTCATGCGCGGCGTCGCACGCCCCGACGCACTTCCGGACGATGTCCATGGAACGGGTATCGAAAAGCCATGGATCGCAGCCGTCGAAAGCTTTGCGATCGGCGGCCATTGCCAGATTTTGCTGACACAGGATTATGTGCTGGCAGCCAGCGATGCCTTCATGACACTGCCCGCCCGCAAAGAGGGCATTGTTCCCGGTGCTGCCAATTTACGGCTGCATCGCTTTGTCGGTGACCGGTTGGCGCGTCAGCTGGTCCAATATGAGCGCAAGTTGTTCTGCGATAGTGCGGAAGGGCGCTTGATTTGCGACGAGGTCGTCGGTGCGGGCGAGATGGATGCGGCGATCGAGCGGGTGGTTGAGAACTTGACCAGTTCCGGCGCCGTCGGTGCGATCAGCAATCGCCGCGCTTTCAGGGTCGCGGTGGAATTGCTCGATCTCTTCCGCCGTTACATGGCCGTCTACGCGCGTGAACAGGCCTATTGCCATTTCAGCCCGGCCCTGATCGCTAACCTTGAGCGATACTGGAATGCCCAAAACAGGGCGGACTGAGGCCTGATCGGTGCAGGACCGAAGTCAGGTCTTCTTCACGAAGCTGGCAAACGCCTCCGCATAATCCGGATGCCAGCGCGACAGGGCAGGGCGGTTTTCGACAATGTCTCCCGCCGCCCAGAGAATGCGCCGCTCGTCGAGGCCTCTCGGTACGTCGTTGTCAGGACAAAGAATGTAGAAATCGCCGGCCTCCAGCCGTTCGAGCATGAAATCGACGGTTTGCTCCGCGGTCCAGGCCCCGGCCGGCTTTTCGGTGCGGCCCTTGGCGGTCAATCCGGTGAATACGAAGCCGGGAATCAGCAGATGCGCCGTGACGCTGCCGCCTTTGGCGTTTCGCAACTCGTGCTGGAGCGCCTCGGTGAAGGATTTCACGCCGGCCTTTGAAACATTGTAGGCGGGATCACCTGGCGGCGTGGTGATGCCCTGCTTCGAGCCGGTGTTAATGATCAGGCCCGGCCGTCCGCGCTCGATCATGCCAGGCGCAAAAATCTGCGAGCCATTAATCACGCCCCACAGATTGACGGCCAGAATCCGCTGCCAGTTTTCCGCGGGTCCGAACATCGCGCTGCCCGGCTGAATGCCGGCATTGTTCATCAGCAGATCCGTGCCGCCGAAGCGCTCGCTCACGGCGGTTTCCAGCTTTGCTACTTCTTCTGGGCGGCTGACATCGACCGACGCGGCCATGATATGTGCGGCCCCGCCTGACGAGGCCGACACCAATGCGGCCTCGGCGGCCGCAAGCCGGTCGGCGCCGAGATCGGCGATGCACACCTTCATGCCGAGGGAGGCGAATTTTTTGGCGGCGGCAAAGCCTATTCCGCTAGCGCCTCCGGTGACGACAGCGACATGACCGGGTGACAATACAGGATGAGGCATGAGTTTTTCTCAACAATGGATGAGGATTGTTACGAACTTCGGAAAAACAGCGCCAGACCTGTTGCGGTGACATCATCTTGATCGCAGATTGTGCCGGACAGGGTACGAATGTCAGAACCGGGACGCTGGG
>CAVVLH010000096.1:0-3786 GCA_963748805.1 uncultured Alphaproteobacteria bacterium | reverse complement strand
CCGCCTTCGGGTTCTTCGGTGATGGCGATAGCCTTGGTGGCGTCCATGGATTCCGGCGGATTGGAAACCAGCATAACAAGTTTTCCATTTGCATCGGGCCAAGTCATCATCGAGGGCATGGGCTTCATTCCTGGCGCTTTGGGAATGAACCACAATTGCAAAACGTGATGCGGAGAGGGCATCGGAATCTTTTCTCCCATGACGACCATGCCCAGCTGAGATTGCCATTTGGCTTCCAGTTGCGGTCCCTTCATGTCGCTCCCAGGTAGCATGATTTTCACGGAACTCGGATCCATCAGAATCTTTGCCTCGAGCTTGGCTGCAGCTAATTGTTGCTCGACCTTTTGGCGCTCTTCGGCAAGGGTTGCCGCGCGACTATTGGCTTCGCGAATTTCAATTTGCAAGTGGCGCGCATTCCATGCGGAGTAAATCGAGAAGACAAGCAGCGCGGCCACGCCTGCCCAGAACCAGAAGGGAATTGCGCTCTTCGCAGGGAGCACTTGCGGCTTTGCCTGTAACTGCGCCTCCGCGCGGCATCCTCGAACGTGAAGTCCGTGGCCCTTTCCACCGAGGAGGTGGCCTCTACCGTTCAGAAAATCAGCTCGCGGGTGAGAGAATCGGCGGAGATCGCTGGCCACGCGGCGACGCAGGCGGAGCAGATGAATGGCGGCGTGACCAAGCTCTCCGAAGCGGCAAAGCGTATCGGAGACGTAATTGACGTTATCAGCACGATTGCGGCACAAACCAATCTTCTTGCCTTGAATGCGGCAATCGAGGCGGCAAGAGCAGGTGAGGCCGGGCGAGGGTTCGCCATCGTCGCGGCGGAGGTCAAATCCTTAGCGGAACAGACCACAAAGGCAACCGGCGAAGTCGCTCAACAGATTTCGTCCATTCAGAACGCTACCGAAGAGTCGGTCTCGTCGATCAAGGAGATCACCAAAACCATCAATCGCGTTTCCGAGATTTCGTCGACGGTTGCCGTCGCCGTGGAGGAGCAGGGGGCCGCGACCCGGCAAATCGCCGTCAACGTTCAACAGGCCTCTGAAGGAACAAGTACTGTGGCTTCGAACATCAGTGACGTCGAGAGAGGTTCAAGCGAGACTGGAACCGCTTCCACCGAGATGCTCTCAGCGGCTCAGTCTCTTTCGGCGCAAAGTCAGCGCTTGAAAAGTGAGGTCGATACGTTCCTGATGACGGTTCGGGCGGCCTGATCTTAAGCTTGTGTCACAGGTACTGCGGCGCTTCCTCACTTGGCCGATGATTCTCGGCGCGGGGAATATAGGCTTCCGGCTCCAACGTGCCATTCGGGCTGATGGGCTTCCTTGTAAAGCCTCCTTCCATTCGCCGAGTACCGCGTCCTGATTCGGTCGTGGGTTCGTGGTCTCGTCCGCCAGCCCTATTGCGGTGGAATTGGGCATCGCTGAGACGACCGTCATCGCTCATCGCAATCGTGAGTATGTCCGCTTGGTGTAGCTAACCATCGGGAGTTGGTACGCGAGTAGCCAACTAACCCTGAGAGGTTTCCGATCAGATACGCTGTTTGCGGCGCCGGACCTGCGGACTGTCGTCCAATAATCCAAATATCGGTCGCAGGAGGCCGTCGAGCAACTTCCGTTCAGGTCTGACGCGCGCCAGAACTCGAATGCCAAGCAGAATACTTAAGAGGGACTTGGAAATATCCTCGGCTGAATGGGCCTTGGTGATGGTTCCGTCTTTTTGACCGCTGCTGACACATCGAAAGAAGAATTGTTCTACTTCATCGAGAAAAGTCGCGACGATATCGAAAAATTTCTCGTCATGCGGAGCGCTCTCGATAGCTGAATTGACCAGCATGCAGCCGCGCCGCTGCTTGTCGGTAAGGGACCGTTTAACGATTTCCTGCAGAAACGCGACGATGGCCTCGCGCGGCGGAAGGCTGGGCTCCAGCCGACGAATACGCTCCCGAAACGACTGATCGAGATAGCGATTAAGCGCGTGTTCGTACAAGGTTCGCTTGTCGCCAAAAGCGTTGTAAAGGCTCGCGCCCGCGATGTTCATTTCATCGGCCAGGTCTCGTACCGATGTTGCTTCGTAACCGCGCTCCCAGAATCTCGCGATGGCGGCGTCCAGTACTTCACCTTCGTCGAATTCGCGCGGCCTCGCCATCTTGCATATCCCCTTAGCCGGCCTCTCACCGGCCAAAGCTCGCTTCCATAGCACCCCGAACGGTTGCCTGACAATTGCAGGTCCCTCTATTTCGGTTTCCCCAGGGAGGGTAGGCGCAGGACGCGATCGACTCTTCCATTATAGATCGTTCGATTTATAATGTGTGCAAGCCCAGCTTAAGGGAATAGGGGAAAACATGGGTCGAAACCAAGTGGGGCCAGGTGTGGCTGTCGAGCCGGAGGCGAAGCTACCCGCAGAGTTACGTGCCCAGTGGCCCTATAAGCCGCGTTACACGAACGTCAACGGCTGGCGTATGCATTATATCGACGAGGGGGAAGGGGATCCCGTCGTACTGCTCCACGGCAATCCGACCTGGGGCTTCCTCTACCGCAATATGATCACACCGCTCGTCGCTTCGGGACGCCGCGTAGTTGTTCCCGACATGATCGGATTTGGCTTGTCCGAGAAGCCGACGCGCGAACATGCTCATTCCCTCGATGGACACACGGCCAATCTCACGGCGCTCATGCGTCAACTGGACCTGACGCGGATCACACTCGTATGCCACGATTGGGGTGGGCCAACCGGGCTGTCGTTTGCAATGAGCAATCATGCTCGTATTCGAGCGCTGACGATCATGAGCACTTGGGCGTGGCCGCTGCCGCCGGCCGAATTCCACACGCGCATTTTTCCCTGGCGCATGATGCATGCACCGCTGGTCGGTCCATATCTTCTGGGAAATCATCGCGCGCTTGCCGGTCGCGGCGTTTACCTCTCAGTGGTCGATCGCGAGCAGTTTGCCGCTACGGCCCAGGGCGCCTATGAGGACGTGCTGCCAGACCCCGCCACCCGCCTGCTCACTTGGGTCTGGCCACGCTGGATTCCACTGGACGAGAACGCCCGGGCGTATGATCGTTTCAAATGGCTGGAGCGGGAACTGTCCCAGTCGAAGCTTCCTACGCTGCTTATTTGGGGACGCGAAGACGAAGTCTTCGATGCCGTGACGTTTTCAAATCGCTTCAAGCAGATCCTTCCTCACGCTGAGGGACCGCATCTTGTTACCGGCCGCCATTTCTTGCAGGAGGATTCTGGCCCCGAGATCGCCGGATTGATCCAATCGTTCCTGGATCGTCTGGACGCAAATGAGAAGTCTGCAATGACCGAAATTACTCTCGTCGAGATGCCGAGCCTTGAAGGAAAGCGACTCTCTTTTGCTCTGGGAGAGGAGCGGATAGCACATTATCCCGAGTTCCGCGAGTTCTTCGTCCGAAAGTTTGATCTGAACCGCAAGGGACTTGAGCAACCGGGATTTGTCCGCGCGCCGTCCGGCATCACTTACGCGTTCATTTTCATCGGCAGAAGCGGCGCCCCCTTTCCATCCGGCCTGGAAATCTATGCCGTCGTGGATGCACTCGAACCCATTGAAGATGCCGTGCAGGACCGGGATCTCTGGTCAATTCTGCGCTGGATGATCGGCGGTGTCGGTGCTCCCTGGAGTGTAGAGGATTTCGACCGAACGGGACGTCTTTATCGTGTACCGGCGGCGCCATCCGGCTGATCTCTATCCGGGACGAGGCTTGATTCGTTTTGGAGCGTATGGTCTAAAAAGAGTACTGATTAGTCCGAAGTCGACCGCCAAGC
>CAVVLH010000095.1:0-34332 GCA_963748805.1 uncultured Alphaproteobacteria bacterium | reverse complement strand
AAGGTCCAGCCGAGCGCATTGGCAAAGCTGCGGATATCCGGAAACAGGTCGAACATGGCGTCGGCTTCGCGCGACAATTCGGCTTTGCCGGCGCGCCGGTTCGAGCCGCCGAGCATGATGTTTTCCCTGACGGAAAGACCGGGAAATACCCGCCTGCCCTCCGGGACGTGCGAAATTCCAAGCCGCACGATCGCTTCAGGTCCGAGCGTGTGCGCATTTGGCCCCGAGATCAGCTTGCCGTCGAACAGGATCTCGCCGGAGGCAGGCTTCGTCAGTCCGGAAATTGCCCGCAGCGTGGTCGATTTGCCGGCGCCGTTGGCGCCGAGCAAGGTCACGACCTGGCCTTCATCGACGGCAAGCGAGACGCCACGCAAGGCTTCGATCTCGCCATAGCGCACCACCAGATCGTTGATTTGAAGCAGCGCCATTATTCGGTTCCGAGGTAGGCGGAGACGACGTCGGGATGGCGCAGCACCGCAAGCGATTCGCCGTCGGCGATGCGTTTGCCGAAATTGAGCACCGTGATGTGTTGGGCGGCCTCGCTCACCAGCGTCATGTCGTGATCGATGATCAGGATGGTGAGGCCTTGCGCCGCGATGCGCTTGAGCAGGCCGTGCAATTCGAGCTTCTCGGTGGAATTCAGCCCGGCCGCCGGCTCGTCCAGCAATAACAGGGTCGGATTGGCCGCAAGCGCACGCGCGATCTCGATCAGGCGCTGATGCCCATACGAGAAGCTCGAGATCAGTTCGTTGGCGCGCGCGCCAAGGCCGACAAAAGTCAGCGCCGACATTGCGCGGGCGTTGAGGGCATCGTCGTCGCGCTGACCAGCGAGCGTATTGCCCGGCCGCTCGGCGCCGATCACGACGTTCTCAAGCGCGGTCATTGAGCGGAACAGGCGGATGTTCTGGAAGGTGCGCCCAAGGCCGGCGGCGGCGCGCTGATGCGGCGGCATATCGGTGATGTCGGTGCCGTCGAGCGTCACCGTGCCGGATGTGGCTTTGTATAAACCGGAGAGTACGTTCAGCGTGGTGGTCTTGCCGGAGCCGTTCGGCCCGATCAGCGCATGTACGCCGCCGCGCCTCACATCAATGTCGACGTTGTCGACGGCTTTGAGGCCGCCGAAATGCTTGGAGAGGCCGCGCACGGAAAGAACGATGTCGCCGCCGACCATCGCCGGCGCCAGTTGCAGCGCCGGACCGGCGTCACGCACCCTCGCCTTTGCCCGCCAGCGCTCGGTCGCAAGGTTGAAAAAGCCCCAGATGCCATCCGGCATGTAGCGGATGATGAGGATCACCGACAGGCCGTAGATGGCGAGATAGAGCCCGGGAATGCTTTTGAGGAAGCGCAGCCATTCCGGGATCAGGATCAACAGTCCGGTGCCGATCGCCGATCCGATCGGGGAAGCCACGCCGCCGAGCAGCGACATCGTCAGGAACACGACGGACTCGGCGAAGGAGAACTGATCCGGGCTGACATAGGCAAAGCCGCCGGCAAAGAGACCGCCGGCCAGACCGCCCAACACGGCACAGAGACCAAAAGCCGATACCTTGGTGCGGAACACATCGATGCCGACGACGCCGGCCGCGAGTTCATTGTCGCGAACCGCGCGCATCGCGCGGCCAAGCCTCGTATCCGGCAGATGCCAGACGGCATAGCCGACCAGCGCCAGCATGGCGACGCAGAAGGCCAGATAGGACTGCGAGGATTGAAACAGCTCGGGGCGGCCGATACTCGACACGCCATCGGGGCCGTGGGTGAGCCAGATCGAGTTGATCATGACGAGGGTGACGATCTGCTGAAACGAGATCGTCACCATGGCGAGGTAGTGCCCACCGAGGCGCAGCGTCGACATGCCGAGAAAGGCGCCCGCCAACAGCGCGATGACGCAGCCGCCGGCGAGGCACAGCCAGTAGCTCAGATGATAATCCGAGGTGCCCAGACCGACCGCATAGGCGCCGAGGCCGAAAAACGCCGCCTGCGCCAGATTGATCTGACCACACAGGCCGAGCACGACCGACAGACCAAACACCGCGATCGCAAACGTCGTCGCCTGCATCAGGATGTTGTGGATGTAACCGTCGAACTGAACCGTGGCAGCCAACGCGACCAGAACGGCGCAGCCGACAAAATACGGCAGGTGCCGCAACAATAGCGGTTTGGCGCGGGGCACCGCCGCGATCGCGGCCAGGTTTTCGCTGGGCGCGCTCATGCTTTCTCCGCCACGCGCTCGCCGAAGATGCCCTGTGGCCGGAATACCAGGAAGGCAACCAGCACCAGAAAGGCAAAGCCGTCTTTATAGGGCACCGATATATAGGCCGCGCCGAAGGTCTCGATGATGCCAAGCGCGAGCCCGCCGATGATCGCGCCCGCGACATCGCCGAAGCCGCCGATGATCGTGGCCGCGAAAGCCTTGAGCGCGATGGTCGACCCCATCTGGATCGATACGAACAGCACCGGCGCCACCAGGATGCCGGCCAATCCGCCGAGCACGGCCGAATAGATGAAGGTGATCATGATCATGGAGGATACGGAAATGCCGAGCAGCGAGGCCATTTCCTTGTCCTGCGAGGTCGCCTGCAATTTCTTGCCAAGCATCGTGTGCTCGAAGAACCAGTAGTTGAAGATCACGAGCAGGATCGTCACCGCGATGATCAGCAAATATTGGCTATCGAGATAGACCGGGCCGAGCTGGATGCCCGGCGTCTCGAACCAGCCCTCCAGCACCTGCGGCTGCGGCCCGTAGATCGCCAGCACCGAATTGGCCATCAGGATCGAGGCGCCGATGGTCGCGATGATCACGGGCAGAAAGCTGCGGTGACGCAGCGGATAATAGACCCCGAGATTGAAGATCACGCCCAATAGCGCCATGCCCGCGAGCGCCAGCAGGAACGACAGCCAGTACGGCCAGCCGAGATCGACCGCAAACACCACCATCAGATAGGCGGCGACCATCGAGAACTCGCCTTGCGCGAAGTTCACGACATTGGTGGCACGGAAGATCAGCACGAAGCCGAGCGCCACCAGCGCATAGACGGCGCCGATCCCGATGCCGGTAAAAAGCAGTTGCAGTACGAGGTCCATGAAGGTGCCGGGCTGGGTTGGGCCGTGTTCGGATCAGCAACAATCGTCGCGTCGGCCGACGAACGCGAAACGGCCTCCCGACGCCTGGGGAGGCCGCTTCACTTTGGTCAATCGGTGAACTCAATATGCTTGTCGAAGGCGATGGTGCCCTTCTCGTTCTTCACGATGTTGTAGCCGTGCAGCCCGTCGCCGTTCTGGTCGAAGTTATATTCGCCTTCCGCGCCGGCGAACTTTTTCGTCGACAGGATAGCTTCGCGGATTTTACCCGGATCGGTCGAGTTGGCCTTGTTGATGGCCGCCGACAATACGGTCACCGCATCGAAGGTCCACGAGCTCTGGTTGTCGGGCGCCACCTTGATCGCATCGCGATAGGCTTTGCCGAAGGCCTTCGAGGCATCAGACGATTCTTCCGCATAGTCGGCGACGCCGAATGTGCCGTAGAGCGCGGGGCCTGCAAGCTTCAGCGCCGTAATGTTGACGATCGAGGGCGAGCCCACCCAGGGAATATTGACCCCGAGTTGGCGCAACTGACGGGCGAAGATTCCGAGGTCGTTCTCGAAGGTGAAGTAGGAGCCGAGAATATCCGCGCCGGACTGCTTGATCGCAAGCACGACGGGCGTGAAGTCCTGACTCTGGTTGGCATAACCCTGGTCGAGCACGGACGGCGTGCCGAGTTTTTCAAGCGCCGCCGACAACGCCTTGCCGCCCGCCGTTCCGAACGCGTCGGTCGAGTGCAGGACCGCCCACTTCTTCTTGCCGAGCGTGTTCACGCCATATTCGGCGATCACGCGTCCGGAATAACTGTCATTCGGGCGGAAGCGGAACAGCCATTGATTGCCCATGTGCGTCAGGTTCGGATCGGTGCCGCCGATCATCACTGGCTTGCCGAGCTTGAGTACATCCGGCGCCATCGCATGCACCTGGGTGGATCGGATCGAGCCGAGGAACGCCACGATATCCGATTGCGCGGCGAGCTTGGAGAACGCCAGCACGATGCCGGGGTTGGTGGTCTGATCGTCCTCGATCACCAGCTCAGCCTGCTTGCCGAGCACGCCGCCGGCCTTGTTGACGGCTTCGAGCGCGATCTTGGCGCCCTGAATGGCGTAGCGGCCGGATTCCGCCGCCGGCCCCGTCACTGGCGCGCACATGCCGATTTTGGTGGTCGTGCCTTGGGCGTTGGCACGGGTGATGACATAGGGCGCCGCCACGCCGGCCGCGATACCCGCCGCGAATTCGCGTCTCGTCAGTCTCATTTCAACCCTCCCTGGAACCGTGCTTTTCCGCCGGTTCTTATTGTCTGTTGCGCCGCACGCAAACGTGCCGCACGCCGTCAGCTACTTACGAACTCCTGAAGCGCGAGTAAATTGATATTGCAGCGATTTGAGGCTGCGGCTCAAGTCCGCTTGCGGGAGGCGATCCGACCCCACATTCTGCGATGCGGAAACGGTCTTTTGCCTAATTGGTTGGCATTAAAACAGCGATGCCTCCGGCGGAGGATTTGCGCCTATCGTTCATCTTCGAAAGGCGTGGCTTCCGTCACCTCGAGCGCCGCCAGACACTGTTCCAGCGCGGCCAGCATGGTCTGAAGCTCGGCAAGCTTTTGCGCGCCGTAGCGCTGCGTAATCCGTGCATAAATAAACTCCGAGGTGGGGGCGACGAGCTCAATCAGCTTCAATCCTTTTGGAGAAATCGAGACGACGCCACGCCGTAGATCGGCCTTGGCCGTCTGGCGTTCGATCAACTGGCGCGCCTCGAGATCGCGCAGAATCCGCGACAGGCTTGGGCCGAGCAGAAAAGCGACGCGGGCCAGTTCAGTTACTTCGATGGCGTCGACCGCAGCAAGCGCCCGCAGGATGCGCCATTGCTGCTCGGTCAATCCGTGACGGCGCAGCGACGGACGGAACTGCTTCATCACCGCCTCGCGTGCGCGCAATAGCGACATCGGCAGCGAACGGGAAAAATCGCGCATCGGAATTCGACGCTCGACCGGATGCAGACCTTCACTGCCGGTCGATTTCCTTGGCATCATCGTCCTGTTCTGTTGAAGATACGAAGGCCCCCGGCCGGTTGGTTTGCGCTGCACAATCTTCCGATCGGTTTGCCCGGCTTAATTTAACATGTTAATTACTTGCCCGCATTCGGATTTTTTGCGAGATCTCCGCTACAGGCGACACAATCGATGCCGATGATGACGCCTCGCGTCCGGTGACGCCGCTATTCGCCCGACCGAAAGCGCCGAAATGGAGGTGCCCCGCCATGCCGCATTTCACCATCGAATATTCCGCCAATCTCGACGCGCGCGTCGACATGGCTGACGTGGTGGAAGTGGTACGCAAGGCCGCGGTCGAGACGGGCATCTTCCCGCTCGGCGGCATCCGCGTGCGCGCGGTGCGATGCGAGCATTCTGCAATCGGCGACGGCAATCCCGACCTTGCCTTCCTCGACATGCTGCTGCGGCTCGGCGAAGGCCGCGACCTTCAAACCCGCAAGAGCGCCGGTGAGCACATCTTTCGCGCGCTGTCGGCGTATCTCGATCCTGTCTTTGCAAAAGGCAAATTCGCCTTGTCGTTTGACATGCAGATCAACGACAAGGAAACCAGCTGGAAGCGCAACAATATTCATGAGTCTCTGAAGACGGAGGCCGCACATGGATAACGGCCTGGAAGGTCGCCTCGAGGATTATTGATGCCTGTTCCGCAACACGTGTTCGATCCGCCCTTCAACATCGTCAGATGCAGTCACGTCGTGCTCGACGTGGTGGATGTCGATGCGAGCTCTGAATTCTACGAAAATGCGGTCGGACTGCACGTCGAAGACCGCGACGAAACCGCGATCTATCTGCGCGGCAGCGAGGAACACCAGCACCACTCGCTGGTGTTGCGTCAAGCGCCGCGCGCCGCCTGTCATCGCCTCGGCTTCAAGGTTGGCAACGAAGAGGACCTCGACAAGGCCGCGGCATTCTTTTCACGAAATGAAATCGCTCACGCTTTCGCAGATCGGCCGTTCCAGGGCAGAACCCTGCAATTTACCGATCCGTTCGGTTTTGCGATCGAGCTCTATGCGGTGATGGATAAGCGTCCTCACCTTTTGCGCCGTTATGATCTCTACAAGGGCTGCCACCCGCAGCGGATCGACCACTTCAACGTCTTTGCCGCCGAGGTGCAGGACACCGTCGATTTTTATGCGCGGCTTGGCTTCCGCCTGACCGAATATGCCGAAGAAGACGGGCCGCAGGGTCGGATCGCTGCCGCCTGGTTGCAGCGCAAAGGCAATGTACACGATTTCGCGATCACCAACGGCAAAGGCCCTCGCCTGCACCATTTCGCCTACTGGGTACCGACCGCCATGAACATCCTGCATCTTTGCGATGTCATGGCCTCGAGCGGTTATCTCAAGAATATCGAGCGCGGCCCCGGACGGCATGGTATTTCCAACGCCTTCTTCCTCTACATCCGCGATCCCGATGGCCACCGCCTCGAACTTTACACCAGCGACTATTTCACCGGCGATCATGACCATGCGCCGATGCGCTGGTCGCTGAACGACCCGCGCCGGCAGACGCTGTGGGGCGCGCCCGCCCCGCGCTCCTGGTTCGAGCAGGGATCACCCTTTACAGATCAGGTCGTCCGCGAGCCCCGGTTTGTCGCCGACGTCACGATTGCCGACTAGTGCCCGGATTCTCACAACGAATGCAAAATCAAGCGACCACACCAGAATTTTATAATGGCCGGCTTCCCTTTGGTTCTAACATTCGCGAACGAGCCTGCCGGGACATGATACGAACGTCAGAACCGGGCGATAGAAACACGGAGACTGCATGAAAATGTCCTTGCTGATCGCGGCCGCCTCGATGCTTGGCCTCGCGCCCGGTGTGTCCCCGATGGGCGGCGCGCATGCGGCCGAATTGAAGGTGCTGGCGGGCGGGTCACTCAGAAGCGTTCTGACCGAACTCGCCCCGCAATTCGAGCACGCCTCCGGCCACAAGCTTGTCATTCACTTCGACACGACCCCCAACCTGATCAAGGCGGCAACGTCCGGTGAGCCGTTCGACCTCGGCGTCGTTCCGATTGACGTTTTCTATGACGCCGCCGCCAAAACCCACTTCGCGCCGCCGGTCGAGTTTGCGCGCGTCGGATATGGCGTCGCGGTAAAAGCCGGCGCCCACAAACCTGACATCAGCACCAAACAAGCCTTCAAGAAGACGCTGCTGGATGCAAAGTCGATCACGTTCCTGCCGGAAAGCGCCGCCGGCTCCTATATCCTGAGACTGTTCGAACGGCTCGGCATCGAGGAGGCGATGAAGGCCAAGACCATCGCGCAGGCGCAGCCGACCGGAATCATCCCGGCCGTGGTCAGCGGCCAGGCGGAGCTTGCCGTGTTTGTGAACAACGTCCTGACCGCGCCGGGCGTTGATATCGTCGGACCGCTTCCGCCGGGATTGCAGCAGGAGCTGGTATTCCCCGCCGCGCTTGCGGTCGACACCACGCAAAAAGAAGCTGCCAAAGCCTTTATCGATTTCCTGATGTCGCCGGCGGCCGCAGCCGTCGTCAAGTCCAAAGGCATGACGCCGGGCCAAGGTTAAGCGTACTCTACCTCGGAGCATCATGGTCGCCGTCCGCATCGCCACCTTCGCCGCCGATGGAACCGCCGGATATGGTGCGGTGACCGATCGCGGCGTAGTCGACCTCTCCGCGCGCTGGAGCAAGCAGTTTCCAACCTTGCGAGAGGTTATCGCCGCCGACGCATTGACCAGGCTCGCCGAAGACGCCGCGCGGCTTCCGGAGGATCATCCACTCGATGCCGTCAGATGGCAGCCGCCGATTCCCGCGCCGGAAAAAATCATCTGTATCGGCGTCAATTACCCCGACCGTAACGCCGAATATAAAGATGGCTCGGACGCGCCGAAATATCCGAGCATGTTCTTCCGCACGCCGCGCTCGTTTGTCGGTCACGAAACGCCGCTGATACGGCCGAAGGCATCCGCCCAGCTCGACTATGAGGGTGAACTGGTGCTCGTGATCGGCAAGGCCGGCCGGCATATCGCCGAGCGCGAGGCGCTCGATCACGTCGCCGCGATCACGCTCTGCAACGAGGGCACCATCCGCGATTGGGTACGCCATGCCAAGTTCAACGTCACCCAGGGCAAGAACTTCAATTCCACGGGAAGCCTCGGCCCATGGCTTGTTCCCTATACCAGCGAAGCCGAGATCGCCGACATCAGGCTGACGACAAGGGTCAACGGCGAGATCCGGCAGGACGACCGCAGCTCACGCCTGATCTTCGGCTTCCGTTACCTGATCCGTTACATCTCGACCTTCACGACGCTGGTGCCCGGCGACGTCATCATCACAGGCACGCCGAGCGGCGCGGGCGCGCGGTTCGACCCGCCGCGCTACCTGAAACCCGGCGACGTCATCGAAGTCGAAGCCGAGAATATCGGCGTGTTGCGCAACGGCGTGGTCGATGAGATTTCCTGATGTCGGATAACTGGACCTTGCCATGCCCGTAAGCTCCGGCGGCGAAGCCATCGTCAGCGGTCTGGTCGCGCATGGCGTCGATACCGTGTTCGGGCTGCCCGGCGCGCAGATTTACGGCCTGTTCGACGCCTTCCATCAGGCGCAGCTCAAGGTGATCGGCGCGCGGCACGAACAGGCCTGCGGCTATATGGCCTTCGGCTATGCGCGATCGACCGGCAAGCCCGGCGTCTTCAGCGTGGTTCCGGGCCCGGGTGTGCTCAACGCGGGCGCGGCCCTCTTGACGGCTTTTGGCGCCAACGAACCCGTGCTCTGCCTGACTGGACAGGTGCCATCAGACTTTCTCGGCAAGGGCCGCGGTCACCTGCACGAAATGCCGGACCAACTCGCTACGCTTCGCACCTTCGTGAAATGGGCCGACAGCATCGAATATCCGGCCAACGCCCCTGCCCTGGTCGCGCGCGCGTTCCAGGAGATGCTGTCGGGGCGCCGCGGCCCGGCCTCGCTGGAAATGCCGTGGGATGTCTTCACGCAAAAGGTCGAGGTCGGCGCGACCGAAATATTCGATCGGCTCCCGGCGCCGCAGCCCGATCCCGATCGGGTGAAGTCTGCGGCCACTTTGATCGCCGCAAGCAAGTCGCCGATGATCTTCGTCGGCTCGGGCGCGATCGAGGCCGGCGATGAAATCCTGGAACTTGCCGAACTGATCGATGCGCCGGTGGTAGCGTTCCGCAGTGGGCGCGGCATCGTCTCCAATGCCCACGAACTCGGATTGACGTTTGCCGCGGCCTACCGGTTGTGGCCGCAAACCGATCTGATGATCGGCATCGGCACGCGGCTGGAACTGCCGGCGATGACGCGCTGGCCGTTCCGCCCCGATGGACTGAAGTCCATCCGAATCGATATCGATCCGGTGGAAATGCGGCGCTACGCGCCAAATGCTGCTGTTGTCGCCGACGCTAGAGCCGGCACAGCTGAGCTATCGGCAGCCGTCAGCAAAATCGGCTACGCCAAAACCAAAGGCCGCCGCGCCGCGATCGTTGAGGCCTCCGCGGCGGCACTGAAGGAAATTCAGAAGATCCAGCCGCAGATGGCTTACCTGAACATCCTGCGCGAGGTGCTGCCGGCGAATGCGATCGTCACGGACGAACTGTCGCAAGTCGGCTTCGCCTCCTGGTATGGCTTTCCCGTCTATCAACCACGGACGTTCATCAGTTCGGGCTATCAAGGCACGCTCGGCTCCGGATTTCCGACCGCGCTCGGCGCCAAGGTCGCCCATCCCGACCGGCCGGTGGTCGCGATCACGGGCGACGGCGGTTTCATGTTCGGCGTTCAGGAGCTCGCCACCGCCGTGCAATTCAACATCGCCGTCGTCGTGCTCGTCTTCAATAACAATTCCTACGGCAATGTGCGGCGCGACCAGCGCGAGCGTTTTCAGGGCCGGATCGTGGCCTCCGACCTGGTCAATCCGGATTTCGTCAAGCTCGCGGAGTCCTTCGGCGTCGGCGCCGCGCGGGTCACCTCACCGGATCATTTCCGCCCCGCCCTGGAAAAGGCGCTGGCGCACGGCGGTCCCTATCTGATCGACATCGAAGTGCCGAGGGACTCCGAGGTCAGCCCCTGGACGTTCATTCATCCGGCCAAGCCGTAAGCGCTTTCGTTATTTGATTTTGCGGAACGTCAGGTTGAGGCGTTGCGGTCCCATCACCGGGTGATCGCCGTCGGCGAGCGGCGCGACACCGTGAAAGAACAGCCGCGACGGGCCGCCCCACACCGCGATGTCGCCATGCTCGAGACGAAATCGCCTTGGCTTGTCGCTCCGCTTCAAACCGCCGAACATGAAGATCGCGGGCAGACCCAGCGACACCGAAACGATTGGAGCGCCGAAGTCGAGTTCGTCCCTGTCTTGATGCAGCGACATCTTTGCGCCGGGCACGTAGCGATTGATCAAACAGACATCAGGCGCGAAGCCGGCAAAGCCCGCGTGCTCGGCGGCGCGGTCGGCAAGTTCGCGAAAAAGTGGCGGCATCGCGGGCCACGGCTTGCCGGTTTCGGGATCGTCGGCATCGTAGCGATAACCGGTGCGATCGGTAACCCATCCGGCGCTGCCGCAATTGGTCATCGCGACCGACATCTGATGGCCGCCCGGCGTCACCATCTGTCGAAACGGTGCTGCGGCCACGATGGCGCGCAAGGCGGCAATCAGTTCCGCTTCATCCGCGCCGACAAATCCGCGCAACAGCACCGCGGCTTCGGCCATCTCCTCCCGCAAAGCCCGCGCTTGCGGAAAACATGCAAACAAATCCGCCGTCAACGCAATAAACCCTCATTTGGCATCGTGAAAGATCACGCCGACCGTATGCCGGCGGCCCGAGCGAAGGCGACTGACGCCGTGACGCATATTGACACGATAGAAGCCGCGCGTCCCCTTAACCGGGCGAACATGCACGGCAAACGCCACGCCGTCGCCCTGGCGAAGCGGCACCACCTCCGCCCGCGATTGCATGCGCGGGCGCTGCTCGGTCAGCACGAACTCGCCGCCTTCGAAATCACGATTGGGTTCCGACAACAGGATCGCGACCTGCAACGGAAACACATGTTCGCCATAGAGGTCCTGATGCAGGCAATTGTAGTCGCCTTCGCCGTATTGCAGCAGCAGCGGCGTCGGCCGAAGCTGGCCCGCATTGTGGCATCGGGCCAGGAACGCCTCGTGGCTTTCGGGGTAGCGGATATCGATGCCCATCGCCTCGTTCCAGCTGATAGCGATGGGCTGAAGGCGCGCATAGAGCGCAGTGCGCAATTCCGCGATTTGCTGCGGCAGCGGATAGGCGAAATATTTGTATTCGCCGCGGCCAAAGCCGTGGCGGCCCATCACGACCCGGCTGCGAAAGTTCTTGTCTTCGGGATAGAGCGCCGCCAACGCACGGCATTCTTCCGCCGTGAGCAATCCCCTCAGAACGGCGTGACCCTGCGTATCGAGATCGCTGGTCGCCTTCGTCCAGTCAATGGCCGCTACCCGGACGGCGGCATCGGAGTGGGATCGGGTGAGCGTATATTGTGCTGACGTTTTCATGCGGGCCATCGTGGCAAATCGAGCCTCGTGCAGCCACCCGATTTCCGAATCCAGCATCAGCGGGACCGCCTAAAATACAGCTCGTCCGCTTTGCGGCAGATCAAGGCCAATCGTTGTTGTTAAGCGGAAATATGGGGGACGAATTCAGAAAAGGCCGCCAAAAATGCCGGAAGTCCTGAGAAGAGTGCTACCATCTCTTCTAGTCGCCGCGAGCTGCGTGTTCCCAGCGGGAGTGTCCGCTATCGCGGCCGATGCGGGCCAGGGCAAAACCATTGCGGAACGGTGGTGCTCCGGCTGCCATCTGGTAACCCATGAGCAGAAAAACGCGCCGACAGACCAGGCGCCAACTTTCGCTTCTCTCGCAGCAAGACCGGATTTCGGCGCAGGCAAGCTCGCGCTTCTGATCCTGGCACCGCATCCGAACATGCCGAAATTGGCACTTAGCCGATCAGAGATTGCAGACCTCGCCGACTATATCCTCACCCTCAAATAGCGAGACCAACCACGCAAACTTATCCCAGCACCGGCAGCTCGATCACGCCATAGCCGTGGCGGATGGCGCGTTTGCGGACGGGGTCTTCCAGCTCAAACTCGAAGCGACTTGCCGGCCGGATCCCGCCCTTGGCCGCGAACGTCCCGCCGAACATCGCGCAGCCGTCGGGTAGTTTTCCATCGGCAAAACCGCGCGCCAGCAATTCCGAGACCGGCAGCATCGCCTCCAGCGTTCCCTCCTGATAGAGTTCCCGCTTGCCGCCGATCCAGGCATAAGACCGCAGGATCAACTGGTCCCAGTGATCGATAACCTCCTCGAGTTCCCACAGCGTCGATGCCATCGGCTTGTCGCACATCTGCTTGGACACCGTGACGCTGTAACCCTCGACCTTGCGGTCGGTATGATCGGAGCCGAGGCCGACGAAAATGCGGCCTTGCCAGCCGATCAGCACGAATTCGACCTCGCCGCTGGAATTGCCGCCGCAGACTTCGATCTCGTCTTCCGTGGTCAGCCGCCGCGCCGAGCAACGGTAATAGATCGGCGTCGACGCCGGCCGCGCGATGCCGATCGCTTCGAGTTCCGCAATGTGCTTGTCTCGCGCCACCGGATCGCGCCCGGTCCAGCCGGCGATCACGGCCCGATCGATCGCCAGGGTCAGCGGTGTCGTGCCGTCTTTGGTTTCGACGGTGAAAGTCAGATCAAACATGGATCGCAGCCTCCATACCGGCCGCCAGCTCGAAGATGCGGCGATCGTGACCGCCTGCCGCGCTCAGCATGAAGCCGACCGGCGCTTCGCCATCGCCATGGCATGGCAACGAAATGGAACAGCCATCCATCATATTGATCAGCGTGCAATTTCGTAACGACAACAGGTTGGCTTTCGTGAACGCGTGGTCATCGGCAAGGTCCGAGATCCGCGGCGGCGTGATCGCGCAGGTCGGCATAACCACGGCATCATAGGGGGCCAGCCGCGCTGACGCGCGCGCGATCATCGATTTTCGCGCTTCGAGAATATCGATGTAGTCGGCGGCCGTGATGGCTTCGCCGCGCGCGATACGCAAGGAAACGCGGGGGTCGTAGATATCGCCGTGGTTCTCGATCAGATAGCGGTGCCAGGCGTAGCTTTCCGCGGCGGCAAATCCGCCCTTGCTGTTCATGACGGCGACATCGAGAAATTCCGGCACTTCGATCCGCTCGATCGATGCGCCCTGGCGCGACAGTTTTTCGAGCGTCCGCTCGAAGCTGCTTGCGACGTGATCGTCAAGATCGTCGAGCGCCACTGTCGTGGCGACCGCCAGCCGCATTCCCCTGACGGTGCGCGGTTGCAGCGGCCGGACCGGCTCGTCGGCAAGCACCGCATCGAGCACCGCGCAGCACTCGACGGTGCGCGCCAGCGGCCCAAAGCTGTCGAGCGTGAACGACAACGGCACGCCGCCCTCGCGCGGGATACGCCGCTGCGTCGGTTTGAAACCGACGATGCCATTATAGGCGGCCGGAATCCGGCACGATCCGCCGGTATCCGAGCCCAGCGCGCCATGCGCCATGCCGTCGGCGACCGACACCGCCGCGCCCGACGACGACCCGCCGGGCACATGCCCGACCTCGCGCTTCCACACACTCTTCGGCGTGCCATAATGCGGATTGATGCCGATACCGGAATAGGCGAATTCGGTCATGTTGGTGCGGCCAATCAGGATAAAGCCGGCGCGCCGCAGTCGCGATACCACCGGCGCATCGCTTTCGGCCGGCGGTGAATCATCCAGCGCCCGCGAACCGGCCCGCGTGACCTGGCCCTTGATGTCGAACAAATCCTTGATCGAAATCGGAATGCCGGCAAAGGGCGACGGCGCGGCCTTGACCTCGCGGAGCCGGTCCATGGCTTTCGCCGCCTCGATCGCCGCCTCGACCTCGACATGCACGAAGGCGCGTGCCCCCTCGCCTGACTTGTCGGAAATTTTGGCGAGGCACTCGTCGACGAGTTTTCGCGCGTTGGTGCGGCCGCTTTCGAGATCGGCGGCCAGGGCCGTCAGTGTCGGGGTATTGGACATGGGTCGTCGTTGCCTCGTCGATTAGCTAAAGTTTATCCGGAACGGCGTCGATCTCCAGATCGAGCAAGGCAGAGCTCAGCGATTTGCCATGCGCGTCGAGCGCCAGCGATCGCGTCACCCCACCGCCGAGTGCCCGGTCCATCACGAAGTTAAGCGCAAAAATCTTGGGCAGTTCATAGCGGACGACCTCGCCTTCGACAACGCCGGCGAAATGCGCCTTGACGCGCGCAGGGGTGAGCTGGGCAAGCAGCAGCGGGTAATGTTTCGCCTCATAGGCGATGACGGAGATATTCGAGATATTTCCCTTGTCGCCTGTGCGGGAATGAGCAATCTCGCGCAGCTTCATTGTACTCGCCCCCGACGAATTGCACGGGCGGCTTTGCGAGTTCGCGCGGCAACAGCACGGAGGCGACCGCGACGACATCGCGCGCGGATTTGAAAGCGCCGCCGCCGCCGGCCGGACCGTTGGTGTAGAGCGTTTCGACCTCGTTGCCGATCCGGATCGCCTCGCGCAGGTTGTCGGTACGGCCGGCGACGCGAACGCGCACTTCATAGGGCTCATTGGCATGAGCCGAGACTTGGCCGCCATGCAGGGAATCGACGCCGATCAGATCGAAGCGCAATTCGTTTGCCGCCACGCCTGTGAGCTTCAACCGCTCGCGAACGATCTCGAGCGCAAGGCGGCCTCGCGCCAGCGCGCCGGGGCCGGCATAGGACATCTGGCCCTCGCCGATGAAACTATCGACATAGCCGACCGATACCTTGAGCGTTGCGGGGCGTTCGCGGCCAGCCCCGCCGCTGATCCGCACGCGATCCTTGCCCACCTCTTCGATCGTCACTTGCGAAAAATCCGCGGTCACGTCCGGCTGAAGATATCGGACCGGATCGTGCACCTCATAAAGCAGTTGCTCCTTGCAGGTCTGCGCGGTGACGGCGCCGCCGGAGCCCTCGACCTTGGTGATGACGAGGCTACCATCCTCGCCGACTT
Source organism: uncultured Alphaproteobacteria bacterium (assembly GCA_963748805.1). Lineage (GTDB taxonomy): Bacteria > Pseudomonadota > Alphaproteobacteria > Rhizobiales > Xanthobacteraceae > Bradyrhizobium. The sequence goes on along the minus strand of CAVVLH010000095.1, from coordinate 19,175 downwards.
CGCCGATCGGAAAGCCGAGCCGGGCGAGATTTTCCACGTCCTTGAAATGCGGATCGGCGAAGTAACCGCCGGTGACCTGGCCGGCGCATTCCAGCAAATGACCGGCGACGATGCCCTTGCCGAGCAGATTCCAGTCATCCATCGGCCAGCCAAAGGCGTGAATCAGCGGCGCGAGAAACAGCGCGGGATCAGACGCCCGGCCGGTGATCACGACATCGGCACCGCCATCAAGCGCCTCCACCATCGGTCCGGCACCGAGATAGGCGTTGGCCGAGATCAGGCGGTTGCCGAGCTGGCTGATCGTGCCGTCGAATTCCATGATTCCGAGGTCGCTTTGCCGGCAGGCCGCAAGGACGTCGTCACCCGTGATGGCCGCGACTTTCAGGGAACGAAGCCCCATCGACCGCGCCAGGCTCGCGGTCTTCCGAGCCGCGGCGAGCGGATTGGCCGCCCCCATATTGGTGACGATCTTGATGCCTTTGGCGGCGCAGGCCGGTAGCACCGCGCGCATCCGCTCCTCGAGCAGCGGGTCGTAGCCTGTTTCCGGATTCTTCAGGCGGGCTTGCTGGGCGAGAGCGACCGTGCGCTCGCCCAGGCATTCGAACACCAGATACTGAATGTCGCCCTTTTCGGCGAGTTCCAGCGCCGGCTCGATCCGATCGCCGGAATAGCCCGCGCCTGACCCAATCCGGATGGTTCTCATCACTTCAGTCCGAAATACGCCCGCCGCAGCGCCTCATTGTCAGTCATCTCGGCCACCGTTCCGGAGAAACGGATACGGCCGCCTTCGAGCACGAACACGCGGGTCGCGACCTCAAGGAAGCCGATATTCTGCTCGGCGATCAACAAAGCCAAGCCCCGGCCGCGCAGCTCGCTCAGGATCCGGATCACTTCCTTGACGAACAGCGGCGACAAGCCCGCGGAGGGCTCATCCATCACCAGAAGCCGAGGTTCGGCCGCCAAGGCCTTGGCAATCCCCAGCATTTTTCGCTGACCACCAGAAAGGCTGGATGCCGGCGCGCGGCGTTTGTCGCGCAGCACCGGAAAGGTTTCGTAGAGATCTTCGATGTTCGGGTTGGCATGGCCCAGCGCCTGCGCGCCGATGCGGATATTTTCCTCGATCGACAAGTCCGGAAAAACCGCCAGTTCCGACATATACGTCATCCCCAGCCGCATCCGCTCGCTGGAGCGCATCCGCGTCACTTCTGCTCCCCCGAGCCTGATGCTGCCGTGGCGCGCCTCGATCAGTCCGACCAGCGTTTTCAGGAAGGTGGTCTTGCCGGCACCGTTGGTCCCTAACAGCAGCACGGTCTCACCGGCGCGGACGTCGAGGTCGACACCCCATAGCACCTGCATCGTGCCGTAGCCGGCATCGACGCCTTGAGCCATCAGCAAGGACGTGTTCTCAGGCGGCATGCTCGCCTCCCAGGAACACCTCGATCACCTGCGGAACCTTGACCGCGACCGCGAGCTTGCCCTCGAAAATCTCCTTGCCGGCATTCATGACAATGACGCGGTCGGTGATGTGCTCGATGAAGCCCATGAGATGTTCGACCACGATGATCGCCATGCCCCCTTGGGCAAGCGCTTTGATGCGCTCGGCGATCCAGTCGAGCTCCGCCGGATTGAGGCCGGCGGCGAGTTCGTCGAGCAGCAGGAGCCGCGGACGGGTGGCGAGCGCGCGCACGAGATCAAGCATCTTCTGTTGCGCATTGTTGAGATCGGCCGCCGGACGATCGGCGACTTCAGCCAGCCGGTATTCGTCCAGCAGATCGGCCATGTCTGGCCCTTCCGCCGCACCGCCATAAGCGAGCGCTACTTCAACATTCTGGCGGACCGTCAGCGACAGAAACGGCTTCGGAATCTGGAAGGTGCGGTTGACGCCGCGATGGACGAGCTTGTGCGAGGCGACGCCGCCGATCGAGGCGCCCTCCAGGGCGATGTCGCCGCCGTCAGGGGCGTAGAGACCGGAGATCACGTTGATCGCCGTGGTCTTGCCGGAGCCGTTGGGACCGACCAGCCCCAAGATTTCGCCCGATGAGACATGGAAGCTCAAACCATCCAGCGCGTAAAAGCCGCCGAAGCGCTTCACGAGTTTGGAGACTTTAAGAAGGGGCGCGCTCTCAAGGGACATGCCAGCCTCGGCGTATTGCGAGCGATACCAGCCCTGCGGGCAGAAACAGCACCAGCCCCATGATCAGGAGGCCGTAGATCAGCTGAAAATATTGCGGCGTCGTGAAACCGATCAGGTTGTAGATACCGTAAAGGATAACGACCCCGACAATCGGGCCCGTGATCGAGGCGACGCCGCCGAACAGTGCGAACACGATCGCAAAAATACTGAACTCGCCGCTGAAGACATTATCCGGATAGAACACCGAGACGTACCAGGCGTAGACGCCACCGGCGAGGCCCGCGATCAGCGCGGACGCGAGCCAGGCGATCATCCGCATCCGCACGACATTGACGCCCGCCATCGAGGCTGAGACGGCATCTTCCCTCACCGCCTGCAATGCCAGGCCAAAGCGGGAATTTTTGAGAAAAATCACCACACCCAGCGTCAACGCCAGCACGACCAGCGCCGCCGCATAGGCATAGGTCGGATCGAACGTGCCGGTGAGCGAGACGCCATAGGGGCCGCGCGTGATCGGCTCCAGCGCCGGATTGGCGATGAAATGCAACACCGCCAGCGAAGCTGCAAGGTTGGCGATGGCGAAATAGGCGCCCGAGAGGCGCAACAGCGGCGTCAGCAACAGTCCAAGCGCGACGCCGACCAGGCCGCCGGCGACGACCGCGACGACGGCCGGGGCCTGGAAATGCATCACCAGGATCGCAAAGCCATAGGCGCCGGCCCCGAAGAATCCGACATAGCCGAACGGCAGATAACCGGTGAAGCCGTAGATGATGTTCACGCCTTGCGCGAGGATCAGGAAGATCACGAAATTGAACAGCAGCAGATGGTTTTGATAGACGCCCGGCAGCACCGCAAAGACGGCGAGCAACGGCAGCGCGATGAAGAGCAAATGCTTGGCGAAGTTAGGCAACGCGCACCCGCCTTCCGAGCAGACCGCTCGGACGCAGCAATAAAATGAAGATCAGAAGCACATAGGGCAACAGGTCGGCCCATGAACTCAAATAGGTCTGCACCACCATGTAGCAGATGCCGTAGACGACGCCGCCCAGCGCGGTGCCGAGCGGATTGCCGAGCGATCCCAGCACGACGATGGTGAAGGAGGTGACGGTAGCATCGGCGCCAAAGGCCGGCGTCACCGATCCGAACATGAAGGGCGCGAAGATGCCGGCAACGGCCGCCAGTCCCAGCCCGATGCCGAAGGCCGCCGCCGACACGCGATCGACGTCGATCCCGGTTGCAAACGCCTCATCACGCCGCGACATCACCGCGCGCGTCAGCGTGCCCAGACGGGTCTGGTAGAGATAGATGTAGACACATCCGATCGCGATCAGGCTGGTGGCCGCGGCAATCACCCAGGACGCCGGAAATCCCTGCCCGAAGATATGCACCGGTCCACCGCCGCTATCGGCCGTGCCGCCGAACACCTTGACCTTGATCGTCGAAAATACCGTACCCAGCGCGCGGCTTTGAATTGAGCGTTCGCTGGTGCCGAGAAAAATCGTGGTGACGGCTTCGATGACCTGCGAGAGGCCGAAGAACAGGATGATCGACAGCATTTCCGGGTTCGCCGAGCCTTGCAGCCGCGGCACCAGCACCCAGTACAGCAGTAGCCCCGCGACCAGGAAGATCACGAACGCCAGCGGCACCGCAAACAGCGGATCAATCCCGATCAAGGTGACGACGCCGACCGCCACGAACGCGCCCAGCATCAGGAAGTCGCCATGCGCCAGATTGACGATGCGCATGACACCGAACACCAGATTGAGGCCGATGCCGACCAGGCTGAAATACAGTCCAAAGAGAACGCCTGCGACCAGCGCATAAATTAGCATCGAGGCGTTACTCCCCCAAACCGATCAGAAATCCGCAAGCTCATGGACGCGGATAGACCGGCTTGCCGTTGGCCACCTCGTGCGGATAGATCGAAACGAATTTGACGTGCCCGTGGTCGTCCAAGGCGAGCTGTCCGAGCGGCGTCAATTCGCCGATCTGGCCGCCCATTTCATCCAGCGCGAAGGTGCCATCGAGCGTCTTGAGCTGGTCCGACAGGCTGAACACCGCCTTCCGCAGCTCCATCTGGTCGAGCGAGGGCGCAACCGACAGCGTCTTTTCAATGACGAGGCCCGTGGTGTAGCCGGCGACCGCGTTGAAGCCAAACTCGATCTTGCCGTCGGGATACTTGTTCTCCCAGGCGGCCTTATAGTCCTTCATGGTCAGGCCGAAATTGACGGGATAGTTCAACTCAGACGGTGGCACATAAGTCCAGATGTGCTCAAGCCCCTTGGCCCCGACGTTCTTCTCCAACAGTTCAGTTTCAAGCCCGGCATAGATCGCAAACAGCATTTTGAACTTGACGCCGACGTCGGCGACGTTGCGAAGAAAGGCGATATCGTTCGGCGCGTAGCCGAAATGAATCACCGCATCCGGCTGCGTATTGGCGATGTTGTTGATGATGACGGTGTAATTGGTCGTCTCGGTCGGAACACCCTGATCGTAGACGATCTCGATCGGCGCGCCGGAATCCTTGACGAATTTACGGAAGGCATTGGCCTGCGTGCCGGTGAATTCGTTGGTGGAGTAGAGGATCGCAATTTTCTTGATGCCGAGCGCCGGCCCATCATGGGTGATGAAATCCGCCACGGGCTTGGGCCAGACCGTCGAGACCGGGTCGGCCATCAGCGCGATATAGGGATTGTCCTTGGAAAAAAAGCTGGCGCCGGTGCCGGTCTGGTCGAACAGGAACATCTTGCGGTCGCGTGCGATGGCGACTGCCGGCGCGGTCAGGACCGAGCCGGAATCGGCAACGAGCAGATCGACCTTATCCTGGGTGATGAGCTGGTTATAAAGGGTGGAGGCCGTCGCCGTATTGCTCTGATCGTCGTAGCCTATGAGCTTGACCGGCAGCTTCTTGTCGAAGGCCTTCACATAGACTCCGCCATCGGCGTTCTTAAGATCAGTCCACAGCTTCAGCCCGCTGAAAACAGGCATCGAAATCGAGGCGTAGCGCCCTGACGAGGCGTAGAGGGTACCGATCTTGATCTCCGTCGGCACATCCGCCGCATGAGCCTGGGCAGCAAAAGCCAACCCGACAAGCGCCGCACCCATCACCCTCAACATACCGTCCTCCCAGCTTTTTTATCGTTTCGGGGGGACCATAGCGCGGGGGGTTACCGGGATACAAGCGCCCGCGTCGAGGCAATAAATATAAGGAAAGAAGCCATTTATCGGCCGGCCGGCCCTGCCGTTGACGGCATGCCCTCCCCTGTCGCATCAAGATCAGAGCAGCCAAATCGAACGAGCCGGCTCAAAGGCGAGAAACCAAGGCAGGAAATTCATTCATGACAAAATCCCTCGACGGTAAATCCATCATCGTCACCGGCGCCGGACGCGGCATCGGACGCGAGATCGCCCTGTTGTGCGCCGCCGAGGGCGCCAAGGTGGTCGTCAACGACCCCGGCGTGGCCGCTGATGGCTCCGGCGCAAGCGCCTCGCCGGCCGAAGAGGTGGTCGAGGAAATCAAGAAACTTGGCGGCATGGCGGTTGCCAATTTCGAAAGCGTTGCTGAAGCCGTCCCGGCGAGCCGGATCGTCAAGGCCGCCGTCGATCATTTCGGCAAACTCGATGGCGTGGTCAACAACGCCGGTATCCTGCGCGACGCCATCTTCCACCGCATGAGCATCGATGCCTTCGAGTCCGTCATCAAGGTGCATCTGATGGGCTCGTTCTACGTCTCGCATGCGGCGGCGCGATTATTCCGCGAGCAGGAGAGCGGATCGTTCGTGCACTTCACGTCGACTTCCGGACTGGTCGGCAATTTCGGTCAGGCGAATTATGCCGCCGCCAAGCTCGGAATCGTCGGCCTCTCCAAATCGATCGCGCTCGATATGAACCGGTTCAATGTGCGTTCGAACTGCGTTTCGCCTTTCGCCTGGAGCCGCATGATCGGATCGATTCCAACCGAGACCGAAGCCGAGAAGGCGCGCGTGGCCAAGATCCAGCAGATGGGACCGGAGAAGATCGCGCCCGTCGTCGCCTTCCTGCTCAGCGATGCCGCCAAGGACGTCACCGGGCAAATCTTTGCGGTGCGGATGAACGAGATTTTCCTGATGAGCCAATCCCGCCCGCTCCGTTCCATCCATCGCGGCGACGGATGGACGGTGGAGAGCCTGGCCGAGCACGGCATGCCGGCGCTGAAATCGTCGTTCTATAAACTCGACCGTTCGGCGGACATTTTCAATTGGGATCCGGTCTGACCGATACGAGCCCCACCTGGGAGGAATAATTGACAACCACACGCGACTTCGGCCCCAACGCCGAACCCCAGCGCTATCCCGATCCGGATATCGTCGTGATCGACCCCAAGCGTTTCAAGGCCAGGGTCGGCAACACCGCGATCAAACGGCTCTATACCGGCTGCCTGTGGGCCGAAGGGCCGGCCTGGAATGCGCAGGGGCAATATCTCGTCTGGAGCGATATTCCGAACAACCGCCAGCTTCTCTATCTCGACAGCGACGGCCATATCTCCGATCAGTTCCGCAAGCCCTCCAACGAAGCCAATGGCAACACCTTCGATTTCGAGGGCCGGCAGATCGCTTGTGAGCGAACGCGTCTGGTTCGCTACGAGCATAACGGGTCGATCACGGTGCTGGCCGAACAAGCCAACGGCAAGCCGTTGAACAGCCCCAACGACGTCGTCGTTCATCCCGACGGATCAATCTGGTTTACCGATCCCGGTTACGGCGCCATCATCCTCTACGAAGGACAACGCTCCGACACCGGCTCAGTGCAGCCTTTCCAAAAGGAAGCCGTCTACCGGCTGGATGCGCAAACCGGCGAGCTCAGCAAGGTCGCCGACGAACCCTTCAAGCCGAACGGCCTCGCCTTCAGCCTAGATTACAAGAAGATCTATATCGCCGATAGCGGGACTACCCACTACCCGAATGCCAGGAACGTCGTCTGGCAGTACGATCTTAACGGCGACAAGCTTTCAAACCCGCGCCCGCTGATCGACATGGCGCTGGACGGCCGAACGGGTTTTCCGGACGGCCTGCGGGTCGATACCGAAGGCAATATCTGGGTCGGCGCCGGCTGGGTCGGAGAAGGCTATGATGGCGTGCAGGTTTTCGCACCCGACGACGGCCAGCGGATTGGGCAAATTCGTTTGCCGGAATGCTGCGCCAATCTCTGCTTCGGTGGCAAAAAGCGAAACCGCCTGTTCATGACCGCAAGCCAGTCGCTCTATGCGGTCTATGTCGAAACCCAGGGCGCGCATATCTGTTGAAGCCGGGTCACGCGGCGATGCCGAACTGCATGGCCGCCATCCCTTCGACCTTTGGTTGTGCGGGCAACGTCGCCCGTATTGCGCCGAAATTTGATCGGATAATTTCCTCCTAACAAAAAAACTCCGGAGGAAACATGACAAACACATTAAAGGCTCAAGCCAATCACGAAACTCCTCAGCAAGCTGGCGGCCTCGACCGCCGAAGCCTGCTGCGCGGGGCCGCCGCCATCGCCACGACGGTCGCAGCCACCAGCGCCTCCGCGCGGGACTTCGGCCGCGGCGCCGAACCGCAGCGTTATCCCGATCCCGATATTGTCGTGATCGATCCCAAACGCTTCAAGGCCAAAGTCGGCAACACCGCCATCAAGCGGCTTTACACCGGCTGTCTGTGGGCCGAGGGGCCGGCGTGGAACGCGCAAGGCCAATATCTCGTCTGGAGCGATATTCCGGCCAACCGCCAGCTTCGCTACCTCGACGATGACGGCTATATCTCCGAGCAGTTCCACAAGCCGTCGAACGAAGCCAACGGCAACACCTTCGACTTCGAGGGCCGGCAGATCGCCTGCGAGCGGACGCGGCTGGTGCGTTACGAACATGACGGCTCGCTGACCGTGCTGGCGGAGCAAGCCAACGGCAAACAGCTCAACGGGCCAAACGACGTCGTCGTGCATCCCAATGACGGCTCGATCTGGTTCACCGATCCCGGTTACGGAGCGATCAGTATCTACGAGGGCCAGAAGGCCAATACCGGCTCGGTCCAGCCTTATCAGAAAGAGGCGGTCTACCGGCTCGATGGCAAGACCGGCCAGGTGACCAAAGTCGCCGAAGACCCCTTCAAGCCGAACGGCATCGCCTTCAGCCACGACTACAAGAAGGTCTATGTCTGCGACACCGGTATCACGCATTATCCGCAGGCCAAGAACATCGTCTGGCAATACGACCTCAACGGCGACAAGCTGTCGAACCCGCGCACCTTGATCGACATGACGCTGGATGGAAAATCCGGTTTCCCGGACGGCATGCGGGTCGATATAGAAGGCAACGTCTGGGTCGGCGCCGGATGGGTTGGCGATGGCTATGACGGCGTCCAGATCTTTGCGCCGGATGGCGAAAGGATCGGTCAAATTCGCTTACCCGAGACTTGCGCCAATCTCTGCTTCGGCGGCAAAAAACGAAACCGCCTGTTCATGGCCGCGAGCCAGTCGCTCTACGCGGTCTATGTCGAGACTCAGGGCGCGCATAATTGCTGAAGTTGGGAAGTAGTTCACCTCTCCCATAGGGAGAGGTCGGATCGCTCGCGATCCGGGTGAGGGGTTACAGTTCCTCGATGAACCGTAAACGCTCACCCCAGCCCTCTCCCTTAGGGAGAGGGAGCAGACCAATGCCGCGGCATTATTCGAAGTTTAACCTCGTCGCGGACTAGCCGCTGTTACGCAAACCGGCGGAAATGCCGTTGATCGTGATCTGGATGCCGCGCAGCACCTGCTCGTCGGTGTTTTGCGCCCGGTGCTCCTTCAAAAGCTCCACCTGCACATGGTTCAGCGGATCGATATAGGGGAAGCGGTTGCGGATCGAGCGCTCGAGCGGCGGATTGCTTTCCAACAGCCGCGTCTGGCCGGTGATCTCCAACAGCCGGTCGATCGAGCCTTGCCACTCGCGCCGGATGCGCTCGAAGATGTTTTCGCGAAGGGCTTTGTCGGGCACAAGTTCGGCATAGCGTGAGGCGATCGCGATCGAGCTCTTGGCCAGCACCATGTCCATGTTCGACAATAGTGTCCGGAAGAACGGCCAGTCCCGGTAGAGCTCCTTCAGGAAGGCCATGCCGGTATCGGGGTTCTCCTTGAGCCACGCCTCGACCGCGCTGCCGAAGCCGTACCAGCCCGGCAGCATCAGCCGGCACTGCGCCCAACTGAACACCCAGGGAATGGCGCGCAGATCCTCGATCTCGCGGGTCTTCTTGCGCGAGGCCGGCCGGCTGCCGATGTTCAGGGTGGCGATCTCGGTGATCACCGTAGAGGCCCAGAAATAATCGGCAAACCCATCCGTTTCGTAGACCAGTCCGCGATAGGCCTTGAAGGCATAGGCTGACAACTTCTCCATCGCCTCCAGATATTCCGCGCGCGGCGCGCTTTGCCTTGGATGCAACAGGCTCGCCTCCAGCGTCGCAGCCGCCAGAACTTCCAGATTGTCGAGACCGACTTCCGAATTGGCGTATTTGCTGGAGATGATCTCGCCCTGCTCAGTGATCCGGATCTGGCCGTTCACCGCCCCGCCCGGCTGCGCGATAATCGCGTCATAGCTCGGACCGCCGCCCCGCCCGACCGAGCCGCCGCGGCCGTGGAACAGACGCAGCCGCACGTGATGGCGCTCGAACACTTCGACCAGACCGATCTCGGCCTTGTAAAGTTCCCAGCCGGACGTGACGAAGCCGCCGTCCTTGTTGCTGTCGGAATAGCCCAGCATCACTTCCTGCACCGAGCCGCGGCTGTCGACGAGCTTGCGGTAGTCGTGCATCGAGAGGATCCGGTCCATGATGCGGCTGGAAGCCTGCAAGTCTCCGATCGTCTCGAACAACGGCACGATATTGATGGCGCTGCGGCCGGAGGGGTCGACGAGGCCGACCTCCTTCAGCAATACCGCGACCTCCAGCATGTCGGAAATCCCCTGGCACATCGAGATGATGCATTGGGGAATCGCCTCGACGCCAAATTTGGCATGAGCCTCGGCGGCAGCCCGGAACACCGCCAGCTCGCCCATGGTCTCTTCGCTATATTTGACGAAGGCCGAGGTCAGCGGCCGGGTGTTGTGGAGTTCGCTGGTCAGGAGCGCGATCCGCGCCTCCTCGCTCAGCGCCAGATAAGACTTACCGGGCATCGCGGCATCGATCAGTTCAGCGACCGTGCGCTCGTGGACGGCCGAGTTCTGCCGGATATCGAGGCTCGCCAGATGAAAGCCGAAACAATCCACGGCGCGCCGCAGATGGCGCAGGCGCCCGCGCGCGATCACACGCGAATTATTCGTGATCAGCGAACGATAGAGGATATCGAGATCGGCCTTGAATTCAGCGACGTTGGCGTAAGCCGTGGCTTCACCGACCGCCGGGCGCGTGGTCTCGACCTCGAGCCGCGCGGCGGTGGCAGTGAGCCGGGCAAAGATGCCCGATACCGCCAGGCGATAGGGCTCGCCGCTGCGATGGGGCGACTTGTCGGGCGAGCTCTCGGCCAGCGCGCGCAGATCCTTGGAGACGTCCGCCAGATGCGCCGCCAGCGACAGCTCGGAACCAAGCACGTGCAATTCGTCGAGGTAGAAACGAATGACCCGGCCGGACTGCATCTTCAGCGTGCCGCGCATCACGTCGGCGGTCACGAACGGATTGCCGTCGCGGTCGCCGCCGATCCAGCTTCCCATCTTCAAAAAAGATGCGAGTTCGCCCTGGGTGCTCCCCTCGCCCTCGTTCAGGCGATCTTCGAGCCGGCAATGCAACCGGGGAACCTCGTTGAGGAAGGTGTAGTCGTAGAACGACAGGCCGTTGGCGACCTCGTCGAGCACGGTGAGCCGAGTGCGGCGCAACAGGTTGGTCTGCCACAACGTCAGGACCGCGCGCCGTAATTGCTCGTCGCTTGCGGCGAGTTCCTCCGGCGTCAATTGCAGCCGCTCGCGCTGGTCGAGAACGGCCGCGATTTCCATTTCGCGGTCGATGGTGCTCTTGCGGCGGACTTCGGTCGGATGCGCGGTCAGCACCGGACTGACCAGCGCGGAGGCGAAGAATTTTCGCAAGGCCGTTGCGGAGAGCCCGGCTGTGCGCGCATGCAGCAAGGTCTGAGCCAGCGTTCCCGAGCGCGGCGCTTCGCCGGCCTTGGAACTCAGGCGCATCCGCCGGATATTGTTCTGGTCTTCGGCAATATTGGCGAGGTGCGAGAAATAGCTGAAGGCGCGCACGATGCGCAGCGTCTGGCTGATCGACATGCTGTCGAGAATAAGCTCGAGCTCACCCCTCGCCGCCTTGTCGTCGCCGCGATGAAACCGGATCGAGGTCTGGCGGATGCGCTCGACCAGATCGAAGACATCGGCGCCTTCCTGGTCGCGGACGGTGTCGCCCAGGATGCGGCCAAGCAGGCGGATGTCGTTCCGCAGCCGTAAATCTTCTTCGAGCGCGGCATTTTCTTCGCCGCGATCAGGTTCCAGTCCGTTTTCAGAAAGCATGATCTGGGGGGCCATCGGCTTAAAATGCTCCAGAGCTGCCGGCATCCCTTGAGTCGCAATTTTTGCGTCGCAGCGCAAGAGCAAGAAAAGAGCAAGAAACCGGCCGTCCCGCCCCTGCCGCCGGAGTTGTCCATCCGGCGCCTTTACCGAACTCCCCCCCTTCCGCCCTACGCGATAAGCGCTTTACACCACAGCCCCGTCCGGTTTTAGTCGCGGCGGCGGAAAGATTGGGAACGGGGACCCGTCATGTTCAGCGAAAAGCTTCTTGCAGGCAGAAACATTCTTGTCACGGGAGGCGGCACCGGGCTCGGCAAATCGATGGCCGCCCGCTTCCTTGAACTGGGTGCGGAGGTCCACATCTGCGGACGCCGGAAGATCGTTTGCGATGAAACCGCAACGGAATTGATGGACCTCTATGGCGGCCGTGTCACCAGTCACGCCGTCGATATCCGCAATGCACCCGCGGTCGATGAAATGATCGAGGCGATTTTCCAGGACGCTCCGCTGACCGACCTGATCAACAATGCGGCCGGCAATTTCATCGCCCGCACCGAAGATCTTTCGCCACGCGGTTTCGACGCGGTCGCCAATATCGTCATGCACGGCACGTTCTATGTCACCCATGCCGTCGGGCGGCGCTGGATCGCCAGCAAACTGCGCGGCAACGTGGTGTCGATCACCGTCACCTGGGTTCGCAACGGTAGCCCCTATGTGGTGCCTTCGGCCATGAGCAAATCGGCGATCCATGCCATGACGATGTCGCTGGCCGCCGAATGGGGCCACTATGGCATCCGGCTCAATACGATTGCGCCGGGCGAAATTCCGACCGAGGGCATGAGCAAACGCATCAAGCCGGGCGATGAGGCGGGAGCGCGCACCCGCGCGGCCAACCCGATGAGCCGGGTCGGAACCATGGAGGAACTGCAAAATCTCGCGGTGTTCCTGATTTCGGGCGGCTGCGACTGGATCAACGGCGAGACCATTGCAATGGATGGCGGCCAGGCGCTCGCGATGGGCGGCAACTTCTATCAGCTGCGCGACTGGACCGACGCCGACTGGGCCAACGCGAAAGAGCAGATCAAGGCGCAGAACGAAAAAGACCGCGCCGCGCGCGGCTGAGACGCCGGCTATACCGGCCGGAAGCCGGGAGGATGAGGAATGCGAGGTCGTGGCCCGGTTCTTGGCCCATGGCGGCCCGGACGCCGGCTCTGCTTGATGGCTCTGCTGCTGATCAGCCTGCCCTGGGGCACAAGTCTTGCCGGCGAATATCCGGAACGGACGATCAAGATCGTCGTTCCCTTTCCCGCCGGCGGTCCGACCGACGTGGCGGCCCGGCTGATCGCGCAGTCGCTGGCCACGAAGTTCGGCAAGGGCGTGGTGGTCGAGAACCATCCCGGCGCCGGAGGCCGGATCGGCGCCAAGCTGGTCGCGACCGCGACGCCGGACGGCTACACATTGTTGCTCGGCGGGACCAACGTCAATGCGATCGGAGCGATCTTCACTGACCTCGGCTTCGACCCGGTCAAATCATTTGCGCCGATCGCGGTGGTCTGCGTCGATTCTCTCGCCATTGCGATCTCGCCGCGGCTGCCTGCGCAAGACTTCGAGGAATTTGTCGCCTACGCCAGAGGCCATCCCGGCCAACTGAAGTACGGCGCCTCACCCGGCATCTACACGCAATTCGCCGGCGAATATTTCAAGCTGAAGACCGGCACCGATATCCTGTTCGTGCCCTATAAAGGCGGCGCGCCGGCTGTGACGGATGCGCTGGGCGGTCACATCGAAATGGTGGTCAACAACAAGTCAAATCTCCTGCCGCAGTTCAAGGACGGCAAATTGAAAGCGCTGGCGGTCACCAGCCAGGCAGCGATGGCCGGAGCTCCCGCAAACCCCGACCATGCGTGAAGTGGGCATATCGGGCTTTCCGCAAGAGGTGCTGTTCGGCCTGCTAGCGCCGGCCGGGACGCCCGAGCCGATCGTCATGCAGCTCAACGGCGCCGTCAACGCGGCGGTTCAGTCGGCGGAAGTCCGTGCCAGCCTCGATGGCATCGGGGTCGATGCGAGGATCGGGACGCCGCAAGAGTTCGCCACCGCGCTCGACGAGCAGGCCCGCGACTGGAAGCGCGTGATCGAGGAGACCGGCATCCAGGTGGAGTGACGTTCAGGATGTCGCCGCCATCGGCTCGACCTCGCCTGCCGTCATTACAAATCCCCGATAGTCCTTGGCCGCGACTTCATCACAGATCCGACGATAAGCGCCGACGCCACCGATATAGGGCATGAAGATGCGCGGCTTGCCCGGAATGTTGGCGCCCATGTACCAGGAGTTGGCCTGCGGGTAGAGCGTCATATTGGCGACCTCATTGACGTGCGCAACCCATTTCTCTTCGGCTTCAGTCGTAGCGTCGATCCTTGCGTGGCCGTGATTGCGCATGAAGGTGAGACAATCGGCGATCCAGTCCACATGTTGCTCGATAGAGACGATCATGTTGGAGAGAACCGACGGGCTGCCGGGACCGGTGATGAGGAAGAGATTGGGAAAGCCTTCGCTCATCAGGCCGAGATAGGTTTTCGGCCCTGCGGCCCACTTCTGATTCAGCGTGTTCCGACCGCGCCCGTAGATATCGATTTTGGCCACCGACCCGGTCATCGCATCGAAGCCGGTCGCGAGCACCAGCGCATCGACCTCATAGTCGCGACCATTCGCACGCACGGCGCTGGTGAGGATCTGCTCGATGCCATTGGAGTGGATATCGACCAGTGTCACATTCGTCCGGTTGAAGGTGGCGTAGTAGTCGCTGTCGACGCAAAGCCGTTTGGAGCCGAACGGATAGTTTTCGGGCTGCAAGCGTTTTGCGGTGCGGGGATCCCTGACGATTTCGGCGATCTTGCCGCGGACGAAATCACCCGCGGTATCGTTGGCGGCCTTGTCGAGAATAAGATTGTTGTAGGTGAGCAGGAACGGCAGTCCGCCCTTGGTCCACCGATCTTCGTACCGGGCGCGCCTTGCATTTTCGCCGTCGTCGAACGCGCCGCGATCAGGAAGTTCGGTATAGATGCCGTTGCGCGTATCCTCACGCGCAAAGCGTCTGATTTCCGGATAATTCCTGCGAAAGGTTTCGCGCGCCTCCTCCGTCAACGCCGCGTTGCGAGCCGGAATTGAAAAATTCGGCGTACGCTGGAACACAAAGAGATGGCGCGCCTCGCCTGCGATCATCGGGACCGACTGGATTGCCGAGGAACCCGTGCCGATCACACCGACGCGCTTGTCCGAAAAATCCACCCGCTCGTGAGGCCACTGCCCGGTGTGGTACACTGGGCCTTTGAAGTCTGACAGCCCCTCGATGTCCGGCATCCTGGCATTGGAGAGACAGCCGGTCGCCAACACGACAAATTTCGCCTGCACCAACCGGCCGCCGGAAATCGCGACATTCCACGTATCGGTTGCCTCATCGAAATCGGCCCGCTCGACACGGCTGTCGAGCGAGATGTCGCGGCGCAGATCGAAACGATCGGCGACATGGTTGGCGTATTCCAGAATCTCCGGCTGCGACGCGTAGCGTTCGCTCCAGTTCCATTCCTGCTGCAACTCCTCGGAGAAGGAATAGGAATATTGCATGCTCTCGATGTCGCAGCGCGCGCCGGGATACCGGTTCCAGTACCAGGTGCCACCCAAGCCGCCACCCTGTTCGTACACATGCACCGAAAATCCACGCCCGCGCAGCCGGTAGAGCATATACAGTCCGGCAAAGCCCGCACCGACCACGACAACGTCGAGGGCTCGTTTATCACCGGCATCCGGAATGGATGGCGCGACGGACATCAAGGCGTTTCCTCTACTTCTCTTGTTGAGCAGAGCATTCTCCCGGTCGTGGAAAAGCGCAAGGAGAAAACCCGAGAGCAGATATCGCGGGCGGATATTCTGTGCCGCGGAACGCTCAATCTTCTTCGCCGCGCGATGACGTGATAGATGCTACCGGCGAGGAAGCATGACATGAGAACATCCCCCGCCGACCGTATCCCCGTCATTGTCGGTATCGGCGAAATCACCGATCGGCCGAGCGAGATCACGAATGGCCTGGAGCCGTTGGCGCTATTGGTCGAGGCGCTCAAGCGGGCGGAAGCCGACAGCGGCGCGGCGTTGCTTGGCGAGATCGATTCACTCGACGTCGTCAATTTCCTGAGTTGGCGCTATCGCGATCCGGAAAAACTGCTTTCAACGCGCCTCGGCATCCAGCCCAAGCACGCTTATTACGGCCCGGTCGGCGGTGAAAGCCCGATCCGCTATCTGCATGAAGCGGCTCAACGCATCGCGCGAGGTGAATCCGTCGTGGCCGCGGTCTGCGGCGCGGAAGCGCAGAGCACGGTGACGAAAGCCGAGCGCGCCGGCATCACGCTGCCATGGACGCCGTTCGCGCACGATGTCGAGGAGCCGAAGCGCGGCGCGGCGTTTCAGAAACCGATGGCGGTCAAGCTCGGCGTGTTCCGCCCCGTCAGCGTCTACCCGTTTTACGAGACCGCCGCGTCTGCTCATTGGGGCCAGACCCCGCGCGAGGCGATGGCCGAATCCGGGGCGCTGTGGTCAGCCTATTCGCAAGCCGCAGCTGAAAATCCCAACGCCTGGATCAAGCGTCGCTTCACGGCGGAAGAGATCGCAACGCCCTCTGCCGATAACCGGCTGATTGCGTGGCCCTATACCAAGCTCATGGTCGCCAATCCGACCGTCAACATGGGGGCTGCGCTTGTGATGACGAGCCTCGCCAAAGCCCGCGCCGCCGGCATCGCCGAGCACAAGCTCGTTTACGTTGCCGGTGGAGCGTCGGCGGAAGAGCCGCGCGACTATCTCGAGCGCGATCAGTTCGTCGAAAGCCACGCCCAGAACGCGGTGCTTGAGGCGGCGATCGATCTGGCCGGCGGCAACGCCGCGGCGTTCGACGCGATCGAGCTTTACAGTTGTTTTCCCTGCGTGCCGAAAATGGCGCGGCGGACTTTGGGATTGGAGGCGAATATCACGCCTACCGTCACCGGCGGGCTGACGTTCTTCGGCGCGCCGCTCAACACCTATATGACGCATGCGGCGTGTGCGATGGTGCGAAAACTCCGCAACGGTTCAAGCCTCGGCCTGCTCTATGGCCAGGGCGGCTTCGTCACGAAACATCACGCGCTGGTGTTGTCGCGGCACACACCATCGGAACCGCTGGCGCAGGAAACCAGCGTCCAGAACGAGGCCAACCGCCGCCGCGGGCCGGCGCCGGCTTTTGTGACCGAGGCCGCGGGGCCAGGAAGCGTTGAAAGCTTCACCGCAATCTACGGCCGCGACAACGCGGTCGAACATGGCGTGGTGATGCTGCGGACGTCGGACAATTCACGCGCGCTGGCACGGGTTCCGGCGCACGATGGTTCGACATTGGCGCATCTCTTGAATATGGAGCGCAGCCCGGTCGGCTCATCCGGCGATATCGTCAAGGCGCAGGACGGGGTGCTGGAATGGCGGGCGGGGTAAAGTCACGCCGGCCGCGCCTCTCGTCTTCCCGGCAGGCCTATAAACGCCAATGGCCAGGAAATACCCGGCCATCACGAAGAACAAAACCTCTAGTCCGTGTTTCCTAGCCCTTTTCGCCTTGCTTGGCCGTCGCGGTTGCCGGACGGCCTTTGGTGCTGACGACGCGGACCGCATCGCCGTCGACGATGCCGTCGGGCGGCGTAGAGATGACGCGGTCTTCCACCGTTACACCACCGGCAAGCTCGATCTCGCGACCGAGGTCGCGCGCAATGGTCACCGGCTTGAACAGGATCTTGTTGTCGGACGTCACGGTCGCCACGCGCAGACCCTTCTGGTCGAAGATCAGCGCGCTGGCGGGAATGTGCAGCGGCACGCCCTCGCGCTGAAGCACCAGCTTCACATTGGCAAAGCCGCCCGGCATCAATTCGCCGGCGGAGTTGTCGAGACCGAGCTGCATCTGCGTCGTGCCGGACGTGACATCGACCGACTGGGCCGAAGCCTCGACGGTCGCCTCAAACGTCCGGGTCGGATATTCCGGCACTGCAATCTTGGCTTTGGCGCCGATTTTGACCGAAGGCACGTAATTCTGAGGCACGTTGACGTACACGCGCAGCTTCTTGATGTCCGAGATGATGAACATCGGCGGGCCGCTGCCGCCGCCGGCATTGATCAGCGCGCCGACGTCGGTGTTGCGCGCGGTCACGATGCCGTCGAACGGCACGGTGATCTTCTTGTAGCCCGCCAGCGCCTCGAGCCGCTCGACATTGGCCTGACTGGAGTTGACGGCCGCGTTCTTGTTGGAGAGGTCGGCGGTGCGTTCGTCGATTTCCTGCATGGAAACGAAATTCGACGCGATCAGTGTCTTGCGGCGGGCCAGCGTGACTTCGGAAAGCTTGGCGCTCGCCTGCTGGTTGGCCAGATCGGCGCGCGCCTGGAGCAATTGCTGGTCAAGGTCCGGTGCATCGATTTCGGCGATCACGTCGCCGGCCTTTACCTTGGCGCCGATGTCGGCGTTCCAGCTCTTCACATAGCCGTTGACCCGCGCGAAGATCGGGGCGCGATAATAGGCTTCCAGCCGGCCCGGCAGGTCGAGTGAGGCCGTCAGAGCGCCCGGATCGGGATAGGCCACCGCGACCGCCGGTGCGGCCTGATCGTCCGTCCATTCCTTCAGTTTGGCGTTGGTATCTTCCCGGGCGCGGATCCCGGTGACGACCAGCGTCAGCGCGCCGGCAACGGCGACGACACCAAAAATACCCAGTTTCCGGCGCGAAACTGGTCTCCGAGTTTCAGCTTCAGTGGGCATTCTCTGTCTCCGATTGGACGACGGCTTTGGCGTCCTGCTTTTTATGTAACATACTGAATACCACGGGAACAAACATCAACGTCGCGACGGTTGAGAACATCAGGCCGCCGATCACGGCCCGGCCCAGCGGAGCATTGGCTTCACCGCCTTCACCGAGGCCCAGCGACATCGGCAGCATGCCGATAATCATGGCCAGCGCCGTCATCAGCACCGGGCGGATACGGACGAACCCGGCCTCGATGGCCGCGGCGACCGGGTCGCCCAGTTCCTCATAGCGTTCGCGGGCAAAGCTGATCACCAGCACGCTGTTGGCGGTAGCAACACCCATACACATAATCGCCCCAGTCAGGGCCGGAACCGACATGGTGGTGTGGGTCGTGAACAGCATCCAGACGATGCCGGCGAGCGCCGCCGGGAGCGCCGTGATGATCACGAACGGGTCGGACCAGGACTGGAAATTCACAACGATCAGGAAGTAGACGAGCACGATCGCGCCAAGCAGACCGAACAGCAAGCCGGAGAACGAGCTGTTCATGGTCTGCACCTGGCCGGACAGCACGACCGTCGACCCCTTCGGCACGTCCTTGGCGTTGGCTGCGATGACCTTGTTGATATCGGAGGCAATGCCGCCGAGATCGCGTCCCTGCGGAGTTGCAAAGATCTGCACCATTGGCTGAATGTCATATTGAGAAACAATGGCGCTCGACGTGGTGCGCGAGATACTGGCAACACCGCCGAGAATTGGTGCATT
>CAVVLH010000094.1:0-5447 GCA_963748805.1 uncultured Alphaproteobacteria bacterium | reverse complement strand
TTGTGTCCTGCCTGGACGATTACGTATTGCTGGACGCTGCAATGCTGTTTCTGCACAACGAAGCCGGGAATGCTTTTGCGCAGAAACGGGACAGAGATGTCTCACCCTGCGCTCAGGCAGAGGGGCGATAGCCAGTATGAAGCATCCATCAAACCAGCAGTTCTTCGCCTATTGGAACAAGAAACGCGGCGAAGCGCGTGCTCCGGACCGCAGCGACATCGATCCCGATGCGGTGCGGCAGTTGCTCGGCGACATCTTCGTGCTGGCCTGCGATGAGCCCGGCCGCTATCCGTTTCGTGTCGCCGGCACGCGGCTCTGCGCGCTGGCCGGCCGCGATCTGAAGGATCGGAGCTTTTCCGAGCTGTTCGCAACCGATGCCCGGCGCGAGATCGAAGACATCGTCGCCGCCGTAACCGAGGACATGCTGCCCGCGATCGTCGGCCTCACCGCGGCCTCGGCCTCAGGGGCGGTGCCGCTGGAATTGCTGCTGCTGCCGTTCAAATACCACGCCCACGCGCCGCTGAGCCTGACCGGGCTGCTGGCCCCGTTCGACAGCGGGCACAGTTCGTTGCGGGATTTCAAACTGACATCGTGGCGCTATCTGCACCCGCCCACCGAACGCCTGGTTCCGCGTGCCTTGCGCAAGTTGAAACTGGCGCGCGGACTGATGGTCTATGAGGGCCTGCGCTAGTGCCCCGGTTCTGACATTCGTATCCTATCGCGGCGGCCCTGAAAGGAACGTCAGTGCCGCCACACTAACAGCGGCGATATGGCTTCCGCCGCCCACCTTACAACTTGTGTCCCTTCTGACGCAGCGCCTCGGTGAGACGTTGCCGCAGGTCTTCCGCGGCCTTGCGACCAATCTCCTGACCGACTGCGAGCGCCTGCTGGTTGATGACCGGCATTTTCTCCAGCATCTTCTGTCCGGTCGGCTGACGATAGAACGCCTCGATGTCGCGCAGTTCGGCGGCGGTGAAGTTGGTCGCATAGATGGCGGCGATGCCGTCGACCATTGAGGTGTAATACGGCGTGAAGGCATCGGCGATCATCGGCATCATCGCGTCGTAATCCTGTTCGATCTCCGGCCGGTCCTGCGTCAGCGCCGGCCTAAGGCTGAACAAGATCGCCGGCAGCAGAGCCTTGTACTGGTCGGCGAGCTTCATCGTGGTGACGAGGCTGCGTGCCGCCGCCACGGCATCAGGCGCGGGCGTCTCGGCCCGCGCGGCCGGCGCCGACAAAAGCAATAGACATGCGACAACTAAAAGACGTCGGGCCATGATTTCCTCCGGTCAACAATCGCGCATGGGTCGTTGATATCTGGATTTTGCCAACGATCCGCCTGGCAAAATCTCACGCCTTGCCGGGCTCGAGCGCAGCCTTGCGGCGTTCGATCTCGGCGACATCGACGAACAGGTCGGGCACCTCCGCGGCGCGATCCAGCACCCATGCGATCGCGATCATGACCAGGATTCCGGCCGCGCTGACGACAAGCTGCTCCCAGACGCCCCTCGTGTACTGCATCAGCACCCAGTGCGCCGCAAAGGACAGGAACACCCCGAAACAGAAGATCGGCAGCGAATGCCGGCCGCACATAATGGCCGGGCGCAGCCACTTGAATTTGAGCGGCGCCCAGTCGTGTGGGACGTAGCGCGATACGATCAGCGCCAACGCGAGGAAGTGCGTGAAACGGAACATGTCCAGATCGGTCTTGTCGATCGGATAGATGGTCTTGCTGAGCCACTCCGGAATCCATGCCCCGAGGATCGCGAAGTGCCAGCTCATGACGACCAGGAAGGCAAACAGGATCCACAGCACCGCCGCCGCGAGCGCCAGGCGTGACTGGATGATCGGCCAGATCCGGGTCGCACCGCCAGTGCCGCACCAGGCCGCGAAGATGAACAGCATTTGCCAGGCGAAGGGATTGAAATACCAGGTCGAGCCGGGAGGATAGGAAGCAAAATTCCAGTCGTATTTGCGCGCGAAAATATAGAGAACGACCGAAGCGAGAAGCGTCAGATTGGGCCGGCGCACCATCGCCCACAGCATGAACGGCGCGGTCGCAATCAGCGTGATATAAAGCGGCAGCACATCGAGATTGACCGGCTTGTAGCGCAGCGTCAGCGCCTGCCCGATCAGGATATCCGGGTGATCCAGGAAGTTGTGGACATTGAATTCGTCCTCATACAGCGGATTGTCGAACTTTCTCACCGTGCGGGCGATCTGCGCGGTGAAGATCAGAAACAGCATGATGTGGGCGACGTACATCTCCATCGCCCGTTTCCACAGCCGCTTCAGCGCCGACAGGAAATGGCCGGCCTTGATGATCGGCCCGTAGATAAAGCCTGCCAGATAGCCGGAAATGAACACGAAGAACTCGGCCGCATCGCTGAAGCCGTAGTTGCGCAGCGTCAGCCAGGAGACGACGTCGTGCGGGATGTGATCGAGAAAGATCATCCACAGCCCGACCCCACGGAACAGGTCGAGCCTGAGATCGCGCTCGACGGTTACCTTATCCTGCTCGGCCATGATGCCCATCCCAATGCCGCAAGTTAAAGGCGCTAAATAAAGCTTTGGTCCAACAAGTCCCTCTCGCGCATTGATACCGACAAGCCCGTTTGCGTCAATGTAGGAACGGCCAGGCCCGGCTACTCGACCAGGTCCGGCCACGGCACGATGGTGGATTTCACCGTCTTCATCGCCATCGCATCGGCGACCGCCTGGCCGATACCGGCTTCGGAAAACGGATAGATCGTCTGCATATCGAGCCAGGGGTATTTGTCGCGGGTGCGTGAGAGCATATCGACGCCGAGCGGCAGGTCATTGCCTGTAAAACCCCACGATCCCAGGACATTAAGGTCCTTGGTGCAGATGCGGTGCCAGGAGGTTTCGATGGAGCCTGCATCAGTGAATTGCCCCATCTCGACGTAGGTGCCGCCGTCGCGCAGCATTTCGATGCCTTCCGGGCCGGCGCTCGGATGGCCCGAACAATCCATCACCAGATCGGCGCCAAAGCCGCCGACGATCTCGCGCACGCGTTGGATGCGTTCGGCCGGTGTCCTGACCATTTCAATGTCCACGGTCGCTTCCGCGCCGAACTTCCGGGCCAGCGCCAGCCGCGGCTCTTCCGGCGCACCGACGCAGATCACCCGCCCTGCCCCCATTTCGCGCGCGGCGGCAACCGCCAGAATACCGATCGGACCAGAACCTTGTATGACAACGGTGTCCCCCCAGCTGAATCCGCCAGCGCGGTTGGCGCGGTTAAAGGCGCGGATGCAGGAGGTGAGCGGCTCTGACAGCGCGCCCAGCCGCAGCGGCATGTCGTCGGGCAATTTGTAGATCTTGGTGCCCGGCAGCATGTCGAGATCGACATAGACATATTCGGCCCAGCCGCCCCACAGATGCGGCGCTTTGTCAAAACCGAGATAGCGGCCGTAATAGACCGGCGTCAGGCATTTGTTGGCGCTCAGGGGATAGTGAACGCAGTAGTAGCAATGGCCGCAGGGCATCAAAGGCGGGATCATGACTTTCGATCCGGTCTTGAGCGGCTTGCTCATGAAGTCTTCAGTGAAGTCCGAGCCCACCTCGACCAGCACCCCGCCGATCTCGTGACCGAGCGTGAACGGCCACGGCAACGGCTTTGGCCAATGGCCTTTGAGGATGTGCAGATCAGTGCCGCAGACGCCGCAGGCGCCGACCTTGATCAGTGCGCCCTTCCTGCCGACTTTCGGCCACGGCACGCTGCGGATGACGGGCTCTGCGCCCGGACCGTCATAGGTGCATACGCGAATCTGTTCCATGGCAACTCCTCCCGGCCCTTGATCTCTGGCGTCGTTTTGCTGATGCGCCGCTGGGCAAGCGCTAAACCTATGTGAAGCATCTCGCGATGCCAATGACCGGCCAACAAAGCGGGATCCGGCCACGGCGATTGACAGCCGTATCGCCGCCCTTCAGCTTGGACGATACTTCCGCAATCCTTGAAAGTATGCCGCATTGCCCAACCGTTGGTTTGCCCTCGCCGTGCTGTTTGCGATTCGCCTGACGATGGCGTTTCAATTCCAGAGCGTTGCGGCCGTGGCGCCGCTGTTGGGCGATACGTTCGGCGTCTCGCTTGCCGATATCGGATGGCTGATCGGGCTCTATTTCGCGCCCGGCCTGGTCCTCGCGCTGCCGGGCGGCGCGATCGGAAGACGGTTTGGTGACAGACCTACCGTGATGACATCGCTTCTCTTGATGCTGATCGGCGAGCTGGCAATGGCGCTGTCGTCTTCGTGGGTCATGCAGGTCGCGGGCAGGCTCGTCAGCGGCGCCGGCGGCGTCATGTTCAATGTCCAGATGACGAAGATGGTCGCCGACTGGTTTGCCGGCCGGGAGATCGCAACCGCGATGGCGATCTTCGTCAATTCGTGGCCGGCGGGCATTGCGCTTTCGCTGGTCTTTCTTCCTTTCGTTGCAACCGCGCTCGGCGTCGAGGCGGTCTATCTCACGGTCGCGGCCACAATCGCACTGGGGATCGCGCTTTTCGCAGCCGCCTATCCGTCACCGCCGAAGACCACGACGACGGCGAACGCCGGATCGTCGTGGCCCGATCGCATGACGTTCACAGCCTTGACTGCCGCCGGCCTGATCTGGGGCCTTTTCAATGTCGGCTTTGCCATGATCTTCAGCTTTGGGCCCTCGATGCTGGGCGAGCGCGGCTGGTCGATATCGGCGGCGGGCTCCGCCATCAGCATCGTGCTGTGGTTGGCGGTGATATCCGTTCCGCTCGGCGGCTATCTCGCCGATCGTACCCAACGGCCGAATCTGGTTCTGGTCGCAGGCTGCATCATCTTCGCCGTGCTGATGACCACCCTGCCACGCAGCGGCGCGGTGATCTCGGTCGTCACGGCGATCGGGCTGCTCAGTGGCCTGCCGGTCGGACCGATCATGAGCCTGCCTGCGCGAGTCCTGAAGCCGGGTTTCGACCGGCGAGAAGCAGTGGATCACCAACGGCGGCATCGCGGACTTGTACACAGTTTTCGCAAAAATAGATGGGGACAAGTTTTCGGCATTTTTACTGGAGCGTGACACGCCGGGCCTGATCGTGGGCACCGAGGAACACAAGCTGGGGATTCACGGCTCGTCGACGTGTCCGCTGGTACTGCAGGATTGCAAAATTCCGGTGGACAATCTTCTCGGCGAGGCAGGCAAGGGTCACCATATCGCGTTCAATGTGCTGAATGTTGGTCGCTTCAAGCTGGCAGTGGCGTGTATCGGCGGGGCACGGCATGCGCTGGCGCAGATGATTCACTACGCCAAGGAGCGCCGCGCGTTTGGCAAACCGATCCCGGAGTTTGGGCTGATCCAGCGAAAGATTTCTTCGGCAGCAGCGCAGCTATATGCGGCGGAGAGATCGCTATCGTCTGGCCGGCCTGATGGACGCGACACTCGGCACGGCTAACGCAGAGCCG
>CAVVLH010000093.1:0-12310 GCA_963748805.1 uncultured Alphaproteobacteria bacterium | reverse complement strand
TTGTCCCGGCCGATGCCGGTACCGAGCGCGGTGATCAGCGTGCCGATCTGCTCGGAGCTCAGCATCTTGTCGAAGCGGGCGCGTTCGACATTGAGGATCTTGCCGCGCAGCGGCAGCACCGCCTGGAATTCGCGGTTGCGGCCCTGCTTGGCGCTGCCGCCGGCGCTATCGCCCTCGACGATGAACAGTTCGGACTTGGCGGGATCGCGTTCCTGGCAGTCGGCGAGCTTGCCGGGCAGCGAAGCGACGTCGAGCGCGCCCTTGCGCCGAGTCAGTTCGCGCGCCTTGCGGGCGGCTTCGCGGGCGGCTGCGGCTTCCACCACCTTGCCGACGATGATCTTGGCTTCGGAGGGATGCTCCTCGAACCAGGCCGCCAACGCTTCATTGATGACGTTCTCGACCACGGGGCGCACTTCCGAGGACACCAATTTGTCCTTGGTCTGCGAGGAGAACTTCGGGTCGGGCACTTTCACCGAGAGCACCGCCGTCAAACCCTCGCGGCAATCGTCACCGGTCAGCGCGACCTTTTCGCGCTTGGCCATGGCATTCGGCATAGCCGTTGACCTGACGCGTCAGCGCGCCGCGGAAGCCGGCCAGATGGGTACCGCCGTCGCGCTGCGGAATGTTGTTGGTGAAGCACAGCACGTTCTCATGATAGCTGTCGTTCCACCACAAGGCGGCCTCGACGCCGATCCCGTTCATCTCGGCGTTGACCATGATCGGGGCGGGCACCATCGCCTTCTTGTTGCGGTCGAGATATTTGACGAACTCCTCGACGCCGCCCTCATAGTGCATCTCCTCGCGCTTCTCGACCGCGTGGCGCATGTCGGACAGCACGATGTTGACGCCGGAATTGAGGAAGGCGAGTTCGCGCAGGCGGTGCTCGAGCGTTGCGAAATCGTATTCGACGTTGGTGAAGGTCTCCTTGGAGGCGAGGAACGTCACCTCGGTGCCACGCTTGCCGTTCGCGTCACCAACCACCGAGAGCGGAGCGAGCGCATCGCCATGGCCGAATTCGATGAAATGTTCCTTGCCATCGCGCCACACCCGCAATTGCAGTTTGCTCGACAGCGCGTTGACGACGGAAACGCCGACGCCATGCAGGCCGCCGGACACCTTGTAGGAATTCTGGTCGAATTTTCCGCCGGCATGCAGTTGCGTCATGATGACTTCGGCCGCGGAAATGCCCTCACCCTTGTGGATGTCCACGGGAATGCCGCGACCATCGTCGCGCACGGTGACCGATCCGTCCGCATTGAGGACGACCTCGACCGCGGTCGCGTGACCTGCCAGCGCTTCATCGATGGCGTTGTCGACGACTTCGTACACCATGTGGTGCAGGCCGCTGCCGTCGTCGGTGTCGCCGATATACATGCCCGGCCGTTTGCGAACGGCATCGAGCCCCTTCAGAACCCGGATCGATTCCGCGCCATATTCGACGGGAATCGGAGGATCGTTGTCGGCGATCGGTTGCCGGGCAGGTTCTGTCATGTGAGGCCTTTGGAATATCCGCGAATCAGGCGCGCGATATAGGCGCTGATCCATCTATTTCTGCCATGAAAGGCAGGGCGCGCCTAGCGCAAAGTCTGGGACTGCAAACTACTGAAAAAATAGGATTTTTTAACGATTTTTCAAGCCCGAAAGATGCCGATTTACGGACCTTGCAAAAGCGCGATTCGGCGCTCCATTGCGCCCTCTTTTTGCGGGGTTTCGCCTCAGTTCCGGCCGTTGATCTGGCCGGCCTCGACGCCAAAAATCTCGCCGGACGGCCCGATATCCGCAAACGCCGCGGGGTCGGCGCCGGTCATCCAGACCTGGGCGCTTAGCCGTGAGAGTTCGTCGAACAATGCGGCGCGCCGGCGGGGGTCGAGATGAGCCACCACCTCGTCAAGCAATAGAAGCGGCGTGATGCCGGTCATTTCCGCCACAAGGCCTGCATGCGCGAGCACAAGACCGATCAGCAGCGCCTTCTGCTCGCCGGTCGAGGCATCGCGCGCCGGCATGTTTTTCGGCGCGTAAACCACCTGCAAATCCGTCAGATGCGGCCCGTCGAGCGTACGGCCAGCGATGGCATCTCGCGCACGGCCCGCGCGCAGGATCTCCCGATAACGGTCCTCCACCGCGGTTGCCGGTTCCGACATCAGTGCGTTTTCCATCCAGCCGTCGAGCGCAATCTCGGCGGAGGGAAATGCGGAATCCTTCCCACGTACCCGCAGCATCGCAGCTAGTCTGGCCGCGGTCTGGCCCCGCATCGCCGCGACCGCAACTGCCAGTTCCGCGGTTTCGCGCTCAATCGCGTCGCACCAGTGATCGTCGTAATTGCGCACCTCGAGCAGGCGGTTGCGCGAGCGCAACGAGCGGTCAAGCGCGGAGACTCGCGCCGAATGTTCACTGTCGATGGCCAATACGAGGCGGTCAAAAAAACGACGCCGCTCCGATGCCGGTCCCAAAAACAATCCGTCCATCGCAGGCGTCAACCACACCATGCGCAGGTGGTCGCCGAATGCGGTGGCCGAAGCGACCGGTTCGCGGTCGATACGGCAGCGCCGGCTGTTTGAGGAGGCGTCAGCCGCCGGCGCATCGATGCCGGTGCCGAGCGTCGCCAGTCCCAACGCGCCTTCGACTTCGGCGGAGACCGCCCAGGAACCATCGCCCTGATTATCGGCAACGTCCTCAAGCATCGCGCGGCGTAACCCGCGGCCCGGCGACAAAAACGAAATCGCCTCGATGCAATTGGTTTTTCCGGCGCCGTTCGGGCCCGCTAGCACGACCACGTCGCCTCGCGTCTGAAGGCTCGCCGCGCGATAGTTGCGGAAATGCGTGAGCGTGAGACGGTGAATGCGGGAGGTGGTCATGCCGGAGGGATGTCGATCTTTCTTCCCTCTCCCACAAGGGGAAAGGGAAGAAAAGCCTGCCGATACGGGGGTATTTCCTAAACCCGCATGGGCATCAGCACATAAAGCGCGCCCTTGGAATCCTTGTCCTGCACCAGCGTCGGCGAACCCGGATCGGCCAGTCTCAAGACGGCGACTTCGCCCTCGATCTGGGCGGCGATATCGAGCAGATAGCGCGAGTTGAATCCGATATCGAGCGGATCGGAGGCATATTCGACTTCCAGTTCTTCCGTCGCACTGCCGGAGTCGGGGTTGGTGACCGACAGCACCAGCCGTCCTGGGGACAGTGCGAGTTTCACCGCGCGGCCACGCTCGCTCGAGATCGTCGAAACGCGGTCGACCGCGGCCTCGAAATCCTTCTTGTCGACGACGAGTTCCTTGTCGTTGTTTTGCGGAATCACGCGGCCGTAGTCCGGAAAGGTTCCATCGATCAGCTTCGAGGTCAGAACCACATTTTCAATCGTGAGGCGGATTTTGCCCTGCGACAGTTCGATTTTGACTTCGGCCTCGTTGTCCTCAATCAGGCGTTGCACCTCGCCGACGGTCTTGCGTGGCACGATCACGCCCGGCATGCCGGCGGCACCTTTCGGCTGCACCAGATCGATTTGCGCAAGCCGATGCCCGTCGGTCGCCACCGCGCGCAACGTCGCAGCCTTCGCGGTGCCGGCCGAATGCAGATAGATGCCGTTGAGATAATAGCGGGTTTCCTCCGTCGAGATCGCAAACTGCGTCCGGTCGATCAGCCGTTTCACGTCGGAAGCCGGCAGCGTGAACGAGTGCGTCATCTCGCCGGCGGCAAGATCCGGAAAATCGTTTTCGGGCAGCGTTTGCAACGTGAAGCGCGAGCGGCCGGCCTTGATCGCCAGCACCGAGCGGTCGCCGTCGCCCTCCAGCACGATTTGCGAGCCGTCGGGCAGTTTGCGAACGATGTCGTAAAACATATGCGCCGGAACGGTCGTGGACCCTGCGGTCGCGGTTTCAGCCGCCAGCGTCTCGGTAACTTCGAGATCGAGGTCGGTGGCTTTCAGCGACAATCGCGCGTTCTCGGCCCGGACCAGCACATTGCCGAGGATTGGAATGGTGTTGCGCCGCTCGACCACGCGGTGCACGTGGCCCAGCGATTTCAGGAGTTGCGCACGTTCGACGGTAACCTTCATTGCAATACCCGCCTGATCCGAAGAGGGAAAAGCCGGGCGGCTCCGAAAGCGCACCGCGGCGTTTGGACCCGAAAGGCCGATCGAAGCTGGATTCGACCCGTCCGCCCGGGGGGACCCCAAAGTGGCGCGGATAGCGGGTAAGCGCAAGAGAGGCCTCTGGCCGTTCCCCACTTTTGGGATTTCGCCGGCCTATTGTTTCAGCACCCTTGATCTCGGCACCCTTGCCCGCCCTCCCGCAAGGGGAGGGCCAGGCGTCAGGCTATTCGCTCTGCAATTGACGCTTCAGGGATTCGACCTCTTCCGACAGCGAGACGTCCTTGGCGACCAGCGCCTCGATCTTGCGCACGGCATGCAGCACGGTCGTGTGATCGCGGCCACCGAACCGGCGGCCGATCTCAGGCAAAGACCGCAAGGTGAGGGTTTTGGCCAGATACATCGCCACCTGCCGCGGGCGAACGACATTGGCGGTGCGGCGCGACGACAACAGATCGGAACGGCTCACGTTATAT
This sequence comes from uncultured Alphaproteobacteria bacterium, assembly GCA_963748805.1. Taxonomy (GTDB): domain Bacteria; phylum Pseudomonadota; class Alphaproteobacteria; order Rhizobiales; family Xanthobacteraceae; genus Bradyrhizobium. The sequence goes on along the minus strand of CAVVLH010000093.1, from coordinate 7,750 downwards.
TGCCGCGCCACCACCCGCTGAATGTCCTCGATCTTGATCCGCTTGGGTTCCTGCGGGCGGATCAGGTCGCGCACCTCGCGTTCGGCCATCTCCAGCGTTACCGGCTGGTTGTTCAGTTTCGAATGCGCGAGCAGGCGATTGACGGCGCCTTCAAGGTCGCGGCCGTTATGGGTGATCGAGCGCGCGAGATATTCCAGCACCTGCTCCGGGACGTCGAAGCTGGCGTGATGGGCGCGGGCCGCCGCAACGCGCGACTTGAGAATGCCGAGCCGCAATTCTTCGCCGAGCGAGCCCATTTCTACGACCAGACCACCGGCAAGCCGCGAGCGCACGCGATCATCGAGGCTTTCGAGATCGGAAGGCGGGCGATCGGCCGCGATCACGACCTGACGCCCGGCATCGATCAGCGCGTTCAAGGTGTGACAGAACTCGGCCTGGGTGGATTTGCCTTGCAGGAATTGCAAGTCGTCGATCACAAGCACGTCGATGCCGCGCAACGCCTCCTTGAAGGCGAGCGCCGTCTGCGTCTTCAACGCCGCGACAAAGCCGTACATGAATTTCTCGGCCGTCAAATACAGCACCTTGCGTTCGCTGCCGGAATTGCCGGCCCAGGTCACCGCCTGCAACAGATGGGTTTTGCCAAGGCCGACGCCGGCATGGATATAGAGCGGGTTGAACATCACGGGATCGCCGCGGCGGCCTTCGGCGACCTGGCGCGCGGCAGCATGCGCCAGCGTGTTGGAACGGCCGATGACGAAGCTTGCAAATGTCAGGCGCGGATCGAGCGGCGAGCCGCCAAGCGCGTCGTGGTTCGCCGAAACCGGCGCAGTTGCAACCGAGCGCAGCTCCACCGCCGGCCGGCTGTTCGGCCGCTCGGGACTGCGCACGTCGAGCTGGCCGGCTGGGACGTCCTTGGCCGGCGCCGCACAGCGCATCGCCGTGCGCACGGAAAGATCGACCCGATGCACTTGAGGCATCTCGGCCTGCCAGCATGACAGAACGCGCTCCGCATAGTGCGCCTGAATCCAGCTTTTGAGGAAGCGCGTCGGAACCGACAGATGCACGCTTTCATCCTGCACGCTTTCGAGATCCATACGGGCAAACCAGCTCGTGTAGACATCTTCGCCCACGCTCGTACGCAACCGTCCTTTCACGCGCGACCAACGATCCTGTTCGACACTTTTCATTGCGGGTTCGATATTTGTCATTGCCGGAAAACTTCTCTTGGTCTGGATGGAATTCTTCGATGGTGATCCGCCGTGCGCTGCACGGAGGCTGCCCTGCACGAAGCCTGTTTCAGCCATAGCCCGGCCGTTCGGCGAAACGCCGTCGGGCAGGTCTTGGGTTTGAAGGGAAGCTTCGAAAGGCTAGCGCGTACTCGACGGTCTGTCCGGAGCTCGCGCGGAAGGCCGCTTGCGGACGGCCTCCAAAACATTCAACGAGATATTAGAAAGGCTGCCCTGAACCGCGATACCAACCGCCGCGGAGCCTAACGCGCCGTAATGCTTGAATAGACCTGAACCAGGAATTTCAATGATTTCGTGAGACATGCTACCTCCCCCTCTCGCCGCAAACAGGTACGGCAAGTCGTCACTCCAAATCTGCTTAAAATCGACCGGCGACGTCTGAAAACCAAAAACAACTTTCAGCCGTTACGCCATTCGCTCCGCCCGCCTTCAACTCAACCCCGCTCGCGCACTTCGCTTTCCTTAGGCTTTGCCGGTTCGACTGTCTCGTATCTCTCTTTTTTTAAGGACGAAGCGCGAGTGCTTCGCCTTGAGAAATTTTGACACAGAACTTCCATACCCATATCGCTATGGGTTCGAACTCAACGATCGCTTGGAAAGCGTCGCCAACGCGCACACCGCCGCCGATTTGCACGTCCGCCCCGGTCCTTAATCCGCGCTGGTCTCAAGAGCCGTGGGCGCTGCGAACGATCTAAGAGATACAGCAAGCCTCGTTTCCCGCAATGAAAATGATTCAGCTCGCCTGCCTGCAAAAACAACTTGGCGTTTTGCCCAACAGCGCACGATTTTCGTGCAAAGCCGCAAGGTTTTGAATCTGTGCGGAGATTCGAAATGATCCGCGACTGTCATATTTCGCACCGGCGCCTAAAATAAATTCATAAATCGTTTAAGTTTGGCCGAGGCGGAAGCGAATTTTCAAACAACCCGCTGTCACTATGCCGATAAGTGACTACGCAAACGCGTTTTTTTTTGCTCGTCGAAGAAGGGTAGCCTTCGCATGACGCGATGCGGCAGATCGCCGGTGTCATTTCTCCAGAAGCGCTGTCTTGCATGCGTCGGCGGCACTTCTTGCTTCAGGCAGACGCGCTGCCTCGCGATGCGCGCCGCCTGCTTCCGTGAAAGCACGGAGAAATGTCCGCCGTCAAAAATACCGCCGCAAAAAACAAAAGCCCGGCGGAGCCGGGCTTTTGCAGTCTTTGATTTTGGGTCGGCTTATTTCGCCAGCTTCGCAATCTGATGCACAAGTCGCGAAACCTTCCGGCTCGCCGCGTTCTTGTGAATGATGTTGCCCTGCGCCGCCTTCATCAGTTCCGGCTCGGCACCCGCCATTGCCTTGAGCGCTGCGTCGCGGTCACCGCGCTTGATCGCTTCTTCGACCGATCGGACCGAACTGCGCATCTGGGTACGGCGCGATTTATTGATGATGGTGCGGCGGGCAATCTTGCGCGTCGCCTTCTTGGCGGAAGTCGTATTGGCCATGTTCTCAAATGTCCTTCGGCAGTGACCGATCGCGGGTGGGCGAAATGACTGCCCACGGTTTGCCTGATCGACGCTGATTGTTTCGGGCGTCCTGTCGAGAATGCCATACTGGTGGCAACGCTCTAAAGAACAGCGGCGGCGGGATTGCGCCCGCCGCCAATTGGGGGGTCTTATAGAGGCCGGACGCCACAGCGTCAACGCCTTCCGGCTCGCAAGCCGGCCACCGGCCGGGCCGCGGGAAGCCTGATAAGATGCTGGCGAGGTTGAATTTCCGGCGCCGCACCGCTAATGGCTGGCAGCCGATAGGGGCACGAGAGATAGTGGGTGAGGCATGATCCGCGGGTTTTTCCGTCTGGTGGGACTGTTGCTGCTGGCCGGCGGATTTGTCTTCATGGTCTATGACGGGGCACGGTATGTCGCCGACAACACCTTGCGCTTTACCCGGTTCGGCCAGTTCTGGAACGACGTCCACCAATCAAGCCAGCAAGCGTTCCGCGTCTGGGTTGAAGGCCTCTCGCCCTGGCTCTGGAACAATGTGGTCCGGATCATCCTGGACCAGCCGGTTTTCGCGGTCATGGCCGTGCTCGGAATCGTGCTGATGCTTCTGTTCCGGCCGAGGAAGCCGTTGATCGGCTATTCCAGAAACTAGCGTGGCCACTCTGACGTTCCTTTCAGGGCCGCCGCGATAGGATACGAATGTCAGAACCGGGACACTAGAACAGCAAGACACCGTCACGGGGCTCCCGGTTTTCGAGCAACGGACTATATTCACCGGCAAGGTTGATCGCTGCCGGGACGGATGCGCCTGGCCAAGGAGGTAACCCATGCTCTTCATGCGCAAGACCACCGCGCTGCCGAGCGCCACCGAGGCGCTCCCGGGCCGGACCGAGCCGATGCCGACAGCGACGCGGCACTTCGTCAATGGCCAGGCGTTGCAGCCGCCTTATCCCGCCGGATTAGAGCAGGCGCTGTTTGGGCTGGGCTGCTTCTGGGGCGCGGAGCGAAAGTTCTGGGAACTCGGCGATGGCATCTCAGTCACCGCGGTGGGATATGCCGGCGGCCATACCCAAAACCCAACGTATGAAGAAGTCTGCTCGGGCCGCACCGGTCACACCGAAGCGGTGCTGGTGGTGTTTGATCCGGCGAAGATTTCTTACGAAAGGCTGCTGAAGACGTTTTGGGAAAACCACAATCCGACGCAGGGCATGCGTCAGGGCAACGACGTCGGCACACAATACCGTTCCGCGATCTATACGTTGAACGACGCGCAGCGTGACGCCGCGGCCGCCTCGAAAACCGTCTACCAGAAGGCGCTATCGACCAAGGGGCTCGGTACCATCACGACCGAAATCGCGCCGGCCGGTCCGTTCTATTTTGCCGAGGACTATCACCAGCAATACCTCGCCAAAAATCCGGCGGGCTATTGCGGCCTCGGCGGCACCGGCGTGTCCTGTCCGATACCCACGGGCGTGACGGCCTGACCGCGCTTCGCTCAGGACGAACGGCCGGAGCTTTCGGCCGTTCGTCCCAGGAGGTCGGCGGGTCGGGCAGCGGCCAAAAAACGATTTGTTAACCATAACGAGTGCAAGACTGAGCGGTCTCGCTAAATAGGACAGCTCAGTGCGGCCGAATTTGAAGTTCCTATTAGCTTCGCCGCGGGTAACGCGCGCACTTTTATTGCCGGTCACGACTGCTTTGGCCGCGCTCGCGCTTGCGGGCTGCATGCAGACGGGCAATCAGGTTGCGATGGGCCCGCGCAGCGATCTCGACGCCATGGCCTATGGCCAGCCTTCTTATTATTCCCCCTCGCCGGTAGCCTCCGCCGATTCAGGCGGCGCGATCAGCGCGCTCCGTGCGAGTTTCGCCGCCTCGCCAGGCGGCGCTTACGCGCCGGTCGAAAACGCCTACGCCGCCGCTCCCATCTCCGCCCGGCACGATGCGCCCTACCACCTCGATGCCGGCGACAGGCTCCGCGTCGTGGTGTTTGGCCAGGAAGGCCTCACCAACACCTATGCGATCGATGCCGGCGGCGCGATCACCATGCCTTTGATCGGCGCGGTTGCCGCGCGCGGGCGAACGCCGGCGGGATTGGCCACGGAGATTTCCGCGAAACTCCGCAACGGCTACATCCGCGAGCCTTCGGTGGCGGTCGAGGTCGAAGCCTATCGTCCGTTCTTCATCCTCGGCGAGGTCGCCGCTCCCGGCCAATATCCCTACGTGCCGAACATGAGCGTCGAAAGCGCGGTCGCGATCGCCGGCGGCTTTTCGCCCCGCGCCAAACGCGACAGCGTCACGCTGACCCATACCGAGGCCTCAGGCTCCAGCCGCACCATCGTCCCGCTCGGCACTCCGATCGGTCCCGGCGATACCGTCCTCGTCGGCGAACGCTGGTTCTAGGCTTTCAGGTACCTGGCGAAGAAATCCAGGCTGCGCGGCCATGCGATCGACATCGCGCCGTTTGGCCCGGATCGCCTCGACATCGGTCAGCGGAATACCGGCATCCTTTTCGCCGAAATGCAATTGCGTCGGCACTTTCGGCTTGTCATCGGCAAACCGAACGATCGCGCCACCGTAATAGCCGGCCATAGGTATCAAGAGGCGGTGTGTCGCGGTGCGAGCCAAAAGGCGAACCCTGCCGCAACAAGAACTTCTGATTTCTGGATGCCACGGCCGTCGAGATGGCCGCTATCGCACCGATTTATCCGCCAAACGGAAAATACGTTCGGCGATAATATGACAGCACCTCTGCCGCAACGCACAACTTCACCGGCGACGGATTTATATTGCCTCTAAAACGGATCGCGATCATTCTCCGGGTCGGCACCATCCCGGTGGGTGCCGTCCAACAAGAAAAAAATGAGTTCCGTCGTAAGCGGTTTTCATCACCGGCAGGGAAAGAAACCATGCCTAGTCTCAATATCAACGGACGGACTCTGTCCGTCGAGGCGGCCAACGATACGCCGCTCCTCTGGGTCATCCGCGAACAACTCCAAATGACAGGTACGAAGTTCGGCTGCGGCGCCGGGCTGTGTGGGGCTTGCACCGTTCACATCAACGGTGAAGCCGTACGATCCTGCCAGACGCAGGTGAGCGACGCCGTCGGTAAGAAAATCACCACCATCGAAGGCCTGTCCGCCAAGGGCGATCATCCCCTGCAGAAGGCCTGGATCGCCGAGCAGGTCCCGCAATGCGGCTACTGCCAGTCCGGCCAGATCATGCAGGCAGCCTCGCTGCTGGCCAAGAATTCCAACCCGACCAAGGATGAAGTGGTGGCGCATATGGACGGCAATCTCTGCCGTTGCATGACCTATTCACGCATCCAGAAAGCCATCATGCGCGCGGCCACCGAAATGCGCACCGCTTCCAACGCCGGCAACGAGCGGAGGGCCACATGAATTCGCACGTCAAAATCACCCATCACGAGCCGGCCGATCTGAGCCGACGCTCGTTCCTCGTCGGCTCCGCAGCGACGGGCCTCGTGCTCGGCTATGCCGCGCTTCCCGGCATCAACGACGCTTTGGCCGCCGCCGGCAATTTCGATCCGAGCGTGTGGTACTCGATCGCGCCCGACGGCATCGTCACCGTCACCAGCGGCAAGGCCGACATGGGCCAGCATATCGCCTCCACCATGGCGCAGATCGTCTGCGAAGAACTCGGCGCGAACTGGAAGGATATGCGGGTTCAGCTCGCTTCCAACGATCCGAAGTTCAACGATCCCGTGCTCGGCGCGCAGGTCACCGGCGGCAGCTGGAGCACCATGATGAACTTCGACGCGATGAGCCGCGCAGGTGCCGCGGGGCGTATCGCTTTGATGGAAGCGGCTGCGGCGATGATGGGCGGCATACCCGCCGGCCAGTTGATCGTGCGAGATTCAACAATCACGGATCCGAAATCGAAGAAGTCGATGACGTTCGCCGACGTCGTCAAGAGCGGCAAGATCACCAAGACCTTCTCGGCCGACGATCTCAAGGCGATCAAGCTGAAGACGCCCGACCAGTATACCATGATCGGCGTCTCGGTTCCGCAGCTCGACATCCCCGGCAAGACCAACGGCACCACCAAATACGGCATCGATGTCATGCTGCCAGGCATGGTCTACGGCAAGATCTTGACGCCGCCGGTGCGCTACGGCGCCACCGTGAAGTCGGTCGACGACACCGAGGCCAAGAAAGTACCGGGCTTCATCAAGGCGGTAACCCTTGACGACAAGACCGGGTCGACCACCGGCTGGGTGGTGGCGGTGGCCAATACGTTTGCCGGCGCGACCAAGGCGGCCGAGGCGCTCAAGGTCAGCTATGACGGTGGCCCCAACGCCAAACTGTCAAGCGCATCCCTGGTGGCCGAGGCCAAGCGGCTTCAGGGGCTCGACGACTTCGGCCTGTTCTTCGTCAAGGACGGCGACACGGCGGCGGCCTTTGGCACGGCGGCGAAGGTGCTGGAGGCCGAATACACCACCAGCATCAACATCCATGCGCCGATGGAGCCGATGACGGCCACGGCCGAGCAGAAAGGCGACATCTGGCACGTCTACACCGGCAACCAGTTTGCGACACGCTCCGGCGCGATCGCAGCGGGAGCTGCCGGGGTCGATCCCAAGTTCGTCGTGATGCATCAGCAGTGGCTCGGCGGCGGCTTCGGCCGGCGTCTCGAGGGCGACATGCTGGTGCCGGCGGTGCAGGCGTCGAAAGCCGTCGGCAAGCCGGTCAAGGTCATCTACACCCGCGAAAACGACATGACCATGGACTTCTCGCGCCCGCTGACGTTCCAGAAGATCAAGGCGGGACTGGACGGCGACGGCAAACTGGTCGCGATGAACCACGACGTGGTCGCGGCCTGGCCGACCAAGCGATGGGGCATTCCTGCCTTCCTGTCGCCCTCGGTCGACAAGAAGGGCGCGCTTGACGCGTTCACGGTGAATGGCGCGGACTTCTTCTATTCCGTTCCCAATCACAACGTCCGCGCGATTCTCAACGAGATGGCCCAGACCGCCACACCGTCGGGTCAGTTGCGGTCGGTGGCACCCG
>CAVVLH010000092.1:0-19591 GCA_963748805.1 uncultured Alphaproteobacteria bacterium | reverse complement strand
CCGCCGCTCGAGTTGCTGGCCATTTATCCCGCAACGCATCGTCGCACTGTCAAAGTTAAGCTGTTCGTCGACTACATCCGCAAACGATTCTCCGGCAAGCCGGAGTGGGATGAGGCACTCAGCAAGATTCCAAGCCTCAGTGGCCTGCTTCGCTGGTAGAGTAGCCGTGCTATACCGCGGGCACGATCCTGACGCGGCGCCGTTCTGGCGCGCCGGCGGCAGGTTCAGCCTAGGGCGGCTTGCCAGCCATCGCCCTGGGAATTACGTCTTGATTTCATCATCGAGCACCCGGCGCTCACTGCGGATCGGGCCGATCAGTGCACGCAGCTCCTCATGCAGCGGATGGAGCTCATAGCCGCGCAACGCCTCCCAGCTTGCGAACTCTGCGTATAGCAGCAGGTCGGCAGCGTCTGGTTGGACTACCTCGTTGATTCCCAGCTCCAAGCGCAGCAGTCCCGGCACGTGCGCGCGCAGCGCCGCGATATTGCGCTGGATCGAATCAATGCCGTCGATCCGACCGTCGCGCTTGGCTTCCTGCTTCAACCGCCACATCACAACATGGCGAATCACTGCCTACTCCTGCCATCGAACAGATCGAGCAACTGCGCCACCAGGGCCTCACCTAAATCGTCGGCGCTGGGTAGCGTCACGGCGCGTCTATAGTACCGCGCGACATCGTGGCCGATACCGACAGCCGCGAGCTCCACCATGGAGCGGCTTTCAATCCACTCGATGACGGTCTGCAGATGTCGTTCCAGATATAAAGCGTCGTTCGCCTCGACGGTCGCTTCGTCGAACGGTGCGCCATCGGAAATCACCACAATATGCGGCGCCGTTCCGAGCGGCGCAGCAAACGCTCATGCGCCCACAGCAACGCTTCGCCATCAACGTTTTCCTTCAGCAGGTCGGGCTCGAGCATCAATCCGAGCCGCTCCCGTCCGCGCCGCCACGGTTCATCCGCATCCTTGTAAACGATGTGACGCAGCTCGGTGATGCGTCCCGGCCGAGCCGGGCGACCGCCAGCTGCCCACAGAGCGCGCGCGCGACCGCCACGCCAGGCGCCGGTGGTGAAGCCCAGTATCTCTGATTTGATCCCGCAACGCTCGAGCACGCGGCCGAGCAGCTCGGCGCAAATGGCAGCGGTGGCAATCGGTGAGCCGCGCATCGAGCCAGAGTTATCGACCAGTAGCGCTATCACCGTATCGGGAAAGGCTACTTCACTCTCCTGCTTATAGGCAAGTGGCTCAAGCGGGCGAGTGACCAGACTGGTCAGCCGAGCTGCGTCCAACACCCCCTCATCGCGATCAAATTGCCACGAGCGCAGTTGCCAACGCCATGAGCCGGCGTTGCAACCTGTGGGCCCAGCGCGCGATGCCCGCAAGCTGCCCGCTCGCCCGCTGGTCTAGCTCTGGCGCAGCTGCGCCAGGCGCCCGTCAACGCCAGCTTGGTCGGCTCCGCACGACTTCCGATCAAAGTCTGTTGTAAAGACTCGGTATGCCGGGCCCTCGGGCGCATTCGCCACTGACCTATTCTGGTTGCCGTCGTCATCGGCGCTGATGAGCGACTCGATGCCGGCCAGCGGATCACCGGAAGGTGTGGCGCGCGACGCTGCAGCATCGGCCAACACCCGCGGTTCCTGCGCCTCGCTTGCCCGAGCCTCGTCCCCGTGCACCGGCTCGGCGCCTTTCCCCGTCGTCGGGCCGAGCAGCGCAGCGATGACCCGCAGAGACTGACGCGCGTAGGCCGCCTGATCGGTGACGAGGCCGGTCAGGGCTTCGATTTCGCGCACCTGCTGCGCACTGAGCCAGTTGCTCCAGCTGGACCGCAGCACCTGCAGTGCGGCCGGAGGCAACGGTGCCCCGAGCGGCACGCGGGCCAGCAATGCGACCGTCTCGATCCAGGACGCCGCATCGTCACTGCGTATGATGACTTCTGGTCGCGCGCGTATCCACCTCTCCAGCACCAGCGCAGACAGATTGGCGTGAACACCCGTGAGCCGGCGCGAGCCTAGCTGCTCGACCCGATTCTGCTCCAGAAGCGAGAACAATATCTGCGCCGGTCCAGCAAGCGGCTCGCCTGCCTTGTGCCGAAGTCGATCGCTATAGCGCGTGCGCAGTGCCAGTGCATCAATGCGCCCGCGCCAGCGCGCCAGCGCCGCCGCATGCAGGCGGCGCGGCGACTCCGCTAGCAGCATCTGCCAGCCCGCACCGGGCGCGCTGGAGGCGTCGGCGGCCGGGCGCCCAGGGGCACCTGCGAGCGCACGATACACCGCAGCCGCGGCTCGAGCCTGATGGCGCGCATCGAATCTGCGCCCCAGTCGATGCGATGCTTCGTGCCTCACTCGCCCTCGCGCTGCAGATCAACGTTGAAGCAGCGCTGGTACAATTCGGCGACCGAGTTGCGCTCGGCCTCGTCGCATTTGTTAAGAAAAGTCAGACGAAACGCCTGCTCGACGCTACCGAAGATCGCGATGTTTTGGGCCCAGTTGATCACGGTACGCGGCGACATCACGGTCGAGAGCTCGCCCGCCATGAACGCGAGCCGCGTCAGTCCGGCCAGCGCGACCATGTTATCGACCAGTGCACGACCGTCGGGCGTGTCGAGATCAGGGGCGCGCGCGAGCACAATCGCGCGATCTCGTTCCGTGCGCGGCAGATAGTTGAGCGTGGCGACGATCTGCCAGCGATCCATCTGGCCCTGATTGATCGGCTGCGTGCCGTAATACATGCCGCTGGCGTCGCCCAGCCCGACGGTATTGGCGGTGGCGAACAAGCGAAATGACGGGTGCGGCTGCGACACGCGGCTCTGGTCGAGCAGCGTCAGTTTGCCGTCCGCTTCCAGTACCCGCTGCAGCACGAACATCACGTCCGGACGCCCGGCATCGTATTCATCGAACACCAGTGCCACGGGCGCTGCAAGGCCCAGGGCAAGATGCCTTCGCGAAATTCCGTGACCTGCTTGCCATCGCGCATGCTGATGACATCCTTGCCGATCAGGTCGATGCGGCTGACGTGACTGTCCAGATTGATGCGCACGCATGGCCAGTTCAGGCGCGCGGCGACCTGCTCGATATGCGTGGATTTACCCGTGCCGTGATAGCCCTGTACCAGCACGCGCCGGTTATGCATGAAGCCGGCCAGGATAGCGAGGGTGGTGTCGCGGTATCGAATCGATAGGCTTCGTCGCGTATCGGCACGTGGTCACCGCCGCAACTGTATGCTGCACACATCAGCTCGCTGTCGATGCCGAAGGTCGCGCGCAACGACACCTGCGTATCAGGCAACCTCTGCAATGGCTCGAGGCTCGCACTCATATATCAGCCATGTCAGCCATAAATATCTCGTTGCCCACCAGCCGTACCGGCACCGGCTCAAGCCCCTCGCCCGACGGCAGGCCATCGATGCATCGGCCGTCGATGAGGCGGAACACGGCTGAATGATGCGCGCACATGATGAGTCCGTCGCCGTACAGCAGGAATTCGTCGGCGCGCGCGTTCAACGGTAGACCGAAGTGCGGACAATTGTTCACGTAGGCGCGGATCTCAGTGCCACGACGATAAAGCAACAGTGCGAACGACGCATCCCCCTGCCCATAGCGCAGCTCCTTGCAGGCTCCCTGAGGTACGGCGTCAAGCCGGCACAGCAGGCTGCCGGGCAAAGGGGCATACCGATTCGCGCGCCAGTGCATCGCTACACACCAGGCGGCCGCGCGTTGCGGTCGGTCCCCATCATCGCTGCCATATTCGACATATTGCGCGCCACGAACCTAACCTTACCTTGCGGACCGAGTCCCTGCCGCCAGCCGATGAGCCTGCCACCTAAGTGCCTCTCCCGTTTAAATAAATGTTCCTGCGAGGCCTTGAATCGACTCTAGCCAAGTCTGCACGCTATTTAAAATCCGCGTGCGCACGATCTCAGTATTCGCGATTCCCGAACGTCTGGGCCTAACCCCGCTGCGCGGCGAGGATCTCGCACCGATCCCGTGCGACACGGCTTGACGCCAGCGCAATGGCCAGCTGTCACCGACCCAGAATTTCATCCCGCACGTCGGTGATCTCGCGTGCGCGCGAGGGCAGCGCGGACTCGCAGCGATCCGGACGCGGGCAACGGCTGCTGCGCGGGCAAATGATGCGCGCCGGCAGCGCCAGCGCATCCTCGATCCAGGCGATGTTCAGCACCCGCGCCACTGCGCGCAGCGCTTGCGCGGCCGCCGCCGGAATCGGCGCGTCGCCGCGCCGGCGCAGGCAAGCCTCGGTGATGATGCCGATCATCTCGGCGGCGTCGGTGCCGTTGGCATCCAGCGCCGGCGCCAGGTCCATGCCGACCGAGATCACGTGCGGGTTGCCGGCCATGTCGCGGGTGCGGATCGAGTGGCAGCAGTACAGCAGCGAGCGATCGCGGTCGCGCAGCACCGAGATCTGCGAGCCGGATTCCTTGTGCTCCCCGCCCAGCATGCGAAACACCGCCCACTGCGGGCAGGGATCGCTGACCTGCGCCATGTTGCCCCAGGGCAGCGGGATGCCGTTGCCGCGGTACACCGCGCGCAAATAGCCGGGCGGATAGGCATCGAAGAAATGCCAGTAGGGGTAGGGGGAGACTTTTGTCATGCGGCGCATCACGACGGCCGGGGTGAGCTCCAGGCGCGTGGCCGGCTCGATGCGGTATTGGTTCCGCGCCAGGAAGCGCCGGAACGGGATTTGCGGGCACAGCAGCGCACCGGCGAAGAAGCTGCACTCGAAGTCGCGCCAGGCGTGCAGGACGTCCTGCGCCCGCATGCCCGCGGCCTCCGAGCCGCTCTCCGGACTGCCGCCCATCTCGCCACCGGTGGCGTGCGGCGACTTCATGCCGTCCCCGCCATGCAGCACCTTGTGGCCGATGTGCGTCGCCAGGTCGAACTTCAGGCGCGCCGGATCGGCGCGCAGCGACTGGTTCAGGTACACGGTGTGGGGTGCCTCGAAGAACGAGCGCACCGTGCTGCGCACCTCCTGGTCGTTGTCGCGCACCAGCGCCGGGCGGCGGTCGAACCAGCGCAGCTCAGGCCGTGGCGCTGCGACAGCCGCAGCAGGTCGTCCACCGACAGCGGCAGGCGGCGCTCGCCAATGCTCTCGGCGGTGCGTTCCAGGTCCGGAAAATCGTTGCGCGACATCTCCTGATGCGAGCGGATCAGCAGGTGCGCGAACTGCCGACCGCTGGTGCCGGTCTGCGACAGCAGCTCCGGAATCGCCGACTGCAGCAGCTCCTTGGAAAACAGGAACGCCGGCTCGAGCGGCACGCGCGCGGCACCGCCCGCGCGGCGCACCGTCAGGCCGGCGACATCGACCTGCTCGTCCAGGAACCAGGCGACGTCGCGCTGGAACACCCCGGCCAGCAGCCCAGCACGTCCTCGGAGGGCATGCGTTTGCCGCTTTCGATCATGCTCAGGTAGGACACGGATGGGGCCATCTTGCGCATTGGTCTGAATGCAGCGGCTGGATAAGTCCTCCAGTGTCAGGCCATTGCGCTTACGGATGCTGCGCAGCTTGGCGCCCAGAAAGTGACCCTTGCGCAGCAGATTGGCCATTTGATCAGTGAAATCAACACTGTGAAGTTTTAAGAGTCAAATATTGCTATGCCGAGCGGTTATGCTGAAGGCATGGAATGCGCGCCTTCCCGGCGCAGGATGCCCCCGTACTGGCGCGAAGGAGCACCGATAGATGCAAATCACGAACCCTGCCGACGGCCGATGAACTGCGGCGCAACTGGAAAGACAGCCCGCGCTGGCGCGGCGTCACCCGCGGCTACAGCGCCGAGGACGTGGTACGGCTGCGCGGCACGTTGCCGATCGAGCATTCGGTGGCGCGCATCACGGCGGAGAAGCTGTGGCGTACCTGAACGAGAAAGCCGTTCGTCAACGCACTGGGTGCGCTGACCGGCAACCAGGCGATGCAGCAGGTCAAGGCCGGGCTGGACGCGATCTACCTGTCGGGCTGGCAGGTGGCCGGCGATGCCAATCTGGCCGGCCAGATGTATCCGGACCAGTCGCTGTATCCGGCCGATTCGGTGCCGGCGGTGGTGCGCCACATCAACAATACGCTGCGCCGCGCGGATGAGCTGCATCACGCCGAGGGCGATGACAGCATCGACTGGCTCAAGCCGATCGTCGCCGACGCCGAAGCGGGCTTCGGTGGCGTGCTCAACGCCTTTGAGCTCATGAAGGCGATGATCGAGGCCGGCGCCGCCGGCGTGCACTTCGAGGACCAGCTGTCCTCGGCCAAGAAGTGCGGCCACATGGGCGGCAAGGTGCTGGTGCCGACGCAGGAAGCGATCAACAAGCTGGTCGCCGCGCGACTCGCGGCCGATGTCTGCAATGTACCCACGGTCCTGGTCGCGCGCACCGACGCGGAATCCGCGACGCTGCTGACCGCCGATGTCGACGAGCGCGATCGACCGTTCATCGACGCGGCGAGGGCCGCACGGCGAGGGCTTCTTCCACGTGCGCGCCGGCTTCGACCAGGCGATCGCGCGCGGCGCTGGCGTACGCACCGTATGCGGACATGCTCTGGTGCGAGACCGCGCATCCGGATCTGGAAGAGGCCAAGCGATTCGCCGAAGGCATCCACAAGCAGTTCCCGGGCAAGATGCTGGCCTACAACTGCTCGCCGTCCTTCAACTGGAAGCGCAAGCTCGACGACGCCACGATCGCGAAGTTCCAGCGCGAGCTCGGCGCGATGGGCTACAAGTTCCAGTTCATTACGCTGGCCGGGTTCCATGCGCTCAACTACTCGATGTTCGAGCTGGCGCGGGGCTACAAGGCCGAGCCAGATGACCGCCTACGTGCACTGCAGCAGGCGGAGTTCGCCGCCGAGGCGCGCGGCTACACCGCCACCAAGCATCAGCGCGAAGTCGGTGCCGGCTACTTCGACGACGTCACCCAGACGATGGCCGGTGGCACTCCTCGCTCGAGGCGCTCGCCGGCAGCACCGAGGAGCAGCAGTTCGAAGAGGCGGCGGCGGCCGAGTAAAGGCGGGTGAGCACAGTGAACGCGCAAGTGGCTGACATTGGCGGCACGCAACAGGCCGCGCCGGAAATTGAAATTAGAGGTTCCCGGATTGCTCGCGAAGAGGAGGTACTCACGCAGCCCGCGCGAGCTCTGTTGACGTCACTTCACCGGCAGTTCAACCCCCGGCGTCTGGAGTTGCTGCGTGCGCGGGAGTTGCGCCAAGCGGAATTCGACGCTGGCGTGCTACCGGGCTTCCTGGGCACGACGGCGAACGTGCGGGCGGCCACTTGGAGTGTCGGGGAGACGCCCGCCGATCTGCTCGATCGGCGTGTGGAGATTACCGGGCCGGTCGATCGCAAGATGATCATCAATGCGCTGAATGCGCCGGTGAACGCCTTCATGGCGGACTTCGAGGATTCATGTTCCCCCCCTGGGAGAACATCCTGCATGCGCAGCGTGCTCGGCGACAGAGCGATCACGGCCTTGCATGCGATCTGCAAGGCGTTGGCGCTGGATTACGCAGGGATCGATTTCGCCGTGAATGCGGCAGGAGACGTCCTGCTGTTCGAGGCCAACGCCACCATGGTGATCGCCTCGCCGGATAACGACCCGCGCTGGGCCTACCGGCGCGGCCCGATATCAGCCGCGATCGAGGCCGTGACCGCGATGATCAGGGAAAAAGCCGGCGTTCCCCGCCAAGCGGCGGGTTAAAGCGCTTTGCGAAAGGTTCCCATACCGCAGCGCAAAAACCTGTTGCACAGCAATACCTTTCGCAAATTTAATCTGCCCAATCCTTAACCTGAGCTGCCCGAGGCCGCGTCCTAATCGTTATCTGTTACCTGAGGAGAGGGACAAGACAATGAAACGGGGCTTGGTCATTCTGGCCTGCATCTGCGCTGTCCTCGGCGGCGTCTATGTCGCCGGCAGCAAGTGGGCGATCCGACATCAGACACTCGATCTGTTCGATGCCGCGCGGCAACGGCCGGTGTCGGTCGATCTCGCCGTGCGCCGCGACTACGAGATGTGGGCCAATGACACCGACCGGAAGCTGCCGGTCGCGATCATCAGTAACGGCAACACGGTGAAGAACACCGAATATTCCTTCCTGCAAAACGTGCTGGCGG
The DNA here is from genome assembly GCA_963748805.1 of uncultured Alphaproteobacteria bacterium. GTDB lineage: Bacteria > Pseudomonadota > Alphaproteobacteria > Rhizobiales > Xanthobacteraceae > Bradyrhizobium. Next base: position 11,489 of record CAVVLH010000092.1, on the reverse strand, counting down.
CGCGCGGATATCTGGTCGCCAGCATTCAGCAGGACCTGCCGAGCGACCCGCCGCTGATGACGATCGCGGGCCAGCCCTATGTCGGCCGCCTCGCCGTCTACAAGCGCGGCGAGGCCAACATCCTCTTTGTCCTTGGCGAGTTGAAGAAGATGCAGCCGAACGCCGACTACGATCATCTGACGCTGGTCGGCCATTCCAACGGCGGCGACATCGCGATGTTCTGCGCCAAGGAACACCCCGAGCTGGTGTCGAAGGTGATTACGCTGGACAACCTGCGCGTCCCCTTCGTGCTCAACGAGAAGATGAAGATCCTGTCGTTCCGCTCGACCGATCCGAACTTCAAGACCGACCCTGGCGTGCTGCCGACGCCGGAACAGGCGAAACTGGACGGCATCGACATCGTCAAGACACCGTACCAGCACACCTGGATGAGCGACCGCGGCCCGGAAGATGCCCGCGAACAAATCCAGGCGACGCTGGAAAAGTTTCTGGGCGATTCCACCAATAGCGACCTGTCGCCGGTGCCGACCGACAATCCGCTGATCGCCAAGATCGGACCGGGCCCCTATCCATAAAATATCCATAAGCGGACGCCCGCAAAAAGGACGGAATCCTTACCGGGATTCCGTCCTTGGCATCGTTTCGCTCACGCGCGCTTGCGTGTTGCGCTCACGCGCGCTTGCGACTGGATTACGTCCGGTTGGCCTGCCAGCGGCCGGTATATTTGAACTCGGGCGCCCCCTTCAGCTGATCGGCGGTCGCGTTCATCGTGGCGTGCCACTTCTTGTCCTGCTCATTGTAGCTGACCTTCACCGCCGACGGATTGACGGCGACATAGTGCTCGCCAAGTCCGAGGAAGCCGCCTACCGAAACGATATAGGCCTGCGGCCGGCCATTGGCGTTGAGCGCGATGTCCTTGATCTGGCCGATATCCTTGTTGTCGTTGTTGTAGATGTCGAGGCCGACCACCTTCGAGCTCAGCTCGTCGCTCTGTGGAATGGTAACGAAAGTGCTGGACGAGGTATTGCCGACCGTGCCTGTCGTCGTCGAGGCATTGTTATTGCTGGTGTCGTTGATCGCGGTGACTTCGCTGAAAGAGTCCGGGCTGATCGTCATCACCACCGGGTCGCCCTCGCTGTCGCGCGCGTGAATGATGAAGGCAGATGGGGCTACACGAATATCCTTGTAGCCGGCCTTCTCCAATTGGCTTTGCAGATTGGCCCGCAAGTGCCGGCCCGGCGCGCTGTCAGCGGTATTGGTGTTGTTCTGCATGGCGCCAGGTTGCGCCGGATTGGGCGGTGTCGAATTCGGATTCTGGGCCATCGCGGCCTGCGACAACACCATCAGCGCCGCGCCGGTGAGAAGAAATGAACGCATCTCGGTCTCCTTGTTTTTGGAATGCCCCTCTTGGGACCAACACAGGAAGACGCCGCGCGTTTCATGAACTTTAGACCATCATTCTCCTGCACGCGCACACCGGACCGTTCGCGACCAGCGCCGCGGAACCTTGCGCCTCAACGGTCGCGTGAAGCGGCGGAACCCGGCGGCGGATGCCGGGTGGATGAGAGTTTCCTGAAGGCGATCTGATCGGTTTTCGCAGCGCTCAGCCTATTCGAGGCGCCTGTGCGGCGCCTCGCGATGTTGCTGACGGACTCGATTAAAATTTCGGCTTCATATCCTTGGCGGCCGACATCACCTCGCCGGTGATCTGCCGCATATGTTCACCGGCACTGGTGAACTGACTCCGCAAGAACTCCGACTGGATCTGCATCGCCTGCTGAAGGTCGGTCACATGCACGAGCTTGCGGGCATGTTCGAAAGCCGCCTTCACATTTTGCTCGGTAAACGACAGCGCCTGCTTCGATATTTCCGTTCCGGGGGTCGGGATCGCGGCAACCGATTTGCTCGCGGCCTCGAAAAACATGCCGAACGCACGCTCGGCCTGATCGATGGTCTTTTCGGCCATATCGCGCAGCTCGGCCGGCACTTCCAGTTTCGGTTCGGACATCGGCAGCATCCCTCTTGTTATATGATAGGTCCAGCCCCAAGGACCTAGCACAGTTAGGCCGCCGAGGCGAACGAACAGGCCCATTCGGCCGTCACATTAGGGTTGCACTCGCGGTGCTATGCGAGCAATCGCGCTGACACCGCCAGGGTTCAGATTGCGTTCAGATTTGACGATCTAGACCTCGGATGCGGGGCGCGAATTGTTTTAACAGGAGAACCCATGAGCTTTAGGCGATTGATGACTGCTTTTGTGATCGCAGCCGGCGTTGGCGGATCGGCCTCGATGGTTGCTTCCCCGGCCCAGGCGCAGAACGCGATGGAGGCGGAAATCATCGGCTTCCACCAGCTCTGCGAAAAGGGCGACCGGAAAGCCTGTATTCGGTTCGGCATTCTCATCGGCCGCAACGAGCAGCGCAGTGCCGACTGGCGCCGGGCGCACGCCGACTGGTTCTGGTTCGAAAGATAAGTATTCAAGATACGGAAAAAGGCCGCCCTCAAGGCGGCTTTTTTGTCACAGCATTTTTGCAAGCTCGCGTGCGTTTTTGCAGCTATGCCCGCGGCCGAATGCTTCAAGCTTAAAAGCTTGCCACTTGAAAGATTGTCAGCGCGGGGAAAAGCGTCCGCTCATCCCGCCGGGACGCGGCGCGGGATCGGTGGCGAGTTGCTCAACCATAGCAAGCACCTCGGAGCGCTGCGACGGCGAAAGCCTGACGAACGCCTTCCATAGCCTCAAACCCTGAACGGTTTCACTGGAAGGAAAACCGAGCGTGGCACTGACTTCCGAAGCTGATGTGCGATTTTTCATTCCACGCCTTTTAACGGCAATTTCAAACAACAGAAACAAACCGAAGTTACCGCGCCGGAAAGTATGCCAAGGAACATCAACGCGGGCAAGGCTGCGTCGGGTTGAGGCGCAAATGGAACTCTCACACAGGTAGTATTTATACTTGTATACCCGTTTTGTCCCAACCAACGCGCAGTGGTAGCCGCGAGTTGCCTTAATCGCCTCCGCTTCATCGCGCCTTTGCGGCGATCGCGGAGCGCCGGCGCCACTCAAAAAACGACATTGCCTCGCAGCATCGATTCGTGGGGCGCGCCCTCATCGTCGCCGCCTTACCCATGTCGCGAACCTCATTGCTTCGCGAACCAGGTTCGCGCGCGCCGAATGATCGAGATCGCTCACGAGAGTTGAAGCGAGCGGAGCCAAAACCTCACTTTTAAGTGACCCTTTTCGGAGCGCATGAACTGAAAAGCGGCCGAAATAAATCCGTCCAGTCGCTGTTCCCATTATGACGGCCCCCTCACGAAAGATCTGTTATGCCCCCCGCAGCCCTGCTCTCTCTTGCGACCTCGGTCCCTCCCCATGCCTTCTTGCAGAAGGACGTTCTGGATGTCGCGTGGGGATTCTTCGGCAGCCGCTTTCCCGATTACGAACGCTTCGCCAGCATTTTCACCAACACCGGAATCGTCAAACGTTACGGCGTCAAGCCGTTCGACTGGTATCTAACGCAGCGCGGCTGGCCGGAACGTACCGCGGCGTTCCTCGAAGGCGCCGAGGCGCTGTTCATCGATGCCGCGACCAAGGCGCTGAACGCAGCCGGCCTCAAGGCAAGCGATGTCGACACCGTCGTCACGATCTGTTCGACGGGTATCGCCACGCCAAGCCTCGACGCGCGCGTCGCGCGCCGCATGGGCTTTCGCTCCGACGTCTCGCGCGTGCCGGTGTTCGGGCTCGGCTGCGCCGGTGGCGCGTCCGGTCTTTCGATTGCCTCCCGCCTGGCGCAGGCCCGTCCCGGCACCAACGTACTGCTGGTGACGGTCGAACTCTGCACGCTGGCGCTTCGGCTCGACGAACTCACCAAGGCCAACATCATCGCCACCAGCCTGTTCGCCGACGGCGCGGCGGCGCTGGTGCTGCGCGCGGGCGACGGCGGCGAAACCCAGATCGAGGCGTTCGGCGAACATCTGTGGCCGGATACGCTCGATGTGATGGGATGGAACGTCGATCCGCTCGGCTTCGGCGTGATCCTGCGCCGCACCGTACCCGAATTCGTCACGAGCGAACTCAAGCCCGCGCTGACGCAAATTCTCTCCCGCATGCAGCTCGACGTCGGCGACATCGACAAGTTCATCTGTCACCCCGGCGGCGCCAGGGTGATCGACGCGATCGAGACCGCATTGTCGCTCGATCAAGGCACGCTGGAGCACGAGCGCGGCGTGATCGCCGACTACGGCAACATGTCGGCGCCGACATTGCTGTTCATCCTCGAACGCACGCTTGCGAAGGGGTTGCCGAAGCGCTCGCTACTCACCGCGCTCGGCCCCGGCTTCACCGCCAGTTGCGTCTCGCTGCGGCACGCGGCGTGACGACGGCCGAAATCATCCTCGCAGCCGTCACGGCCCAGCGCGGCGGCGAATTGTGGCTGTCACGCTCCCACACCCGGGCGCTGATGGCGCGCGGCGCGGTCGAGATCGCGGCCACGCACTATCCCCTGATGGTCGTCGATTCACACCGCCTGGCTGATCTCGCTCTGGGCGTTCGGGCACAACCAGCCCGTCTACACGCCGGCGCTTGTCGCCTATCTCGCGCTTCAGGCTTTGCGCATCTGGGTGATGGCGACTTTGGGTCCGCGCTGGACCACGCGCATCATCGTGCTGCCCGACGCGCCGCTGGTGACATCAGGCCCGTATCGATATCTGCGTCACCCGAATTATGCCGTTGTGACCGGCGAGATCGCGCTGCTGCCGTTGACGCTGCATCTGCCCTGGATCGCGGCGATCTTCACGGTGCTCAATGCCGGCGTCCTTTTCATCCGCATCCGCGCTGAAAATCAGGCGCTGGATATAACCCGACAAACCGCATGAGCCATGCCGAGCGCATCGCCGGCGAGGCCGAGTGCGCCGTGAGCGCGCTCGCTGCTGAAGCCGGCGTCAAGGCCACTTTCAAGACCTGGCTCGGCTTCCTGCTGATGTGCCTCGGCATGTTCATGGCGATCCTCGACATCCAGGTGGTCGCGACGTCGCTGCCGGCGATTGCCGAGGCGCTCGGCATCTCGCGCGATGCGATGAGCTGGATCCAGACCGCCTATCTGATCGCCGAGATCATCGCGATCCCGCTCACCGGCTGGCTGACGCGCTGCCTGACGCTGCGCTGGCTGTTCGTCGCCGCGATCGGCCTGTTCACGCTGGCCTCGATCGGCTGCGCACTATCCGACAGTTTTTCGACGCTGATTTCGTTTCGGATCTTGCAAGGCTTTGCCGGCGGCGCACTGATCCCGGCGGTGTTCTCGGCGGTGTTTCTGCTGTTTCCGTTGCAGCTGCATCCGCTCGCCACGACACTCGCCGGAATCATGGCGGTGCTGGCGCCGACGGTCGGCCCCATCGTCGGCGGCTGGATCACCGAGACCTGGTCCTGGCACTGGCTGTTCCTGATAAATGTCGCGCCCGGACTTTTGGCAGTCAGCGCCACGCCGTTCCTGTTGCCGCGCGGCAAAGTCAATTTCGCCGAGTTCAGGAATCTCGACCTGATATCGTTGTTGTTGTTAGCCATCGCGCTCGCCACGCTCGAGATCGGCCTTAAACAGGCCCCGCTTGACGGCTGGCTGTCACCGCGCCCGCTGGCGCTGTTCGCCGGCGCTCTCATCAGCGGCTGGATTTTCGTCAAGCGAAGCATCAAGGCCGCGCACCCGGTTGTGGAACTGACGACGCTGCGCGCGCGTGCGTTCGCGGTCGGCTGCGGCTTGAGCTTCTGCCTCGGTGTCGGATTGTACGGCTCGGTCTATCTGATGCCGGTGTTTCTGGCTTACGTTCGCCGTCATGACGCTTTCGAGATCGGCAGCATCATGCTGGTCACGGGCATCGCCCAACTCGCAAGCGCGCCGGTTGCGGGTTTTTTCGAAAGCCGGCTCGATCCGCGCAAACTATCCGCGGCGGGCTTTGCGCTGTTTGCAATCGGCTTGGGCCTCAGCTTCTTCCAGAGCCGCGTTGCGGACTTTGACGCGATGTTCTGGCCCCAACTGTTGCGCGGCACCGCCATCATGTTCTGCCTGTTGCCGCCGACACAGCTGGCGCTCGGCGCGCTGACCGCATCCCAAGTGCCCGACGCAAGCGGGCTGTTCAACCTGATGCGCAACCTCGGCGGCGCCATCGGCATCGCCGTGATCGATACCATCCTTTATGGCCGCACCGTCGGCCATGGCGAAGCGCTGCGCGACCGGCTGATGGCGGGCGACGTGACCGCCGCGAAGGCCATTGGACTGGACGTGCAACTCTTCCTGCATCCGCCGCCGGACGTGACGCAAGCGGCGATCGAGGCCTACGTGCGGCCGATGGTCGAGCGCGCCGCGCTCGCGATGTCGGTGAACGAAGCCTGGGCGTTACTGTCAGCGGTTGCGATCGCGGCGCTGCTCCTGGTGTGGTTTGCGGGCAAGCCTGCGGGGCGGCCGTCCTGAAAGGCATGACGTCGGCGTTGTCGTCCACGCCACGTCAGCGCGCGCTGCATTCGAGACATGCAGAAAGTTTCACTTGCCTTCCCGCACCATTGTTGGAGGATCGTGGCCAAAACGCTAAAGGTGTTCAAGACAGAGGAAGGCGGCTACGAGCACTGCCAGGGCGACAACGTCACGCTCGGCATCACGTATATCGCCGACTGGTTCGCGGACAGGCTGGAGACGCAGCACCGCGCGTGCGCGGGCATCATCAGCGACGGCACTCGAAGGAGAACGGCAATGCGCAACCGAAATCGCAAATTCACTTACTATCCAGCGCCAGCAGGTCTCTTGCTGAGTGCGGTGCTCGGCCTCTATCCGACGTTTGCCGAAGCGGGGCCGTGCAGCGCCGATATCGCGCAGTTCGAAATGGCTATCCGTCAATCTGCCGGCAATCCCTTTGCGGGATTGACGGCGCCTCAATCGATAGCGGCCCAGGACGAACACCAGCCGACCGCGGCCTCGGTGAAAAACGCTGAACAGGCCCTGAAAGCCAGGTTCGCCGCGACGATGGCGAAGGCCAAACGGCGGGACGCGCGAAATGACAAGGCGGGTTGCCAACGCGCGCTTTCCGAAGCCAAGAAAATGTACCTGCTGTGAAGCGATAGCGCGCCCGCGCCCGAGCATTCGCGAAGCCGGCGCGAACGGCGCAAATAGTCGACGCGCCGTCTCGAGGGATGGAAAACCGATTACGTCGACACTGTATTCTTGCTCAATATGGCCGACAGCACCACGCGACGGTGATGCATGAGGTTGTCGAACGTCCTGCCCCAGCTCGCACCCTGAATTGCTACTTGTATCATTACATGATACATTGTCATTGACAGAAGTATCATTTAATGATACATAGCTTGTCATGGTCAAGAGCTTCAAGAACGCTCTGACCGAAGCCTTGGCGGACGGTGAGGTCCGGAAAGGCTTCCCGGCCGACTTGATCAGGGTAGCGCGGCGGAAGCTGGCTTATCTCGACGCCGCTACCACTCTTGCCGATCTCCGGGCGCCACCGGCCAACCGGCTGGAAGCTCTCAAAGGCGATCGCAAAGGCCAGCATTCGATCCGGGTCAATGATCAATACCGGATTTGCTTCGTTTGGACAGCGGAAGGGCCAGAGGACGTTGAGTTTGTAGACTACCACTAGCCGATACCGAGGCGGCCGACTTTTGCCGCCCAGACCTAAGGAGAGTCGCACATGGCCAAAAAACTGCCCCCGCTTCACCCCGGCGAGGTCCTTCGGGAAGAATTTCTTGTTCCGCTCAAGATGTCGGCCGGCGCGCTTGCGAAGGCCTGCGGTGTGCCACGGACGCGCATCGAGCGGCTCGCAAGCGAGCAAATCGGCATCACAGCCGACACCGCGCTGCGGCTGTCCAGGGCACTTGGAACGACGCCCGAACTATGGATGAACCTGCAAAACAGCTTCGATGTGAAGACAGCGATGCTGCACATCTCGAAAGAACTCGACCAGATCGAGCCCGTGAACAAGGCTGCTTAACTCTCGACACCAATTGAACGCGCTCGGCGGAAGGCTCCTGAGGTAAGTCGCGGCAAAAACCACGAGCGCCGTCATTAAGCGACGAAGCAATCCAGTTTCATTTCGCGCTGGATTGCTTCGCGGAGCCTGTCATCGGGCGGCGCTACGCGCCGACCCGTTGGCTCGCAATGACGGAAGCAAGCACCACGCGGCGGTGATGCACGAGATTATCCAGCCGCTGCGCCAGCGCGATCAGCGCCAGGGCCTCGGTCCCCTCCTCGTCATTGCCGGATTTCGCCAGTTGCGCGCGCAGCATGACCTCGATGTCGTCCTCGATCTTGCGTAGTTCGGCCTCATCCTCGAGGTCGCGGATGCGCTCGCGCAACGCGCATAGCTGCTCCAGCGCGCCTTGCGCCGCGTCGCGGCCGCGGATGCCGAGAAACCGCCAGGCTGCCGCGAACACCGAGGCGAGCGCGCCGAACACGATCGGCGTCAGATAGATGACGTTGCCCCAACGGTCCATGAAGCTCTGCTCGGTGCCGTTATAGAACGCGGCAGCCCCCGGGTGCACGGCGATGTAGGCGTCGGCATCGAGCGTCGGCGTGGCGATCCCGGCAATCAGAGGCTGTTCGGATGCCAGATCCCGCCGCGCGGCCATCACGCGTTTGGTGAGTTCGGCGACCAGCTGCTGGTCGAGATGGCGGTTGGCGACCAGAAGATACGGCACGCGAAGCGTGGTGACGTCGTCGTCGGGCACGGCCGGTGAACCGCGCAATGTCCCCTTGGGAATATCGAAGCTCTCATAGGGGCCTTTGACGTCGGTGATCGCGCCGGCGGAGTTGATCGGGATCAGCACCGGCGCGGAGTTCGCCCCTTCGCGAAACAGGCCCTTCACCAGCGACAGATACCTGTCGGTGAGCGGCACCACCACGATCGCCGCCGCGACCTCCTTGGCCTGTATCGCACGCCGCAAATCCGTCGGCGCGATGTCCTTGAACGTGACGTTTGAGTGGGTGAGGTCGTATTCCTTCTTCAGCGCTTCCACCACATTGCGGTTGATCTCGCCGCCGGCGACGCCAACCGTGTGATCGCGCAGCTTGGCGATGCTGGTGATGCTCGATCCCGGCGGCGCCACGATCATGACGACGCCCTCGGCCATCACGGCAACCGCGCGGGCCTGCGAGAGATCGCCGACATCGGCGCGCACGATGGCGAGATCGGCCTTGCCGGCGGCGAAAGTCCTGGCGGCGTCGAGCACGTCGCCGGCATTTTCGATTTTGAGCCGGATCGGGGAGTTGGTGACGGCGAGATGACCGGCGACGAGCGTCGCTTCCCGCCGCGCTTCGCCGTCAAACGAACCCACCGCCACCGTGAGCGTCTTCGGCTGCTGGTAATACCGGTAGGCGACCAGGCCGATGCCGGCGATCAAACACACCAGGCCGACGAGGAGAACGGCACGGACCCAGACCGGCAAGGTTTCGTGAAATCGCTGCATGAAATCCAAACGTGAGAGATTCGAGGCAATCGCCTAGCCTATTGGTCGCGCCCACGCATGTTCAAGTTCGAAATGAGCAATTTTTCAGGCAACACAGCATCCGCGATGCTGATCCCTCCCCCTTGCGGGGAGTGATTAGAGCCGCCCTACTTCGCCGCCGAATCCTTGCCCAGCAGCGCGATCGCTTCCTGCACCGTGGTCATGAACTGCGCCGGGAAGATGATGGTGGAATTCTTCTCGACCGAAATCTCCGCCATGGTCTGCAGCGTGCGGAGCTGAAGTGCGACCGGGTGCGCCGTGATGATGTCGGCGGCCTCGCCAAGCTTGACGGCGGCCTGATATTCGCCTTCGGCGGCGACGATCTTGGCGCGGCGCTCGCGCTCGGCTTCGGCTTCCTTCGCCATCGCGCGCTGCATGTTGTCCGGCAGCGTGATGTCCTTGATCTCGACCGCGGTCACCTGCGTGCCCCACGGCTCGGTATGGAGGTCGATCACGTTCTTGATCTGGTCGTTGATGCTGGAAGTGTCCGACAGCAACTGATCGAGGCTGAAGCGGCCGACCACATTGCGCACCGTGGTCTGGCTGATCTGGTTGATCGCATTGAAGACGTTTTCGATCGCGATCACCGCTTTCTCCGGATCGGTGATGTGATAATAGGCGACCGCCGCGATATCGATCGAGACGTTGTCCTTGGTGATGATCTTCTGCGAGGGGATCTGCATCGTCACCGTGCGTAGCGATACCCGCGTCATGGTTTGAATTGGCGCGAAGATCAGCGTCAGGCCGGGACCGCGCACGCCGGCAAATTTGCCGAGAAAGAACACCACGCCGCGCTCATATTGCTTGAGCACACGGATCGAGACGAAGACGTAAATAATCACCAGCAAAACCAGAATTGAAATGAAGCCCATAGGACGCTCCTCGCGTTGCGCCAGAGTTCGTTGCCCCCGGCGGGCAACCTCTATGTGGGGTCGTTGACGCCAAAGCTACAGGCCACCTCGAAGCTTCCCGCTTGGCAAGCCGCCGGCTTCGCCGGCGTAGGATTGACGCTCTTCTCTCCTTCGTCATGGCCGGGCTTGACCCGGCCATCCACGACTTGCTTTCTTCTCGCAGGCGCAAAAGACGTGGATGCCCGGCACAAGGCCGGGCATGACGACGGTTAGAGATGTAGCGAACCTGCTACTGCTGCTTCTCCCAGAACGACAGCAAGCCCTGGCCGGCGGAGCCGCCGATCACGCAGGGGATGCCGACCGCGACCGCGCCGAGCGCTGCCGCCGAGACGCAGCCGAGCGCGACCGCGCCGACGCCGACCTGGCCCCAGAAGTCGAGATTGCGGCGAGAGTCCGAGCCCCTGGCCTTGAGTTCGTCGACGGCGGCCAGCGCATCCTTGCGCACCGCGCCCAACTGCACCGTGTCGGCCGCCTCCACCACTTCGGTGAGCGGCACCTTCACGGCATCGGGTTGCACCTTGAGCTCGCTGCGCAGATATTCACGCAACGACGTATCGCGCACCGCGTAGCTTGCGAGCGTATAGCGCGCCATGCTGCCGACGGTGAGCTTGTCGACGGTGTCGCGGCTCTTGCTCCACGGCAGCATCGCCATGATGCGCAGAATCGGGCGGAACGAGCCGGTCGCGAAGTAATAGCCCCACAGCGTATCGAGCAGATCCTGATTGCCGGCGAAGGTCTGCTGCATCTTCATCTTCTTGTCGTCCTTGGCGAACGGATTCTTGGTGAAGACGCCCTTGACCTTGTCCATCACGCCGGGCTGCTTTTCCTCCAGCGGAATGTCAGTCAGCGTCGGCAAGGTGCCGGCGAGATAAGCATCGATCATCACCTGCCGCCCCGGCATTTTCGGCGCCACTTTACGCAACAGATTGCGCCAGTCCGGCACGCCGGAAAACGCGATCGCGCGGATGATCACCCATTCGTCTTCCGCCGGCACCGGGAAGAAGGAGTTGACCAGCGCTTCGGCTTTGGCGGGGTTCGATGCGATCGCGCCTGCAATGAAGCCGAGATAGATGCCGGCATTC
>CAVVLH010000091.1:0-8122 GCA_963748805.1 uncultured Alphaproteobacteria bacterium | reverse complement strand
CCGAGGCAACTCCGGATGAAATCCACGAGCAGCCGCGCCCGGCGATGCCGCTGCCCGATCGGCCCGCCATCGCCGTGCTTCCTTTCACCAACATGAGTGGCGATCCCGAGCAGGAGTATTTTTCCGACGGCATCAGCGAGGATATTATCACCGCGCTGTCGAAGCTGCGCTGGTTCTTCGTGATCGCGCGCAACTCGTCGTTTACCTACAAGGGCAAGTCCGTTCACCTGAAGCAGGTCGCCGAAGAGCTCGGCGTCGGCTACGTCGTCGAGGGCAGCGTCCGCAAGGGCGGCGACCGCGTGCGCATTACGGCGCAGCTCAATGATGTGGCAACCGGCAGCCATCTATGGGCGGAAAAGTACGACCGTAGCATTTGGCGGACGTGTTCGCGGTGCAGGATGAAATTACCGAGGCCATTGTCGCTGCGATCGAACCGCAACTCTATGCCGCGGAGAATTTTCGTGCCCAGCGCAAGCCGCCGGATAGCATGGATGCGTGGGATCTGGTGATGCGGGCGTTGTCGCATTATTGGCGGGTGACGCGACAGGACAATGTTGTCGCGCAAGCGCTGCTGGAGAAGGCGATCGCGATCGATCCGAACTACGGCCAGGCGCTTGGCGTGCTCGCCACCAGCTATACTTTCAGCGCGCACATGGGGTGGGCGGACATGACAACTGTCGTGCCGATCGCCGAACGCGCTGCGCTGGCGTCGATCCAGGCCGACAGCGAGGACCCCTGGGCGCATCACGCGCTCGGCAGCGTGTCATTGTTCAAGCGGCGCTTCGAAGATTCGCTGGGCGCGTTCGAGTCGGCGTTAAGTCTCAATCCGAATTTTTCGCTTGCGCAGGGTTATTACGGCCTGACCCTGGCGTATTGCGGTCGCTGGCAAGAGGCCTGCGCGGCGGCGCAACGGGCGTTGCGACTGAGCCCTCGCGACCCCTTCGCGGCCATTTTTTGCGGCATCGCCGCCTATTCGCACTTTGTCGGACGCAATTATGACGAGGCGATACGCCTCGCAACCGAGGGCATCCGGCAACGCGGCGACTTCGTCGGCGGTCATCGGGTATTGACCGCCGCCGCCGGCATGGCGGGCCGCGACGATTTGGCCAAAGCCGCATTGCTGGAGCTCGAACGAGCGCAGCCCAATATTTCCCTTGGCTGGCTCGCCAGCCATATGCCGATCCGATACGACGCTGATCGCGAGCATTATTTGGAAGGGTTCCGTCGTGCGGGTTTGAATTAGTTGCGACATTGGATGTTGATCGGCATGAGGCCCGTTCCAGGCCTGTCGCAGGCAGTGACGACCAGGCCAATATCGACCTCGGATCACGCCCGCTCAGTGATTGGCTTCGACCAGCCCAATGAAGCGCTCGAAGGTTGTGTTAAACAGCGCCGGCTCTTCCAGATTGAGCACATGGCCCGACTTGGGAAGGAACGTCAGGCCGGACGCCGGAAGAGTGCTTCTTCGGGAATAAACTCGGCTCGACACAGGCGTCGTCCCCGTCGCCGCCGTCCTCAATGAAAAATTCGCCCCGCGTCGATGACGACGGTCTGGCCGGTCATGGTCTCCGTGCGGCACATGGTGACCACCATGTCGGCGCAGTCGTCCTTGTCGGCCGGTTTCTTCAGGAGCGAACTCGCTGCGGAATTCTGGATCTGCTCGGACCGCAAGTTCGCGGTCGCACGCGTGCCGTCCAAAAGACCCGGTGCCACGCAGTTGACCAGCGTCTCGGGCGCCAGTGCCACCGCCATGCAGCGCGTCAGATGAATGAGCCCGGCCTTCGATACGGCATAAGCGATGGATGAGCCGGTAGGGTACAGGCCCGCGACCGAAGCGATGTTGACGATGCGGCCTCGCCCCTGGGCCTTCATGATGGGGCCTACCGCCTTGGTCAGAAGCATCGGCCCCGTCAGGTTGGTGGCCATGATCCTGTTCCATACGTCCGGCGTCAGGTTGTCGAGATCGGCGAACGGAACAGCGTGGTTGTAAGCGGCGTCATTGACCAGAATATCGAGGCGGCCGAAGGCTCGGGTCACCTCGCCGGCCAGCCGGTCGACAGCCGCGCCGTCGGTGATGTCGCAAGCGAACGCTTGAGATTTGATGTGATAACGCGACGTCAGTTCGCCGGCGACGCTTTCCGCCTGTTCGCGGCTCTTCGCATACATGATCGCGACATCGGCGCCCTCCTGTGCAAGCGCGTGGCAGATGCGTTGCCCCAGCCCGCCGTTGCCGCCCGTCACCAGTGCCACCGCGCCCTTCAGCTCCATTGCTTCTCTCCTTCAATGCAAATGCGTCAAAACCCTCATGGTGAGGGCGCCTTTGGCGCGTCTACCGGACAATACTTCGTATTGCCGGGAGAACCATGAGGCCCCGATATTGACCCCATCCTTCGAGACGCCGCTTGCGCGGCTCCTCAGGATGAGGGACGGCGGTGCTTTAATGCGGCAGAATCGACCTCGGATCGCGTTTTCCCCAGCGGTTGGCCTCGACCAGCCCAATGAAGCGCTCGACGGTTTCGTTGAACAGCGCGGGCTCCTCCAGATTGAGCACGTGGCCCGACTTGGGAAAGAACGTGAGCCCGGACGCCGGAAGATGTTTCTTCAGGAACAGACTCGGCTCGACGCAGGCGTCGTCCTCGTCGCCGCAGATGATCAGCGCCGGTGTCGTTGCCTGCTTGATCGCGTCGGTCAGGGTGTAGATCGAGGGCCGGCCGCCCTGAAAGCTGCGCATGGTGTTGGCCGAGCCCTTTGAATCGTGCCGGGCGAGCGCGGCGTAGAAATCGGCGTGTCCGCGCGGGTCCTTGACCAGAAAGGGAATCCGGCCCGGTGCTTCGCGGGTCACCTTCGCCACTTCCTCCGAGCCGAGTTTTTCGAACTGGTCGGCGGTGTCGCGGCAGGTCTTGTGGAAGGCCTCGAGATTCTCGAGGCTCGAGCCGGAGCCGACGCCGGCCAGCGTCATCGACAGCAGACGCTCGGGCGCATTCAGTGCCACTTGCAGCGAGGAATAGGAGCCCATCGAGAGCCCAACGAAGTGCGCTTTGGCGATCGAGAGATGATCGAGAACCGCCAGCGCATCGGTATAGAAGTGCTTGTAGCTGTAATCCTCCGCTGACGGCGGCACGTCGGACGGCGTATAGCCCCGCGCCGAATAGGCGATGACGCGATGGCCGCGCGAAAAATATCGCATCTGCGGCTCCCAATTGGTGTAGTCGGCCGCGAATTCGTGCAGGAACAGGATCGGCGTGCCGCTGCCCGCTTCCTCGAAATAGAGTTTGATCTTGTCGTTGGTGACGGCGTGGGGCATGCGAGTTTCCTTCCGTTGTTCTTGCGCAGGCTTCTTTGTCTTGACGCGTTTCTATCGCAGATAAGTCTACGCAATCTGCGTAAACTTGATTGCTATGCGAACCGGTTTCCACCCTCGGATCAAGTCCGAGGGCATGCTTCGCTCGAAACGCTATCGGCTACGGACCTCTTCGAGGTTCGAAATTCGCAGTTAACGCTCAGTGGAGTGGATTTGACATTCGCTACCTGCCAAGCCGCGAGTTCGGAAAGCGAATGTCAAATCCTGAACTCCACTGAAAACCTATATTGCTGGTGGTCCTGTCATTCTAACATTCGCAAAAGTGGCCGCTGAGCGGGGGTGCGAATGTTAGAATTGGACCACTAGGGCCGCAATGAGGCAAGAGCGCTTCTTTTCGTCATCAAATCCGCGCGGAATCACCTCGGAATGGATCGCGCCCCGCCGCATCGCGTCTTGCTCTTGCCACATCGAAATTTTCATAAGCGGCCCGCGAATGCCGGCCGATGCCAGTGAAGCGGCCGGTGGGGAAAGAGGGGGTGGCAAAAACTAAAAGGATCAGTTGCGTATGCTTGACTCATCTGCGTTTCGCCGCTCGCTTGTCGCGTTGGCTTTGTGTTCGACCGCTTTTGCTTTTTCCGTCACGCCTGCCGCGGCCCGGTCGCATCACTTCTCACGGCGGTTTGCCCTCGCCCATGAAAACAGCCACCACGTGCGGCGCCACTTCGCCTCCCACCGTGCCACTCATCGCTTTCGCCACCTGGCGCGCCGGTCGCGATGGGATGCAAACGTCGCCGCACTGAGGACGTCTCGCCTCAGGAACGCCTATGCCAGCGTCGGGCCCGATGAATTCTCCGGAAGCGCGGCGATGCAGGGTGGATTCGGTTCATCCGGTTCGTCCGAACTGGTTTCAGAAGCGCGCCATTACCTCGGCGGCAATCCGACCAGCCGCGGCAGCCTGTGGTGCGCACGCTTCATGAACCTGGTGCTCCAGCGCACCGGTCATCGCGGCACCGGCTCGGACATGGCGAGTTCGTTCGCAAACTACGGCCAGCGCGTGTCGGGGCCGCAGGTCGGCGCGATCGCGGTGATGGGCCGGCGTGGCGGCGGGCATGTCGGCATCATCACCGGCATCGACGCGTCAGGTAATCCGATCATGATCTCCGGCAATAACGGCAACCGGGTCAAGGAAGCCCCGGTCTCGCGCGGCCGGATCTACGCCTACGTGATGCCGAACTAATCGGAGTATAACCCTGTCCCCTTGCGGGAGAGGGTGGTTTTGAACTTCAGCGAGAAACCGGCAGTTCGTCGGACTGTGTCACAACCCTCATGGTGAGGAGGCGCGTTAGCGCCGTCTCGAACCATGAGGCCACCAGCAGGGCCGCATCCTTCGAGACGCGCGCGAGCGCGCTCCTCAGGACGAGGATGACCGCTGCCTGTGACGCGATAGGCTGTTACACGAGCCGTGGCGCGTCCGCCGAGACCTCTCATTGGAGAGCCGCGGGTGGTCGCCTCCCGTAATCACGAAAGTTGGTGGTTATGGGTCCCTGCGTTCGCAGGGACGACAACTTATCGGCTCCCACCCCGACCCTCCCAAGGCTGCTACCGCCGCGCCCACCCCCGCACACGAATTTGTGAGAATGCCTCTTCCGTTTCGATAAACCCGTTCCCACATTTGCCCCAAGCCGACGCGAGTGTCCTCCACGAGCGTTGGTGACGGCCGCGCCCGGTTGAGGAATGTCAACGCGGTTGCCGCGGAACCCAACGAAGATGCCGTTTGCCATGCTCCGCGCGTGATCCGTGAAAGTGTGGGGCGGTTTCGCGACAAGATCACGCGCCAATTTGAAATTGGAGGCGCGATCGGACGCAAAACCGGTGCCCACTTTTGCTGATCGCGCCTCCGGGTGGCGCCGGTAGGCTGAGGGAACATCATGAATATCGAAAAATATACCGAGCGCGCGAGAGGTTTTATCCAGGCGGCGCAATCGCTCGCCGTGCGCGAAGGGCATCAGCAGTTCTCATCCCTGCAAATGCTCAAGGTGCTGCTGGACGACAATGAGGGCCTCGCCAGCGGTCTGATCGACCGCGCCGGAGGCAACTCCCGCGCGATCCTGAAAGCGACCGAAGAGGCGCTCGACAAATTGCCGAAGGTGTCCGGCAGCGGTGCCGGGCAGGTCTATCTTGCGCCGGATCTGGCGCGCGCCTTCGATGCGGCCGAGAAGGCCGCGGAAAAAGCCGGTGACAGCTTTGTCACCGTCGAGCGGCTGTTGCTGGGGCTTGCGCTCACCAAGGACGGCGAGGCGGGCGATATCCTGCGCAAGGGCGGCCTGACGCCGCAAAATCTCAATGCCGCGATCGAGACCTTGCGCAAGGGCCGCACCGCCGACAGCGCCACGGCCGAGAATGCCTATGACGCCTTGAAGAAATATGCCCGCGATCTCACCCAGGCGGCGCGCGACGGTAAGCTCGATCCGGTGATCGGGCGCGACGAGGAAATCCGCCGCACGATTCAAGTGCTCTCCCGCCGCACCAAGAACAACCCCGTCCTGATCGGCGAGCCCGGCGTCGGCAAGACCGCGATCGTCGAGGGCCTGGCGCTGCGCATCCTCAACGGCGACGTGCCGGAGAGCCTGAAGGACAAGAAGCTATTGTCACTCGACATGGGCGCGCTGATCGCAGGCGCCAAATATCGCGGCGAATTCGAGGAGCGGCTGAAAGCCGTGCTGTCCGAGGTGACCGCGGCGGAAGGCTCGATCATCCTGTTCATCGACGAGATGCACACCCTGATCGGCGCCGGCAAGGCCGATGGCGCGATGGATGCCTCCAATCTGTTGAAGCCCGCGCTGGCGCGGGGCGAATTGCATTGCATCGGCGCCACCACGCTCGATGAATACCGCAAGCATGTCGAAAAGGATGCGGCGCTGGCGCGCAGGTTCCAGCCGATCTTCGTCTCTGAGCCCACGGTCGAGGATACGATTTCGATCCTGCGCGGCCTGAAGGACAAATACGAGCAGCATCACGGCGTGCGGATCACGGATTCTGCGTTAGTGGCCGCGACCACGCTGTCGAACCGCTACATCACCGATCGCTTCCTGCCCGACAAGGCCATCGACCTGATGGACGAGGCGGCGGCGCGGCTTAAGATGCAGGTCGATTCCAAGCCGGAAGAGCTCGATTCGATGGACCGGGAAATCATCCGGCTGAAGATCGAGCAAGAGGCCCTGAAGAAGGAAAGCGATG
This sequence comes from uncultured Alphaproteobacteria bacterium, assembly GCA_963748805.1. Classification (GTDB taxonomy): domain Bacteria; phylum Pseudomonadota; class Alphaproteobacteria; order Rhizobiales; family Xanthobacteraceae; genus Bradyrhizobium. Next base: position 1,584 of record CAVVLH010000091.1, on the reverse strand, counting down.
CCGGCTCCAAGAGCCGCCTGAAGACGCTGGAGAAGGAGCTTTCCGAGCTCGAGGAGAGCTCGGCGGCGCTGACCGGGCGCTGGAGCGCGGAGAAGAACAAGCTGTCGAACGCGCAAAAGCTCAAGAGCGAGCTCGACGCGCTGCGCATCGAACTCGCCAACGCCCAGCGCCGCGGCGAATTCCAGCGCGCCGGCGAATTGGCCTATGGCCGGATTCCCGAGCTTGAGAAAAAGCTCGCCGACATCGAGGCCAAGGAGAACGCCGGCGAGATGATGGAGGAGGCGGTCACCGCCAACCACATCGCCCAGGTAGTGTCGCGCTGGACCGGCGTGCCGGTCGACAAGATGCTGGAAGGCGAAAAGGACAAGCTCCTGAAGATGGAGGCAAGCCTTGGCCAACGCGTGGTCGGCCAGGCCGAAGCCGTGCATGCGGTCGCAACCGCGGTGCGGCGGTCGCGCGCGGGCTTGCAGGATCCGAACCGGCCGATGGGCTCGTTCATGTTCCTAGGCCCCACCGGCGTCGGCAAGACCGAGCTGACCAAGGCGCTCGCCGAATATCTCTTCAACGACGAGACCGCGATGGTGCGCCTCGACATGTCCGAATACATGGAGAAGCATTCGGTATCGCGGCTGATCGGTGCACCGCCCGGCTATGTCGGCTACGACGAGGGTGGGGCGCTTACCGAGGCCGTGCGGCGCAGGCCCTATCAGGTCGTGCTGTTCGACGAGATCGAAAAGGCCCATCCGGATGTCTTCAACGTGCTGTTGCAGGTCCTCGATGACGGCCGCCTGACCGACGGTCAGGGCCGCACGGTGGATTTCCGCAACACGCTGATCATCATGACGTCGAATCTCGGTTCGGAATTCCTGGTCAACCAGCCGGAAGGCGAGGATACCTCGGCCGTTCGCGAACTGGTGATGGGCACGGTGCGTGCGCATTTCCGTCCCGAATTCCTCAATCGCGTCGACGAGATCATCCTGTTCCATCGGCTGCAAAAGAGCGAGATGGGACGGATCGTGGAGATCCAGTTCACCCGGCTGTCGAAGCTTCTGGAGGATCGCAAGATCACGCTGACGCTGGATGCGGCTGCGCGCGACTGGCTCGCGGCCAAGGGCTGGGACCCGGCCTATGGCGCGCGTCCTCTGAAGCGGGTGATCCAGCGCAATTTGCAGGATCCGCTCGCCGAGATGATCCTGGCCGGCGAGGTCCATGACGGCGATCACGTCGCCATCTCGGCGGAAGGCAACGTGCTGACGTTCAACGGCAAGGCGCGCCAAACCGCGGAGATCGCCCAGTTCGAGGCGCCGGTGTCGAAGCGAAAGCTGAACTGAAGGACAGCAAATTGGCTCGGCACCATGTCGGGCCAGTGGCCTCATGGTTCGAGACGCCGCGCCAATTGACGCGGCTCCTCACCACGAGGGTCTAAATCGAGCCGCACATCAGGTCCTCATCCTGAGGAGCGCGCAACGCGCGCGTCTCGAAGGATGGGCGGTGAAAATCAGTCGACAACGGCCTGCCGCAAGCGGGGCCGGATGAGGCGAGCCTCAACTGATGGCGGCTTAGCGGTTGGTGAGTTGGACAGGG